>CAZSNP010000010.1:0-90042 GCA_964608265.1 uncultured Anaerolineales bacterium | reverse complement strand
CCGTAGGGGAGACGAATTTCAGGCATTGTGAGTGCGACGGCAGACGGCGGACGGCAGGCCGCATCAACGGCGGCGGTCTGCGGTCTGCCATCAACCGTCAGTTTCCCAATCCAAACACCACAATCAACACCAGGCTCACCACCGCCAGCGCCACGCACAGCCCGACGATGAAGGGCCTGAGGCCGAGGCGGCGCATTTGCGCCAGGCCGGTGTTCAGGCCGACGCCGGCCAGCGCCATCAGGATGGCGAGCCTGGCCCCTTCATCCACAAATTTCAGCGCACTGGCGGCCACGTGCAAGTCACCGGGGTCGACGACGTTTTGCGGCAGCACGCCGAGCGCCACGCCGGCGGTGCGCGCCAGCGCCAGCAGCAGGAAGCCGAGCACGAAGCCGGGGACGAGCCGGCTCAGCGAGAAGTCGCTCTGGCTGGCGGTGCGGCCATAGGCCAGCCCGACCAGGATCAGGATCGGCGCGAGCAAGGTGTTGCGCGTGAGTTTGACGATGGTCGCCACGTCGAGCGCGGCCGGGCTGAACGCGGCGGCGGCGGCCACCACCTGCGAGGTGTCGTTGACGGCAGTGCCGGCCCACAACCCGAAGGCGCGGTCGCCGAAGCCGGCCAACTGGCCGACGAGCGGGTAGACCACGACGGCCAGCGTGCCGAAGAGCGTGATGGTGGCGACGGCGAAACCCACGTCCTCATCCGGCGCTTCGATGACGGGCGCGGCGGCGACGATGGCCGAGTTGCCGCAGATGGCCGTGCCCAGGCCGATGAGCGCGGCCAGGCGCGAGGGCAGATTGAACAGCCGCCCGGCGGCGTAGGCCAGCCCCAGCGCGAGGAGGATGCAGACGACGACGAGCAGCAGCGCGGAAGCGCCGGTGGCCGCCACATCCTGCAAACTCAACCGCAGGCCGAGCAGGATGATGCCCAGCCGCAAGAGGCGATTGAGCGCGAACTTGACGCCCGGCTCGAAGCGCGCGGCCACGCCCAGCGCATTGCGCACATACATCCCGAGCGCCACCGCCATCAACACCTCACCGACCGCCTTCTGCACGGTCGCGTCCGGGATCAGCCCGTGCAGGAAGCGACTGAGGAGGGCGACGGCCAGGACCAGCTGCAGGCCGGGCAGCGCGGGGCGGAACTCGTCAGCAATCTTCTTCCATTCAGCGAGCATTGTTTTCACGACGGCAGACGATGGACGGCTGACCGCATTCAGCCGTCTGCGGTCTGTGGTCAGCGGTCTGCGGTCAAATCTCAACCGGCAGCGCCCTCAACCCGCGCAGGGCGATGTCGTGAGTCCATTCCAATTCGTCCGAGGCCAGCCGCAGCGTCGGGAAGCGGGCCAGCAGCGCGGCAAAAGCGAGGGCGGCCTCCAGCCGGGCCAGCGGCGCGCCCAGGCAGAAGTGAATGCCGTGGCCGAAGCCAAAATGCTTGTTGTCTGCGCGCGTGATGTCGAAGCAGTCCGGCTCGGCGAATTGCGCCGGGTCGCGGTTGGCCGCGCCGATCATCGCCAGCACCATCGCACCCGCCGGGATCGTCACGCCGCCAAACACCACGGACTCCACTGCCAGCCGCCAGGCGCGCTGCACCGGCGCGTCGTAGCGCAGCATCTCCTCCACCGCGCTCGCCATGAGCGCCGGGTTGTGTCTCAGCTTTTGCAACTGCGCGGGATAGCGCAGCAATGCCAGCATGCCATTGCCGATCAAGTGCGTCGTGGTCTCGTGCCCGGCGACGAAGAGCGTGACGCAGGTGGAGACCAGCTCGGCCTCGCTCAGCCGGTCGCCCTTGGCGGCCACGAGCGCGCTGAGCAGGTCATCGCGCGGGTCGCTGCGCCGCGCCTCGGCCAGCGCCAGGATGTAGTCGCGCATCTCGATCTGTGTGCGCTGAGCTTGCAGCGCCGACTCCGCCGTGGCGCGCCCGCCGCCGGCGAAGAGCGCGTTGATGTCCAGCGCCCAGCGGCGGAACTGCTCGCAATCCTCGGGCGGCGCGCCGATCATCTCGGCGACGATGGTGGCCGGCAGCGGATGGGCCAGGTCGCGCACCACGTCGAACGAGCCGCGCGCCCGGGCGGCGTCCAGCAGTTCGGCGACCACCTGCTCGATGCGGGCGCGGCGCGACTCGATCAGGCGCGGGGTGAAGGCCCTGCTCAATAGCGCGCGCAGGCGAGTGTGCGCCGGCGGGTCGCTGTGGCCCAGGCCGACGCGATAGTGCGCCTCCAGCCCGGCCACTTGCGCCCGCGTCTCCGCCGGCAGTTGCTTCAGCAGATAAGAGACGCGGCCCGCGCTGCGGAACTGTGCCGGCTGGTGGAGCACAGCGGCCACGTCTGCGTGGCGCGTCAACACCCACGCGCCCAGCGCCTCGCTCCAGTACACCGGCGCGCGCTCGCGCAGTTGGTGAAAGAGCGGATACGGGTTGGCGAAGAAGGCGGGGGAGGCGAGTTGCGCGTCGAAGCCCATACCGCTTGACCGCCGACGGCGGACAGCGGACCGCCGTCATCCGTCCGCCGTCGGCCGTCGGCAGTCCGTCGTCTGCCGTCTGCCGTCTGCCTCACGCGCTCCGATACAACTTCGTCAGCACAAACTCGTCGTGGCGCAGGGCCTCGGCGTCGGTCAGCCGGCCGTTGATGTTGCGGGCCATCATCGCCATGATCTTGTCGGCGGCCTGGTCGAGCGTCATCTCCAGCTTGAGCATGTCGCTGATGTCCACGTCCACGTGCTCGGGCATGGTGCTCACGGTCAGCGGGTTGCCGCAGATCTTCATCACCGGGATGACGGGGTTGCCGATGATGTTGCCCTGGCCGGTGGTGAAGAAGTGCAGCACCGAGCCGCCGGCCATGCACAACGTCACCATCTCGGCGGCGGCGCTGGACGAATCCATGAACCACAGCCCGCCCGCGCGCGACGGGGCCTCCGCCGGGCCGAGCACGCCCACCACCTTGTTGCGGCCCATCTTCTGGATGTTGCCCATGGCTTTCTCTTCGATGGTCGAGAGGCCGCCGCGGATGTTGCCCTGGGTGGGCTGCGAGCCGAGCAGGTCGGCGCCGGTGCTCTTGATGAAATCCTGATAGTCGTTGAAGGTCTTCATGAAGGCGGCGCGCACCTCGGGCGTGGCGCATTGCGCGGCGATCACGTCCTCGCCGCCGGTCACCTCGCTGGTCTCGCCGAAGAAGGCCGTCGCGCCGGCGTCAATCATCCGCTCCAGCACGCGGCCAATCGCCGGGTTGGTGATCAGGCCGAGGGTGGTGTCGGACTCGCCGCACTTCGCGCTCACCCACAGGTCTTTCAGCTCGATCGGCTCGCGCTGTTTCTCGGACGCCCACTGCGTGAACTCCTTGGCCTTGCGCGAGGCCATCTCAATCGTCTTCAGATCGCCGTAGCGTTCGATGCTGAAGCCGGCGACGGGCTTGCCGGTCCTGGCGATGCCCTCCACCACGCGGTCGGTCCAGTTCGGCTCGATGCCGATGACGACCACGGCGGCGATGTTCGGGTTGCGGCCCGCGCCGATGAGGGTGCGGAAGGTCAGCTCCAGGTCTTCGCCGAATTGCAAGCGGCCATACGGGTGCGGCAGGGCCAGCGTGCCGCGAATCAGATTCGCCACGCCGAGCGCGGCGGCGTTGGAGAGGTCGTCGAGCGGCAGGATGGCGACGTGGTTGCGGACGCCGACGCGCCCGTTCTCGCGCCGATAGCCGGTGAGGGTCAATTTCTCGGCCATGTTACTTCTGCCACCTTTCCGTCTTGACGTTGTGGGTGTGGACGTGCGCGCCGGCCTTGACGTTCTGCGAGACGCGGCCGATGTTGCGGCCATATTTGATCAGCGTCTTGCCCGCCGCCAGGTCGCGCAGGGCAACCTTGTGGCCGAGCGGGATGTCTTCGATCAGCTTGACAGTGGCCACCGGCTGGCCGTCGAGCGTGACCGCGCTGGCGGCCTCGCCGGCCTTCAGGTCGGTCACCAGCACGGCCACGTCGTCTTCAGGGTCGTGGATCAGGGCGTTGTGTTTCATAAGGCTCCTTGAGTTGAGATGACCGTGGACCGCAGACGGCCGACCGCGGGTAACGCACGGCGGTCGGCGGTCTGCCGTCTGCGATCGGCGGTCTCAGCGAACAAAATTCATCACCATCAGCTTCGGCTCGGTCATCTCCTCGATGGCGTACTTCACGCCCTCGCGCCCGATGCCGGAGGACTTCACCCCGCCGTAGGGCATATGATCCACGCGGAAGGTGGAGACATCGTTCACCTGCAACCCGCCGACCTCGATCTCCTCGAAGGCGCGCATGATGCGGCCCATGTCGCTGGTGAACACGCCGCCCTGCAGGCCGTAATCGGTGGCGTTGGCGAGGTGGATGGCCTCGTCGAAGGTGTCGTAGGCGCCCACGGTCAGCACCGGGGCGAAGACCTCCTGGCAACTGACCTTCATCTCGGTTCTGACGTCGGTGAGCACGGTGGGCGTCAGCAGCGCGCCCTGGCGCGGGCCGTCGAGCAGCGTCAGCGCGCCCTGCGCCTTCGCCTCGGCGATCCACGCCTCGGCGGTCCTGGCCGCGTTCTCGGTGATCATCGGGCCGACGTCGGTATCTTCCAGTCGCGGGTCGCCGACCTTGAGCGCCTTGATCTCGTCGAGCAGCGTTTCAGTCATCTCGTTGTAGACGGGCCGATGGATGAGCACGCGCTGCACGGAGATGCAATTCTGCCCGGCGTTGGTGAAGCCGCCGAAGGCGATGCGTTTGGCGGCGTAGTCGAGTTGAGCGTCCTCGTGGACGAGCACCGCCGCATTGCCGCCCAGCTCCAGCGCGGCGCGTTTGCGCCCGCACACGGCCTTGAGGTGCCAGCCCACTTCGCTGCTGCCCGTGAAGGAGAACATGGCGATGCGCTCGTCGCGCACCAGGGCTTCGGCCTGCGAGCCGGAGCAGGTCACCACGCTGACGGCCTCCGGCGGCGCGCCGGCCTCCAGCAGCATCTCGCCCAGCAGCAACGCCGAAAGCGGCGTGGCTGTGGCCGGCTTCAGGATGACGGCGTTGCCGGCGGCCAGGGCCGGCGCGATCTTGTGGCAGGCCAGGTTGAGCGGATAGTTGAACGGCGCGATGCACAGGATGACGCCGAGCGGGAAGCGCCGGACGATGCCCAGCCGGTTCTCGCCGTCCTTCGTCCAATCAATCGGAACGACCTCGCCGCCGATGCGCCGCGCCTCTTCCGAGGCGACGAAGACGGTCTGGCGGGCGCGGGCCGCTTCGCCGCGCGCGGCCTTCCTGGTCTTGCCGCCCTCCAGGCATAGCGCCTCCACCAACTCCTCGTTGCGCGCCTCCATCTGCGCGTGCAGCCGGCGCAGGATGGCTGAGCGTTCGTGCGATGGCAGTTTGCGCATGACCTGGAAGCCGCGCTGCGCGGCCTGCACCGCGTCGTTCAGGTCGGCGTCGGTGGGGATAAAGACCTCGGCCACCGTCTCGCCGGTGAACCAGAATTTGACGGGGAAGGTTTTCGCGCTGCTGCGCCACTCCCCGCCGATGAGAAACTTCCTGGCTTCTGACATTGAGTGCTCCTGTGATACGACCGCGGTCAGCGGTCCGTCGTCGGCGGTCCTCATTCGTATTTCGACTTGTCCCAGAACCCCTGGAATTTGGCCAGCCCGTCGCGGGTGTAAGGGTGATCGAAAGCGTCTTTGTACACGGCATGGCCGGCGGTGACGATGTCGGCCCCGGCCACGGCGGCGTCGGCGATCTGCCGGCCGTTGCGAACGGCGGCCACCAGCACCTCGGTCTCGTAGCCGAAGTTATCGCGGATGTCCACGATATCGCTGATCAACTCGCGCGTCGCCTCGCCGTTGGCCTCCTTCCAGCCGATGAAGGGCGAGACGTAGAACGCGCCGGCGCGCATGGCGGCCAGCGCCTGCACCGCGCTGAAGACGAGCGTGACGTTGACGCGGATGCCTTCCTTCGCCAGGATCGGGATAGCTTTGAAGGTCGGCTCGACGCAATGCAGCTTGATGACGAAGTTGGGACTGAGGGCCGCCAGCTTGCGCGCCTCGGGCAGGAACTGCTCGAGCGTGTTGAAGTGTGGGTTGACCTCGACGGAAACGGTCTTGTCCGTGCCCGCCACCAGTTTGCCAATCTCTTTGACCACCTGCACGAACGGCTTGCCGGAGGCCTGCACGTGGCGCGGGTTGGTGGTCACGCCGTCAATGTCCCAGACGTCGAGCGCGTAGGCGATCTCATCCACCTGGGCGCTGTCGAGGAAGAACTTCATGTGTCATCTCCTTTGCTGCGACGACGGACCGCCGACCGCAGACCGCCGACCGCCGTGGAGCGCCGCGGTCTGCCGTCCGCCGTCTGCGGTCGTTATCTGCCACCAAATCCTGTGAGCGCGATGCCCTGCACGAAGTAGCGTTGCGCGACGATAAACAGGACGAGCACCGGGATGAGCATAAGGGTGCTGCCGGCGAACACCAGCTCCCAGTTGGCGACGTTCGAGTCGTTCAGCGCGCGGATGCCGAGCGCCAGCACCCAGTTGTCAATTTTGTTCAGGTAGATCAGCGGCGTGAGGAATTCGTTGTAATGCTGGATGAGCGAGAAGACCGCCACCGTCGCCAGCACCGGCTTGGAGAGCGGCATCAGCACCTGAGTCAGAATCTGGAAGCGGTTGGCGCCGTCAATCAGCGCCGCTTCTTCAAGCTCGATGGGTATCCCCCGGAAGAACTGATACATCAGGAAGACGTACAGCGTGGTGGTGGCGAACCAGAACGGGACGGTGAGCGGCGCGAATGAGTCCAGCCAGCGCAGGCTGAAAACCGCCAACTGAATGTCGTTGGGACTGTCCTTTGCCACGATCGGGGCGATATCGCTCAGGTGAACGATAAGGGGCAGCCCAAGTTGTTTGTCTATCGGGCGCGAGGCCTGATCGAAGGTGCGGAACATGATGAAGCGCGGAATCAGGGTGATGATCTCCGGCAGCATCATGGTGGCGATCATCAGCGCGAAGAAGAAGTTGCGGCCCGGCCAGCGCAGCCGCGCGAAGCTGTAAGCCACCGCCGCCGACGAGAGCACCGTGCCCAGCACCGCCAGGCCGACCATGATGAGCGTGTTCCACACGAATTGCAGGAACGGCAACAGCTCGAAAATCCTGGCGTAGTTGTTCCATTGCGGCGAGGCCGGGATCCACACGATGGGATCCGCGAACACTTCGGTAGAAGCCTTGAGCGAGGATGAGATCATCCACAGCGTCGGCAGGAGGAACGAAATCAGCACTGCCGTCATGACGATCTGCATCCCCGCCAGCCCGACGACCCGGGCGTAGTTGGGGCGCTTCGGGCGGACCGAGGCCACGTCGGCAGAGGCAGCGGGAGTTTGGAGCGATTCACTGATAGCCATGAGACTCTCCTAATCCTCGTAGAACACCCACCGCTGCGAGCCGTAGAACTGCGCGATGGTGAAGCCGACGACGATGATGAACAACTCCCACGCCAGGGCCGAGGCATAACCCATGTTGAAGAACTGGAAGCCTTCACGGTAAATGTTGAGCACCGCGAACAGGGTCGAGTTCTCCGGGCCGCCGTCGGTCATGATCAGCGCCGGGATGAAAGTCTGGAAGGAGTTGATGACGGCGATGACCATGTTGTAGAAGATCAGCGGCGTCATCATCGGGAGGGTGATGCTGAAGAGCTGGCGGATCGGCCCGGCCCCGTCGAGGCTGGCGGCCTCCATCAGCGATTGCGGGATGTTGCCCAGCCCGGCGATGAAGATCACCATCTGCCGCCCGATCATCCAGAACGACATGATGATGAAGGCGGGCTTGGCCAGGTCCACGTCGAACAGCCAGCGCTGCGGCGGGATGCCGACCCAGCCCAGGATTTCGTTGAAGATGCCCACGTCCGGGTGAAAGACGCGCTGCCAGACCACGGCGCTGGCGACCAGCGGCACGATGATCGGCAGATAGAAGCCGGCGCGGTAAAAGTCGCGGAAGCGGAGCGGCTGAGTCAGCGCCAGCGCCAGGATGAAGGCGATGATGAGTTGGAACGGCACGGCCCAGACCGTGTAATAAAAACTGTTCCATAAGGCCAGGCGGGCGGTCGGGTCGTTGAAGAGTTCGAAGTAATTCTCCAGCCCGATGAAGCGCGGCGGCGAGATCAGGTTCCAGCGCTGGAATGACAGCCAGACGGCGTACAGCATCGGGTAAGCGGTAAAGACAAAGAACCCGATGATGAAGGGCGCGGCGAAGAAGTAGCCTTCCCCCCACTCGCGCAGGCGATGAGGGTTGGGGCGTTTGAAGCGCGGCGGGTTGAGAGCGGCCATGTCGTCCTCCGAGTGGCGGAGGCGCAGCCCGAAGACTACGCCTCCGCCCAAACAGGCGGCAGACCGCCGACAGCTGTCTGCGGTCGCACTTGCGGTCGTTCTAGCTGTAGGCCTCGTCGAGCAGCTTCTGCACGCCCGCGTCCACGGCAGCCATCACATCGGCAGCCTTGGCCGTGCCGCCGACGAGCGGGTCCCAGCCGACGGGCTTGACGACCTCGCTCCAGATCTTCGAGCGCGGCACCTTGCCAACCACGTCCACCTCGGAGCGGTTGAAGGCCTCGACAAAGGCCCTGCCGTTCTTGACCTCGAAGCGCTCCTCGACCGTGGGCAGCCAGAAGTTCTCGATCAGCGCCGTGGTGTTCGGCATGCGGCCCGTGGTCTCGGAGTAGATCTTGGCGCCTTCTTCGCCGGCCATGAAGCTGGCGAACTCCCAGGCCGCCTCGACCTGGTCGGTTTGCAGCAGGGCCACGCCCTCCGTCCAGCCGCGATGCGGGCGGCCGGCGTCGGCCATCTTGGGCATCAGCACCACATCGAACGGCACGTTCTTTTTGTCGGCGCGCAGCTCCGGGCTGTTCATGGTGGGGAACCACCACGGGCCTTCGTACTTCATGGCGCTGTTGCCGGTCTGGATGGTGTTCGCGCCGCCGGAGAGGTCGGCCGGCGTCGGCGCGATCTTGTCCACGTAGTACCAGTCGGAGGCGATTTTCTGGACGATGTCCACGATCTCCGGCTGATTGAACATGGCCTTGCGCGGGTCGTACAGCTGGTCGAACTCCTGCTTGCCCGTGCCGCGGATCCAGCCGATATCGCGGAACCAGCCGCCGTTGGCCTGAATGCCGAACTTCTTCGCCTCGCCGCTGGTGTCAGTCAGCGCTTTCGCCATCTCGAGGAATTCCTCGAAGGTCCAATCGTCGGTCGGGTAGGACATGCCCGCGTCGTCGAACGGCTTCTTGGCGTAGAACATGATCATCGCCGCCCGTTGCAGCGGGATGAGGTAACGCTTGCCGTTACGGACGGTGGTGCCTTCGATGCTGGCCACGCCCGCGGGATACACATCGGCGAAGTACGGATTGGCGGCCACGAAGTCGTCAATGGCGGCCAGCACCTCCTGGTCGGCGTAGGTCTGCCACTCCCAGCCCTGGAACGAGGCCACGTGCGGCGGCGCGCCGCCGGCGATGGCCGTTTGCAGCTTGGGATAGAAGTTGGCGTTCGGCTCGGCCACCGCGGTGACGTTGATGGTGGCGTGCGGGGCCGCTTCCTTGTACGCCGCCACCAGCTTATCCCAGGCCGGCAGGTCGGCGTTGTCGCCCCAGGCCAGGAAGTCAACGGTGACGGGTTCCTTGGCCGGGACGGCGGTCGGCTCCGGCGGTTGCGTGGGAGCGGCGGTGGCCTGCGGCGCAGTGGTGGCCGGCGGCGCGGGCGGCTGAGTGGGCGCCTGGGTCGCGGCGGGGGCGCAGGCCGCCAGCAGCGCGCCCGTGCTGAACGCGCCCCACTTGAGAGCCTGGCGGCGCGACAGCTTCGACAATCGCTTCTGAGCTTTCATTGTGAGTCTCCTCCATCAAAGTGAAATGGATAGGACGGCCGGTAACGGGTAACGATTCACAGGGTAGATGGTCGGCGGGGTCACACCTCCTTTCTCGCGCGGTCAGAGCCGTAGCACCGGCAGGCCCGTGAAGCGCGCAAACGCCAATAGCTCCGCGACGAAATCGCCGTAGGTCAGGGAGAGATGATGCTCCAGGCCTTCGCCGAGAATCGTGTCGAGCGTCGCGCGGGCGGGCCGCTCGAAGCGCAGCACGCCGGAGGTGCCGGAGAAGCTCGGCGGCGCGGCCAGCATCTCGCCCCGCCCCACCACCAGCCGCAGTTCGCCGGCGGCGCGGCTCAGGCGCGCGAGGGTCACTGCGCCCGGCTTGAGCGGGAACTCCATCACCAGCGGCAGCTTGCGGTTGGAGTGCAGGCCGCCGCGCAGCGCGACGGCCGGGTCGGCCATGCTGGCCGGGGCCAGGCCGCAGTGCCAGACCACGGCGCTGTTCGTCGCTTCGCTCACCTCCACCAGGTCCGCGCCGAAGGCCGGCTGGTCGCTCAGGCCCTGCAGGATCATTTGCGTGACCGTGCCGTTCACGTCGGCTTCGCAACTGCACGGCAACTGCTCGTCGCTCAACATGGACATCGCACCGCAGGCCGCGCAGCCCAACTCGGTGAAGAACTCGGGCCAGCAGCGCACGGCCAGCCCGCTGAGGTTCTGCTCGTCGCTCAGGCTGCGCAGCGCGGTGTACACGCCGAGCGTGCCGTTGAGCGGCTTCTGCTCCAACTCGGCCAGGTTGCTCAGGCGCGCGTCGAGGCGGGCGCGCACGGTGGCCGTTTGCGTGGCGGCGGAGCGCGCGCGGACGAAGACGCCGTGCAGGTCCACGGGCACGGCCTCCAGCCCGAAGCGGGCGCGCAGCAGCGGCGCATCGAGGTGGCAGCTATCGAAACCGGGGGGATGCTCGCCCACCACGCCTAGGCGCGCGCCGCGCAACAGCCGCTGCACCCGGCCCGCCCGCGCCAGCACCGTCACCTGCGCCACGGCCTCGGCGGAGTCGGGCGCGGCGTAGAGGTGCTCGTAGCACAAACCGCGCAGGGTGAGGGCGTGGCCGGCCAGGTTGATGCCGCACAATGAGTTCAGGCGCAGCCGCCCGCCGGTGCGCGCCTCCGGCACCGCCCAGAGCAGGACCGGCGCCCGGCTCGCTTCGGCCAGCGCCAGCGCCGGCGTGCTGTCTGCAAACGTGGCCTGGAAGATGACGAGCAAATCGAGCGGCTCTTCGGCCAGCTCGCGCGCGGCGGCCTCGGCGGCGGGCAGGTCGCTGATCAGCGCTTCCGGCCCGACCAGAGTCAGCCCGGCCTCGGTCAGCGCCGCGCGCGCCATTTTCATCGTCGCGGTCGCCAGCGGCACATCGAAGGTGGGCCGGGCCAGCGCCACAAAGCCGAGGCGCAATGTGTCCATCAGTTGAGTTCCGCCTGTCGATACAGGAAGGTGTCGAGCGCCAGCGCCGCCGCGCCGATGACGCCCGCCCGCCAGCCGTAATCGGTGGGCTGCACGCGCACGCGCTCGCCCAGCCCGGCGAAAGCGGTTTGGCGCATGGTGGCCTCGGCCACTGGGAGAATCAAATCGGCACCCTGCGCGAACATGCCGCCGAGCAGAATCAGCTCCGGGTTGAGGGCGTTGACGACGTTCGCCAGCGCGATGCCGAGGTAACGGGCGCGGCCCGCAATCATGTCGCGGGTCGGCTGGTCGCCGGCGCGCGCCGCGGCAAAGATGTGCTCGATGGGTTTGGCCTCATCGCGTTGGCGCAGATGTTTCGCCAGCACGCCTTTGGGCGCGCGGGCCGCCAGCGCCTCGGCCTGGCGGATGAAGACCGGCTCGGAGACCAGGGTCTCCAGACAGCCGTGTTTGCCGCAGCCGCACAGCTCGCCGCCGTCCGGGATCATGATGGTGTGGCCGATCTCGCCCGCGCCCGCGCCACTGCCGCGAAAAAGCTGGCCATTGAAGACAAAGCCCGCGCCCACGCCGATGCGGCCGTAGACGAAGGCCAGCAGGTTCACGCCGCGTCCGACTCCAAACAGAGCCTCACCCAGCGCCATGGCGCGCACGTTGTTGTCTACCGTGATGGGCAGGCGCAGGCGCGCCCGCATCCAATCGCGCACCGGCACGTCGCGCCAGCCGAGGGCGGGCGCCCAGGTGTTGATGCCGCTGGTCGGGTTGACGTGGCCCGACGCCCCGATGCCCACCCCGCACAGCCGGCTGCGCTTGACGCCGCTGTCGCGCAGGGTGCGTTCCACCAACTGCGCTGCCTGCTCGAGGATGTCGGTCGCCGGCGCGCGCACGTCGTAATCGGCGATGTGGTTGTGAGTGATTTCGGCATGCAGGTTGGTGACCGCGACGCGCAGGGTGCCGATGCCGATGTGGACGCCGATGGCGAAACGGGCCTCCGGCGCGAGGCGGAGCGCGGTGCGCGGGCGGCCCACCTGGCGTTGGCCGTTGGCCTGGTCTTCCGCGCCTTCCTCGAGGATGATGCCCTGCTCCAATAGTTCGGCCACGAGGTTGGTGATGGCAGCGTTCGAGAGGGCGGTCTGTTCGGCGAGTTGCACGCGCGAAACCTGGCCGCTGTGCAGCAGGTGCAGCAATACTGCCCGCAGGTTGTGGGCTTTGACGAGGGCGGCGTTGCTCCCGGCAAGTTTGGGTCGAGTCATATCCTGAGGCCCAATGGGTCTTGCCGACCCAAAAGGCCTGGACGGCGACAGGTTAATTATTCAATTTGATAAAATAATTCTCAGGCATTGTATAATGCCCTTGCCAGCGAGTCAACTGCCAAACATGCCAAAGCCCACCGTCCTTGCGCCGCCCCACGCCCCAGCCCAATTGCAGCGCGGCTTCGCCAGGCTGGCCGAGCTGCTGGCCCTGACGCTCGGCCCGGTGGCCGGGCATGTCGTCTCCACCAGCACGGATAAGCCAGGACCGGAGTTGCTCACCGACGCCGCCACCGTCGCCCGGCGCCTCGTCGCCCTGCCCGACCGGGCCGAGGACGTGGGCGCGATGCTGCTGCGCAACCTGGTGTGGCGCGTCCATGAGCGCGTCGGCGACGGCGCGGCGACGACGGCGGTGCTGGCTCAGGCCATGCTGAGCCACGCAGCACGCGGCGTGCGGGCCGGGGCCAACGCCGTCACCGTGCAGGGCGGTTTGCGGCGCGGCGCGAAAGCGGCGGTCGAGGCGTTACAAAAGCAAGCGCGGCCTGTTCGCAATCCCTCCGACCTGGTCGCCGTCGCGCTAGCAGCCACCGGCCACCCGGCCCTCAGCGCCGGCCTGGGCGAGATGTACGCCCGGCTCGGGCCGCGGGCGCATATCCTGATTGAAAAGTATGTTGCGCCGTATTTGGAGTGCGAGTATCTGGAGGGCGGGCGCTGGTCGGCGCGGCTGGCGTCGCCCTACCTCATCACGGAGGCCGCCACGCAATCCGCGCGGCTCGCCGGCTGCCGTGTCGCGCTCTTTCACGGCAACCTCGGCACGGTGGAAGAGGTGCTGCCTTTGCTCGAATTGGCTGCGCCGCTCGACCCCCCTCACCTGTTGCTGGTCGCCAATCAAATCTCCGGCGAGGCGCTGAACACGCTGGTCGCCACACACCGGCGCGGCGGAGTCCGCATCGTGGCGGCCGCCCTGAAGCGGCTCGGCGACAAGCAGCGCGCCGACTACGCCGACCTCGCCGCGTTCACTGGCGCGCAGGTGCTGTCGGCAGAGTCGGGTGAGTCATTGCGCGCCGTCACGGCGCAGGCGCTCGGTTTCGCGAGTGAGGCAGAGGCCGGCCCGGAAACGCTCGGCGTGAAAGCCGGCCCCGGAACGGAGCGCAAGGTGAGGGCTGAGATGCGGACGCTGGAGCAGCGGCTGCGCGCCCTGCCCTTCGGGGATGCCGAACAGCCCGAATTGCAGATGCGGATCGGGCGGCTGGCGGGCAGCGCGGGGGTTCTCAAAATCGGCGCTTACACCCAGGCCGAGCGCGACTGGCTGTATCAGAAATCGGAGCAGGCGACCAAGGCGCTGGCGGCGGCGCTGGAAGAGGGCGTGCTACCGGGCGGCGGCGCGGCTTACGCGCGCTGCGTTCCCGCCGTCGAAGCATTGCGGCGCAACACGGCCGATGAAGAAGAGAAGCTTGGCCTGGCGGCGGTGACGTTTGCACTCGAAGCGCCCCTGCGCCGCATCCTGGCGAACGCGCGCGCCGGCGAGCCTGGCCCGGTGCTGGCCGCATTGCGTCCTTCGACTGCCGCTCAGCAGAACGGTCGCGCGGCAGCCTTCGACGTGCTGCGCGCCGAGTTGGTCACCGCCCGCTCCGCCTCTTTCCTCGACTCAGCCAAAGTGCTGCGCGTGGCGCTGGAGACGGCGGCCAGCGGCGCGCTCCTCGCCCTCAGCACCGACGCCATCGTCCTCAAGCGCAGGCCGAAGGTGAGTTACAAGCCCTAACGAGCAGAGGGGTTACCGGGCGCGTGACACGTAACGCGTGATCCGCTGCGCTCAGAGTTTCCCTCTCGCCTTCAACTCCTGCGGCAGCAGGCTATGGTAGATGAAGGCGTTCAACGGAGACTCGACTCCGACCTCGCGGCCCAGCCGCACCACCGCCCCGCTTTGCCACTCCAATTCCGAGGGCCGTCCGTCCATGATGTCGCGCTGCATCGAGGCGGTGGAGGCCGGCGGCAGGCTGTCGCGGAAGGCCAGCACGCGCTGCACGGCGTCCTCGCCCAGCGGGATGCCGCGCGCATTCGCCACCGCGATGATCTCGCGCATCACCCCCACCATCATCTCGCGCGTCTGCGGCACGCTGCGGATGACGCCGATGGGCGCGCGCGTCACCGCGCCCACGCCGCTGAACGAGGTGATAGTCAGGAACTTCTCCCACATGGCGGCGCGGATGTCGGCGGGCACTTCGACCGTCAGGCCGGCGGCGCGGGAGAACGCGGCGCGCAGTCGCTCCACGCGCTCGGTGCGGCGGTTGTCCAGTTCGCCAAAGGCGACGTACGGCTGGCCGCCCGCGTGGCGGATGTGCCCCGGCCCGGCGATGAGGGCGATGATGCGGCAGAACCCGCCGAGCACGTGTTCGCGACCCAGCACGCTCGCCAGTTCATCCGGCGCCTCCACGCCGTTTTGCAACGGCACGACGAAGGTCTCCGGCCCGACGAGCGGGCGCATGGCCTCGGCGGCCTCGCGCACCTGCCAGGCCTTCACGCCCAGTATCACCACATCCACCGGGCCGAGCCGCGCCGGGTCAGCGGTGGCCTGCGCCGGTTGAATGACGAAATCGCCCTGCAGGCTGTCCACGCGCAGGCCGTGCTCGCGGATGGCGCGCAGGTGGTCGCCGCGCGCGATGAAGGTCACCGCCTCGCCCGCCTGCGCCAGCCGCCCGCCGAAGTAGCCGCCCACCCCGCCCGTGCCAAAGACCGCGATGCGCATTTACAAATGCTCCTGAGCGCCGGAATTATAGACCGGCGCGGTCCTGGCCCGGTAACACCGCACCATGGGAGCATCGGGAGCGCACGAGTCACCGGATCACCTGCGGCAGATACACGCGGTACTCCGTCTCGGCCAGCACGAACTCGGCGAGCGGCGGCGCCTGCGCCGTGCAAGTGATGGAGTTGAGCGCCGGCGCCGGCTGGCACGCCACGCCCGAGGCCGACCACCCGTTGCCGCCCCAGTAATGGAGCGCCAGTTTGCCCTCGTCCAGCCCGGCCACATCCGCGTCGCCGTACGTCACGGTGAGCGTGACGATCTCGCCCAGCGCCAGCCCCGGCACAAGCTGATTCGATTGATAGCCTGCCAGCGAGAACGCGCGACCGGCAAAGCGGAAGCCCGCCGGCAACATCCACGAAGGCGACAACAATTCACGATACGCAATCGTCGTGTCCTCGAACACCGAGCCGCCCGGGATTTCGATCTCTGTCCCACCCGCCGGATTGGCGTAATCGAGCGCGCCATCGGCCAGCGGCGTGAGCGCAACCTGCGCGTCCACGATTTGAGTCGTGACCGCCGGCCCGCCGATGGCGCTGGCCCCGCCGCTGCCCGTCAACGAGTACAGCGTGTTCGTGATCGTCGTGTTCGCGCCCACGGTGAAACTCACCTGCGCCGTCGCGCCGTAGCTCGCCAGGCTCGGCAGAGTCCACTGCACGCTGTTGCCCACCCGCGTCCCGCCCGACACGTACGTCGCGCCTTGCGGGATCACATCCACAATGAGCAGGTTGCCGGCCGGGTTCGCGCCGCGATTGGCGACGGTGAGCGTGTACGTGATCGGTTGCCCGGCGAGCGCGGTCGCGGGCGCGGTCTTCGTCAGCGCGAGGTCGGGCGCGACGGTCGTGTACACGTTCACGAGGCGGATATCAGAGTCGAAGGCCGCGCAGTTCTCGGCGCGCACGCTGACGGCGTGCTGCCCGGCCTCGGCCCAGTTGTAGATCGCGTTCGCCGTGCCCTGCCCGCTCGCCGGCTCGGGCGCCCACGTGTAGGTGATGGGGGCGCTGGCGTTCGGCGGTGAAACGATAGCGGCGAACGTATGCGGGATGTTGACCGCGCCGGTGGCCGGCCCCGCGAGGGCGACATCCGAGACGGCGACATCGCAGCCGGGCGGCAGCACGGTGAAGCGCCCGAACACGTCGGCGTTCTGCACCTCGCTCACCTCGGCGTCGTCGTCCACCGCAAAGCGCATATCGTAGTTGCCGACCGCCGCCGGGCCGAAGGTGACGACCGGCGTGATCACCACCGTCTGCCCCGAGCCGAAGAAGCGCGTCTGGCCCAGGTGGAGCGTCACCGTATCCGTCACCACCAGATCCATGTTCGGGCCGAACTGCCCGCTGGTCAACGTGCCGCTGACCACAGCCTCGCCGCTCGAATTCATCAGCGTCACCGTGCTGGTCGGGTTGCCCTCCGTCATCCGCAGCCAGAACGGCGAGTCGAGGCCGTCGCCCGTCAGAATGAAATCAAGGTTCTCCATGTTGCGCCACGAGGCGGTGGGATGAGTCCAACTGATGGCGAAAGTCGTCGTGAGGCCGACGGTGGTGGTGGGCACGGCGGGCGCGAGCAGCGCGGCCTCGCCGTTGAAGGCCGGCGTCACGCTGAACGGCAGCGCCGTCGAAGTGCCGCCGCCCGGCGCGACGTTGGTGACCGTGATGAGGTGATTCCCCTGGGCCAGCATATCGGTGGCGTAAATCTTTATCCACACCCGAGCAGAGCTGGTGAAGTACATGGGGCGCACGTTGCCATTTATCATCGTGATGGAAGTCGGCAGGAAGTTCGCGCCGTCAATGGCGAGCCAGAATTCGCTGCTGCCCACGGTGGCGGTGCTGGGCGTAAGGCTGCGCGCATAGGGCGCCGGGTTCTGGCTGTAGTTGCCCGGCGTCACGCTGATTTCATAATGGCCCACCGAGATAGCGCCAATCGCGATGAGGCGATAGCGGCCCGTCACCGGCAGGATGAGGTTGTTGACGCGCGCGTTCACGCCGCCCCCGCCGTTGTCGTTGAGGGCGATGAGGTTGCTGTCCGGGTCGTAGATGAGGAGGTAAGGGTTGATGTCGCCGCTGGTGCGGTTGAGCGTGGCGGTGATGCGCTGCCCGGCCGTGCCGTTGTGAAAGTATGTGTCAACCACATCCACCGAGGTGAGCGTGCCGGTCAACGAGCCGAACACGAAACGAAAGTCATTCGGGTCGCAAGTGGTGATGAAACGGCACAGCGAGTAGTACACATCCAGCCGAGGTTTGGTGATGGAGCCGCCGCTGCGCCCGTCGGTGATCTTCGGCAGCGTGCCGCCGGTGCTCAGCGCGCTCACGATCTCGGTCACGGTGGCGGTGGGATCGGCGCCGCGTATCACGGCCACAGCGCCGGCGACGTGCGGCGCGGCCATCGAGGTGCCGCCGAGGTAGCAGCGCCCGTCCGCATCCGGCGTCCGCCCCTGGTCGCACGTCACCGTTGTGCCGGGCACGGCGGAGAGGATGGGCGTGCCGGGCGCAAACAGCGTCATGACGCTCGAGACGTTGGAGCTTGGCGCGACCCGGTCGGCCTGGCCTGCGCCGGCGGCCGAGGTGTTCACGCTGCCGACGCTGATGGCGGCGGCGAGGCAGGCGGGCGCGGCCAGGGCGTTGCGGTGGCCGCCGTTGCCCGCCGCAATCACCGTGGCGATGCCGGCGCTGCGCAGCGACTCGATCTGCGCCTTCATCGAAGCCTGCGAGGCGTTGTTGTCACAGTTGCCGCTGTACCCGCCCGCGCCGGCGCTCAGGTTCACCGCCGCAATGTTGTAGGTGGTGCGCAGGTTGAACACCCGCTGCATCCCGAGCAGGATGTCGGAGTAGCGCGCGGTCAGGCATGGGCTGGAATCACCCGCGTCGGTGCAGGCGCTGCCGGTGACGCGCGCGTTCACCTGAATGGCGATGAGGCTGGCGCCGGGTGCGACCCGCGCGGCGATGCCGGCTACGTGTGTGCCATGTTCGAAGCCGTCAATGAAGCGGCTGGGCGGGGCGGCTGCGCCCGCGCCGGTCTGGCTGTTGCTGCCGTTGGGGCACACGCTGCTGCGGTTGGCGGCCGGGTCGGTCGTCGAGTAACAGGCTTCCGAGACCACCTTGCCGGCGAGGTCGGCGTGATTGGCGTCCACGCCCGTATCGAGGATGGCGATGGTCTGCCCGGCGCCGCGCTTGCCGAGGTACTCCGCCAGGTCGGCGCGCACCTGCGGGATGCTTTTATCGAGCGCCGGGTGAACGACCATGTCCTCGCCGATGCTCGTCACCGCCGGGTCCGATTGCAGCGCGGCCAATGCACTCGCATCCACCCGCATGGCGATGAAGGGGATGTGTGCGTACTGGATGACGCTGCCGAGAGCGTGACCGGCGAGGCGATTGAGCAGGCCGGCCTGCGCCTGCGCGATGAGGGCCTGTTGGGTCGTAGTCCCTTCTGCGGCCAAGGCAGCATCGAAGCCAGGCGCGCTCACGCCAACGATGACGGCGACGCTGCCGTCCGATTGCGCCATCGCCATCAGGCCCTCGGCGATGAGGGGCGGCGCGGCGTCAACCGGGGCTGGGCCGTCCTGCGCGCGCACGGGGCTCGCGCCGAGGATGATGAGGCAGAGTGCAAGCACGGCGTGTGTGACGTGTCGTCGGGCCATCGCAGTCTCCATGTGAAGTTCGAGACGTCCCACCGGGGTGTCTCTACCGTTGGATGAGGGGCAAATAGACTTTCACGTTGCCAGCGGCAAGGTCGCTCCAGAATCCGCCGGTGAGGGTGAACGCCCCGCCCGCCATCACACCCGCCTCCGGCTGGCCGATAGCGCCGCTGAGCGTGAAGCTCCCGCCGCTGCTCGTCCCCCCGCCGCCGTCCACGCTATACCAGTCAATGGCGTAGTCGCCGGACTGCGCGAGGGCGGGCAGCGCCAGCGCGAGGGCCAGCGTGACGAGGGCGAGCGCAACGAGCGTGAGGCAGCGCGTGTGCATCACCACGACACCTCGACCGTGCGCACCGTCGCCACCCAGCGGATGCTGGTGTTGTTAATGCCGACCACATTGACCCTGAGCGCATCCAAAACGCCGTCCGCGCTGACCGACGCGGTCACAGATGCATTCATGTTGCTGCCGAGCAGAGTCTCAGTCGGCGAGCCAACAAATTCCACCTCCCCGTTCACATTCTCGATCATGCCCTGAATTCGCCAGCCGGCAGAAGCCCCCGTGTTGCTGCGACCTACGATGTGAATGTCAAAGACGAGCGTTCGACCACCGGCGATGGTTAGCCGATCCGAGCCGCCATCGAGGAATAATTCGTGTACGCCCGAAGTCGTGGTCGCCCGGCGCATCACATAGAGCGAGGTCTGCGCATCGCCGCGATTGAAAAACATGCCGGCGGCGTAAGCCATTTCGCCGTGGTGCGACGCGAGGCCGAAGTCGCCGCCGGGCACCGTCGCATAGTCGCCGCTGGCGACGTTGTGCCGC
Organism: uncultured Anaerolineales bacterium; assembly: GCA_964608265.1. Classification (GTDB taxonomy): domain Bacteria; phylum Chloroflexota; class Anaerolineae; order Anaerolineales; family UBA6663; genus JANWXR01. The sequence goes on along the minus strand of CAZSNP010000010.1, from coordinate 70,297 downwards.
CCGCCGCTGACAGTGGCAAATGAGCCGCCAGCGGTGTTGACCCCTCCACCCGCGACGGTCGCCATTGGGGAGGTGACCGTGCCGTAATAGCCGCCCGCGATTGTGCCGTAAGTCCCGCTGACGACGTTGCCGAAGCCACCCCCAACCGTCCCGTAGTCCAGCACGACACGATTCGAGAAATCGTTCGTGCCCAGTAGCCCGCCGCCACCGCTGATTGTTGCGCCGATCACTCCGGGGGAGACGCTGTTATTCTGAAACCCCCCAATCACATTGGGCGCTTCACTCGTAAGCTGGGTGTACAGCCCCGGAAGTGCCAGCGCATACGGCGCGGGCGTGATCGGCTGGCGTGGGCTGAGGGTAGTGTAGCTGCCGGTGCTTGCGCCGGGCCGCACGGCCACCTCCAGCCAGCGCGCCTCGCCGGTGAAGGTGTTCGCGCCGAAATCAAGCAGTGCGGTGAACGTTCCATTTGTGACGGGCACATCGTTGTGTGTCATCGTGCTTCCCACTTGATTGCCCCCCGCCACTGCGTCGTACAGCCGGAACTCAAAATCGTACGCGCCGCTGGCCGGGTTGCCATTCTCGGTGAGTCGGCCCTGATACGTGAAGCCGGTTCCCAGCGCGGCCTGCACCCCTGCCGCCGGTTCTTCCTGCGCGGCCGCGCCGCCCGTCGTGGCGATGACAGCCAGCACGGTGAAGAGGGTCAACAATCTGCGTATCGGTTTCACGGTCAGCCTCCTGTTTCAACGGAACCCTGCGTTTCGCCCCAGCCGCTGGCAGACCGAAGCAAGCAATTCAATTCGGCCAGCGAATGGAAATACCGGCGCTGCCCGTCCACCGACTCCAAGGACCCGCGCCATTGCGGCTCGCCGGCCGGCGCGCGTTCGGCCCACAGCGTAAGGATGAAGGCCCAGCGCTGAGCGGCGGGGTGGTGCGGTTCGTCGGGCACAGCCCTGTAATAGCGCACCGCCATCACACCGCTGTCACACGGCGCGCAGAACGCGCCGACTATTCCGACACGAACGGGAGCCGTGTCACCTTGAGCGCGCACGCCGAGCCTCAATCCGGCGTGAGCTGTGGCGCGCGAAGGGTCTCGCCGGCGATGGGGACGCCCTTCGCGGGACACGATTTACGCAAGCCATAGGTTTGGCGTCGGCGCTCAGCGCGACACCCATCACGATAGATTTGTGATTGGGGATTGGTTACGCGCTCGCTTTGCGGCGGCGGGTGGGGAGGGGGTGACCGGCGGCTTGCAGGGCGGCCATGTCGCGCTCGATGGTGCGGCGCGCCACGCCGAGCGCGCGGGCGAGGTCGTCGTCGGTGGGGGCCGCGCCTTGAGCCCCGGCCTCGGCCAGCAGCCGGCGGAGGATGTGGCGGCGGCGTTCGGTCGCATCGGGGATGGCGGCGTCGCTCACCGTGGAGAGCGTCCAGCGCACGGAGACGAAATCCGCCTCGGTGAGCGGGCGGCCCAGCGGGGCAGCGGCGCGGGCAAGGCGGACAGTTGCAAATTCGGAGTTGTGTGCGACAGCCTCGACTATGCGGCGGTTGTCCGGCACGCGCTCCAAAAATCGCCGGCTGTCCTCGGGGGCGAGCTTCTCGGCCAGCGCCTGCATGGCGGCCTCGGCGGCGCGCAGGTGTTCGAGCGCGGTCTCGCGCCGGCCCCATTCCGCGAAGGCCCGGTACGCGATGAAGTGTACGTCGCGCAGGATCTCCGGGCCGGCGTAAACGTCATCGAGCTCACCCAGCGCGGATTGCAATGCGGCTTCGGCCTCAGGCCGGCGGCCCTGCGCGAGGTGCGCGGCGGCAAGCGAGGCGCGCGTGATGAGGGCGTTAACGCGCTCCGCCAACTCGACGCGGATGTGAAGCGCGGCTTCGAAACTGATTTGCGCTTCGACCGGTTCGCTCGCTTCGAGCAGCAATTGGCCCAGCGCGTGCAACACATAGCCCTCGCCGCGCCGCCGGCCCAATTCGCGATCGAGTTGTAGCGCCTCCTCGAATGCTGCTCGTGCTTCGCTGACTCGGCCAAGAAGGTGAAGGGTATCGCCCAGGTTGCCGAGCAGGTTGGCGAGGCGCGGGCGATTGCCCGCTGCGCGCGCGAGGGAGAGGGCCGCGCTCTGCAATTCGAGCGCGCGCTCGAAGTCGCCGGCGGTCCCGGCCAGCGCGGCCAGGTTGGTCAGTGCGGCGGTCTCGCTGTTCACATCGCCCAGGTCGCGGCTGATGGGCAGCACGCGCTCGAAGGCCGCGCGCGCCGCTGCGAAATCCCCCTGCATCCACAGCGCCACCCCGAGGTTGACCAGGGTGTGTGTCTCGGCGCGGATGTCGGCCAGGCGTTGAAAAGTCTGTTGCGCGGCGGTGTGATGGGCGACGGCCTCGGGCAGGCGGCCTTGCCGTTGCGCGACGATGCCGAGCAAGTCCTGCGCCGTCGCCTGCCCGGCTTCATCGCGCGCGGCTTGGTAGTGGGCGAGCGACTGGCCGAGCCAGCCCTGCGCGCCGGCGTAATCGCCCCGGTCGCGGGCGATGCGGCCTAACTCGAGGCCCAGGTCGGCGCGCAGCTTGTCGCCGGACGCCAGCGCCAGGCCGCGCTCGGCGGCGGCCTGCGCGTGCTCGAAGTCGCCGGTCTGCCAGTCATAGCGCGCGCGCTGCAAGGTGGCCTCGGCCTGCAGTGCGGCCTCGCCCAACTCGGCGGAGAGCGCTGCCAGAGTGTGCAAGGCTTCGGGCAAATGCTCGCGGTCGCCGAGGATGCGCAGGGCTTCGGCCTGACCGCGCAACAACTCGAATCGTTCGCGAGGCGCACCGAGCGGGGTGGCCGCGAGCGCCTCAGCGAAAAACCCGGTCGCGGTGCGGTAGGCAAACCCGGCCAGCGCGCGCTCACCGGCGGCGCGGGCGTGCCGCGCGATGGCTGGCGCATCCTCCGCCCGGCGCGCGTGATACAACCGGTCAGTGGCATCACCGCCGGGCTGCGATTCCAGAAGCTCGAGCGCGTGCGCGTGCCACGCTTTCACTTGCGCCGGAGCGAGCGCGCCGTACACCGCCGCGCGCAGGGTGTCGTGGGCGAAGACGTACTCGCCGCCGGCCAGTTGCAGCAGATGCGCTCGTTCGAGTTCGCCCGCCCACTCGGGGAGGCCGCTCGCCGGCGCGGCCAGCCGGTCGAGCAGCGACTCCCACAGCGGGTATCTCACGCGATAGCCCAGCAGGCTCGCGGCCTGCAACGCCAGCCGCGCATTGCCCGAGAGCGAGTCCAAACGCCGCAACGCCAGGTCGGCGAGGCCGGGCTTGTGGCGCAGTGCCGCTTCGAGGTCGCCGGCCTGCGCCAACTCCAGCGCGAGCAACGGATTGCCGGCGGTGGCCGTGTGTAATTGCCGCAACCGTTCGGGGCCGAGGGGCTCCGCGCCGAGCGCCAGTAATTGACTCAATTCGTCCGACGGCAGGCCGCCGAGCGTGATGACGGGCTCGCCCGCGCGATCCCAATCGCCCACCGACCGCCAGGCCTCGGGTTGCCGCTGCCATTCGTCGGGGCGGCCACCCAACACCACGAGCACCGGAATCTGCCGCACCTTATCGCCCAGGCCCGCCAGCACGGGCCACATCTCCGCCTCGGCCCAGTGAACGTCATCGAGCAGAAACAAGTGTGGATGGATGCGACTCAGCGCTGCGAGGACTCGGGCCAGCGCGCGCGTCAACTGTTGCGCGTCCGGCGGAGGGGAAGCGGCGCGGCCTGGCGAGTGCGCGGCGAGGTCGGGGACGAGGCCCGAAAGCCACCCCAGCCACATCGGCTCCACCATCCGCGCGACCTGGTGCAGGCGGATCGCGGGCAGCGCGGCTTGCAGCGCGGCGGAGAGCGGGGCGAAGGGCGCGGGCACGCCAAACTCCTCGCCGCGCCCCCAGCACACCTGCCAGCCGCGCCAGCCGGCGGCGTGCTGCAACTCTTCGAGCAGCCGCGTCTTGCCCATGCCGGCCTCGCCGAGCAACACGGCGAAGCCGCCGTGGCCGGCCTGCGCCTGCTCCAGTCGCGCGATGAGACGCGCCCGTTCATCCGCCCGCCCGACGAAGGCAGGCCGCGCCGGGCGTGGGGCCGCGCGCGCCGCAACCATCTCGCTGCGGAGTTGTTCGGCCAGCGCGCGGGTCTCCTCCGCGGGCGCAACTTCCAGTTCGCTGTGCAGCATCGCCTGCAGCTCGTCGAACGTTCTCAAGGCCTCGGCCAGCCGCCCCAGACGGGCCAGCGCGCGCATGAGGTGGCGTTGGGCGTCTTCGTTGAGCGGGTCTGCGGCCACGAGGCGGCGGAGGTGGCTGGCGGCCTCGGGCCAGCGGCCATCGGTCGCGCATTGATCCGCGGCCTGCCCGAGCACGGCCAGGAAACGCTCGCGCAACGACAGGCGCGGCAGCAGAATCCAATCGGCGTAGATTTCGGGCAGCAGGTCACCGGCGTACAGCGCCAGCGCCTGCTCCCAATCCGCGGCCCGCGCGCTTTTGGCGAGCCGCTCGAACTCCCACACATCCACCCACACCGAGTCGCGTTGCACGCCGAGGCGCCCCTCCTCAACCTGAAGCCACTCACCGCCCAGCGACGCGCGCAACCGATAGAGGGCGTTCGAGAGGTAGCGCCCCGCCTGCTCGGCGGGCACGTCGGGCCAGAAAATCTCCATCAACTGTTCGCGCGTGTGGGGTGTGTGGGGATGGAGGGCGAGGTAGGCCAGCAGCGCCTGCGGCTTGCCGCCGGGAACCGCGACCGCCCCGCCCGGCGCCTCGGCCCGCAGGCCGCCGAGCAGATGGATGCGGTGCGGATGGGCGGATTCGGCCATACGGCGAGTATACAGCGGGGTAGAATTCGGCCATGGTGGAACTGCTCGAACGCGAGGGGCCGCTGCGCGAACTCGAGGCCGCGCTGCACGACGCCGTGAACGGCGCGGGCCGCCTGGCGCTCGTCAGCGGCGAGGCCGGCATCGGCAAGACGGCGCTCGTCGAACGCTTCGCGCGTGAGCAGCGGGCGGATGTGCGCGTGCTGTGGGGCGCGTGCGACGCGCTCTTCACCCCCCGCCCCTTCGGCCCGCTACGCGACATCGCCGCCCAGTTGCAGGGTGAGGTACTGACGCAGCTCAGCGCCGACGCCGATCGTATAGCCCTGTTCGCCACCGTGCTCGCGGAGCTTCAGCACACCCCTGCTCTGGTGGTCATCGAGGACGCGCACTGGGCCGACGAGGCCTCGCTTGATCTGCTGAAGTATCTGGGTCGGCGCATCGCGCGCACCCGTGCACTGCTCATCGTCACTTATCGCGATGACGAGCTGGGACCGCAGCACCCGTTGCGCTCGGTGCTGGGTGACCTGGTGACCTCGGCGGCGACACGACACATCGCCGTGCCGCCGCTTTCCATTTCAGCGGTACGCGCTCTGATCGGCTCTCGGGCGCTTGACCCATTGGCCGTGCATCGCCAGACAAATGGCAATGCCTTCTTCATTACAGAGGTACTCGCCAGCGAGGTGCGCGGCTTACCCGCCACGGTACGCGAGGCGGTGCTGGCGCGTGCGGCCCGCTTGTCGCTCTCGGCGCGGGCGGTGCTGGAGGCGGCCGCCGTCATCGGCGCGCGCGTGGAGCCGTGGCTGTTGGCCGAAGTGACTGGCGCTGAAGCGGAGAGGGCCGAAGAATGCCTCGCCGCTGGCCTGCTGCTGATTGAAGGTGGGGCTTTCGCCTTTCGGCATGAACTGGCCCGGCAGGCGATCCTCGATGCCACTTCGCCTCAGCACAGGCTCGCGCTCCATCAATTCGTATTGGCGGCGCTCGAAGCATCGCCGCTCACACGCAATGATCTTGCACGGTTGGCCCATCACGCCGAGGCTGCGGGTAATATCGAAGCCGTGATGGCGTATGCACCGCAGGCCGCCCGGCAGGCCGCCGCCTCGGGCGCGCACCGCGAGGCCATCTCGCACTACGGTTCGGTGCTCAAGTATGTTCCAGACTCCAATCCCAAACTGCGCGCCGAGCTGTTGGAGAGCTATGCCCAAGTGTGCGCGCTGACCGGTAGCGCGGACGAGGCCTACCGCACCTGCCGCGAGGCGCAAGAACTCTGGCGCGCCGTGGGCCAGCGCAGCCGCGAAGGCGCGTGTGCGGCGCTGCTCTCCAGCCTGGCTTACAGCGTGGGGCGGCGAGCCGAGGGGATTGAACGGGGCGAGGAAGCGATTCAGCTACTCGAAACGCTGCCGCCCAGCCCGGAGCTGGCCCTGGCCTATGCCCGCAAAGGGATGCGCCACACGCTCGCAGATGAATACGAGGCGGCGACTGAATGGCTGGTCCGGGCGATCACGCTGGCCGAGCGCCTCAATGCGGTTGAAGCGCTGGCACACGCACTCAACAGCCTCGGCTGTCTTGAGGTCAATCGCGGCGACCACGCCGGCTGGTTCAAACTCGAACGCAGCCTTCAGCTTGCGCTGGCGCACAAACTGTCTGATCACACGGCGCGGGCCTACATCAACCTCACTAGCAACGCCCTTGTCGTGCACGAGTTTGAGCGCGCCGAGCGCTGGCTGGCCGAAGGGATGGCATATGCCTCGGAGCGCGATCTGGATGGGTACACGTTCATGGCGTGCGCACATCGCGCCAGGCTTCGCTTTCGACAGGGCCGTTGGCAGGAAGCAGTCGACGAGGCTCGAGCACTGTTGGTGATTCCTGGCGCCTCCGTTCCCTTGCGCCGCGAGGCGCTCACCGTACTGGGTCACGCCTTGCTGCGCCGGGGAGAACCCGGTGTGGAAGCTATCCTTGATGAAGCCCTGCAACTGTCGCAATCTTTAGGCGACCTGTATCACCTCGACCCGGTCGCCTCGGCCCGCGCCGAAGCCGCGTGGCTGGCCGGTGACCTGTCGCGCATTGTGACCGAAGTCCGCCCCTGTTTCGAGCGGCTGATCAAGCTGGAGGAGAAATGGGAGACTGGCGAGTTGAGCCTGTGGATGTGGCGCGCCGGTGCGCTGGTTGCGCCTCCCCTTCAGGCAGCGAAGCCTCACGCGTTACAGATTACGGGGCAATGGCGCGAGGCCGCCGAGGAGTGGGCGCACATCGGCTGCCCCTACGAACAGGCGCTGGCCCTGGCCGACGGTGACGAGGCGGCGCAATCGGCCGCGCTCGACCTCCTCGAACGTCTGGGCGCGAAGCCGGCGACGGCGATGGTGCAGCAAAAGCTGAGCGCGTTGACGGCGCGGCAACTGGCGAAGGGCAAGTACCGCGGGCTGACCGAACGCGAACGCGAGGTCGCCGCCCTCATCGCGCAGGGCCGCTCCAATCGTGAGATCGCCCACGCGTTGGTGCTGACGACCAAAACGGTCGAGGCGCACGTCACGCGCATCCTCAACAAGCTCGGTGTGGAGTCGCGTGTGCAGATCGCCACCTGGGCGGTGCAGGCCGGGCTGGCCGACCCCCAACATCGCGACCCGTTGTGAAAATATCGGGTTACTTGACTGCCAACATAGGGTTTCCCCCGACGACACCGCCCCCGGCCTCCGCTATAGTGAAATCATCAACCTTTCACTGAGGAGGCTCACATGTCACGCAAAAACTGGATCATCGCCGGCGTTGTCGTCCTGTTGCTGGCCGTCACCGCCGGGGCGGCCTTTGCTTCGGGCGGGCTTGACCCGATGCTGGAGGTCGCCGCCCATTCCCGCACCCGCACCATTGTCTTCGAAGTCGCCGAGAACGGCACCCGGTTCACGCCCGACGAAACGCCGGTGTACGCGGAGGGTGACTTCGCCGGGATGCCTGCTTTTGGCGGCGAGTTCATCACCCAGGGCTACCTTTACCCCGAGGGCACCCTCACCTGCCACGAGGGCGCGTGCAACGGCGTGTTGCCCGACGGCAGCCCCGAATTCCCCGACAAAGTGCTCGGTACGTGGACGTGCTGGGGCTTCCATGTTGGCGAGGGCGCGGCCACGCAGACCGGCCCGTGGGTGATCACCACCCAATACTATGACTTCGGCTCGTCCTATGGCGAGGAGTCCATCGTCACCAACGGCTACGAACTGGTGGACATGAACGTGCCGTTCCGGCGCGCCATCGTCGGCGGCACCGGCCCGCACCGCGCCGCGCGCGGCGAACAGATTCAGACCTTCCTCGGTTTGAACAACGCCGACCAGCCCACTTTCGGCGTGGCCCTGCGCGTCGAGTTGAAGGTGCGGCCGTAACCCTCCCCTCCGTGCACCGTGCGACGCACTCCAAACGTGCGTCGCACGTCATGTCAACCATGCCACGTTACGTTGTTGAGCAAACGTTTCCAGAGGAATTCACGCTGACCTTCGACACTGGAACGACGTTGCGGGAAGTGATCGGCAACAACGCCCGCGAGCAGGTGGTGTGGTTGCACACGTATGTGTCCGCGGACAAACGCCGGCTGTTTGGTATCTACGAAGCGCCGTCCCCGGAGGCCATCCGCCGGGCCGCGCGGCGCAACGACTGGCCGGTGGATCGCATCACCGAAGTGCGCGTACTCGATCCGTACTCTCATGCGTGACGCGGCGAGAAGGAAGAAGGACATGCTTCGCCTACGACGCCTGCATTTGTTCATCCAGATCGTCCTGCTTGTCTGGTTGCCGGCCTGTCAGCCGACGAACACACCGCTGAAGCCGGCGGCTGAATATCCTGCCGAGATCGCCCTCCAGTGGTTCGATCTGCAACTCAGACTCATCGCCGAAACGCCCGGCTTCACGCCGCCGGTGGCCGCACGCGCTTTGGCCTATTCAGGGGTCGCCCTGTACGAGTCCGTTGTAGGTGGGATGCCGGAACACCAATCATTGTCCGGTCGGTTGAATGCGCTGACATCCCTTCCCCCACCGCAGGCGGGCCAGGCTTTCCACTGGGCGGCTGTTGTGAACAGCGCGCAAGCGGCAATTCTCCGCCGCCTCTACCCAACTATGACGCCCGAGAACCGCGCAGCGGTAGATGCGCTGGAGCAGAAGTTCGACCAGCTCTATCAAGCTGAGGTGAGCCAGGCGGTCTTCGCGCGTTCAACTGAATATGGACGGGCGCTGGCCGAAGCGATTTTCGAGTGGTCAAAGTTCGATGGCGGCCATGAAGGCTACGCCCGCAACTTCCCCGAATCGTTTGCGCCGCCAAATGGGCCGGGGAAATGGGTGCCCACATTGCCCGGTTACCAGCCCATCCCACTCCAGCCCACCTGGGGTGACAATCGGCCATTCGTCCTCAAATCCGGAGCAACGTGCGCGCCACCGCCGCCGACTGAATACTCCGAAGACGCCGGCTCGCAGTTCTATGCCGAGGCCCGGGAGGTGTACGATACCGTCCGCCACCTAACGCCGGAACAACGAGAGATCGCGCTGTTCTGGGCCGATGATCCCGGGCAGACCGCCACACCGTCCGGCCATTCCATCGCCATCGCCACACAAGTGTTACGCACGGAGTCGGCCAGCCTTGCGTTGGCGGCAGAAACTTACCTAAAGGTTGGCCTGGCAGCCGCCGATGCCTTCATCGGTTGTTGGCAGGCCAAGTACACCTATAACCTCGTCCGGCCGATCAGCTATATCCAAGCGGTGATTGATCCGACATGGAACCACCCCGACCCCACCGACCCGGTGCTAACGCCGCCGTTCCCGGAATATCCCTCCGGACATTCAGTGCAATCGGGGGCGGTGGCCGTCGTGCTGACCGCGCTGTTCGGCGAGGGCTATGCGTTCACCGACACGACCCACGTTGAGCGTGGCTTGAAGGCGCGAACCTTTGACTCCTTCTTCACGGCGGCGGAAGAAGCCGCTATCTCGCGGCTATATGGCGGCATCCACTTCCGGCCTGCGATTGAGGCGGGTCTGGCGCAGGGCCGGTGTATCGGCGAGCGCATCAACGCGCTGGAGCTCCGCAAGCCAGCGGAAAGGTGATTGACCATGCCTTCATATCACGAAACCTTTACGCTCCCAGGCTCTATTGCCGAGGCGCGGGCGGCTTGCCAATCGGCGTGTGCTGGGTCAGGTTGGACGATCTCGGCGGAGGCGAACGACCGGCTCACGTGCCGTGATGTGCCACAGCCGTCGTCGTTCGGCAATCCGGTCGCCGTCGAGATCACGCTCGCCAGCGCGCAGGCCAACGCAACGCAAATGACCCTGCGCGGCTCGAATTTCGGCTTTGGCCCCATTCAATCCAACCATGTGAAGGCGCGCACGCAGGCGTTGCGGCGTGACATCGAAGCGGCGCTCCAGCAAGGGGTCACGCCGCAGACTTTCACGCGCTCGGTCGTCGTCAACGGCGTGCGCGTGAGTGATGAGGCGCTCGCGGCAGTCGAACGACGGTTGGGTTTGCGCATCGGCGATGGCGATTTCTGGTACGACAAAGTCTGTGGGGCGTGGGGCTGGCGAGGCGGCCCGACGCGCGGCTTCATCCCGGCCGGGCTGCCGCTGGGCGGCCCGCTGGCGCGCGAGGCCTCGGGCGGCAACACCGGCGTCATCATCAACGGCCGCGAACTGCACCTGATGGATGTGTTGGGGCTGCGCCGTCTCGTGCCGATGGTGCTACCCGGCCGCTACTGGGTGGATGCCAGCGGTAACTTCGGCTGGGAAGGCGGGCCAATGCTCGGCAACTTGTGGCTGCTGTATCAACAGCAGGGCGGCGGTGCCAGGAGCACCACCGCCCAGGGCGTGACCGTCGGCGGTGACGGGCAGGGATTCACATACGCTAGCGGTAAGGACGCGCTCGGCAACTACTTTCAGGTCACCTCCGGCTGAACGTCGCGGTAAAATCGGGCATCCATGGAATTGCTCGAACGCGAGGGGCCGCTGCGCGAACTCGAGGCCGCGCTGCACGACGCCGTGAACGGCGCGGGCCGCCTGGCGCTCGTCAGCGGCGAGGCCGGCATCGGCAAGACGGCGCTCGTCGAACGCTTCGCGCGTGAGCAGCGGGCGGATGTGCGCGTGCTGTGGGGCGCGTGCGACGCGCTCTTCACCCCCCGCCCGCTCGGGCCGCTGCACGATATGGCCGGGCAACTCGGCGGCGAGTGGCCGGCCCGCCTCAACGCTGGCGGCCAACCGGCTGCGCTCTCCGCCGCCTTCCTCGCTGAATTGCAGCAGCGCCCAGCCCTCGTCATCGTCGAAGACATCCACTGGGCGGATGAGGCCACGCTCGACCTGCTGAAGTACCTCGCGCGCCGCATCGAACGCACGACGGCGCTGGTGGTGCTGACCTATCGTGACGACGAAGTCGGGCCGCGCCACCCGCTGCGCGCGTTGCTCGGCGACCTGGCGACCTCGAACGCCGTAACCCGTATCGCGCTGTCACCGCTCTCGCCGGAGGCCGTGCGCACGCTCATCGGGGATGTGAAAGTGGATGCCGCCCGGCTGCACCAGCAGACCGCCGGCAACCCCTTCTTCGTCACCGAGGCGATTGCAGGCGGGGATAGCGGCATCCCCACCACCGTGCGCGATGCGGTGCTGGCGCGCGCGGCCCGGCTCTCGCTCTCGGCCCAGGCCGTGCTGCGGGCCGCGGCCATCATCGGCCCGCGCATCGAGCCGTGGACGCTGGCGGCGGTCACCGGCGCGGAGGCCTCCGCCGCCGATGATTGTCTGCACGCGGGGATGCTGGTCGCGCACGGCGAAGCCCTGGCCTTTCGGCACGAACTCGCTCGACAGATCATCCTCGAAACCATCGCCCCGCCGCAACGGTTGGCCCTGCACCGCATGACGCTCGACGCCTTACGTGCTCATCCAGCCACGCGCACCGACCTGACCCGCCTCGCCCACCACGCCGAGGGGGCCGGTGACGGCGAAGCGATTCTGCAATTCGCCCCGGCCGCCGCACGGCGCTCGGTTGAGGCCAAAGCCCACCGCGCCGCAGCCAAACTTTTCGAACTCGCGTTGCGGCACGCGGAAGGGTTGCCGCCCGGCGAGCACGCGCAATTACTGGATGACTTCGCGACCGAGTGCGACACCACCGACCGCCGCCCGGAGGCGATTGAGGCGCGCCGCCGCGCGTTGCAGTTGTGGCCGCAGGCGGGCGAGCCGTTGCAGTATGGCCGCAGCCTGACTCACTTCGCGCTGCTCATGCAGATCACCGGCCACAAGGCCGAGGCCGAATCGGCCAATCGTACGGCGCTCGAGATTCTCGAACCGCTGGCCCCCAACGCCGAACTGCTCTACGCCTACAACATGGAAGCGTGGCTCAGCCTGGCGAACGCCGATAACGCGCGCGGCGCGGCCATGGCTGAGAAGGGCTTGGCGCTGGCGTACCGGGTCGAGGACGATGAGCCGATGCCGCGCCTGCTCGAGGTCGCCGGGCTGTGCTGGCTCTACCTCGACCACGCACGCGGTATGAACTATCTCGAACGGGCGCTGGCGCTGGCGCTCGAACTCGACCATGCCGTGCGCGCCGGCAACCTGTACGCCAACCTCACCTCGATTTACGTGGACTTTCACGAGTTCGCGCGCGCGGATGAATTGTTTGCAGTCGGCGCGCCGTACGTGCAGGAACGCGAGCTGGATTCGGTGTGGGCGTTCACGGAGGGCTGGCTGGCCATTCACAAACTTCATCGCGGCGAGTGGGCCGAGGCCGAGCGAGTTGCGAGGGAGGCGGTTGACCGTGGGCCGATGTCGCCGGGTCGCGGCCCTGCCCTCACTGCGCTCGGTCGTCTGCGCACGCGGCGTGGCGAGCCGGAGGCGATGGCCGCGCTCGATGAGTCGCTCGACCTGTTGCTCAAGCAGGGCTTCCGCCAGCGCGAAGGCCTGATCCGCGCGGCGCGGGCGGAGGCGGCGTGGTGGGCCGGCGACCGCGAGCGCACGCTCGCCGAAGCGCGCGCGGTGTTCGACCTGGCGCTGACCCATAAGCAACCGTGGTACGTAGGCGAGCTGGCGTTTTGGATGTGGCGCGCTGGGGAGACAGTGACCTTGCCCGAGTGGGCGGCGAAGCCCTACGCGCTGCACATCGCCGGCGACTGGCGCGGCGCGGCAGCGGAATGGGAGCGGATGGGCTGCCCGTATGAACAGGCCCGTGCGCTCGCTGATGGCGACGCTGAAGCGCAGGCCGTTGCCCTCACTATCTTCGAGCGGCTCGGCGCGCGACCGGCGGCTGAGGCGTTGCGGGCGAAGATGCAGGCCGCCGGGGCCGTCATCCCGCGCGGGCCGCGCGCCGCCACCCGCGAGAATCCCTTCGGCCTGACCGCGCGCCAATCGCAAATCCTCGCGCTGCTCGCCGACGGCCTCACCAACGCGCAGATTGCCGCGCGCCTGCACCTCTCCCCCAAGACCGTTGACCATCACGTCACGGCCATCCTCACCAAACTCAACGTCCACGCGCGCGAGGAGGCGGCGGCGCTGGCCCGGCCCCGGTAGCCCGCCACGCCGGGCAGCGCCAAATTCATCTATGCGCCGGGCGCACGCTCAGTTATAATGCCGTCACCATATGAAAACCCAAAGGAGAAACCTCACATGGCAAGCGTAACCTACGACCACGTTGATAAGCGGTTCAATGACAACCACGTTCTGAAGGATTTGAACATCGCCATTGAAGACAAAGAGTTTCTTGTCCTCGTGGGGCCTTCCGGGTGTGGCAAGTCCACGGCGCTGCGGTGCCTGGCCGGGCTGGAAGAAATCACCGGCGGGCGCGTCCTCATCGGCAACCGCGACGTCACCAATGTCGCGCCGAAGGATCGCGACATCGCCATGGTCTTCCAGAGCTACGCGCTGTATCCGCATATGAGCGTGTACGACAACATGGCGTTCGGCCTCAAGCTTCGCAAGACGCCCAAAGCGGAGATCGACCGGCGGGTGAAGGAAGCAGCCGAGATCCTCAGCATCAGCCACCTGCTCCAGCGCAAGCCCAAACAACTCTCCGGCGGCCAGCGCCAGCGCGTGGCGGTGGGGCGCGCCATCGTTCGCGAACCTTCGGTGTTTCTGTTCGATGAGCCGCTGTCCAACCTCGACGCCAAGCTGCGCGTGCAAACCCGCGCCGAAATCTCCAAGCTGCACCAGCGCCTCAAGACCACCTTCATCTACGTCACGCACGACCAGGTTGAAGCCATGACGATGGCCAGCCGCATCGCGGTGATGAAGGATGGCATCCTGCAGCAACTCGACTCGCCGCAGAATTTATACGACCGGCCCAACAACGTCTTTGTGGCCGGCTTTATCGGCTCGCCGTCCATGAACTTCTTCGACGCCAAACTGGTGAAGGCCGACAACACCGTGGTCGTGGATGCCGGCGCGTTTGCGGTGCGGGTGCCCGAGAGTAAGGCCGGCGCGTACCTGGCGCATGCGGGCAAGCAGGTGGTCTTTGGCGTCCGCCCCGAAGATATTCACGACCCGAACTTCGCCCCGCCCGGCGTGCACTCCGCACCGGTGGAGGCCGACGTCGAAGTGACCGAGTTGATGGGCAACGAGGTCTTCCTCTACCTCAAGTCGGGCGACAAGAACTATGTGGCCCGGGTTGATCCGCGCAGCCGGGCGCGTGTGGGTGACAAGGTGCCGATGGCGATGAACCTCGACAACATGCACCTGTTCCACAAGGATACCGAGGTCGCGATCCGCTGAGCGCCGGGTTCGCTTACGGAGTGGGAGCGTCACCTCACGGGTGGCGCTCCCGCTTTTTGTTTTGCCACCGCCCGGGCTATAATCGCACCGCATTCAGTTCGTTGACTAATCTGTCATGTCAGCACTTTCGACATTGCGCCCGGCTGTGGCGCTGGCCACTCCTGCCCGGCCCATGACCGTCAGCATCCTCCTGCCATCCTTCAACGAGGCCACCGCCCTGCCGACGGTGCTCGAAGATGTGTTGGCCGCCGTGCGCGGTGAGGCCGAGGGCCGCTATGAAATCATCGTCGTGGACGATGGCTCCACCGACGAGTCGGCCGCCATCGCCCGCCGCTACCCCATTCGCCTCATCCGCCACCGGAGCAACCGCGGCAAAGGGGCCGCCATCCGCACCGGCCTCGCCCACGCGACGGGTGACCTCATCGTCGTGATGGATGCCGACGCGACTTACCCGGCCAGCGCGATCCCCACGATTGTCGAATTGCTGGCCCATCACGACCTGGTACGTTGCAGTCGCCCGCGCGATACCGAGGCCATGCCGCTCGTCAACCGGATCGGCAATCGCATCTTTGATCTGCTCTTGTCGTTTTCACATGGGCTCGACGGCTCCGACCATCTGAGCGGGCTGTACGGGCTGCGGCGCGAGGCGTTGCTCAAGATGCGGCTCGAGTCGGAGGGGTTTGACATCGAGGCCGAAATCGGCATCAAGGCCCGGGTGCGCGGCCTGCGGGCCACCACGTTTCCGATCGAATACGGGGCGCGGCTGGGCGCGAAGAAGCTGCATGCGTGGAGGGATGGCGTCCTCATCCTCGGGCGTATCCTGGCCATGTTCCTGCTCTACAATCCGTTGCTCACCTTCGTCACCCCGGGCTTCATCATCATGCTGCTGGCGCTGGGCGGGGCGGGGGTGCTCGGACAAGGGGCCTTCCTTGGGTTGGATGTGCATGCCTTCATCATCGTCACCCTCGGGGCCGTCGCCTCGTTTCAGTTGATCGTCTTCGGCATCGCCGCGGCGCTGTACGGGGTGGAGGCCGGCTACCGTCCGGCGCGCTGGTTGGTCGGCCTTAGTTCGCGGCCGGTGCGGCTCGGCGGCGCGCTGCTGGGCGTCATCACCATCGCGATCGCAGCGGTATACATCATTCTGCTGTTCAATCAGTGGATTGCAAGTGGGCAGGGGCTTTTCTTCGCCACCCGGCAGGTGGTGCTGGCTGCCACCGCGCTGGTCTTTGGCATGCAAGTTGTCTCCGCCGCGCTCTTCCTCTCGATCTTCGCCGGGCGCCTGACCCGGCTGCGAAAAGCCCCACCGGTGGAGATCATCACCCCCCTCGATTTGGATGAGTGAGCCGATTCGGCCCGACGTCTCCGTCGTCGTCGTCATCTACAACGGACGTGACCATTTGGCGGAATGTGTGTCGGCGCTCAAGGCGGACACGGCCTCGCCGCCGTCCGAGGTGTGGCTGGTGGATAACGCCTCCCCCGATGGCAGCGGCGACCTCGCCGCGACGCTCGCGGCCCAATGGTCGAATGTGCACGCGCTCCACAACCCGACCAATCGCGGCTACGCCGGAGGGGTGAACAGCGCCCTGCCCCACTTGCGCGGCGAGTACGTCGCCGTCCTCAACCCTGACTGCGTCGTCGAGCCGGGCTGGCTGGCCGAGGCGGTGAGCTTTCTGCAGGCCAATCCGCAGGCCGGCGGCCTCAGCCCCCTCATCCTCCTGCGCGGCGATGGCCGCATCAATTCGGCGGGACAGGAGGTGCACGTGTCCGGCCTCGGCTTCAATCGCTGGCTGTGGCGCGAGCGGCCCGCCGATCTGTCGCAGCCGATACGGGTCTCAGGGTTACACGGGGCCGCGTTCGTCATGCCCCGGGCCGTGCTCACGCATATGCAGGGCTGGGATGAGGCCGGATTTCTGTATCACGAAGATGTCGAACTGTCGTGGTCGCTGCAGTTGATGGGGTACGACGTGTATTGTGTGCCGCGCTCCGTGGTCCATCACCACTATCACCTCAGCATGTATCCCGAAAAGCTGTTTCTGCTCGAACGGAACCGCCTGGCGCTGCTGTTGACGCACCTCGGCCCGCCGGCGCGGCTGGCTCTTGCGCCGATGCTGCTCGTCACCGAACTGTTGATGTGGGGATACTGCCTCTTACGCGGGCCGGGATTTTTGCAGGCGAAGGCGGCGTCGTATCGCTGGGTGTGGTCGCAGTCGCAACGGCTTGCCCAACGCCGCGCGCGCATCGAAGCCTTGCGCCGCCGCAGCGATTGGCAGGTGCTGCGTGGGTTGAGTTGGAATTACGCCTGGGATCAGTTCCTCAGCCTCGGGCGCGAGCGTGGCCCGTCGCGCCGGCAGCCGGTGGGCGGCCTGCCGGTGGAGTTGGATTGAGTGGCCGGCGTTGCCATCCTCGTCCTCAACTACAACGGCCAGCGTTGGCTGGAAGCGTGCTTCACCAGTCTGGCGCAACTCACGACTCCGGCCGACCTGATCCTGGTGGATAACGCCTCGACCGATGAGTCGCTGGCCTACCTGCGCCAGAATTGGCCACAGGTTCGAGTGCTGGCCCTTGACCACAACTATGGCTTTGCTGAGGCTTACAACCGCGCGCTCGCCCAGATCGAATGCGAGTGGGCAGTGCTGCTCAACAACGATGCCACACTCACGCCGCGCTGGCTGGAGACACTGCTGGCGGCAGCAGCTCAACATCCACGGGCCGCCGTGCTCGGCGGCAAGCTTTTGTTGGCGGGTGCCGAAGCGAATGGCCGCGTGATCCAGTGCGCGGGCGCGGCGTACACCGACGCGGGCACCGCGTTCGAGATCGGCTGGGGCGAGGTGGATCGCGGCCAACACGACACCGCGCGTTGGGTGGCGGCGGTGCCCGGTGCGGCGATGCTCGTGCGCCGGGAGGTCTTCCTCAAGCTCGGCGGCTTCGACGCCAGCTACTTCGCCTACCTCGAAGATGTAGATTTGTGCTGGCGGGCGTGGCTGGCCGGTCACGAGGTCTGGCACATCCCACAGGCCGAAGCTCACCATCATTTCGGCGGGTCGGTCGGCGGGCGGGCTGCGCCGTTCCGCATCCGGCAGATGCAGCGCAATCGCTATGCCAACATGGTCAAGCACCTGCAATGGCCGACGCTGCTGCGGGGGCTCGTCACTTCCCTTGGGTACGATCTGTACCGCGTGCTAGAATTCGGCTTTCGTGCGCAGTGGGCGGGGTTGGGCGCACTCGCGTCCGGAACCTGGGGATTTGCTCGCAGCCTTCCCCATCTGCTGCGCGAGCGGCGACACCTGCAAGCTACTCGCACACTCTCGGATGCAACTCTGCGCGAGCGCGGGCTGATCGTCTCGGCCCTGACTGCACTGCGTGAGTATCAGCGGCTGGGTCAATTACAAAACGACAAAGCCGCCGTCACAACCCGGTAACATCGCCCGCCGACCATGCCCTTGTTTACTCAAGCCCTGCCCGTCATCCGATTGTCGTGATCGCCCAGGTTTCGGCCCTCTTCAAATATCGCGAAGCCGCCGGGTTGCTGGCCTGGCGCGACCTGCAGGTGCGCTATAGCAACTCGGTGCTCGGCGTCGTGTGGAGCCTGCTCTATCCCCTGCTGTTGACGTTCTTCTTCAGCCTGGTCTTCGGCTTCATCGTCCCCAACCCCATCCCCAATTACCCGGTTTTCTTTCTGGCAGCGCTGTTGCCGTGGAATTTCTTCAGCCTGGCGGTCGTGAGCGGCACGACCTCGATCACCAGCAATGGCCACCTCATCAATCGGGTGGGCTTTCCGCGCGAGATCTTGCCGCTGGCGGTGGTGTTATCGAACGCCGTCAACTTCGTCATCGCGCTGGCGCCGCTGGGTCTGATCATGCTGTTGTTCGGGACACCGTTCACCCCGGCGTTGCTTTGGCTGCCGATATTGCTTGCCGCCCAGTCCGCGTTAATTCTCGGGCTGGTGCTGGCGTTGTCGGCCCTCAATGTTTTCTTCCGCGACATCCAGCAAATCGTCGAAGTGTTGATGCTGCCCGGCTTCTTCCTCACCCCGATCGTCTACGACTACTCGACACAAGGGGCGGCCAACGGGCTGGCGCAACTAGCGCTCGTCCTCAACCCGATGGCGGGCCTCGTCACTCAGTATCGCCGGGTTGTGTACTCTGGCGTCGCCCCCGACTACTCGCTGTTGGCCCTCACACTGGCTGAGGCGCTGCTGGCCCTCGTCATCGGCCTGACGGTCTTCCGCCGCGCGCAGCGTTCGTTCGCCGATGAACTCTAATCGCCGCACCTGGCTGACGTTGGGGCTGCTGCTGGCGGCGCGGCTGGCCGTGGGTTTGACCTATAGCTTTATCGTGCCGCCGTGGGAGTCCTTCGACGAAACCGGGCACTACCAGTATGCCCGCTACCTCGCCAAGTATCGCCAATTGCTGCAACCCGGCGACCCGGAAGCCGACCAGATATGGTCGAAGTTTCAACCGCCGCTGTACTACCTCCTCATCGCCCCGGTGCTCCTGACACGTGATTTGGGCCAGACCTTCTTATTTCCTGAACTCAATCCCCTGATGAGCTACGGAAATGCAGGCGTCAACTTCGCCGTGACGCCTGACTCGCCCACCGGCCTCGAGCGGGCACAGGTCGAGGCGCTCCGCGCCGCTCGCGCGCTGGGCGCCATCATCAGCACCCTCAGCGTGATCTTCGTGTTCCTGAGCGCGAGGTTGATGTGGCCGGCGCACTCTGCGCGTATTTGGGCAGCTACCCTCCTGTATGCTTTTTGGCCCCAGTTTGTCTTCATCGGCAGTATGGTGACGAACGATTTGCTCGTCACCAGTCTGGCTGCGCCGATTCTTTACTGTGTATTGCGAATCCTGCAGGCGGGCAGTCGCTATCGGCTCTTGTTGGCGACGGCATTGTTGCTGGTGGCCGCGCTGCTCACAAAACTGAATGCGTTAGCCTACGTGCCCGTCGCGGTGAGTGCGCTGCTGTTCAATCTGTTACTGGGCCATCGCGCCAAGTCGGCGTTGACGTTGCTGGGGCTGACCCTGGCGACTTGCCTTGGTTTGTATGCGCTCTCCTCCCTGGATTTTGTGACCGGACAGGTCTTTCAATGGGCAACCCTCGGGCGCTTTCTCACCGCGCTGCAAACCGGCGTGCACCCCGTCACGGCCGGCTCAGGCGAATATGCGCTCAGAACGTTTTTTGCCTCTTATGGCTGGGGCAACCTCGAGACACATCCTTGGGTTTACCCAGTGTGGTACGGAGCTGCGGCCATCGCGCTGGTTGGGCTGGGTCGCGCTGCGCTCACCTGGCGCAGCCACCGCGCGTCCACCCTCGCGCAGTACGGTGTCTTGCTGTTGCAACCAGCGGCCCTCGTCGGCCTCGCAACCGCGCTGGCAATCGCTCAACAGGACAATCTGCTTTTGGTCGGGCGATACTTATTGCCGGCGTTGCCGTGTGGGGTGTTGCTGCTCGTAGCTGGCTGGGTAGAACTCTGCCCGCCGCGCTGGCAACGGAGTGTGTTGGTCGTCCTGGCGCTGAGCCTCGTAGTGTTGAGTTGGCTCATGCCGTTCACCATCATCGCCGACAGTTACGCCAAACCGCTGCCCATTTCCAGCGCACAATCGGCGGTGATGGTGCGAGACGCCGGCGCCATGTATGGTGACGAGATCGAATTGCTGGGCTACCTTTCCCCGACACCCACCCGGGCCGGGCAGCGCGCGCGAGTGGATTTATGCTGGCAGGCCCGCAGGCCGGTCACAAACAACTATTACTTACAGCTGGAACTGATTGGGCCGGATGGGCAAGGTTACGGGAAGCTGGTGTCCTATCCCCGTGATGGAAACTTCCCGACGAGCTTTTGGGCACCGGGGCAACCCTTTTGCGATTGGTTTGAATTGATTGTGCCGGAGGCGTTCCCGGCGCCGGCCATCGGCATAGTCGAGGTCAGCTTTCTGCGGACGCCAACCGGAGATGCGCTCCCGGTGACCGTTGGCAACGGAACACCGCAACCCCACGGCGCGCGCGTTCCGCTGGTGGTTCGTTCCCAACAACCGCCACCGCAGCCTCACTACTCCAGCGCCCTTCGACTCGGCGACTCAATTGAGCTGATCGGCTACGACGTGTCGGTCTGGCCTAACGGCCGCGGGGTCCGACTCGACCTGCATTGGACGACACGCCGGCCGTTGGAGGAGAGCTACCGGGTATTCGCCCATCTGCGATCGAGCGATCCGCAGAACTACACGCAAAGTGATGGTGTGCCCCGCCATGGCAGTTATCCAACCAACGTGTGGGCGCCGGGGGAGGTTGTGGTCGATTCGCGCGACCTCGAATTGCCGCGCGGCACCGGACTTTCGGCCCTGAAACTGTATGTTGGCCTGTATCGCCCGGCGGATGGAAGCCGGCTGCCGATCACGGATGGGCCAGGGCAGCTGCTGCCCAACGGCGAGGTGGTGTTGGCATTCTCCAGCCCGCGGTGAGCGTTCACGGTGCCACAACTTCGAACACCCAGGCCGCGCCATTCGTGAACAGCAAGCGATAGTTGGGCGAGTCAACGAACATCTCAGGTTTGAGCACCCCGCCCCGCGCCCCGATGAAGATGTGGGTCACCCCGGCTTCACGCCACAAATCCAGGGTTGCCGGCGCATCCGCCTCCGTGACTGCCGCGAGACGTTCGTTGAAGGCATTAGTGGACTCAAACAGCCTTGCATCATACGCATAATCCACCGGCGGGATAGTGCTGCGCCGGTTGGTCAGCGGCGTCAACCACGCTCCTCCATCTGATCCTGCCCAAGTGTTGTTCTGCCACAGCCAACTGTTGGCGGCAAAGATCGCATCGGATGATGTATTCGCGGCTACCCAGTCCAGGGCCGGCTGGTCGGCGGCAAGGGCCAGCGTCGTCGCCGGATTCGCCATCGTTAGCTGCGCACGAGTTCCCGTCGCGGCCACAACCGTCAGCGCGGCGAGGAGGAGCCATTGTAAAAGAAGCCCCGTCCCGCGCCTCAACCAGTTGGCGGCATCCATGAGTCTTGCGCTCCAATGCCAAACCGCATCGCCCCCGAATCCAACCAGAACCGCACCCGGCAGAAACAGCGAGATGGCCCACGAGTTGTTGTTCACGACCCACGATCCAGGCCCCAGGTTGAGCAGGGCCGACGTAAGCGCCAACCAGCCCAACAGCAGCCAGCCGGTACGCTGGCGCGCAATGAGCATAAGCGCCAGCCCGATCAGCGCTGCGATGACCCACGCACGTTCGAGCGAACTGTCGAAGTAACCCCACGGAAAATCGTTGTAGCCAGCCGGCGCGCTGATGAAGTCCGGGTTTGCCAACGAAGGTCGCAACCAGGTTGCGCTCAACTGCTTCAACCAGGGTGCAGAAAGCAGAGTCGTGAGCAACACGACCGTTGCCATACTCCGCCAGCCTCGAACGCGGCCCGCCGCCAGCGCCGTCCAGACAAAGGTCGCGAAGAAGAACGCGACTCGATAGTGGGCGAACAACAGCCCGCTCGCCAGCAGGCTGACCACAATGGCAAGTTGACCAGGGTTGAGGGTGGCCTCACTTGGCCGAATCAGTCGCCATGTGACGCCCAGCAGCGGCGCGAAGATGAGCAGGCCAAGCAACTGGGTGTATCTGCCCCAGGCCAGGTAGTAGCCCGGGAACAGCGCGACCAGGCCGACAATCAGCGCCGCAATCAGGCCTGCACGTGGGCGGCCAGTCAGCTCGATCGCAAGCGTGTACGCCGCCAGGGCCATCAGGCCGTTGAGGCAGTTGCCCAAAAAGAGGAACGTCGCCACGAGAGTAAGCGAGGTCAGCGAGGCAAATGTCACGGCCAGGGCGTGAAATCCAAAATGATAGGTGAATTTATCCACCGGCAACACTGGCTGATAAGCTGAAGGCACATGACCGGCCTCAGCCAGCACGCGAGCGATAAGGGCGTGGTGCGGCGAATCGACCCACATCGGAAACGCCAGATCACGCGCAGCCAGAAAACGGACGACGACCGCCCCCAGCAAGAGCGCGCCCATGGCGATGTCATGTGGGCCAGGACGGGGTCGGGCGGTCGCATCGCTTAGCCAGGCGCGGAGCGTTTGCACAACCACGACAAAGCCAACAATGCCGTACGCCGACTGCATCGCGACGCCAGTCAACCGGAACTTGAATACCGACGCCCACAGCCACAGGAAGGCAAGGACCGAGACGCTCAGAGCCAGCGCCATACCCCAACGCGACCACACAGTGGCAAATGTCATCCTGAGCACCGCCAGCATCAGCAGGCCTGGCGCAAATAGAACGACCCACGCAACGGGCGCCCATTGAGCAAGCTCGCTCACGCTCGTCACAATATCGGTCACAAGGTCTGTAGGCAGATAGGTATAGGTGGTCGAGAACCTCAGATCTCCATCGGAGCCACGTTGTTCGCCGTCCGGGTAACCATCGAGGCTGTACGCCCACACGGTTGAATTGTTTCCCAGGCCACCAAGCAATTCGAGAGTAAATCGCCGCCCGGCGCTGGTAGCTACCGGCTCGAAAGCCAGGCGGAGCGGAGCGTTGTGCGCTAAATCCTTGAAGGTCTGCTCCGCGACTGGGCCGCCCGCGTCATCTTTCAGCCGTAACGTCAACGCCGATACGCCGGGTGGCCCGGGATACGTGACGGCCAGGAGTTCAATCGCCGACAAACCGTTGTGCCGAGCGATGAACGTTTGCGCTACAGTCACGGTGTCCCGCGGCACATCAGCCGCCCGGTCCAGACGCGGCTGCTCACTGTCTACCGCCGCAACCGGCTCGATGCGGCCGGCATTGACAAGGCCAATCCAAACGAACCCGATCATCACCGGTCGAGACAAAAGTACCAACCATTTCCACAACGAGAGTGTCAATTGATTCACGTCACCGCTATTATAATTTCGGGAAGCGTAACTATGGGTCAGCGTCGGAGACATTGGATTTGGATCGCGGCGATGGTGGCGACGAGTCTGGCCACAACCGCCGTCAGCCTCCGGACGCAAACTGAACGGGTTGTCGTTCGTCTGCGTTCGACGGATACACCGAGGGCATGGCCAGCCATCGCCGCGCCCGAGTTGGAGCGACTCGGATTGAACGTGATCGAGCTTCCGCGCAGTGACGTCATCGGGCAAATGGCGGGCCATTCGGACATTGAGTTCGTCCAGCGCGTGCAGCGCGTCAGCTTGCAGCAGACTGCTCCCAACGATCCTTTTTGGGCACAACAATACGGCCCAAACCGCATCCGGCTTCCACAAGCGTGGCAGCTCACTACCGGCGCGAGCCACGTCATCATCGCCGTAATCGACACAGGCGTTGATCTCGATCATCCCGATCTCCAGGGCAAACTGGTGCCGGGCGTGAATTGGATCAATGCCTCACTGCCTCCGGACGATGACCACGGCCACGGCACGCATGTGGCCGGCATCGCAGCGGCGAGCACGAGCAACGGCCTGGGAATCGCTGGCGCCAGCTGGGGCGCGCGCATCATGCCCCTCAAGGTACTCGATTCGGCCGGCAACGGCGATGATGCCGATGTGGCCTCCGCTATCGTGTGGGCAACGGAACATGGGGCGTCCGTCATCAATTTGAGCCTGGGCGGCCCTTGCCCTTCGCCGGTGATGGAACTGGCCGCGACCTATGCGTATACAATGGGTGTCACCGTCGTCGCCGCGGCTGGCAATCAGAACGGCCCGGTGCTGTGTCCAGCCGCGGCCTCGTCCGTAATCGCCGTGGCAGCGACCGACGGGAACGATGTGCGCGCCGCCTTTTCCAATGTTGGCCCCGAGATGGATGTGGCCGCGCCGGGGGTGGGGGTTTTCTCCACCGCGCGCGGCGGGGGGTACGAGTATCGCTCGGGCACTTCGATGGCGACGCCCCTGGTATCCGGAGTGATTGCGCTAATGGCGTGCCAGCCGCAGTTTACGTCGCCCGCTGAAATCCGGTCTGCCCTGGAGGATACGGCGCTCGATCTTGGTTCGCCGGGGCCGGACAACGAGTATGGGGCTGGGTTGATCCAGGCAGATGCCGCGTTACAATATCAGACTGGCGGCAATTCGCCCCACTGTTTCACGAACTATCTTCCGATTGTTCATCGATAGCGTCTCAGGGTAGCATGCTTGAACAGAATGGCACAGAGTTGAGCGAGCGTGAAAAGGAAATCCTGAAGCTGGTAGCGACCGGGGCCAGCAACAAGGAGATCGCGCAGCAACTCGTCATCAGTCCGAACACCGTCAAGGTCCATCTGCGCAACATTTTTGCGAAGATCGGCGTTGCGTCGCGCACGGAGGCGACGCTGTACGCGATACGTTCGGGTTTGGTGCAGGTGGCTGTTCCCGGTGATGGCCAGATCGTTGAGGAGGATATCGCACCAGAGGCGAGGGAGGCCGCAGCGATGACGGATACCTCCACTGGCCCGACAGCCGTGCGCCAGCCCAAGCGACGCTGGCAATGGTTCGGCGGTGCAGTGTTGGCGCTGACACTGGTCGGCGCTCTCGCATGGACGTGGCCGGTTTGGCTCCCGAGTTTTTTGCCCTCACCCACGCAGATTGCGGTCACTGCGCCGCCCCGTTGGCAGGTGCGCGCCGACATGCCTACGGCTCGCGCCGGCTTGGCGACGGCCGTGGTCGACAACTTCGTTTATGCGATTGCCGGTGAGGACTGGGCGGGCCCGAGTGGCGTGCTGGAACGATACAACTCGAATACCAATACCTGGCAAACATTGACCTCCAAGCCTACTCCGGTTGCGGATGTGCAAGCCGCCGTGATAGGCGGAAAGATCCTGGTCCCGGGAGGACGCCTCACTTCTGGCCGGCCGACCAGCCTACTGGAGGTGTACGATCCAGTTGCGGATCAGTGGAGCGCCGGCGCTGATATGCCGATAGGGTTGAGCCAGTACGCCCTGGCGGCGTTTGAGGGCAGACTCTATGTGTTTGGGGGTTGGGACGGGGCGGCGCTAACGGCGACCGTATTTGCCTACGACCCCGCAATGGACCGGTGGGTTGAACGAACGCCCATGCCCTCCGCTAGGGGGCTGGCGGGAGCGACCACAACCGGGAATGGGATCTATGTTATCGGGGGCACCAACGGAGATACGGCGCTCACCCTCAACCTTGAGTATCAGCCGAGTCGGGATGTGAAGGTACCATCTCCCCAGGCGTGGCTCAAGCGCGCGTCTTTGCCAGAAGCTCGACAAGGTTTGGGGGTCGCAAACGTAGCAGACCTGATCATCGCCATCGGAGGAGGCCCGAAACCAACCTCGGCTCTCTTTCAATATGTGCCCAATCAAGACTTATGGACTGCCGTGGAGGTATCCGAGGTCGGCGACCTTACGGGGCTGAGTCTAGCCGTCGTTGAAACCCGTGTTTACGCGTTAGGTGGGCGGGTAAACGATGGTTTCTCATCCGACAACTGGGCCTACCAGGCGTTCTTCACCCTGACCATTCCATTTTTTCAGCAACCCTGACGGATCATCCAACCGCCCCGATCCAGAGCCACTTTGTGGCCGGCCCAGCTCAGCCGAAGTTAGCACAAAACGCGGACCAGAACCTAAGTCCTGGCCCGCGATTAAGGCGCATTCCGGCGAAAGCTAGGGATCGAGCAACTATGGAGTGATCACGAGACCATTGTAGTCTTCACCCACGGTGTTGACCCCTGGTACGACCGACTGAACGCGCGCGATTACGACCAACTGGCTTCCCGATGGCCCACGAACAATGGCCCCGGCGCCAAATGTGCCATCAGAGTAATATCCGAGTTCGGAAGCGGCTGAGCCGACATTCGAGGGGTTCGAATTGACTTTACCACCCGCTGGAATAGCCGCCAGGCTGTGAGTCCCTACAACAGCGCCGGTCTTGTCACGATACTCCACTGTGACGGCACCAGCCGCGAGATCCGTTGAACCCACATTTTGTATGGCCAGAAAAGTCCGCTGACGGCCGCCTGTTGAGTATTGGGTCTCCGACCAGCGGACATAGGGCAGGGCCAGTTCACGCCCACCCGTCGTGGCACCCACGAATGCCGTCGAAAGCCCAGTGCCAATGACCTTGCCCACGGCAATGATCGGAGCGCCCGTGCTGGTGATACGTGCCGAGCCACTAAAGCCCGCCGAATTAACGGTACAACCTTGAAAACTGAACTTGGCGCCAGGATTGACCGTGATCGGTCCCTCGACCGAGCCGTTACTGTAGGTCACGGTCACAGAGGCGGCGGTGCTGAGGCTGGTATTCTGCACCGCATAGGCGGTATTCTGTCCGCCGAAAGCATTGCAAATGGCAGAGGGCATATAGACCGTGTTGGCACCTGTGCCCACGCTTTCAAAGGCAGACGCACCCGTTCCTGCAATATTGAGTTCCATGGCTGAGGCCACGATACTCCCATTGCCTCCGCCGTTCGAGCGAACTGCTGAGATCGTCATTGACCCGCTAAAGTTGCTGGGCACGCTAGACAGAGTACCGGCATCCAAATAGAAGGCCGCGCCTGGGGCCAGGTCATTCTGCGTCACCTGAACCGGCGGAGCGCTCGGGTTAGTCGCATCGTATATGCTTACCGTGACGTTGTTGTTTGCGGTGTCCGTGTTCTGGATGGCAACGATCGTATTTTGATCGAATCGTTGCTTCAAGAACGTCGCAATCACAGCGCTGCTCGATCCGGCCTCGAAACCGTTCGACATCGGGCGGTTCTTAACCGTGGCGGAGCCTTGGGGGACCTGGACGGCTGTGGCCAGCAGGCGTGCGTTGGCCTGAATAATGGCAGATCCTCGGAACCCAGCCGGCACCGACGATAGGCTACCCACAAACAACGAGGTGCCTGCGCCCGCGGGTAAATCCGGTTGACTTACCGTAATGGGGGATGTGGTGGTGGGGGAGGAATATAGCGACACAACATATTGTGCGGTAGACCCGGAAACGTTCAGAATAGTGATTGAAGTGGAAAAGGTTGTCGTATACGCCTGGGCACTTACATAAGACGTGTGCATCGCTGATAGGATCAGCGTTAGCATTACTGCCAGTGAAAATGCTTTGTGTTTCATCGTTTATGCTCCTTGGACTTGTTTGCTCAACTATCAGCGAAACCAAACCCCAAAGCAATAATCCTCCTGTATTAACTCCGGCCGTAATTTTGGGTTATTGCCAATCCTCGGGGAAGTGGTACCATCAGCTCCATGAAATTCAAGCCTTTCTTTCTGATAATGTGTCTCTTGTTGGGCGCGTGCAATTCTCTCCAGACCGGCACTCCCACATCGCCAGCAACAATCGAATCAGGCAAATCTTCAGTTTCTGGGCGAGTGTTGTCCTCCACAACATCCTTGCCCTTGGCGAGCGTCAGCGTCAGGCTGGCGCAAGTTTATCGTCAAAGCGACGATGGGGCATTCCTCCTGGATGGTGCTAGGAGTCCCGGTGCGCTGACCGATGAGGTTGGGCATTTTGAGATTGTGAATATTGCAGCCGCGGAATACGTAATCGTCGTCGGGGACATTTACGGCGAACATCGAATTGTCGCCGAACCCTCAGGCCAGGCCAAGGTCTGGATAACCAATCCAGATCAAGAACTCGACGTGGGCGATCTAGCGGTGGATCTGCCATAGCCTCCCGCAGATGGCACGGTGATAGACGGTTCTTGACACAGACGGGTTTTCAGCGTCGGTCAGCCAAGGTTTCATAGGCTTTCATCTGTTGGCGAGCAACATTCTCGATGGAGTGGGCCTCAACGGTTTCAAAGGCCCGCGACGCATATGCCCGGCACAGGTCGGGT
Source organism: uncultured Anaerolineales bacterium (assembly GCA_964608265.1). Taxonomy (GTDB): domain Bacteria; phylum Chloroflexota; class Anaerolineae; order Anaerolineales; family UBA6663; genus JANWXR01. The sequence continues at coordinate 42,074 of CAZSNP010000010.1, read as the reverse complement.
CGTTCGAGGGCCTCTATAATGACGCCTGCCCAAGACTGTGGCGAGTAATTTGCGGGAAACAACCACCCATTGACACCGGCCTGCACGAGATCACGATTGGCCGGCAAATCGCTGCAGATGACCGGCACGCCACTTGCCATGCTTTCCATGATGACGGTTGACAATCCCTCCCAAAGGGACGGGAGGACAAAGATGTCGATTGCCTGCAGAATTAGTTCTACATCAGCACGCGCCCCCAAGAAATGAACGTTGGCATCGATACCCAAATGAAAAGCTTGAGCCCTAAGACTCGTTTCAAGGTCTCCAGTGCCCACGACTAGAAAATGTACCTGCGGATGGTGCCGCAGGACAATTGCGGCGGTTTCAATCAAGCGCCAGTGACCTTTTTGTTCGGCCAAGCGCCCCACTGTGCCAATGACCGCCGAGGCAGCCAGCACGTTCAGAGTGCGCCGCACCTGATATGAGTCAGTTCGCCCTTGCGCAAAACGACCCAAGTCAATGGCATTCGGCAGATACAACCCCTGACGCCTCAGCCATTGCGCGACCGGGCGATCACTAAGCTGTTGGGCGATACGGCGATTTACACCGGCTTCCAGATCAAAACAAAGTGGATACAGCAAGTTCGTGAGAAGCCAACGGCGCCAGGGCCTATTGCGCCACTCATACCCATAACCGTAGTGAACAGTGCGAAGGATTGAGCGGACATCCCCCTTGGCCTTCAACCAGAGTGCTGCCATATCACCAAATTCGGAATGTGAGTGCACGATGTCGACGGGATGGGTTCGAACATAACTAGCGAGGGCGCGGAGTGATTTCCACAGGGCTGCATAAGGCGAGGCGGCATCCCAAGCCGCCGCTGCAAAGGCCGGGATACCATCGCCGCGTAGCGAATCGATGATGGCACTCTCGCTTAAGGCATCATACGACCACAACGCCCCAATCATTGGAATGAAGCGGGCCCGATCGAGGGCTTGACACAAACTGATCACAAAACGGGTGATACCACTGCCGGCTGGGTTCTCGACCGGCAGGCCCGCCACAATTTGCAGTACACGTAGGCGACTCTGCATTTCGGATTAGGGCCTACACGCCCTAAAATCCATCACCACACGATGCATAGCGCGGTGGACCTCGCCCCTCAATTCCGGCAGGCGCCGAGCCAACTGTTGACGCACTTCCACACGTTCGGCCCACAACTGATCAAACATGGCACAGAGCTGCGCGGGCCTAACTTGTTCGATGCCCACTACCCACTTATGCAAGCCTACCATTTGCATGATCCCTTGTGTCTTAGGCTGATACCCTATGGCGAGCAAGGGCACGCCGGCGACCATCGCAAAGATATTGGAGTGCATCCGTGTCCCAACAAAAACGTCCATCAACCCGTAGCTGGCCGCCAAAAGCTCTGGCTGGGGCACTGGCGCAACGACGGCCAGGTGGGCCGCGATATCACTCAGTTGGTGGGCCAATCGGCATGTAACAATTGCGTCGTTCTGACTTAGGCTGGGCCCGGTCACCTGGACAAACAACAGGATTTGAGTCTGATAGCGGTGCACACAATGACGGGCCAGCGCGGCCACTGCCGCTTCATAATTCGCCTGACCAGCAAAACGCCGGTTTTCTGCTCCCCAGTTGATAACAGTAAATCCGATCTTGGGTTGTCGACGATCCAGCTGCACGCCAAGCGTTGTCAACCACTCGGTGGCCCGAGGGCGTGGCGCAACATTTAGGCAAAAGGCCATATCGGGCACCAAATGACAGCGAGCCGGTTGAACACCAATACGCTCGAGCAGATCAAGTGAATGTTGTTCTCTGACCATCATCAGGCGTATACGGGCCGCCAAACGGCGCAATAGCCAACGTTCCCAAGATCGATGGAATGGTCCAAGCGACTGCGGCAACATATACAGCGGCTTACCCATGGCACCGGCCAGCAGCATAGTGAAAACTGCGACACCATACACCAGGCCCACAGCGCCGGAACTGTAGAGAAACCCTCCGGCAGTGCTCACAACGAGATCAGCATCAAAATAGGCCTGCAATAGCAGTGCCAGTTCATCATCCGCAGCCCAGTATCGGCGCATACCCGTCAGCCGATAGCCCAGAGCCAGGCCCAAACTCAATATTAGGCTCCACGCCAGATGCCCGACCCGCCACCGGTATGTGCCATCACTCTGTGGTCGTTTGAACAAATAATAGAAAGACGGCACGGCCGTATCACCACCATCGTAGCTCGCCGGGTCGTCGACGAGTAAGGTGATACGACACTCTGGGAACTGCCTCCGTAGTAGTTCCACGGCCACTTGTGTCAGGGCCGCATCGCCTGCGTTGCGAAACGAGTGCACATTGGTCAGCAGAATATTCACCATAAGCCATCAGATTCCACGGACCGAAAAGCTAGAAATCGCCGACTAGATGAGTACACTGCCAGGCCATAGCCGACGCAGATAAACACTTCGATCATGACAAATACCAGTGCGACGCCCACAATCCCCCAAAGGTATGCCGCGGCCAGATCCAATCCCACAATCAACAGTACGTTGATAAACTGCACCATGGCCCGACGGGTCTGGCGGCCCAGCGCGACGAGTATGGTAGCCCAGCCAAAACTGAGTGCCTTGAAAAAGAGCAGCGGGCTCAACAACTGCAATAAGAGCACGAGTGACGCATATTCCAGGCCCAGCACCCAATGGGCAATCGGTGCCGTGCCGAGCAGACTCGCGGACAAAACCAATCCGGTCAGGGCCTGGCCACTAACCGACCGCCAGGACATTGCCCAGGCTTGGGATGCATCGGCTGCAAATAGCCGACTCAGGACCGGGATCATTACCGTGTAGCCCACATTGGGAAAGATGAAGAAACTGTTGATGATCGTAACCGCCGGCGCATATAGCCCAACGGCTGTCGGGCCCAGGATCACAGCAACGATCAATACATCCAGCCGCATCGTGGCCCAGGCCAGCAGGTCGGACACCGAAAAACTGAAGATCGTCCGCCACCGCAACCCGCTCTCCCGACGTAGCTGGGGTCGCGGCACGCCCAGTACGACCACTACACACCAACCGGCCGCCGCCAGGCTGGTTACCAAGACGATGAGGCGCGCCCCGAGATACATAATCGCATCAGTTGTCCCAAGCGCTGCCAGTCCAAGGGTGGCCAGCAGGGTGAGCCAATCGGAACCCGCCTCCAACATGACCGTCGTCTGGTTCTGTAAGGCCGCTTTGAAGCCGCTCAAGGCAGTCAGCAGCAAGCTATCCATCCATACCACAAGGGCCATCAGGCTCAGAATGCGCGGCGGGAATGTGTTCGCATCCAACCACGGCACCAATGCGTGTAAAGCCACTAACCAGACACCGCCCAGAGCAACCTTGAGCGCGCCAACGCTACCGAGATGAGCCGGAAGCTCGGCAGGATTTCGCCCCCCTTCTCGCAAAACCCAGGTATCTAGGCCAAGACTGAAGGCGATGGAAAGTACAGACAACAACGTCGCTGAGGCGGCAAATTGTCCATACTGGACCAGGCCCAATTGGCGCGCCAGGATCGCGAAGTTAATCGTAACGGCGATGTGAGCTGCCAGCGTGCCGCCGAGCAGATAGAAGAGATTGCGGATGATGCGCCCACGCAGGCGCTTGCGCAACTGCCCTAACCACTCACTGGGCCTCACTGGTAGGCCTCCACGTAGTGCTCCACCAAACGATCCCAAAACCACGCATCGCGGCCCGCCAATGCCGAGCTCGCCATTTCGGCGCGTCGCGCTGGGCTGTCCAGCAGCAGCAATAAGCCCTCCGCCAGAGCGTTCGCATCCCCGGGTGCCACCAATACGCCGCTGGCTCCCTCGTGCAACATCCACCGCCGATCGCCCACGTCGCCGGTGATAACGGGCACCCCCAGAACCAGACTTTCGACTATCTTGAGAGGCGATCGCGCTTGCGCGATTAGGTCATCATGCACTGGGTCCACGGACACGGTCGCAAGCCCAAGATACGCCGGGACCTCGTCCGGAGCCACCCGCCCGACAAAACGGACACTGCCCTGCAGACCAATGGTGTGCACTTGGTGCTGCAAGTTGTCGAAATCCTCACCCCCCCCAACCAGAAGTAGGCGCACATCCGGCATGGCTCGCGCCACCCGATGAAAGGCGCTCAACAGCAAATCAATCGCGTGGCTATGCCGGCTCAGTGTCCCCACATAGATGACAACGGGTTGATCCGCCGACAAACCCAGTCGTTGGCGAAGTTTGGCGGTCTCGAAGGGTCGGCTGAAGCGATGACGCTCGACACCATTGGGCACCCAGATCAGTCTCGATTCCGGAAAACCCATACGCTGGTAATGTCGGTACATAAACTGGGTGTTCACCGACAGTGCCCGCGCCCAACGCGCCACGCCATTTTCGAAATATCGGACCACTGTGCGTTGTCCTGGCAAGGCGAAGCGGTTGGTCGCTGCCTCATAGTCATCACAATCGCAGATCAGCCGCCTACCCCGTTGGCTGAGGAGGGCAGCCGGCAAGTTGATCGGTAAAGGCTTACACACTTGCAGCCAATCTGCTGAAGAGGCCCCGACCGCTCGAGCCAGCAGCACAACCGCTCTTAACGCCACCAACATGAGCTGTACTGGGCCAAAGTAGAACTTGCGCGAATCGATCTTGCGCACGTGCATCTGTGCGAGATAATGGACCTGCACGCCCGATTCGTCAAACCTGTGCTGGGTCAAGCTGCCCCAGTCAGGATGCAGCGCGTAGACCTCCACCGTGTGACCGAGACGCGTCAGTTCGCGCGCCAACGGCCCGTGGCGGCCTAGGCCGCTTGGGCTATCGAGACTCTGCGCCATCACGAAAGCGATTTTCATACGCTTACAGCACCGGCCAATCGTTCAATGGTCTCAACGACACGCAACCAACTTTCATTATTAGCCTCCGGCCGGCTCCGACGATGGGCCAACCCGGGATGCGAAAGTGCCAAACGCAGCGCTTGCGCCAAAGCCTCCACATCGGCGGAGGGCGAGGTATATACTACCGTTGCCTGCAAGTTAAGTGACTCGAGCGGCATCGTATTGGTCACCACTAGCGGCATGCCGAAGGACGCCGCTGTCGTAAGCACCGCACTTTGAGAACCGCTCAGGTACGGCGCGGCGAAAACATCCGCGGCCGCGAAGTAGAGAGGCACGACCTCATCGACAATATACCAGTTGTCAAATCGAACCGCATGCTCCAAACCCAGTCTCGTCACCTGCGCTCGATAACGCGCTTCGTCCTCCCAAATCTCGCCCGCGACGACCAGGTTCACACGCCGATCGGCATAGTTGACCCGGGCTAGAGACTCAATTAAGAATTCCAGACCTTTGTAAGGTCGCACGAAACCAAAGAACAGAATCAAAGGTGTGTCCAATTCCAGGCCTAGGCGTCGGCGAGCGTCAGCTCGGTCGAGGGGGGAGTCCACGAAATGATCAAAGGCTGGTAGCGGACACATTGCCACGGGAGCACGCGATGTCCAGTTCGGCAACCGCTGCACTTCGCGCGCCGAGTGCGCGAGCAGGCCAGTGGCCGCGTCAAGCACCCAACGAGTCATAGCCCGATCACCCCACCGCGGCTCATGAGGTAAGGCATTATGAACAAGGAAGATTAGTGGAGAACCAGCCTGACGCAACAGGCGAGCTGTGACCCCAAATGCCGGCCCCCAGAACGTCGTCCACCACTGCATGAGGATTACTTGTGGTCGTAGAGCGTGGATTGAGCGCGCGTTTCGAACCCAATTCCAGGGATAGAAGGGATGCAGCCAGAAGTGGGCCGCAACTTGCAGAGGCGCCATGCTGGGATCACGATCGTTTGTTCCCGGATACAGCCAGGCTGGATATTGCTCGCAGAATGAGACCACTTCCACCGAGTGCCGCTGCCCCAACGCCTGGGCCAGACGCGCCGTATATTGAGCAATGCCACCTCGATAAGGATAGACAGGTCCGACCAATACAATGCGCATTTGGATTAAGGATTGAGAGCGAAGACCCAGACGTGATCTTCATGATACACCTGGCGATACAAGTCGCTTGTGCGTAGCGTTGCAACATCGAGCCAGGGTAGTTGAGGGTTGCCGACCATGCCGCCACGTTGAGCCACAAACACAAATGCAATGCCGGTCGTACGCAGTAGTTCGCCAGTCTCTGGTGCTGCTGGGCCTAGCTGCTCGATCTTGGCCGCCCGCGTGTTGATGTGCTGAAGATCGTTGCCATTATCAAGTTCTTGTTCGGATCCATAAAGCATCGGCGGCAGAGTCGTCAGACGACCAGCCAGCTGCGGCAGCCACCAGCCTGCATCCGACCCGACGATCAGCCCGCCACCATAGGCAAAGAAACTATTCACGAGGAAGCGCGCCTCACCCGGAGTATCCGTTTGAATCCATTCCATCGCCCGTGTATCGGGGCGCGTTACCATCGCATGCAAGTCGGGCCGATAGTCTGCGAACCGTTGCCGCAAACCCGCTAACGCCGCCAAGCTGACCGCGCTGGCCAGGGCCATCTGCACGCCGACTTGTTGTACGCGAGCATCCAATCCAACTACCAGCCACCCACACGCTGCTCCGATAAGCACCGCTACCAGCATGTAAGCGCCCATCATTACCGCTGGACTGCTGATCAAGCCGGAGCCGGGCAAGCCGACCCACTGGGGGTTGGCCGCCAACAAGACCAGCCCTCCCCACCCAACCATCACGCTGCCGGCGCGATGGCGGCGTACCAACGTGACCAGCAACACCACCAGCAACACGCCCCACAAGTATACCGGCAGATAGAATGTCACATCACCGAGTGAATTGTATTGTCGGTCGAAGTCACTGAGCGCCGTGGGCGGCGTCGTGATACGGATGGCGAAATAACCGACTAGACGCCCACCAAACACGCGCACGAACCACGGCAGAAACAGCGCGAATGCACTCAGGCCCAATAAAGCCGGACGTATTAGCGCCATGCGCCAACGTTGAGACAGTGTTTCAGCCGGGATAAGCACGATCATAAAAAGAATGCCAAAAATCAGCACACGATAATGTGTGAGCGCCAACCCACTCCACATCAGCGCGCCGAGCACCCACACCGCGCGGGGCACTGTACTGCGCCGGTCGATGACCCACCACGCCAGCGCCATCGCACCCGGCAGGATAACCTGCCCTGCCAACTGGGTGTAGCGGCCCCAGTTCACATAGTAATTAGGCATTGGCGAAAGCAGGCCCGCCACAATCACCGCCGCGACCGCTGCCCAACGGTTGCCGCTCAGCCGAAGTACCAGCGGCCACAAAGCCAGAACCGCCAGCCCATTCAAAATCTGTCCCGCCCACATCACGGCTCGCACCGAGTCGAGGCCCGTCAACCAAGCAAACACCGCAACCGCCGTGTGAAATCCAAAGTGATAGGTAAAGGTGCTCAACTCAGCATACGGCAACCACGACTCGAACAGCCCGCCGTTGTCCAGCATGAGTTGGGCAATCATCGTGTGATGCACCGAGTCACCCCACATCGGCGCTTCCTGGGAACGGATCAGCCAGTAGCGCAGGCCGAACGTCAGCGCAACGACAACAATCATTGTCAGGTCCGCCCAGAACGTTTCTGATTGCCGCCAATGCAAGAGCGTCATCCCAAGCGCATCAGGGCGTAACGAGCGGCGCCGCCAAACAATCGCACCGGCGGCCATCAATACCGGAAGCCACGCATAAGCCCATCCCAACTGCAGACCAATGAGATGAGTCCACAGCATGAGCACAGGGTAGGTTGCCACACTGAGGCTGACTGCGATTCCAAACTTTGCCATCCCATCGAGCGGGGCATCCGAGGGCCAGAAGCAGCTGAGTGTCGCCCAGCCGGGCAACACAAACAATGCCAACCCGGCCACTGACCACACTACCCATTCGCCCACCATTAGAGCCAGGCCCAGCAGCCCAAGCGGTGTGTCATAGACCAGCCGGAACATCATCTGCGCTTCGGATGGCTCGTCATTATGATACATCGCGCCGTCAAGGTAGCTATCGGCCGAGCCTTGCCCGACTCTCAATTCGCCGCCGCCCTGCAACTCAAGTTCGATGGCGTAATAAACTTGGCGCGACTCCCACTGCGGTGGAAGGTTGAAACGATAGTAGCTCGGCGCTTGGATGGCTGCCGCCGGAAGGGTCGCCGAGGCCAACTCCACGGGCGAGTTGTATTCGGGGCGCAGGCTCAAGCGCACGTCACCCGCCGCTGTCCCTAAGTTCGGGTCAAGGTAAACCTCCACACCTGCCAGCCCCATCTGCCGCGCGACAAAGGTCTGACCAACCGTCTCACCGACTCTCAGCGTGGCGGGCGGCAAGCCATTCGTCGTTTGATCGGGCGCGACGATGCCCGAACAGGCCGTGAGGCAGAGGATGAGCGGCAGCCACCCCATGGTCCGCCAATACCGCAGAGTCATTGGCGTTCCAGCGCTCCCACTTCGAGGTCCTGGGCCAGCTCCAGCCGTTTAATCCGATAGAGCGTTTCTTCGAGCAGAAGCCGGTTGGCGGCGCTGATATCAGCCAGGATGCCGAAGAGAAATATCAGAAACGCGATAACGAGCGACACTCCGCCGATGACGACTGATTGCAGGTATCGAGCTACCCCTTCCAACGAGCCGGTCAGGTAGAAAAAAAGGAAGCGCCCGATCAGCCCCATGCCCACGATGAAGAACGGCAGGCTCAAGAGGCCGAAGGTGCGCAGCGGTTCATACAGAGCATAGATGCGTACAATTGTTGCGGACGAACGCTTGATGTATTCCCACTCATTGCGCATAAGGCGCGAGGGGCGCTGCGTGGGATTCGTGTGGATTGTGACGTAACCTACACGCAGACCTTTCTTTCCGGCCTGTATGATAGTCTCGAGCGTGTAGGTGTAGCGAGTGAAGATGTTGAGCCGAAGCGCTGCCTCACGCGAGTAGGCGCGGAAGCCACTGGTTGCATCGGGCACAGTCGTGCCCGAGGCAACCCGCACCGCCCAACTCCCCCAATTCTGTAGCAATCGCTTTAGGGTGGAAAATTCGGCCACTGTCGCGGTCTGCCTGTCACCGATGACGATGTCGGCTTGATGTCGCATGATTGGTTCGATGAGGCGCGGAATATCGGTCTGAGGGTATTGGTTGTCGCCATCGGTATTGACGATGATATCGGCGCCGAGGCCGAGAGCCGCGTCAAGGCCGGTCTGAAAGGCAGCCGCCAGACCCCGCCGGAATGGATGTGACACAACGTGATGAGCACCGCATGTTTGAGCGACTGCCACAGTGTCGTCAGTGCTACCGTCATCGACAACGAGGACTTCAGTCACGTCCACCCCGGGAATGTTGCGCGGGATGTCGGCCAGCACAGCGGGCAATGTGACCGCTTCGTTGTAACACGGGATCTGCACAATCAACTTCATGAGTCGTGTAACGAGGCCGAGGACGTCATCGTGAAGGCGGGTGCCCGGCGATACTGTTGAAGGGACATCGCCGTCTGATCACGCCGCGAGAGGACCGGCTCTCTCACTGGCCAGTCGATGCCGATGTCCCCGTCGTCCCAGCGGATGGCGCCTTCGGCCTGCGGGGTGTAGTAGTTGGTGCATTTGTATTGCAGATCGGCGAAATCGGAGAGCACCACAAATCCGTGCGCGAATCCCACCGGGATGTACATCTGGGTTTGGTTGTCCTCAGTCAGTTCGACGCCAAACCAGCGACCGAAGGTGGGTGAGCCCACGCGCAAATCTACCGCTACATCAAAGATTACGCCCCGGGTGCATCGAACAAGCTTCGCCATCGGCGCCGTCATATCCTGAAAGTGAAGGCCGCGCAGCACACCTCGGGCCGAGCGAGAGTGGTTGTCCTGAACGAATGCGCCAGTTAGCCCGGCTTCTGTCCAAACGCGGTGGTGATAGCTTTCCAAAAAAAAACCGCGCTCGTCGCGAAACACTTGTGGCTGTATCAATTTCAAGCCTGGCAGCGGCGTATCAGCAATCTCGATTGCCATCAAACCTCATCTGTTCCAAAGACTCAACTCAATCCTCTGACGCATATACGCCGCGGCGGCTCTGGCCGTGACGCGTGCGCGCTATTCCCCGTTTCACGAAATTCACGCTCTCGCCGGCTAAGTGTCGCCAGCCGCCTATCGCGTACAGCTGGCGCGCGGTCGACCACATCGAACGCAAAGAGCGCGACGGTGCTCGCGACCAATAGTTCATCACGCCTAGCTCGCCGGCCACAAAGGCCGGCAGATCGCCGGCCGGCAATTGCCGAGCCGGTGCGTGCAGGTACTTCACGAGCGGCGCAACGGCTCGGTCCCACGCCAGCTTTTCGCGCACCAACCGCTGCCCATTCCGGGCCTTCACCCTGACCGTTTCCGGCGCATCGAAGATCTCGTCCACGGTGCGTTGCATCCCTGCCTCGTCCTCCGGATCAAGGACCCAGCCTGCATCGTAGTCGCGAATGGGGCCGGCCAGTTCAGCATAGTCATTGTAAATCACTGGCAAGCCGCACCACAAGTATTCGACCGTGCGTGTGGTGAAGGCCAGTTCTCGCTCCGGGTTGCGCGACATGAGGTCAACCGCAACGGTAGCGCCAGTATAACGCTCGACGAGTTCACGGTGCGGTCGCATGCCATGAAAACTCACCCGTGGATTAGTGGCGAGGTCTCGCTCGAGCGCCTCGAACTGGGGCGGCACCGCAATCGGGTAGTTGGGGTGACGGCCACCGTAGATTTCCAATCGGCCTCGCCCACGGGCGGCCAGAGTCCGGGCGACGACTCGCAAGGCTCGAGTCGGGTCCTGCCACGGCAGATAGACACCGCCGAAGACGAACTCCGGCTCTACAGGCTCCGCCACCCGCGCGGGCAGTTCAGGCGACAGGCAGACCGGCACAACGTCCAGCTGCACCGAGGTGAGATCAAATCCGCTCAGCATGAGCCAGGTCCAGAAATAGGGTCGCTGTTTGTGCGCGGGGCAAATGAAATAGTCGATTTTGCGCAATGCCCGAATCTTGTCAATGGCATTGGCCCCGGCCTCGCCGTGGCTCTGAAACATTCGCTCCAGCATATGCGGGCCGTGGAAGTCCAGCACCGTGGGCACGTCGAGTCGGCCTGGAATCTGGACTGCGGGCCAATGGCAAAACACCACTGCCTCCGGTCGCAGGCCGGCTATCATGTCGGCCATGGCGTGGTGTTCCCACAAGTCAAGCTCAAAATCCAACGGCGCAGTCAGTTCCGCCCGCCAGGCGAGCCTGGGCATCGAGAAGGCCACCTCAAACCCATTCGCCCGCAACCCCTGCCCCAAACCCCAGGCCCGGAGTCCGGCACCCGTGGTCGGATAGCCGGGCAAAGGCAGCACGTCGCCAGAGATGACCAGTACGCGCTGGGTCATGAACGGTCGATCGCCTCGCTACCAATTCGGCGGAGGCGCTTACGATCGAATCGCATAGACAAACAAGGTGTCCGCAAGTTTGAGCTGATGGACTATGTTCTGAAGGAAAGGAATCACCTGCGGCTCCAGCCGAGACCAAAGCGAGCGGGCGGCGCCCGCCGTCGCAAGGTGACGCCCATCATCGCCAGATGAGGCAGCTGCGCCTGTCTCGCGAATATGCCTCGGCATGACGTTTCGACCCATCAGAGTATTGTAGAAGTAATAAAGGTCAGTGCCAGAGGTGTCAATACGCGCAACGCGAAAGCCGGCCTCCGTCAGAGCATGGCGTACCGTCCCCGGGGAGAAATAAAAGATATGTTCCCTGGGCGCAACAATCCACCATCGGCTGCGCAAAAAGAAATACGACAAGCCGCCGATGTTCGGCGTTGAGAGCACCAAGAGTCCACCTGGACGCAGGATTTTGGCTGCCTGGTGCAGAACGAGGCGCGGCGAGCGAACATGCTCAATCGTCTCGAACATAGTAACTGCATCATAGGCTGCGCCGGGCAGGTCAAGCGTCTCTGCCGCCCCGGGCACGATCGAGATTCCAAAAGTGCGCCAGGCGTAATCGGCTGCGAATTGACTCAACTCGTTACCAGCGACCTCCCAGCCCGCCCTGCGAGCGGCGGCCAGAAACAATCCAATCGCCGCGCCAAATTCAAAGAGCCGTCCCGATTTGGGGCGGAAATTCTCGATCGACTTGAGTATCGGCGCAAATCGATCATAGTTGCGTTGCTCATCATACAACCCGTGCTGGGGAAGATACTCGTTCTGAAAATACTCGTCAGCATAGCGCTGCCAAAGGATATCCCGGCGCAGCCGTGGGTTCACATACATGAGACCGCACTGATGGCAACGCTCGACGCGCAGACCGTACTTCGTGAACAGGTAGTGCGCTGCGCTGGTCGCAGCGCCGCATTGATCACAGTGTGACAAACGCTCGACTTCATGCTCGGCAAATGCCTCTTTGTGCCACTCCTTCATACGATCATCCACTCACCATCCAGCCGGCAGGCCGCGCGCGATTTCGATATTGGCGAAGTCCCGGGTCTTGCGACTGCCGACACGTTTGACCCAGGTCGCCATCCGCGCGATGCCGTCCTCCAGCGGGATGGGCGGCGGCACATCCAGGATTTCACGCACTTTATCATGCGACGAGTAGGCGTGTTTCACTTCGTTGCGCGCGGGCAGATAGTTGACTTGCGGCGTGACGCCAAACGCGTCCGACGTCACCCGGATCAGTTGATTGACGGTGTAGGGCGTATCGCCTCCGACATTGAAGACCTCCCCATAGGCTGTCGGGTTGAGCACCGAGCGGGCGATCACCGGCGCCACGTCATCGATATACGAAAACGCCCGGGTTTGCTCGCCGTCGCCAAACACCGTCAGCGCCTGGCCGGAGAGAATCTGGTTCATGAAGATGCCGATGACATTGCGATATTTGTCGCCAATGTTCTGATGTTCGCCGTAGACATTGTGCGGGCGAAAGACAATATAGTTCAACCCGAACTGATGGTGGGCGGCCTTCAGATCCAACTCGACGGCATATTTTGAAACGCCGTACGGGTCCTCGGGTTGGGGGGTCAGACTCTCGACCATCGGCAACTGATTGGCCCCGTAAACGGCAATCGAGGAGGTGAACACAAAACACTTCACATTGTGAAGCACACTGAGGTTAATCAGGTTGATTGAGCCGATCAGGTTTGTCTCATAATTGAAGCGGCGAATAAAGTGGCTCAGGCCTTCGGCGGCGTAGGCTGCCAAGTGATAGACGTAGTCGAATTGCGATTCCTGAAACAGGCGAGTCAGAAGAGAAACGTCCGTGACCGAGCCCTGCACCCAGCGGGCGGATTGCGGCACGTTTTCTTGGTAGCCACCACTCAGGTCATCCAGGGCCGTAACCTCGAAGCCGAGTTTGAGCAGGTGCGCCGTAACATGTGAACCAATAAAGCCCGCAGCTCCGGTCACAAGGGCTTTGGCCATACTCGTCTCCTTGCTATTGACACTCTCACCCAACAGAAAACCGTCGGCGCAGATACGTCCAGCCTTCGCGCCAAAGTGTGGTTGGGCCTTTTTGGCGATAGAGCTTCCAAGCCACACTCAGAAGATATCTTGCTTCTTCTGCCGTGCTGGCCATGAGGCTTCGTCCAGTTGGAGGATGTAAACGCATCCGCGGTTGCCGAACAAAGCCGTCGAGGGGGGTGATGGTTTTTTCCCAGGTCAAACGATCGCGCACCAGCCGTTGGGCGTTTCGACTGCGGGCCGCCACCTCATCCGGATGATCAATGATATGGCGGATGGTATTGATGAGGGCGGCCTTATCCTCGGGATTGACCAGCCAGCCAGCTTCGTATTCCTGTAGGTACGCCGACAGTTCGGCATAGTCATGGTAGATCACGGGCACGCCGCACCATAGGTACTCTACTGTTCGAGTCGTGAACGCCAACTCGCGCTCCGGGTTGCGTTTCATCACATCCACGGCCACATGGGCGGTCGCGTAGTGTCTCAATAGCGTATCGTGCGCAACCATCCCGGGCGCTACGACGCGATCACTCCGTTGCAACTTGTCATGCAGTGTCTGGAAGATGCCCGAATCAATTGGGTACACGGGATGCTTGCCCCCGAAAAAATAGAGCAAGCCCGTGCCCCGGAGATCCAACTCATCCACCAGGGCCGTCAGGGCAGCTGACGGATCCTGCCACGGCAGGAAGACACCCCCGTAGACGAAGGTCAACTCCGCTGCCGGATGGCGCTCAGGCAGATCGGGCGACAGCGAGACGGGAATTGCGGCTGCCTGATCCCGGATCTCAGCTTCCGACCAGCCAGCTCGAGCCAGCCACCCCTTGAAATACTCAAGCTGCTTGTGACCGGCACAGGTGAAAAAATCCGCTTTGCGCAACGCATTCAGCTTGCCACGGGTGTTGTCGTCCGCATCACCGAAGTTCTGATATTGCCTTTCCAACAGGTGCGGACCGTGCTGATCCAAAATGATCGGTATGCTCAGGCCCTCAGATGGCAGCATGTCGAGGATTGGCCAGTTGCACACGACCACGGCTTCGGGATCAACATCGCGCACGATGGTCAACAGGGTGTGATGTTCCCAGGCCCGGCCGGCCACGTCGCGGGCTACCAAATGTTCGCGGCCAGCCAGCGCCGCGCGCGGCATGGAGAAAACAACCTCGTGGCCTCGGCTGGCCAGACCCTGCCCTAAGCCCCAAGCCCGCAGCCCAGAGCCAACCGTTGGCAACCCGGGGTACGGGAGGATATCTGAACTGATGACGAGCACCCGGCGCGGCAAACCCTGGAAAATCTCGGTGACGCCGAAGGCATTGGCCACACGATACTGTGTCTGCGGATCAACGTCCAGCCAGGCGCGGAAGGGCCAGCGGAAGCGACCGGCGACTTCAGCGTCGCTGCGCCGGCGCGCCGCTTGAATACGCCGCCGCTTTTCCATCAGTTGCGGCAGGCGTTCGACGACCTCGTGGACGGCGACCAGGGAGGCCATTTCACGCGCGTTCAGCGCTGTGGCTGGTTGTGAACTCCCTCGCCCGCGAATGTCATAGTCGCTAAAATCAAGCTGGCCGCGCTGCGAGGCCTGACCGACAACTCCGTTGACTGTCCCGAGCAGGGCCGCCGCCATCACGCGGGGCATGTTCACATCGTCATAGTTCTTCATGGCCGAGCTCAGTACGTTGCGTTGATAGAGCACCCGCTTGCGATAGTTGGAGAAGCCATCCATCGTTCCGTGGTGGCGGTGCTTCGCGACGGCGTTGGGCGCGAACACAACCTCGTGGCCCAACACCCATAAACGCCAGCCCAGATCCAGATCCTCATAGTAAATAAAGTAGTCTTCATCAAAGCCACCGACGTCGAGAAATACCTGCCGGTCAATGAGCATCGCCCCGCCGCAGGCGTAGAGGATCGGCTTGACCTCGGCATGTTTGGCCGCATCAAAGGGCTTGCCGAGGTCGACCTGATAGGCATAGCCGATGAAGTGGGCGGCGGCGCCGGCGAAATCGAATTGAGTGCCATCCCAGTTCAGGATTTTCGCGCCGGCGCAGACCGCCTGTGGATGTGTCTGCAGGGCTTCAACCATACCCTCAACAAATCCCGGCTCAACGACCATATCGTTGTTGAGAAAAACAACGAACTGCCCGCGCGCTTCGCGAGCGCCGCGATTGTTGGCCGGCGCAAAGCCGAGGTTCGACGCATTGCGTATGATCGTGACGTGCGGGTAGTTCGTCTGGACGTAGTCCACCGACCCATCGGTTGAGGCGTTGTCTACCAGCATCAGTTCCAATCTGTCAGCCGGATACTCCAACCTGGCCAGCGAGGCGAAACAAGCCTGCAAGTGATGCAGACCGTTGTAGTTGAGAACGATGACGGTTACGACCGGCAATGGGCGCATGGGGTTATCAGGCTCGGCTCAACCTGACCGGGCAGCGAAGCGACGCAGGGCCTCGATCACTTTGAGCGCGAGGCGTTCGCGCCGGCTTCCAACGGGCACCAGCTGCAATCGGAGCGGCCACAACATCTGTATCAACTGCCAGCCTGGGCTTTGTCGCAGCGCCGCCAAATCCTGTTCTCGCCGATGCAAGTCCGCCAGGTGTCGTTGCGCCTGCCGTTCGGTCTCCCGCTGTAGCTCAAGGGTGCCGTAGAGACGCGCGATCTCATCATCCCACCACGCCTCGGCTCGGGCCCAGGCCGATTGCGCCGGAGCGGGCAGAAGAGCAGGTTGACCTGGCCTTACCGACTCAAACACCCGTTGCCATTCGGGCGCCCAACGCGCCAGTGACCAATCCTGGCGCGCGGTCTGCAACGCACATCGCCCAATCTGCGTCCGCAGTTCCGGTTGCTCGATCAACACGGTCAAGCTGGACTCCCACTCCTCCGGCTCCGAAGCCAGAAAGCCGTTCACGCCGTGGCGGATGACAGCCTGGTACGCAGGGACGCGGCTGTAAACGCCCGGCACGCTGAGCGCGCTGTACTCGATGAACTTGATCGCGCTTTTGAAACGGTTGAAAACGTGGTCGAGCAGCGGCGCAACAAAAATATCACAGACGACCTGCGCGAAGTAGCGTGCAAACTCGGCGTAGTCAACCCGGTCGAAACGGTCCCAGCGGACCTGTGCATGCGACTGCAGTTCGGGTGGTGGCGGCGTGCTACCGAAGAATGTCAGTTGCAACCGGTCACCGTACCGATCCAGCAGCCGGCCGAACACCGGCAGTAGCGTGGCGACATCGGGCGCATGCGTGTGCCCGCCCATATAGCCGATGACGACTGGGGCGGCTGGGTTGCGATTCGCGGGCTGAACGCCATTCCGCAACCACAGACTCTCGTTGAGGCAATTTGGCAACAGGTGAACGTTTCCGTTGATTGGTTGCACATAGTCGCGGAGTTGGGGAGTGCTGACCGTCACGGCATCGGCTTCAAACATCGCTCGCAATAACCGAAGGCGGACCGGGTCGTAATACCACGCGAAAGGATGCTCGGCGGGAGTCTCCAACAGGATGTCATCCAGCTCGTACACGACTGGCTTATCCGCAGCGCGGGCGGCTGCCATCACCTGGGCGTAGGCTTCGACGTAGCGCGGAAAATCACGCTGGATGACGACAACGTCGGCGGCCGCTATTGCCTCCAGCGAAAGCCACACCAGCCGTTGGGGCTGCGGCTGCCATTCATTTCCCTGGATCACCTGCCAGCCCAACTGTTGGGCGGGGCCGACTACCCTGAGTATCGGGCAGGCGCTGCCCCAGACATCGGCCGTATAGAGGACGAGGGTGCGTATGCGAGCCACGTTCGTTCAGGATTTGCCCGCGCCGATGTGGCGAACCTGCCCCGCAACTTGCCACGGCCAGCGAACCGGCTCAAGCCAGTCCAGGGCCGACCGGGCGGGGACTCTCGCCTGACGCTGAGTTCGACGGCGCTGGGCCAGTGAGCGCGGAATCCGGCGCGCTCCGGCGAGCCGGCCCATCACCGCGCTGACACCGCGCCCGTTCCATACGGCATGACCCAATGACAGGAGTTCGTAGAACATAATCAACGGTAAGTACCACAACCCGTACGGCCAGGGATAATTGCGCAGCAACAGGCTGATCTTGTTCTGCGCCAGCAACCGCGTCTTGCGCGGCGAACCTTCTTCCATCGTGGCCGAGTGAACATGAAAGACCCGAGCCTGCGGCGCGAATACCGCCCGCCAGCCCAACCACCGCGCCCGCCAGGCCAGATCCACATCTTCAAGATAGATGAAGAAGTCGTCATCGAACAATCCCACTTCATCCAGCATCGTCCGGCGATACAGCCCCGCCCCAGCCGACGGGCCAAAGACCTCCTGCAATTCGGCCTCCCGAGGGTTATCGCGTTCGCCGGTGCGCCGCTCCCACGTAATGCCGCACCGATCAACACATATCCCAGCTGAGTTGATCACCTCGGGTTGATCGGCATATAGCATCTTGGACGCCACCATCCCAATACCAGCGTCGGTTCTCACCGCCTGTACCAGGTGGAGCAACCAGTCCGGTTCCGCCCAAGTGTCATTGTTGAGCAGAACGACATAGTCTCCTCTCGCTTCGTTGATGCCTTGATTGTTGGCCGTGGCAAAGCCCAGGTTTTCGGCATTCCTGATGATGCGGACGTCCGGGAAATTCCGCGCTACCCACTCGGTGCTGCCATCGGTCGAGCCGTTATCAACAAGGATGACTTCCAGCGGACGATAGCTTTGACTGGCCAGGCCAGGCAGGCAGCGTTCCAGGTGGGCGCGGCCATTCCAATTCGTGATGATGACCGAAGCCAACTCAGAGGGCATCCGTTGATTTGTGTCCTTAGGGCAACTTGCTCGTCCGTGTATGACTCCTTCGACTACGCGGCAAAAACAGCCGCGCTCCGCTCAGGATGCCTTGCCTCAAGGGAGGAGCAGATTGCTATCGTCAAAAGTAACCGCCTTCAATGAAGGCGGTTGCAAGCGGTGAGCAATTTTACCAAACAGGCTGTGTCGCTAGACGAAGCGATCCGGGTCCGCCTGCACCCACTCCACCAGCCGGCGGATGCCTTCGGTTTTACTGATGGCAGGCCGCCAGCCGAGGTCACGTTCGGCCTTGCGGATGTCGCTGACGTAGACGCGCTGATCGCCCGGGCGCCAGTCGCCGTGATTGACGGCAATGGGCCGGCCCAGCAAGCGCTCAAGCATCGGCCCGAACTCGGCCCAAATGGCGAGGGCATTCTCTGGGCCGCCGCCCAGGTTGTACACCTCGCCCTTCACCCGCTGGATATTGGTGAGGGCTGAATCAAACGCGCGCACGAGGTCATCCACAAACAGCACATCGCGGACCTGCTTGCCGTCGCCGTAAATCGTGATCGGGCGGCCCTTGGTGGCGGCAATGGCGAAATGCGCCACCCAGCCCTGATCCTCGTTGCCGAATTGACGCAGGCCATAGATGCAACTCATGCGAAAGACCACGGTGGGCAGGCCGTAGATGCGGGCGTAATCGCGGACGTATTGATCGGCCGATCCTTTCGAACAACCATAGGGCGAATGGAAATCGAGTGGCCGTTCCTCGGAAATGCCGAAGGGATAATCGGCGAAGCGATAGCCATCGGGCGTCTCTTCGATACGGGCATCCTCCATCCCCCCATACACCTTGTTGGTCGAGGTGAAGATCACCGCCGGGTTGCGGCCCGAAAGCCGCGCCGCTTCGAGCACGTTGAAAGCGCCCAGCGCGTTGATCTCAAAATCCGACCGCGGATCAGCCACCGATGTCGTCACGGCCACCTGTGACGCCAGGTTGAAGATCACCTCGGCGTCGGCGGCCGCCCGTTGCACCGCCGCGAAATCGCGCACATCACCCTGAACAAACTCAAGCGCCGCGCCGTGTTGTTCGCGCAGCCAGGCGACGTTGTGCGGCGTGCCGCGCCGCGACAGGTTGTCGAAGATGACGACGGGCCTCTTCTGCCGCAGGTAGTAGTGGGCAAGGTTGCAGCCGATGAAGCCGGCCCCGCCGGTGATGAGAAGTGTCAATCCTATTGCTCCAAATGCGATGTCCCGGGTTCTACACGCCTCGGCCTGTTTTGTCTCACGCCGCCGGCCGATGCGCCCAGTCTCCCCGGAGCGTTACGAGACCGTACTTCTCGTGGACCTGCGCCTGCCGGTTCACCACTCGAAAAAGATACAGCCGATCATGGAAGTCGTACATCTCGGTATCGTCGCGCGGGTGAACCGAGACCGAAACGGCAAAGGCCCCCTCCAGAAGTGGCAACTGCGGGACATGAAAAGTGATCGCGCCCGAGCCGGCGAGGGCTGGCAGATCGAAGCGCGCAAAATCCGTGTTCGGGCCGGTGATGTGTACGCCATCCTGCCGGTGGATGCCAACCCCGAAGACGGGCGGCGGCACCGCCTCGTGCGCGCGATAGGCGATGTGCACGACGAGCGGATCATGCGTTGCAAAGATTGCTTTGTCGTTCCCGGCCTCGTCGGTGAGGCGCACGCCGGTGATTTCGATTTTGCGCGAGCCCCAGCGTGACCGCGGGCTGTTCGCCCCGGCGCTCAACCGCGCCGCCTCGGCGGCCAGCGCCCGGTCGAGGTATTGCACGACCACCGGCTCGGCGGCGCCATCCGCGATGAGCCGGCCGTGATCGAGCCATACGGCGCGCGTGCAGTGCTCGCGGATCATGTCGTGGCTGTGTGAGACCAGAAAAATCGTCACGCCATTGCGCTTCAGCTCGTTGATGCGATCAAGACACTTCTTCTGAAAGTTGTAGTCGCCCACGGCCAGGACTTCATCCACCAGCAGAATCTCCGGCTCGACGTGGATGTTCACCGCAAAGGCCAGCCGCATGAACATGCCCGACGAGTAATGCTTCACCGGGGTGTCGATGAACTCGGCCAGTTCGGAAAACCCGACGATGGAGTCAAACCTGCGCGCGATGTCGCTCCGGCCCAACCCCAGCAGGGCGGCGTTGAGGTAGACATTGTCGCGCCCGCTCAACTCGGGGTGGAAGCCGGCCCCCAGTTCAAGCAGCGCGCCAACCCGGCCGCGAACCACCACTTGCCCGGCGTTGGGCGCGGCCACACCGCTGATGAGCCTGAGCGCCGTACTCTTGCCAGCGCCGTTTGGCCCGATCAGCCCGACCGACTCGCCCGGCTGAATGGCAAAGTCCACCTCCCGCAGCGCCCAAAACTCGGCGTCACTCGCGGCGCGCTGGCCGGCGCGGACGAAGAAATCGCGGAACGCCCTGTGCCGGCGCTTCCGATAGCGCTTGCTGACAGATTGAAACTCGATGATGGGCTGGGTCATACCGCGCCGCATCATTCAGCGGCGAGCAGGAATTTTACCAAAGGGCCGCCCGCACGCTCACACCGCAGCCGAGCGCTCCCCTGCCCGCAGCCGCCCGTTGCGCGCCGCCACGATCTCGGCCAGGATAGCCAGCGCCACTTCCTCGGGCGTGCGCCCGCCGAGGTCGAGCCCGATGGGGCCGCGCAGGCGGGCGAGCTGTTCGTCGCTGAGGCCTTCGGCTTTCAGGCGCGCGCGGCGCTTCGCCTGTGTGCCCCGGCTGCCGAGCGCGCCAACGTAAAAGGCATTGCTGCGCAGCGCCACCAGCAGGCCGGGGTCATCGAGTTTGGGATCGTGTGTCAGCATCGCCACCGCGGTGGCGCGCGAAATCCCGATGGCCTTCAACGCCTCGTCGGGCCACTGTTGCACCAGCCGGTCCACGTGCGGGAAGCGGGCCTCGCTGCCGAACGCCCGGCGCGGATCAACGACGACGGTGCGGTATCCCAGCGTCTTCGCCAACGCCGTCAACGCAATGGAAGTGTGCACGCCCCCGACGACGATGAGGGTGGGGGAGGGCCAGACGACTTCGATGAACCACTCGCCCGAGGGGAGCGGGCTGCGGGTGGATTGGCCGGCGGCAAGCGCGGCTCGCGCGGCAGCCGTTTCCTCTTCGGTGGGCGACGGCCCGCTGTGGGCGACGACGGCTTCCGCATCATTGATCACAAAGCCGCGCCCGACCTCCACGCCCCGCACCAGCGTCGCCACCGCAAACGGTTTCTCGGCCAACAGCAACGCGCGGGTCGCCGCATACAGCCCGCGATCCAGCGGTTGCACAAGCACTTCGATGCTGCCGCCGCACGCCAGGCCAACCTCCCACGCCGTTTCATCCGCTACGCCGAAATGGACGAGTTTGGCCTGCCCCGATTTCAATACGGCCACGCCCTCCTCGAACGTGGCGCCCTCCACACAGCCGCCGCTCACCGAGCCGGTCATGCCGCCGCCCGGCGTCAACGCCATCTTCGCGCCGGCCTGCCTCGGTGAACTCCCCCACGTTTGCACAACGGTCGCCAACGCCACCGACTCATTGTGTTCCAGCCATTGATCAATATCAGCCATCACATCGCGCATACAGAAGGGACTCAGTGAACCGGCGTAGCCTCCGGTTCTCTCCTTTCGTCAGTCTTTCAACGCTGCCAGCCGCGCCGCCAGGTCTTCGAGGCTGGCGAGGTTGTGCACGGGAAGAAAATCATCCAGGTGCGGCAGGGCGGCCTGGATGCCGCGCGTCAGCGGTTCGTACTCGGGCGAGCCAAGCAGCGGGTTAAGCCACACGAGGCGATGACAACTGCGATGCAGCCGGCCCAGCTCCCGGCTGAGCAGCAGCGGGTCGCCGCGATCCCAGCCGTCGCTGATGAGGAGCACCACCGCGCCGCGCCCCAGCACGCGCCGGCCCCAATCGAAGTTGAAGGCCTTGACCGCGTCACCGATGCGGGTGCCCCCGGCCCAGTCGTTCACCGTGCGCCCGACGTCGCGCAGCGCGCGATCGATGTTGCGCTGCCCAATCTGCCGTGTGATGCGCGTGAGGCGGGTGCTGAACACGAACGACTCGACCGGTTGATCCAATCCCTGGGTGAGGCCGTAGATGAAGTGCAGTAACAAGCGCGTGTAACGCTCCATGCTGCCGCTGATGTCGGCGATGACGACCAGCGGGCGCGGTTTGACTTTCGGCTCGCGCTCGGCCCAGCGCAGGATTTCGCCGCCGTGCCGCAGGTTGAGGCGCAGGGTGCGGCGCAGGTCGAGCCAGCGGCCCTTGCCCGGCTCACGCCGGCGCGTGCGGCGCTCGCCGAGTTGCCAAAACAGGCGGGCCATCATTTCTTTGACCTCGGCCAGTTCCTCGGCCGTCATCTCGGCGAAGTCTTTGTGCCGCAGGACTTCGTTGGCGCTGTAGGTTTGCGTGACCTCGATAACGGGCGGCTGATCGCGGCTGGGCGGCGCCTCGCCGTCGGCGTCCTTCGGCTCGCGCAACGCCGGCGGTTTGACCAACGGCTTGCGGCGCGGCGGGGCCTTGGCCGGCAGCTTGATCTCGTAACCCTCGGGCGGCACGCGCCAGAAAAGTTGAAAGGCCTGATCGAAGAGGGCCAGGTCCTCACGCCGGTGCACGAGCAGGCTGCGGATGGTGTTGTAAAAGTCGGCCTTGCGCCCGATCTCGACGAACTCGAGCGCATGGGCCACGTCCATCACCCGTCCCGGGTTCACATCGAGGCCGAGGCCCCGGAGCACACGGCCAAACAGGATCAGGTTGGCGAGCAGCTTGCCGTTACCCGCCGGTTGAGCCGCGTCCATCTCGGCCCGGCGCCCTACACCGCCCCGGCGCGGATCATGTCGAGGATGGCCTGCGCCTGTTGGCCGCGCACTTTCTCGACATCGTCCTGGTATTTCAAGATCACGCCGAGCGTTTCGTTGACGATGCTGAGGTCAAGTTGCTTTTGATCGAGCGCCACCAGCGCCGTCGTCCAGTCGAGCGTCTCGGCCACGCCCGGCAACTTGTACAGGTCGGCGCGGCGCAGTTCCTGCACGAACCTGGTCACCTGCCGCGCGAGTTGCTCTGAGGCCTGCGGCACCTTGGCGCAGATGATGGCCAGCTCTTTTTCAAAGGCCGGATACTCGATCCAATGGTAAAGGCAGCGGCGTTTGAGCGCGTCGTGCACCTCGCGTGTGCGGTTGGAAGTGACGATGACGACCGGGCGGTGTTTGGCCGAGAGCGTGCCGAGTTCGGGGATGGTGATCTGAAAGTCGGAGAGCACCTCGAGCAGAAAGGCCTCGAACTCGTCGTCGCTGCGGTCGAGTTCATCGATCAGCAGGATCGGCGCTTTCTCACGCGAGTCCTCGATGGCCTGCAACAGCGGGCGCTTGAGCAAAAACTCCGGCCCGAACAGCTCGGCCTCGGCCACCTTCTCGCCACGCGCCTCGGCCAGCCGCATGTGCAACATCTGCCGGGTGTAGTTCCATTCGTACACCGCGTGGTGCACATCCAGACCTTCGTAACATTGCAGACGGATCAATTCCGTCTCCAGCAGGGCCGACAGCACCTTGGCGATTTCGGTCTTGCCCACGCCCGCCTCGCCCTCGAGGAACAGCGGGCGGCCCAGTTTGAGGGCGAGGTAGATCGCCGTCGTCAGCCCGCGGTCGGCGATGTAATTGTGGGCGCGCAAGGCGGCCTGCAGGTCGTCAATTGTGTGGTAAGTCAAGGTAAGCTCCCGCGCAGGGTGATCGGCCCGGATTCTATCATCAGCCGTCGGCCAAAATCGGCCCGGCCTGGCGTTTACGGAGATGACGGAAACGCGACAAACTCCCTCTTGAAAGTTAGGGGCGAAAGTCATAGGATGATGGCGCCGGGCAACGCGGCACTACCAGGGGTGAGCGTTGCAAGCTCCCATACAGCACGTCTCAATTGATCAACCCATTGCTTGACACGTCAGCAGCAGGAGGTGTGTGATGACGGCGTTGACTCTCACTCGTTGGGCTGGCCGGGCCGGGCGCATTTGGCTGAGCGTGAGCCTGTTGCTCGCGGCGGCCGTCACTCCGGCTCCGATAACGGCGGCGCAGCAGGCCACGCCGGCCGCCGCTGACCCCAGCCCATACACCATCCGCTTCAAATCACGCACGTTTACGCCCGAGCCGGGCTTCGCCGAACTGGCGAGTCTGATGACGGCCGCCGCCAGCCCGCAGGCCGGCGCGCCGCAAGCCGCCGTCGGCGACCACACGCTCTACCTCCCCCTCATCTTCCGAAGCCGGGGCGCCCCCCCACCCGACCTCACCCACCTCCTCGTTCAGTTCTACACATTGCCCGATGCGGCGGTGAGAGGGGAACTGGCCCGCTATGGTTTCGAGTTGCTCTCGTATGCCACCGGCAACGCCTACATCGTCTCGGGCAGCGCGGCGCAAGTGCCGCAATTGCAGACGATCACAGCCATCCGCTGGGCCGGGCCGCTGCAGGCCGGCGACAAGATCGAACCGGCGCTGGCGGCGGGTAACGCGGGCGCATGGGCGCGCCTGCCGGACGGCCGCGAAGCCCTCGTGGTGCAACTGCACGCCGACATCACCCTTGCCGACGGCGAGGCGTTAGTGCGGCGGCTCGGCGGCGAAGTCCTCGGCGTCACGCCCGGCGTGCCCTCCATCCTCGCCGCCTTCCAGCCCGGCCAGGCCTCGCGGCTCGCCCAGGAGGACAAGGTGCAGTACGTCGCCGCGCGCGAGCCGGCCCTGAGCGAGCTGAATGACGGCGCGGCCCCGGCGGCCAACGTCACGCCGCTGCGCATCGCCCCGTATAGTTTGAACGGCACAGGCGTCACGGTGCTGGTGTACGACTCGGGCATCCTCGACAACGGCCACCCCGATTTCGCCGGGCGCGTGCTGCAGACCGAAGCCGGTGAGAACGTGCGCCAGCACTCGACCCACGTCTCCGGCTCGGCGGCCGGCAGCGGCGCGAACAGCAACGGCAACGACAGCATCGGCAACGCGAACGGCGGCACACCCAATCAGTGGATGGGCAGCGCGCCGGCGGCCAACATCCGATCGTTCGGCAGCCCCGGCAGCGCCAATCCCTTCTACGACGATACGGGCGACATCAACGCCAACTTCACCACCGCCCTCGGCAATGGGACCGATCTGGCGACCATGTCGCTGGGCAACAACGTCGTGCTCAACGGCTTCCCGTGCGGCCAACTGGGCGATTACGCCAACGCCGCGATTCTGCTGGATCAGATCGTGCGCGGCAGCATCGCCGGGCAGCAGTTGATCTACTTCGAGTCGGCGGGCAACGAGCGGCAGGGCGGCGCGCCCTGCGGCCAGTTCAGCACTATCGGCTCGCCGGCCACGGCCAAGAACACCATCGCCGTCGGCGCGATCAATTCCAACGACAACAGCATGACCGGCTTCTCGAGCTTCGGCCCCACCGACGATGGCCGGCTCAAGCCCGACATCGTCGGGCCCGGCTGCCAGAACGGCGGCGATGGCGGCATCACCTCCCCCGCCTTCGACGATGCGGACGGCGACGGCAACCTTGACGCCGGCGAGACACGCAACTCGTACGTCGTCATGTGCGGCACGAGCATGTCCACGCCGATCGTGGCCGGGGCCACGGCGCTGCTCATCCAGCAATGGCGCACCACGCGCGGGGCCGGCTCACGCCCGCTGCCGCACACCGTCAAGGCCCTCTACGCCCACACCGCCACCGACCTCGGCAACGCCGGGCCGGATTATCAGTTCGGATGGGGCGCGTTCAACGCGCGCGCGGCGGTGGATTTGGTGCGGGCCGACGACACCGCCGACCTCATTCACGTGGAGGATGTGGGCAACGGCGCGACCGATTTCTTCACCTTCAACTCCGCTGGCAGCGGGCCGGTGCGCGTGACGCTGGCCTGGAGCGACCCGCCCGCCACCCGGCTGGCCGCGACCACCCTCATCAACAACCTCGACCTGCGGCTCGCGGATCCGGATGGCATCGTCTTTCAGCCCTTCCTCCTCAATCCCGCCGCGCCCGGTAACGTGGCGACGAATGGTGATGACAACGTCAACGTCGTCGAGATGGTGATCGGCGCGGCGAAGGCCGGCACGTGGACGGTGCGCGTGATCGGCGATGCAGTCCCGTCAGGGCCGCAGGCCTACACCCTCATCACCCCGACCGATGGCGCCCCGGACAACCGGCCGCCGCTGGCCGAGGCCGGCGGGCCGTACGCCACCATCGAGGGCACAAACGTGGCGCTGAGCGCCGCCGGTTCGAGCGACCCGGATGGCGACCCACTGGTATGCGATTGGGATATGGATAACAACGGCACGTTCGAGGTGCTCAACAACTGCGCGCCGGCCTTTGACCGTGTGGGGCAGGATGGGTCGTTCACCGTGCGGCTGCGCGTCACCGACCCCGACGGCGCGTTCGATACCGACACCGCCACCGTCACGGTCGCCAACGCCGCGCCCGACCTCACGCTCGGCAGCCTCCCGGCGGATGAGAACTCGCCGCTGACCGTGAACGGCGTGGTGAGTGACCCGGGCTGGCTCGACCCGCTCGCGGCCACCATTGACTGGGGCGACGGCTCGCCGGTGCAACCCATCGCGGGTGTGCTCGAAAACGTGCGACCGGATGCGACACTGACCTTCAACGTCTCGCACACGTACGGCGACAACGGCGTGTACGGCATCCGCGTGTGCGGGCAGGACGATGATGTAACCGTGTGCGAGAACACGGCGGTGTTCGTGCACAACGCTGACCCGAACGCCAACCTCGACAAGAGCGGCGCGGTGCTCATTGGCGGTGTGCCCACCCTCATCACCAACGTCGGCGATACCGTCACCTTCCACGCCGACGCCACCGACCCCGGCAGCGACGACCTGCACTTCAGCTGGGACTGGATCGCCGACGAGTTCGTGCTGTTCCCGAATGTGGTCAGCACGTCGCTCGTCAACCCACCCAGCCCCGATCCCTACCTCAGCCCGAGCATCCAGCCGCGCGCGGTGAGCGACGAACAGACGCGGTTAATGTACACGCCTTGTCACTTCGTCATCACGCTGCGGGTGAGCGATGACGACGCCGGCGAGGGCACGGACAGCCTCGATGTGATCATCACCGGAACGAGCGCGCACGCGCTGAGCGCAGCGGAATGGCTCGAACGCTTCCGTGCCGGGGCGGCGGATGAGTCGCTGGCCGGCGAGCTCGGCGTGGTGCGGCACATGAGCGCGACGTTCGACACCCTGACGATGACGGACGCGACGCGCATCCTCGCGGCCGAGGGCGCACCGCGCGAGCTGCTCGCGGCCTGGCTCAACTTCGCCAGCGGCGCGATTGGCTACACCGACGCGGTGGATACGGATGGGGACGGCCTGGGCGACACGCCGTTCGCGCAGGTGATGGCGCAGGCCGAGGCGGGCAGCGGCGATGCGGTGGCGGCGCTCGCACGACTGAGTCGATAGCGCGCACGGCTCTGCCGGCGCGGAAAAACAAACGCGGCGATGAGCGAACTCATCGCCGCGTTCGTTTGGGGTCGAGGGCCGTTACTGTTCGATCCTCTTCTTCATCGCCTCGAAGAACTGCTCGGTGAGCTTCTGGCTCACCGGGCCCATCATGCGCGCGGCCAGGCTGGCGAGCTGGCCGACGATGACGATATCGGCCGACCACTTCATCTGCGTGCCGCCCTCGGCGTCGCCCAGGGTCATCTCGGCCTTCACATCCACCGCCGTGCCGGGCGCGTTGCCGTGCGCCTTGATGACGGCGCGGTTCGGGGCATCGAGCTCCACGAACTCCGCGTCGCCCGCGAACCTGGCCTTGACCGCGCCAAAGCCCACGCCGGCGGTCGCCTTGAATCTCCTGCCCGCCTCCACCACCTCCACCTTCTCCACGCCGGGCGCGCACGAAGCCACCTTTTCGGGATCGGTCAGAAAATCCCACACTTTCTCGCGCGGGGCTTTGATGACGGATTCGCCGGAGAGTTGCATGAAATCCTCCACTTACGAATAACCAATAACCTGTTATTCGTTATTGGCTATTGCCTCTACGAATGGCTCCGGGTTTTTGTCAAACGTCCGCTGGCAACCCGGCGCGCAGAAATAATACCACTGGCCGTTGTATTCCGATTTCCACTTCGCGGTGGCGATCTCGACCAGCATGTGACACACCGGGTCCACGGCTTCGCCGGCCCCGGCGGTCACCGTTTGCGCCGAAGCGCGCATGGCGAGGATGGAGTCGGGCAGTGGAGGGGTTGAAGGTTGAAGGTCGGACGTTTGAACGCCGACAGGCCGAACCGGCGAACCTTCAACCTGCGGCTTGCCCCTCCGCCTCAACTGCACAATCTCCGCCAGCACGCTCAACGCGATCTCCTCGGGCGTGACCGCGCCGAAGTCGAGGCCGGCCGGGCAGCGCAGCCGCGCGAGTTGCGCCTCGGTGAGGCCGGAGCCGCGCAGATAGTCGAGCACCGCATCGCGGCGTTTCCTGCTGGCGATGAGGGCAACATAGGCCGCCTCGCTCCGCAGCGCGGCTTCGAGCGCCGGCTCGTCGTAATTGCCGTGCGAGGCGACGACGACGCAGGTCTGCGGCGTGAAGGTGAGTTGGGCAGCGTCGAACTCGGCCACACGGTCGGCGTGGGGAAAGCGTTCGCGGGTGGCGTTTTCACCGGCCACCGTGACCGAGTAGTTCATAGCTTTCGCCAGTGCCGTCAACGCCTCGACCACAGGCAGATGCCCGACCGCGAGGAGATGCGGCGCGGGCAGGTGCGGCTCGAGGTAAATCTCCAGCGTGCCGCCGCTGATGCAGGCCAGCACCACCTCGGTGATGCCCGGCTCATTGCCCTTCATCCGCTCCGGCGGGCACATGCGCAGGAAGCGCGGCTGCCCATCGGCCAGGGCCCTGAGCGACTCGCGCACGACGGCCGGCTGCGTGCAACTGCCCCCCACCCACCCCTCGAGCACGCCGTCCGCCGTCACGATCGCCTTCGCCCCCGCCTTGGCAGAGGTCGGCGCCTCGGCGCGCACCACCGTCGCAATCACAAACGGCTGGCCAGCGGCAGCGAGGCGGTGGGCACGCGAAAGATAGTCGCTCAACATGGCAGAGGCGAGGGCCACAGAGACACGGAGACACGGGGAGCGGTTTTATTCAACTCTGTGTCTCCGTGTCTCGGTGGCGAAAAGTTCTACTCTTCCAGCGCCGCCCCGTGCTTCTTCAACAGCGCATACACCTTCGGCGCGGTGATGGGGATGTCAATGTGCCGCACGCCGAGGTGCCACAACGCATCCACCACCGCGTTGGCGAAGGCGGGCGGCGCGCCGACGGTCGGCGACTCGCCCACGCCCTTCGCGCCGATGGGATGATGCGGCGAGGGCGTCGTGGTCTCGCCCACTTCCCATTTCGGCGACTCGACCGCGGTCGGCACCATGTAGTCCATGAACGTGCCGCCGTACAGGTTGCCGTTCGCGTCGTACTGCATCTCCTCCATCATCGCCGGCGCGAAGCCCATCGTCAGCCCGCCGTGAATCTGGCCCTCGACGATCATCGGGTTGATGCGCGTGCCGCAGTCATCCACCGCCACGAAGCGCCGCACCTTCACCTGCCCGGTGCCGCGATCAATATCCACCACGCAGATGTACGAACCGAACGGGTAGGTCAGGTTCGGTGGATTATAGTAATGGACGGTCTCCATCCCGGCTTCGACATCCGGCGGGTGATTGGTGTACGCAGCGAAGACCAGTTCCTGAATCGTCTTGGCTTTGTCCGGCGAGCCTTTGACGTGGAAGCGGTCGGTCGCCCACACCAGATCTTCCTCGGCGGCTTCGAGCAGGTAGGCGGCGATCCTGCGTGCTTTATCGCGCAGCTTGCGCGCGGCGATGGCGGCCGCGGCTCCCGCGGTCGGCGTGCTGCGGCTGGCATACGTGCCGAGGCCGTACGGCGCGGTATCCGTATCGCCCTCTTCAACCTTGATGTTCTCCGCCGGGATGCCGAGTTCCTGCGCGATGATCTGCGCGTACGTCGTCTCGTGGCCCTGTCCCTGCGACTTGGTGCCGAAGCGGGCGATGGCCTTGCCGGTCGGGTGGATGCGCAGCTCGCACGAGTCGAACATCTTGATGCCGAGGATGTCGAACTGGTGGGCGGGGCCGGCGCCGACGATCTCGGTGAACGAGGAGAGGCCGATGCCCATCAACTCGCCGCGCGCCCGCTTCTCGGCCTGTTCGCTCCGCAGCGCCTCATAGCCGATCATCTGCATCGCCAGCTTGAGGGCTGTGTGATAGTCGCCGCTGTCGTACTCCCAGCCCAGCGCCGACATGTACGGGAACTGCTCGGGCTTGATGAAGTTCTTCATGCGGAAGGCCGCCGGGTCTTCGCCGCGCTCGTGGGCGAGGATGTCCACCATCCGCTCGATGGCATGCACGGCCTCGGTGACGCGGAAGGAGCAGCGGTACGCCACGCCGCCCGGCGGCTTGTTGGTGTAGGCGGCGTCCACCGTCATGTGCGCCCTGGCAAAATCATACGAGCCGGTGGCGATGTGCATCAGGCCGGCGGGGAACTTGCTCGGCGCGGCCTGCGCATCCGAGTAGCCGTGGTCGGCGATCGTCCGCATCCGCATCGCCGTGAGGCGGCCGTTCGCGTCCGAGGCCAGCTCGGCGTCGATGTGATAGTCGCGGGCGAACGAATCGGCCTGCAGGTTTTCGCTGCGATCCTCGATCCACTTCACCGGCTTGCCGAGCAGCACCGAGGCCGCCACGGCGATGACGTAGCCCGGATACACCGGCACCTTGCCGCCGAACCCGCCGCCGATGTCGGGCGAGATCACGCGGATGTTCTCCTCCGACAGGCCGACGTGCCCGGCCACCAGCGCCAGCACGGTGCGGATGGCGTGCGGGGCCTGCGTCGTCATCCACAATGTGAGGTGCTTGTTCACGCCGTCCCAGTGCGCGAGGCAGCCGCAAGTCTCGATCGAGGCGACGTGGATGCGGGGGATGTAGATTTGCTCGCGCACGACGGTGGCCGCCTGCGCAAAGGCCGCCTCGGTTCCGTCGCGGTCGCCGACTTCCCAGTGCCAGATTTTGTTGCTGTCTTTGTCGTCGCGCACCCGCGTCGCGCCGGGTTCGAGCGCCTTCTTCGGGTCCACCACGACCGGCAGCGGCTCATATTCGACCTCGACCGCGGCCACGCCGTCGGCGGCGGTGTAGCGGTCGGTGGCGATGACAGCCACCACTTCCTGCGCCTGATACTTCACCGTGTCGGTCGGCAGCACCATCTGCCGGTCGCTCATCAACGTCGGCATCCAGTGCAGGTTGTACTTCTCCAGATCCTTGCCGGTGACGAAGCCGAGCACGCCCGGGATCTTCGCCGCCTTCGAGGTGTCGATCTTCTTGATCCGCGCGTGCGCATACGGGCTGCGGACGATGTCGAGCCACAGTTGGCCCGGCAGGTTGATGTCATCAATGTAATTGCCTTTGCCCTGAATGAACCGCGCATCTTCCTTGCGCTTCATCGAGTGGCCGAGGCCGTTGATTTCGGGCATCGCTTCCTCCAAATCAGTAATTGGTTATCGGTAATTACCAATGACCAATTACGCTTTTAGCTTTTCCGCCGCGTACTGCACCGCCTTGACGATGTTGTTGTAGCCCGTGCAGCGGCACAGGTTGCCGGAGATCGCCCAGCGGATTTCATCCTCGGTCGGGCTGGGGTTCTCTTTGAGGAAGGCCGAGGCCGTCATCATCATGCCCGGCGTGCAGAAGCCGCACTGGAGCGCGTGGCATTGATGGAAGCCTTCCTGAATGGGATGCAACGAGCCGTTCTGCGCCAGCCCCTCGACAGTCGTGATCGCCGCGCCGCTGGCTTGCACGGCCAGCACCGTACAGCTCTTCACCGGCTTGCCGTTGAGATGAACCGTACACGCTCCGCAGGATGTAGTGTCGCAGCCGATATGTGTGCCGGTCATGCCCAGCGTGTCGCGGAGAAAGTGGACGAGCAGCAGCCGGGCGGGAACTTCGGCTGCATGCTTTTGCCCGTTGATGGTGAGTGAGATGTGGTGGGTGCTCATGGAGTTGGTCTCCTCTGATTCGACGGCTCGTGAAACGTGATCCGTGAAACGTGACGTGTTGCCGTTTTAGGCCTGGTTTATGGCCGGAACTTTGTCATGGCTCGGCCTCACGTTTCACGTTTTACGCATCACGCCCCGCCCGCTCCATCGCCTTGCGCAACGCGCGCACGGTCAGCGTCTTCGCCAGCGAACGTTTGTAGTCGGCGGTGCCGCGATAGTCGTCCGAGGGGTCGGCGGCCTCGGCGGCCAGTTGGGCAGCGGCTTTGATCGTCGCCTCGTCGAGCTTCTTGCCGAGCAGGCTCGCTTCCGCCGCGGCGCAATTGATGGGGGTGAGGCCGAGGTTGGTCAGGCCGATGCCCACCGAGCTGCAGGTGCCATCCGCACTCAGGTTGATCTGCACCGCGACGGCGGCCGTGGCGTAATCGCCCACCTTGCGCTCGATCTTCAAGTAGCAGCCCCCATCGCCCGCCTTCTTCGCTGGGATGCGGATCTCGGTGAGGATTTCATCCTGCGCCAGCGCGGTGGTGAAGGGGCCGACAAAGAAATCGGTGATGGCGATTTCGCGCGGACCGCCCGGCCCGGTCGCCACCACGCGCGCGCCGTACGCCAGCATCACCGCCGGATGATCGTTGGCTGGGTCGGCGTGGGCGAGGTTGCCGCCGACGGTGGCCATGTTGCGCACCACCGGGTCGGCGATCATGCGCGCGGCGTCGGCGAGCAGCGGATATCTGGCCTGCACGAGCGCGGATTTATCCAACTCGCTCTCGCGCGTCATCGCGCCGATCTTGAGCCAGCCGCCCTCCTCGCGGATGTAGCTCAGGCCTTCGATTCTGTTGATATCCACCAGCAGCGCGGGCTGCGCCAACCTGAACTTCATGGCCGGGATGAGGCTGTGGCCGCCGGCGAGGACTTTGGCCTCGGGGTTTTGGCCGAGCAGGGTGAGGGCTTCGGTCAGCGTTGTGGGGACTGCGTAATCGAATGCCGGTGGGATCATAGGCTTGCTCCTTGACGGTGAAAGGATGAAAGCGGTGACGGTTGTGACGCAGTGACGGGTGACGGCCTCCTGGGCTTGGTTCGGCGGAAAACCGCGTATTCAATTGCCAATTTGTGATTGCGAGAGTCGCAGACAATTGAAACAGAAATCGGAGTGAAAGGGGAGAGACCGACCGGGCCAATTTATGGCCCGACTGGGTCAGGTGATGGCCAGTGGATGTTGCGAAAGGTTTTGTTGCGCCTCTCTCGGGACTCACCCAGCAGGCACGCCGAGGTGATGCTCGAGGTGGGCGATGAACCACGTCACCACCATCAGCGTGACGCCTTTCGCAAAGCCGCAACACAGGCGGAACCCCCGCCCAACTCCGGCCCTTCCACGGCTACGCCAGGCACTCAATTGGCATGCCACCGTTCGGCTCGCAATTAGCACCCATCAAGATTCGGAGCACCCGCGGCCCAGCAATCTCCCCTCACTCACTCGTTCAACTGTCCGCCCAGTTCCTGAAACAACTTGAGCCACTCCAGCCGGATAGCCTCCAGCATATCGGCGGGCGGGTTCATCTCCTCGGGCGATTCACCGAAGTAAAACCCCAGCCAGCCGGAGGCAAGGGCTTTCGATTGTGAGAAGAAATCTTCGAACCCCTCCACGCCGGAGTAGAGTTGCGAGGTTTCTTCAATGACGACGGGCTTCCCCGCCGCCGCAAACTCTTCCACGCTGGCGACGGCCTCCGCGATTTTGGATTTTTCGGGATAGATGTGGACGCTGAGGAAATCCAGCTCGGCGGCGACTGCGCCCGGCTTGAAGCCGAAGAAGTAGCCGAGTTCGGAACTCGGACGGAGTGACCCGACGGTGATGAGATGGCGCGCGTCATGCCGGCAGGGGCCACCGGCTCGTTCATCAGGTCGTAGCAAAAGATGGCCGGGCTGTCGGCCAGGCGCGCGGCGACCGCCTCCCAAAAGCGCGCGTGCGCGGCCCAGCGCTCTTCTTCGGAAAGGGTGAAATACCATTCCGGCGTGTCTTCGGCGCGATAGGCGCCCAGCCCGGTCACGTCGAGGTACAGGCCGGTCTCTTCGCCTTTTGCTCCAGCCTGTCCAGGGCGGCTTCGTCGGGCGTGGCCGGATCTTGCATGAATTTGGCGAATTGAAGGTGTATCCGCACCAAGTTGGCGCCGAGCGATTTCATCTCGCCGAAATCCTGCGCGATGCCGGCCCATTCCGTATCCCAGTAGTCCTCGAGCAAACGGTCGCCGCACGAATAATTGAAGCCCCACGCCGTAAACCGTTGGCCGGAAGGGGTGGTCAACTCAAAGCCCTGCCCGTCGGCGGTGAGCTGAATCCATTCGGTGAAAGGGGAGGCGGCGGCGTTGGCGCGGGCGGTTTGGTCGGCGGTGTGGTTGCGGTCACGCGCTCGGTTGGCGGCGCGGGGCGGGACTGGCGCAAGCGGCGAGGAAGAGAGAGAAGGTGAGCAGTAGATGAAGTACGCGGTCCACGGGAGGCTTCCTTCTCCGACAAGCGAAATCAGCGCCACGGAATAGGGCCTCATCTGCACGGTGACTTCCGCGACGCCATCGCTGACAGGCAGGCGGCTGAGGCTGCCGCTCCCCAGCCCGTTGCAATCGGCGCTGTGAACGTCATCTACATCGCCAGCAACATCGGCAGCACGCCGTAGCGGAGAAAACGCCCTGCCCCGTCCGTGCCCGGCAGAAACGGGATGAGGAGGTCCGCGCCGACGACGACGCGCCGCAGGTTATCAATCGTGAACGCCGACGCCTCCGCTTCCGGCCCAAAAGCCCGGCGATACAGCAGCGCGAACAAGGCCCGGTTGTCCAGGCAGTACAACGGGACCGGGCGCTCGTAAGGCTTGAACCACACCGGCATCAATTCGCCCCAGCTGCCGTTGGTGGCGGGTGTCGTCATCACGAGGTGCGCGGGCAGTTCGCCATCAACCAGCGTCTGCCGCTGCGCGTGAATGCCGAGCGCCTCCCTCGCCAACGGCTGCACTCAGGCGAGGGCGCTCGGCGCGAGTTCGCGCGTCACGGCGAAGCGTGCACGGAAGGCGACGCAATCCGCCAGCGTCGGAGTCATGTGTTCATCGCCGTCGCACGCATCCCAGCCAGTGTGCGGCTCGCATTCTCCGTCCGCGCCAGCCAGACATCGGCAAAGGGTCGCCACGCCGGGTTCTCCTCCGCCCACCGGCGATACGCCAGTCTCCAATGGTTGATCTCGGTTTGCAGTAGACCGATTAATGCGCCAACCTGACCGGCGTCCCCGGCGGACATGAACAGCATTTCGGCCACATCGAAACGCGAGCCGAAGGGCAGGCGCAGGCCGAGCGACCGGGCCATTTGGCCGAGCCGTGACCGTGACAGGAAGACGCCGCACCGCGCCGGGGTGAGGAAGAAGCGGAGGAGGGTGTGGAGGCTGAGTTCGTCGTCCGAGTCGGGCGATTGAAGGAGGGGGGCATCCGCCGTGTGGAGGGCGGGGCATAAAAACAGCGCGGCGCGCGTTTTGGCGGCCAGCACCCGGTAAAACATATTTGCTGTCGGGTCGCGTTCGACGGCGAGGCAGGCGGTCGGAATCCACTCCAGCCCTAATGCGCCGGTCTCCACTCCCCGTTCCTCGGCGTGCGCCAGGAAGCCGAGGCATAAGCCAACATGATCGGGCGCGGCGGTTGAACTTATTTCGGGCGGGCGATAACCATGCGCCTCGTACAGCGCCGCCGCCTGCTGCGCCTCCGGTCCGTTCAATTCACCGTTTACGTCCGTATACACCGTCCCATACGGCGGGACGTTGAGCAGAAAGACATCCGCGTATACCGAGGCGAGTTCGGTCGGATCGGCCTCCGGCAGGCCCAACTCGTTCACGGCGCGGGCAACTATCTCAGCATCGGGTTCGTGGAGCCAGAGATGGGAAAGCCAAGGGTGAAGGATGAAGGGTGAAGGATGAAATTCCATGTCCACATTCATCCTTCATCCTGCATAATTCGATACGCGCTCACGTCGGGCCGGAACGGCCTCAGCATCCAGTGCGGCCTCCGCCACTCGCCGGCGGCCGGGCGCGCCATCGCCAGCCAGCGTTTGTAGACCTCGTGGGCTTTGCCGGTGTCTACGTGAACGTCGCCATAGTGGTCGCCGGAGTGCGCTCTCGTCACGCGCACTTTTTGATGCCAGCAGTGCATCCCGCTCACCGGGTCGGGCTGGACGGGGAAGGTGAGATTCTGATGCACACCCGCGTCGCTCCACCAGATGCGCTCGGTGTCGGGGTCGCTCGATGTGTACGGTTGCACGCCCTGAGTCTGGCGGAGGCGCCACGCGCCATTCGACTCGGTCAGGTCAACGAGGGCCGAGGCAATCCGATTGGTCCCTTCGCCTTCGGCCAGCCGCCAGCGGCCCAGGTGATGCGAGCAGGCGATCACGCCGGGGCGGATGCCCTCGGTCACCCAGACCTTGTCTACAAAGCAACCGATCTCGGTCTCGACGCGCACCAGGTCGCCGGCCTTCACCCCCAGCCGCGCCGCGTCGGAGGTGTGCATCCACGTCGGGTTGGAGTGCGAGATTTCGACCAGCCACTTGGCGTTGGCGCTGCGCGTGTGGATCAGGGTCGGCAGGCGGTACGTTGAGAGCAGCACGAACTCGCTGGCGTCACGATTGATGCGGTTGGGGTGGACATGGCTCTCGATGTAGCCGGGCAATACATATTCGGGCCAGCCGAAATCGCGGAGCGTGGCCGAGAAGAATTCGAGTTTGCGCGAGGGCGTGCGGAAGCCGAATTTCGGCTGACCCTCAACCATCACGCCGATGGCCCGGCCCATCTCCGTTGACACGGGCGCGGGAGTCGGGACGATGTTTGTGGGCGGCGCGGCGGGCGCTTTCGTGTAAACGATGCCGGTCGGCTCATCCACTTGCGCCTCGGCCATTTCTTCGGGCGAGAGCGCGCGGTCGTATTCGGCTAGCGCGCCGCTGCGGATCTCGAACGCGCCGTACTTCTTCATGTAGGCCAGCGGCGTCAGGCCCTCCCTGGCGGCCGCCTCCGGCAGGCCCGGGACGCTGTTGTCGAACATCCAGCCGAAGTATTCGTCTACCGTGATGCGTTGGCCGGGGCGGCCGGGTGACTCAAAATACCGGCGAATGCCCAGCGCGCCGTCGGGGTCAATCTCCCAGCTCAGGTCAATCCAAAACTCGGTCTCCTCCCACACCTGGCCGGGGTTCGCTTCGTACGTGCGATTGACTTTCTTCCCCATCCGCTCCAACGCCACGCGGTTGACGGGCTGGCGGAACGCGAGCCACTGCCCGGCGTGCGTTTCCTGGCTCATCAGGTCGTGCCGCTCGGCGCCGAGGCCCATCGGCAGCACGTAATCGGCCCACCACGCGGATTCGTTCCACGTCGGCGTGAGCGCGACGTGACAGCCGATCTTCGATTCGTCGCGCAATGCTTCGAGCCAGGTGAAGCCGTCGGGGTTCGTCCACATGGGGTTGTAGACGCGGGTGAAGTACACGTCCAGCTTGCCGCGCCCTTCCTTGAGAAAGTGCGGGAGCAGGATGCTCATCTCGAAATACGAGAGCGGGTACTCGCGCGGCCAGGTCAGCTCGTTCCAGCGTCTGGCGTGCGGGCCGAGTTGGTGCGGGCGCGGCACCCACTTATCCCACGCGTTGGCCGAGGTGCCGCCCTCCACACCCACGCTGCCGGTGAGGACGTTGAGGAAGAACAGGCAACGGGCCACCTGCCAGCCGCCGAGGTTGCCCGCGCCGGCGCTGCGCCAGTTGTGCGCGGCGAGCCTTCCGCCGCAATTCGCCACATCTTCCGCAATCTTCCGCAGCGCGTTCGCCTCCACGCCCGACTCCCGCGCCGCGTACTCGAAGGTGTATCCGGAGTATTGCGTCTTGAGCGCGGACTCGAAGGCTTCGAATGTTATCGGGAATTGGTTATTGGGATTTTGAGATTTCAAATACTCTTCCCAATTCACCCACTTGCGGACGAACTCGCGGTCGTATTTACCGGTGGTGATGAGGTGGTTGGCGATGGCGAGCAGGATGGCGGCCTCCGAGCCGGGCCACGGCGCGATCCAGGTATCCGCCATCGAGGCGGTGTTCGAGAGGCGCGTATCCATCACAATCAACTTGGCGCCGCGCAGCTTGCCCTCGATGATGCGCTGGGCGTGCGGGTTGAAGTAGTGGCCGGTTTCGAGGTGGCTGCTGATGAGGAGGAT
The DNA here is from genome assembly GCA_964608265.1 of uncultured Anaerolineales bacterium. Taxonomy (GTDB): domain Bacteria; phylum Chloroflexota; class Anaerolineae; order Anaerolineales; family UBA6663; genus JANWXR01. The sequence continues at coordinate 3,657 of CAZSNP010000010.1, read as the reverse complement.
GACGTTGGCGTTGGCGTGGTCGGGGCTGGGGCGGTCGAAGCCCATCCAGAAGGCGTAGCCCGCGCGCGCGCCCGACGAGCAGATGTTGGTGTGCGAGTTGTGGCCGTCAATGCCCCAGGCGAACAGCACCCATTCCATCAGGCCGTCGTGGCCGGGCCGCCCGACGTGATACATGATTTCGTTATGCCGTCCCTCCAAAAACGCCGCGCGGATGCGGCCCCCGATGTCCTTCAACACATCATCCCACGTCACGCGCACCCATTTGCCCTCGCCGCGCCGGCCCGCCCGTTTGAGCGGATAGAGGATGCGGTCGGGGTCGTTGACCTGATTGATGGTGGCCGGGCCTTTGGCGCAGTTGCGCCCGCGGCTGCCGGGGTGCGCCGGGTTGCCCTCGAACTTGCGCACCTGCATCGTCTCTTTATCCACCCACCCCAACAAACCGCAGGCCGACTCGCAGTTGAAACATACCGTCGGCACCAGCATGTAATGCCGGGGAACTTTATTCGGCCATTGCCGGTGGTCCCACTCCACCCAGTCATCCCATTTTTCGGGCGGCGGGTATTGTTGCAGGCGCTCGCCGGAGTCGGTGAGTTGGGGCGGGAGACGGAGAGGGGTGTCTATCATGCCAGGTCCTTTGGATCGCTGAGGCGCTGACGCGAAGCGGCTGAGGATGCTGAGAGCGGTTGGGCGCTCAGCGTTTTTGATTGATGAGACGCCGGACTGCGAGCCTGGGGCCGCCGAAGTTGATGAGCAGGCCGACCTCGAAGCCGGGGCCGAGTGTGCGATGCACTTCCTGCGCGGCGGCGATGATCCGGGCCGTGAGTTCCGAGTGCGGATACTCCGGCTTGACGTGCGGTTTGTCCATGCTGGCCTCCTGGATCGCTGAACCGCTGAGAATACTGAAGACGCTGTGAGGCGGGTGGTCAGGATTTGTTGGTATGCCCGTCTCCTTTGAATCGCTGAGACGCTGAGGGCACTGACAACGCTGATAATAGTATCAGCGATCTCGCTCCAATCAGCGTTTCAGCGTTTCAGTTGTTCGGCGCTGCCTGAGGGGCCATCACGAAGGCCCATTCGTAAACAAACAGCCCGGCGAGCGCAAGCAGACCGGCCAGCGCCAGCGCCACCGGCGCCGTACTCGCCAGGCCGACGATGAGCAGCGGCATGAGCAATCCAAAAACCACGCTGCCCCAATAATGAACGCGATACCGGCCGTGCGTTAGCATGTGCGCGGTCATCGCAGCCACGGCGCTGGCGTGCGGCACGGCAAACTCGCCGAGCGTGAGCAGCAAGTTGATGAGCAGGCTCAAGCCCAGAGTCCAGGCCAGCACGCGCGTCGCGTCCGCGCTCAGGCCGAAGAAGAGGCCGGTGATGACGAGCGCCGCCGCGCCGGCCATGATCGCCTGCACGAACATGTGCCCGGGCAGAAGCGCGCTCTGCCACAAATCGCGGCCCTCCGCCTGCGCGAACAGAAAGGCCGTGTACACAGCCGACAGCGCCGCCAGCACGAGGCCCGGCCAGACGAGCAGAGGCGATTGGCCAATCGCCCCATAACCGAGGAGGTGGGCGAGGAAGTACAGGCCGCCGACAGCGGAGAATCCGATGAGGATGAAGGCGCCGCGCGCCAGCCACGAGCGCCACTGCGGGCGAATCAGAATCGTCCAGAAACGATCGGGGCGGTCCAGGTCCCAGACAAGGAAAACGGTGTTGAGGCCGATGAAGAGGAGCGAGATGAAGGAGGCGACCGTGGTGAAGAACGGCGCGGCCGGGAACAGGCCCAGCGCGAGGCCGAGCGCGGCGACGATGAAGGCGCCCGCCCCGATGGACTTGGCGACGAGATAGGCCGGCACCTGCCAGTGCCAGGGAATCTTGTGCGGCACATTGTAGGTCTCGCGCGGCGCGGCGGCGGAACGTAACAGGGCGCCGGCCATGTTGCCCGCGCCGAACTGAATCGGCCCGCGCCAGTCGCCCTGGCCGTGATCGGGCCACGTGGCCCACAACATGCCGCCGTCCTGCGAGGCCGCGCCCGGCGTGATGGAGACTTCTTCCGCGTCAATGTAAAACAGTTTGGGCTTCGTGCCCTGCTCCGGTTTGCGGGCGCGCACTGGCTGGGCGGCGATGGTCCGCGCGATTTCGGAGTTGGGATCGTCGAGGTCTCCGGCGAGGATGGCATGTTCCGGGCAGACGATCACACAGGCCGGCTCGAGGCCGACCTCCACGCGATGGGCGCAGTAGTGGCATTTTGCCGCCGTGTGCGAGGCGGGGTCAATGTAAATCGCATCGTACGGGCAGGCCTGCATGCACGCCTTGCACCCGATGCAGCGCGACGAGTCGAATTCGACGATGCCATCCTTGCGCTGATACATCGCCGTGACCGGGCAAATGTAGACGCAGGGCGGGTTGGCGCAGTGGTTGCAGCGCGTCACCTGAAAATAGCGGCGCGTGTCCGGGAAGACGCCCTTCTCGGTGTACTTCACCCACGTGCGATTGACGCCCAGCGGCACTTCGTTCTCGCTCTTGCACGCGACCGAGCAGGCGTGGCAGCCGATGCACTTGCGGTTGTCAATGACGAAGCCGTAGTTCATCCAGGTTCCTTTCCATCACCAGCGTCCATTCGCGCAACTTCACGCCTCTCAGGTTCGCCGCCGCGCCGACCCACTCGTGCTCCGGCGCGCCCTCCAGCACCGCCTGCTCGATGCGCCCCTGCCTCACGCGAAACGAGGCGCGCAGATCGCAACCGCCCACCTTCGCCTCGGCGGCGTGGACAAAAACGCCGCGCGAGATTTTGAGCGCCGTCATCGGTTGCCCGCCATCGGCGTGAAGGTTCAACCATTCCTCCGACACCAGGCGCCGCTCGATTTCTTCCGCGGCGCGCCGCTCGTCCGGCGTCAACGCCCCCGGCTCCACCGGGCGGCCCAGCGCGCGCGAGAACTCGTTTACGAGGATGGGTTGAACCTCGGCGGGCAAGACCGGGCGCGGCAGTTCCGCCCGTAACGTCGTGACTCGCTCGCGCAGGGTCTCGGCGGCCAGGCGGCGGAAGGATTCCGAGGGAACGCGCCAGGCGCGCGCCATCGCCTCGTAGTCAAAATCAAACAGCAGGTTGCCGACGACGACCGCCGCCTCGCCGAACCTCCCGCCGCCGATCCCGGCGATGCGCCGGCCGTTCACCTCGATCTCGTTTTCGCCGCGCAATTCGGCGTTCAGGCCCAGCGCGCGCAGGGCGGCGATGGGCGCGGCCAGCAGCCGGGCGTAGACCTCCCCCACCACCGCCGGGACGCGGGTATGATGAAAGACGCACTGATAGAACAACTGATTTGCATCCAGATAAGTCGCGCCGCCCCCCACCCGCCGCCGGACGATGGGCAGGCCCATTTGCGCGCACGCGGCGCGGTCGAGCACCGAATGCAGTTCCTGATGATAACCGATGCAGACATACGATTGCAGAGGTTGGGTCAGGATGAGGGTGTCTGGCGAGTCCGCCGTCATCGTCTCCGCCAGGGCGTGATAGACCGACTGGGTGCGAAGCCAGGGGGCGGGGCAAAGGTTGAGGAGGCGGACCGCTGACATGGTGAACGGGGTGGGAGGGTGAGTGGGTAGGTGTCTACTGGACTTTTGCAAATTCAGGCTAACGCCAAATGAGTCGTAATCCGTTGGGTC
>CAZSNP010000009.1:71552-90229 GCA_964608265.1 uncultured Anaerolineales bacterium | reverse complement strand
GCTCCTTCGACGTGAGTAGCACGCGAAGCCGAATTTAGTGTGATCAAGGGCTGTCCGACCCATTACTTCTCGTCAGGAAACCATTAGAGCTTGCCTGTCGAACCACCATTTTGAGCGTGGATCAGCCGCTTGTCAAACGAAACGGAGTTGACAGTTTGAAAAAAAAAAAACGCTAGATTGACTTCGCCCAAGTCCAGCATAATTGATTTTATGCACGTCGATACTGGCGGTCACATCACGGAGGAAAATATGTGGCAAGCACAACCCTTTGAAAAACTCAGAAGACCCTTTGCAGTGGCACTTCCGCTCATTCTGATTCTGAGCGCCGTCGCGCCCTCGCCTGCGCTCGCAGGTGACAACGAACCGCGAGACCCAACAACCAAATCAGCTTCAAAACTCTCCAATGCCGATTTGGAGAGAATGGCAGAAGCGATCTATCATGAGAGACTATCGCCTGGAGTTGTCCAACAGCTCTACGACTCGCTCAACGATACGGAGCGTGCAGTTATTACACGAAAGCTCGCGGGATTGAACAACGTCCCATTCGATGCGCTCCAGACAGAAATCGCCTCCAACACAGCTGCGCGTAAGAACCTTATGCTGGCAGGAGCACACATCTATGTGCAGGCAGGCGTAGGCGGCCCTCGTCCTCAAAGTCCGGGACCTGCGTATGATGTGCAAATGCCTGCACTGACGAATCTAAGCAATGTAAATCCAAACGTTGGCATGTCCAGCTACTGGTGGGACCCCAGCTGCGACAGTGACCCGGGTGATGGTGATTTCCGCTTCTTTGCCAACACACCTCAGAGCGTATATCCATCTCAAATGCGATGGTATAGCACTTCTGGCGGAGTAACATGGGCTATCAACACCGCCTATGGCGGTATTCTGAGTACCTATGGCTTTGGCGTCTACGAGATCAACATATGTCTGGGCGTCTGGGGAACCAATCTGGCAGGAGGACCCCAAAACGTCCAACAGGCCCTCAGAGTGAAGTATCGTTAAGTGACCAGCAACTTGCGACAGGCGGAGCAACTACAGAAGTTGTTCCGCCTGTTACAATGTTTGCTATGCCGACGAGATATCAAGTGGCAAAGTGAATGCGGAGAACAAGATGTCAAGCCTTCAGATTACCACAATGAATCCGATTGTATTTTTCGTTCGCCGCGGCGGTTACATTCCGCTCATTGTCGGTTGGCTTGTCATGTGGATGATGCTTGCAGCCATAACAGAAGGCAGATTGGCGCCCTGGGATACGACCCGCTTTCGACCTGCGGTGGGCACGTGGGAAAGAACTGTCAATGATTTTTTCGAGGGTGGGATTGGCTCAACGCTTCCGGCCTCTGCCGTCATTGCGCTGAGTATGCTGATGTACGGGTGGGCTCATGGCCGAAGTGCAGCGAATCGCCCAGCTTTGACTTGGGCATTCGCCATCTGCAATATACTCTTTATCGCAATAACATCACAGGCCGTTGGCTGGGCGACGGCTTGGAATGACAGCCTGCTTCCTCAGCCGCGCCCCCTTGTTGATGTTGGCTACCACAGGACCTTGCCTGCCATTGTGGTAACGGCCGGCTTAGCACTTCTGCCCTTGTTGGCGCAAGGGACAATCGCCGTGGCTGTTCAACGACCCAATCGCAATGAGCGATAGAATCGTTGTCTCGCAACAAGAAAGTGGAGCGTGCTATAAGTAACGCTTCACGCTCTAATTCCCCCAGTTCTCCACGACCCTACTCGCTCTTCGGCGGCGCGTCGTCCTTCTTCTCCTCGGCTGGCCTGTCGGTTGGCGCCGCTTCGGCCTTCGGTGGAGGAGCGGTTTTGGCGGCGGGCGCAGCCGCAGGCTTGGCCGTTGCTGCGGGCGCCGGCTTCGCCGCCGCAGCACCAGCGGGAGTTGCCGGTGGTTTAGCGGCAGCCGCCGCGGCCTTGGCCGCCTTCTTCGCCTCTTCTTCGGCGCGGGCTTTCTCCTCCCGTTCGTAATTCGTCGGGCGGATGCTGGCGTAATAGCTCAACGGCCGGCCGAGGCGCTGCTTGTCGAAGATGTGGGCGCCGGTGCGATCGTACGACGCCATCTCGAAATTGTGATCCATCTTGATGGCGTCGAACGGGCAGAACTCGGCGCAGAAGCCGCAATTCATGCAGATGTCAATGTCAATGTAGAAGTTCTTCGGGTCGGGGATGGGCCGGTTGGTCTTCGGGTCGTTCGAGCGCTCGATCCAGATGCACTGCGGCGGGCAGACCTTGGCGCAGATGCCGCACGAGGTGCAGCGGTACTCCTGCTTGCCGCCCTGCTCCTCATAAATCAGGAACGGGATAAAGCGGAACTCCTCCGGCGTCACCAATTTCTCTTCCGGGTACTGCACGGTGAAGATGCCGGCGGCCTTCGGCCCCTGCCGCACCTTGAGCGCTTCAGGATTGTAGTAGCGGTTGCCCAACCACTTTAGGTCGTCGAGAAAAGTATCCACAAAATGCCTGAAGACGACGCCGAGGCCGCGCAAAACTCCCATTCCGTACATAGCACACTCCGTTGCAGGTTGCGAGTTGCAGGTTAGGCGCTCAACGTGCCAACGCCCTAACGATCCACTTCACCCAGCACAATGTCAATGCTGCCCAGAATCCCAACCACATCTGCGACCTTCAGGCCCTTGCACATCAGACCGAAGGGCGTGAGGTTGATGAAGGATGGGGCGCGGATGTGATAGCGATACGGGTTAGCCTTGCCGTTCGAGATCACGTAATACCCCAACTCACCTTTCGGATTCTCCACGCGGCCATACGCCTCGCCGGCGGGCACACGCACCTGATATTGCGGCTTGCCGCTGAGGATGTCACCGCCGGCCGGGATATCGCGCAGCGCCTGATTCAGTATCTTCAGGCTCTCGCGGATCTCGATCACGCGCACGAGGTAGCGGTCGTAGATGTCGCCGTTGTACGTCACCGCCACGTTGAAATCGAACCGGTCGTAGATGCCGTACGGCTCGGCTTTGCGCACGTCGTACGGCACACCGCTGGCGCGCAGCACCGGGCCGGCGGCGCTGTAGGCCACCGCGTCTTCAGCCGACAGCACGCCCACGCCGACGGCGCGCGAGCGCACGATCTCGTTGCCGCTGAGGAAGGCTTCCATCTCATCCATGGCGCGCGGCAGGCGCTCGGAGACCAGTTCCTTGATCCTGGCCATCTGATCGTCCTGAATATCGCGCACCACGCCGCCGAAGCGCATGTAATTGCACATCATGCGGCTGCCGGCCACGGCCTCGAACACGTCGAGGATCAGCTCACGCTCTTTGATGAGGTAGAGTGCCGGGGTGAAGAATGCGCCGAGGTCGTTGAGCAGAAAGCCGATGGCCCAGACGTGATTGCAGATGCGGGTCAACTCATCCATGATGACGCGGATGTACTCCGCGCGCTCGGGCACCTTCGCGCCCTGCAATTTCTCCACGGCCAGCACATAGCCGTGATTGTTGCACATCGAGGAGAGGTAATCGAGCCGGTCGGTGAAGGGGATGTTCTGGATGAAGGTGTTGCGCTCGCCGATCTTCTCGTGGTTGCGATGCAGGTAGCCCATCACCGGTTCGAGCCTGACGATGGTTTCGCCGTCGAGCGTGACGACGATGCGAAAGACGCCGTGCGTGCTCGGGTGCTGCGGGCCGAGGTTGACGGTGACCAGATCAGACCGCAGGCCCTCGCTCGTTTCGCCCTGCCCGCCGACCAGGCCGTCGTATATATCGCGCTCGGCCCGCTCGCTGTAACCCTCCAGCGTGAAGCCTTCGGGATAAGTGACGTTGTGCCCGAAGGGGTTGTTTTCTTCGGAGCGATAGACCGCCCCGCCCGGCCAGCGCGTGTCAAACGGTTTGCCCTCACCCTCGAAGTAGGCTTCCTTCCAATCCTTGCGCATCGGGTGGCCGTGAAAGCCCTCCCACATCAGGATGCGCTTGAGATTGGGGTGGCCGGTGAACCTGATGCCGTACAGATCCCACGCCTCTCGTTCCTGAAAATCCGCCCCGGGGAAAACCGGTGTGAGCGAGGGCAGCACGGCACTGTCGCGCGGGGTCTGCGCTTTGAGGACGATGGCCGGGCCGCCGGTCTGCACGTTGTACAGGTGATAGACCATCTCCAGCTGGCCTTGCTCGAGGTAGTCAACGGCGGTGGCCGAGGAGAGATATTTGAAGTTGTATTTGTCGCGCAGCGTCGTGGCGACCTCGACCAGCTTCTCCGGCTTGACGATGTAGCCGCTGTAGCCCTTGCGGCTATCGGCGGTTACATCGCCGGGAAAGTCCTGATCGAGCTTGACTTCAGTGATCGAGGGTGCTTCAGCGAGAGCCATTCGACAATCCTTGAGTCGGAGCGACTCGGAGGGGTTATTGGTTGTTGGGTTCAGCCGTTTGCGCGGCTTCCATCTTTTTCACTGCCGCCTCGGCGGCCAGCTTGCGCATTTGCGCGGCGTGGCGCGGGTCAATGATATCCGGCCCGAGGATCGGCACGGGGATGGGCTCGGAGGGGCCGGGGCGATACCACGGCACGGTCGAGATGGATTGGGTATCAATCTTCTTCTGCAACGTGATGAGGCCGTGCAGCAGCGCCTGCGGGGTGGGCGGGCAGCCGGGGATGTACACATCCACCGGGATGTACTTGTCAATGCCGGAGACGACGTTGTATCCCTCTTTGAACGGGCCGCCGCCGCTGGCGCACGCGCCCATCGCCAGCACATACTTCGGCTCGGGCATCTGGTTGTACAGGCGCACGATCTGCGGCACCATCTTCTTCGTCACCGTGCCCGAGACGATCATCATATCGGCCTGGCGCGCCGAGGGCCGCATCACTTCCATGCCGAAGCGGCTGAAGTCGTAGCGGCTGGCCGCCGTGCAGATCATCTCAATCGCGCAACACGCCAATCCGAACATCATCGGCCACAGCGAATTGCGGCGGCTCCAGTTGTAGATTCGATCCAGCGAGGTGATGGAGACCGCCGGCTGCAACTCCTCCGGGACGGGGATGGCGGGGTTGGCGACTTCTCTTGCCACACTACTCATAAGGGGTTCCTCTCTTCGAGCCACTCTTGAAGAATCGCGTCCAGTAAATCGTCGTTGGCTAATTGCGGGTCGTCGCGGAACTCCGGCAGGGCGATGACCCAATTATAAAGCATGCCTAACGTCACACGGTTCAAATCCGCCTCGGGATGCGCAGCCATCAACCGCAGGGCGATGGCGTACGGCGAGTCCCAATACAACTCTTCAGCGCTCATCCCTCAAAGATAGCCTCAGCCGTGAACTGAATCCCGGCCAGCACTTCTGACCGCACGGCCTCGTCGCCGCCAAAACGACCCAACAACCGGAATTGTTCTTCGCGCAGCACGAAGATTTCGACGAGGGCGGCGTCGGGGTGAACGAGCCAATACTCGCGCACGCCGTGCCTGGCGTAATTGCTAAACTTCTCTTTGCGGTCGATGCGCTGAGAGGTGGGCGAGATGATCTCAACCACCAGATCGGGCGGCCCATTGACTTCCTTTTCACCAACGGCGGCGCGGCCCCCGTGGGCGACGAACAGGATATCGGGCTGATACACCAGGTCATCGGCGAGGCGCACATCGAAGGGGGCTATGAAAAACTCGCCCATTTCTCGCCGCTTCGGCAGGCCCGCAAGAAGGATAAACAAGTGCCCCAATGTCCGCTGGTGGGCGGTGTTTGCTCCGGTCATTTCTTCCCTCAATTCCCCATAGACCAGTTCGCATTTGGTCGTGCGCTCCGGCAGGGCGCGATATTCATCGTAGGTTATTCGTCTTTGCGTCGAGGGGGCAACCGCTTGTGTCATCGCTCACTCCTATCCGCCAAGGATGGCCTCGGTATCAATCTGCGCGCGCTGCAGCCGGCCGGAGAAATCCACGTAGATGGACTTCCATTCGGTGAAGACCTCCAGCCCGGCCTGGCCCGCCTCGCGGTGGCCGTTGCCGGTGCCGCGCGTGCCTCCGAAAGGAAATTGTATCTCGGCTCCGGTGGTTCCGTGGTTGACGTAGACGATGCCGGTCGTCAGGTCGCGCATCGCCCGGAAGGCGGCGTTCACATCCTGCGTGAAGATCGAAGATGACAGGCCGAAGTTGCTGTCGTTGTTCACCCGCACCGCTTCGTCGAGCGAACGCACTTCGAGGATCGACAGCACCGGCCCGAAGATTTCCTCGCGCGCGATGCGCATGCCGGGCTGCACGCCGTCGAACAGCGTCGGCTCGAAGAAGAAGCCCCTGCCGTTGAATTGCCGCGAAGCGCCTCCCGCCAGCAATCGGCCTCCCTCGCGCGTACCGGTTGCCACGTAGCTTTCGATCCGCTCCATCGCGGCGCGGTTGATCACCGGGCCGACGTGCGTGGCCGGATTCAAGCCGTCACCGACGAGCAACGTCCTGGCTTTCGCCGCCAGCGCCTCTTTCAGCTTCGGCGCGATGCCCGATTGCACGATCAGCCGCGAGCAGGCCGTGCAGCGCTGGCCGGTGGTGCCAAACGCCGACCACGTAATGGCCTCGACCGCCAGATCGAAGCTTGCGTCGTCGAGGACGAGGATGGCGTTCTTGCCACCCATCTCTAGCGACACCTTTTTCCCGGCGGCCTCGCGCGCGATAGCGGCGCCGGTCTGGGTGGAGCCGGTGAATGAGATGACGCGCACGCCGGGGTGGGCGACGAGCGCGCGGCCCAAATCAACGCCGGGGCCGCACAGGATGTTGAGCAAGCCGGCGGGCAGCCCGGCTGCCTCGAACACGCGCACAAACTCGATGGCGGTGGCCGGAGTCTCGGGCGACGGCTTCCAAATGACGCTGTTGCCGGCGATGAGCGCCGGGAAGATCTTCCACGACGGCACAGCGACGGGGAAATTCCACGGGGTGATCACCCCGCACACGCCGATGGGGTCGCGCACGGCCAGGCCGAATTTGTTGGGCAACTCCACCGGCGCGGTGTAGCCCAACAGCCGCCGCCCCTCCCCGGCCATGAAGAAGGCCATGTCGATGGCCTCCTGCACATCGCCGCGCGCCTCGGCAATGACCTTGCCCATCTCGCGCGTGAGCAATTGCGCGAGGGCTTCCTTGCGCTCGCGGAGCAGTTCGCCGACGCGTTGCAGAATCTCGCCCCGGCGCGGCGCGGGCGTCAAACGCCAGCCGGCATACGCCGACTGCGCCGCCTCGACCGCTGCTTCGACGTCGGCAGCCGAGGCCACGGCCACGTCGCCGACTTTCTCCTCGGTGGCCGGGTTGAAGGTGGGGAACGTCGCCGCGCCCTCCACCCACCGGCCGCCGATGTAGTTTCGATAAAGCATGGGGACTCCGGGTTCGGTGCGGGATTATACAACAGCGGGTTAATCGAAACGCGCGCCGCGTCGAACGGATTTGTGATGACGGCCATGCGTTTTGCGAATGAACCCTAACCCAACCCAAGCACTGAAGCGCCCAAAGACTGCGTGATCAAAGGCAATATCTCCGTTGTCACGGGGGAGAAGATTTACCACGTGCCGGGTGGCGCTTTATACGAGGTCACCGTGATCAGACCCGAGAATGGTGAGAGATGGTTCTGCACGGAAGATGAAGCCGTGGCTGCTGGGTGGCGGAAATCGGAGAGATAGCCGCCGGATGGATCGCGGCTGTCTCGGAGACCGCCGCGGCCTTTGGATGAGGCCGGCTCTCAAGTTACCCAATCCAAAAACTGATACCACTTTTCGGCGAAGGGCAGGAACCACGGTCGGCCATCGTACAGGCCGAGCGGCGCGCCGGGAAACGGGATTTCGGTGAAGGGGTTATCCACCGCCTCGCCGGCCATCGCTGCTGCCATCTGCGCGCCGAGGTAGGTCGCCAGCGCCACGCCGTGGCCGGCATACCCCAGGGCGAAGTACAGTCCGTCATGCTGCCCGGCGTGCGGCATCATGTCAAAGGCAAAGTCGAGCGTGCCGCCCCACACAAATTCCACCCGGGCGTTACGGAGTTGCGGGAAGACCCGCGCCATGTCGCGGCGAAGGACAGCGGCGCTCTCGCGCACGATGGCCGGCGTCTCGGGCTGAAAGGCCGCGCGCCCGCCGAACAACAGCCGCCGGTCAGACGAGAGGCGATAGTAGTGGAGGAAGTTCTTCGTATCGAAGACCACCCGGTTGCGCGGCAGCAGCGCGGTGGCCACCTCGGCGGGCAGCGGCTCGGTGGCGATGATGTACGAGCCGATCGGCACGATCCTGCGTTGCAGCGCCGGCGTCGCGCCGCCGGTGTACCCGCTCGTCGCCACGAAAACCTTATCCGCCCGCACCGATCCGCGCGCCGTGACGAGGCGGTATCGGCTTCCCTCCCGCACAAGGCGCTCGACCGGGGAGTGATCGAACAACACAGCCCGGCACTGTTGCGCAGCGCGGGCGAGGCCGGCGGTGTACTGCGCCGGGTTGAGCCGCGCGCTGGCCTCATCCACCAGCCCGCCGTGATAGACCTCGGAGCCGACCTCGGCGGGCAGGTCGTTTCTCGCGACGACGCGCACCGCATGGTTGAACTCCCTGGCCATCACTTCGACCGAGTGCTCGAGGCCGCGCACATGCCCGGGCTTCGAGGCCAGTTCGAGGTGGCCGGCGCGCGCGAAGTCGCAGGCGATGTCGTATTGCTGCCCGACCTGCTCGACGAGGGCAATGGCTTGCACCGAGGCGGCGAACATCCGCCGCGTCAACTCGCGCCCGTAGCGGCCAATCAACTCGCCCGCGCCGACCTTGAGGCCGGTGAGCGCCTGCCCCCCGTTGCGCGAACTCGCCCCCCACCCCAGCGAGTGTGCTTCGAGCACGCACACGCGCGCGCCGCGCCGCGCCAGTTCGCGGGCGGCGTTCAACCCCGTAATCCCGCTGCCGATGACGGCAACGTCCCAGTCACCTTCGGGCGGCTCGGGCGCAGCCGCTGGAATCGAGGCTGTTTCCGACCAATACACCGTATCCTTTGGGTTCATTCGCTGGCTCCCGTGGTTTGACAAAGATGGCGGCGCTCCCTACAATTTCTCAGAGCGGCATCGGTCTTATTGGCACGTGGAGGTTGCCGCCATGCAAGCGACTCGCCAGGCGATTCTAGATTACCTGAAGACGACCGGACAGGCCACCGTGGATGAGTTGGCCGAGGTGCTCGAGCTCACCACCGTCACCGTGCGCCACCACCTCGACATCCTGCGCGGTGAGGGCCTGATCGGCGAACCCCTCATCCGCCACCGCAACGCGCGCGGCCGCCCGCAATACGTCTTCGCCCTCACCGAACAGGCCTCGGCCCACTTCCCCAAAGGATACGATGATCTGGCGGCGAAGGTGCTGGCGGAGGTGCAGACGCACGACCCGCGCCTCGTCAACGTGATTTTCGAGGGAGTCGCGGCTCGCCTCAGCGCCGAGGCCCCTCGACCGGTGGCCGGCGAGTCGTTCAGGAAGCGGCTCGACCGCGCGGTGCGCTTCCTCAACGCCCGGGGCTACGTCGCGCGCTGGGAAAAGACGCCCGAGGGCTACGTTGTCCACACCTGCAATTGCCCGTACGAGGCGCTGGCCGGCGCGCACCCCGAGCTGTGCAACATGGATATGACCCTGATCGGCAACCTGATGGGCGTGGTGCCGCAGCGCGTCAGCCGCGTGGCCGACGGGGCGACGAGTTGCGCGTATCTGTTTCGCGAGGAAACAGGACGGTAGACGACTGACGAAAGCTGAAACGGCAGGGTCTGCGTGCGGCGTTCGCCCTCCGCCCATCGTCCCTCGTCCAATAAAACAGACTGCCATCTGCGAATTGACGGCAGCGCCCAAGTCCGATAAAATCTCGGCAACACAATGAAGGAGATATGGCCATGTCGGATATCAACCTGGTGGATTTGACCCCGCAAACTGAAACCAAGGATATTAACGTGCTGCCGGGCGCGGTGGCGAAGTTGCGCGAGATCTTGACCGCGCGCAACCTCAGCGAGCACGGCCTGCGCGTGTTCGTGTCGGGCGGCGGCTGCTCGGGCATGCAGTACGGCATGGCCATCGAGAAAGAACCGAGCGAGTTCGACACCGTCGTCGAGCAGGACGGCATCAGGGTCTTCGTCGATCCGACCTCGCTGATGTACCTCAGCGGCGCGACGATTGATTACGTGGATAACCTGATGGGCGGCGGCTTCCGCATCGAGAACCCGAACGCCGTCAGCAGCTGCGGCTGCGGCCACTCCTTCCGCACCACCGGCCAGCCGGCGCCCGCCGCGAGCGGCGGCGGTTGCGGCTGTCACTAGACGCCATCGCCGAAACCTGACACAGTTGAGCGGTGTCAGGTTTCGCATTTAAATGCCGCGCTACTTCTCACTGGCCGAGGCCAATGCCCTGCTGGAGACCATCCGCCCGCTGATGCGCGACCTGCTCGCGGCGCGCAAACACATCGTCGACGCACAGCCGGAGTTGTGGCCGGTGCTCGAACGCGCCGTGGGGAACGGCGGCGGCAGGAAGGCCGGCGCGATGCTCGCGCACTTCGAGACCATTCAGCGCAATCTGCGCGCCATTCAGGCCATGGAGGTCGAGGTCAAAGACCTCAACATGGGGCTGGTGGATTTCCTCCATCGGCGCGATGGGCGCGATGTGTACCTGTGCTGGCGTTACAATGAAGCGCGAATTGATTTCTGGCATGACGTTGACGCGGGCTACGCCGGACGCCAGCCGCTGGCAGCGGAGTGAGCGGAAACAAATCCCTCTCCGCCAACGTCCCTGCGCCCATCTCGTTTTTGTGGAGTTGTCCCATGAGTCTGTCCCTCCCCTTCTTCCAGAAGAAGCGCACCAGCAACCGGCTGTGGCTCGACCTCGGCGACCTGGGCGATTTGGTGAACCCGGCCGGCCCGCACGAGCAATGGCAGGATCACGGCCTCGGCCTGCTCCGCACCATCCTGCACCGGAACGGTTTGATGACGGAGATGTTCTCCACGCGCCAGCACACAAATTGGGACAGCGTGAAGAAAAACATGGCCGGCTACGACCTGCTGATCATGAACGTACGCAGCTACACCTATCCGATGGCGCTGCGGGCGGCGCAGCTGTTCAGGGAAGTGAATCCCAACGGTGTTATCCTCACCGGCGGCATGCACGCGACTGTGGCGCTGGATGAGATGCAGGCGGTGCCCGAGTTCGACAAAATCATCCAGGGGCCGGGCGAGCTCACCATCGTGGATTTGGTGCGTGATCCGGGCGCCTTCCCGCGCGTGATTCTGGGGCAGGGCGCGAAGAGCATGGCCGACTGGCCGATGATGGATCGCACGCTGTGGCCCAAACCGGCCTCATGGAAGCTGGCCCGCAAATTCAACTGGCCGCTCGAACCGGAGTGCGGCTGGGGCCCGCCGCCGGTCGCAACGCTGCTCACCAGCCGCGTCTGCCCGTGGCAGTGCGTGTTCTGCAATGAAAGCAGCTACATCCCCAACATGGGCCGCCGCCCGGTGGAGATGGTCATTGACGAGTTGAACTTCCTCGACCGCAAGTACGGCGTCGGCTCGGTCGTCATCCACGATTCGATGTTCTTCCAGAACCCAAGCTGGCTCGAGGAGTGGGTGGAGAAGTACCCGCGCCGGGCAAACAAGGTCTGGCCGTACTGGGCGGCGGCCCGCGCCGACACCGTGCGCCAGTGGCCCGATTTGTTCACCGCCGTCGTCAAGGAGACGAACTGGAACACGGTCTCGATTGGATTCGAGTCGGGCAGCGACAACGTCCTGCGCCTCCTCAACAAAGAGTGCACCGAGGAGGACAACTACTTCACGATTGATTTGCTCACCCGCCTCGGCGATGAGATGGAGGCGCAGGGCAAGCCGGCGCCGGTGTTCTGGAGCAACATCATGCTCGGCATCCCCGGCGAGACGCCCGAGGACGCCTTCAAGACGATGCGGATGGTGAAGTACACCAAGCGCATCCTGCCGAGCATCTCGTTCTACGCCCCCTACCCCGGTTCGGCGCTCGGCTATCAACTCATCGCCGAGGGCAAGAGCCGGATGAGCAAGGAGAATTACCACCGCTATCCCGACGACGAAAAGGTCATCGGCGTGGATTATGCGTTTTACCGCGACCTGCTCGCCGGCAAGTACGACGCCGAAGTCAGTCGCGGACTGGCACAGGTGCGGCAGGAGCGCAAGAACTACATGGGGGCGTTGACGAAGGCATAACGGCGGCGACACAGGGAAAGCCGTTTCCTTCGGTTCCCATGTCTCCTTGATTTCCCATGAGCAGTTTCAGCAACCCCCACTTCATGTACCTCTTCGACCTGAAGAACGGGAAGAAGAAGCTGGCCTACGGCCAAAGCCCCGAGGACGCGCTGGAGATTTTGAGCAAGCGGCTCGCGCCGGAGGAGATGGCGCAGATCATCCGCGAGCAATACGTCAAAATCAACCAGCGCAAGTTACAGGAACACATCCACGAATTGGGTTGAGCGGAGGTTGGCAACGGATACCGCTATCACGGATGTTGCGGTTTCTCAAGGTCCTGCGTTCTGTCTATCCGTAACGTCCGATATCCTTATCCGCTGCCGGCATCCGTTGTCCTTATCCGCTGCCGGCATCCGTTGTCCTTATCCGCTGCCGGCATCCGTTGTCCTTGTCCGCTGCCGGCATCCGTTGTCCTTATCCGCTGCCGGCATCCGTTTACATCCGTTGAAGACCCACCTCGCCCCAGCCCACAAGCAGTTGCTGCTCGCCCTCGCCGCGGGCTGGTCGCTCAAAGCGCATCGCGACATCGAAGGCCGCAAGCAGTTTCAACTCCATCACCCCGACCGGCCCGCCGAGCCGGTGGTGTGGGAGGTGGCCGAGTATTTGGCCGAGCACGGGCTGATTGACAGCAACAAGAAGTTTCCGGCGGCGACGTTCTGGCTGACGGACAAGGGGAAGGCGGCGACCGAGGCGCTCAGCCGCGACCGCGCACCACGCTGACCCCGGCCAGCAGCACCCCCAGCACGAACAGTCCGATGATGGCGAGCGCCGGCGGGAACGTGCCCCCGTTCGGCGCGATGCCCTGCTCCGGCAGCAGCGTGGGCCGCGCGATGATGGCCGGCGGCGTGAAGGTGGGCGGGCGGTTGGCGTTCGCCGCCGGGGTGATGGTGATTTGGCCGAACGGGATGGTCGGCGTCGGCGGCAGGGTCGGCGTCGGGGGAATTTCAACCAACTCGGGCACGGTGGCGAGGTCGCCCGACACGCGCACAAACTGCTGCACCACCCAGCCCTCGTTGTTCGGCCCGCCGAAGTAGACGATCTTCAACCACGTCCATTGCGGGGTAGTGACCTTGCCGAGGATGGGCGCGGTCTGCCCGGGCACGACGCGCCCGACCTGATCGTAGAACGTCCCCGGCCCAGCGCGGACGTTCGCTTCCTCGAACGCCTCCATGCGCGGGCCGCCGGGAGTCGGGGTTGCCTGCTGTGCGGCGGCAACCGCCGGCCACGCACTCAGGCACACGCAGCACAGCATCCCCCTCCACCACACCGCCCAATTCATCATCACAACTCCGCGCGGATAGTCCACAGGTCGGGGAAGAACGAACGCAGCGTGGTCCTGAGATATTCCACGCCCGCCGAGCCGCCGGTGCCCTTCTTCGTGCCGATGGTGCGCTCGACCATCTTCACATGCCGGTAGCGCCACTCCTGCATCCCCTCGTCGAAATCCACCATCCGCTCGCACACGCGCACCAGCGCCGGGTTCTGCCGGTAGACGCCGACGAGCATCGCCTGCACCTCGGGCGACGGTGCGATCGATTGCGTGACATCGCGGTGCAACGCGCCGGCCGGCACGGGCACATCGTTGAGGCTCAGGTAACACAGAAACGCATCCCATAACGTCGGCTGCGCGTAGCGGCGCTTGAGCCGCTCAACCGCCGCCGGGTCGTCGGCGAAGTGATGGACGAGGTTGAGGCGCTTGTAGCCGAGGACGAATTCCATCTCGCGAAACTGCGCGCTCTGAAAGCCGCTGGCCGATTCCAAAAAGCCCCGGAAGGAGTTGAACTCCAGCGGCGTCATCGTCTCGAGCACGTCAATCTGCGCCACCACCGTCTTCAAAATCGTCAGCAGCCGCCGCAGCGTGTGCAGCGCGCGCGCCGAATCGTTCTGGCGCAACCTGGCCTGTAAAAAATCAATCTCGTGCAGCATCTCTTTGAACCACAGTTCGTACACCTGGTGGATGATGATGAACAACATCTCGTCGTGCTCCGGTCCGGTGGATTTGGGCGACTGCGCGTTGAGGACATCGGCGAGGCGGAGGTAGCTGGAATAAGTGAGTGGTGCGGACATGGCGCGGCTCCAGGGAGCAGGCGGATTCTCAACGCAAAGGCGCAAAGAGGCAAGGACGCAAAGAAACGGTGCGCCCCGGCGCTTTTGCGTCAGGCAGTCTCATTCAGAACTTGAAGGGTGCGGCGGAGGACGGGGAGGAGTTGCGCTTCGTCGGCGTTGTCGGAGGGCGCGAAGGCCATGGCGAGTTGCCCGGCGCGCCGGCCAGAGATGCGGACTTCGAGGCCCTGCAGCGCCTGGGCGGCGTCGGTGAAGCCCACCCGCCCGATGAGTTCGACGGCCTCGCTGCGCAGCTTGAGGGCCAATCCCCGATCACTCGCCAGCCTGATGAGTTGCAGCGACGCTCCGGGGAGGCGTTCGAGGAGGCGTGTGAGCGCATCGGCCGCGAGGCGCGCGGCGCCGGTGCGCACGGCCTGATGCAGTTCGAGCAGCGCCAGCAGCTGCGGGCGGTCGAACTTGCGCAGGTGGCTGGCCGCGACGGTGCGGACTTCGGGCGGGTAGCGATAGTCGACGCCGCGCACCTCGAAGTAATCGGCCAGCGCCTGCACGATTTGCGCTCGCAGCGTCATATCCGCTTCATCGACGCGTGAGGCAAGCAATTGGATCGTGAGGAGCGAGCGCCGCACCTGCTCGGAACCGAAGAGCAGCGCGAAGCCGCGCCGCCGCTCCTCGATGTGCTGTGAGACAAACATCTCCCCCGCGATCCACGGATCAACCGACGGGATGACGCGCGGGGCCAGCCGGGTGGCAGGCCGGGTCGTCATCTCAAACCGGATGCGGGAGCGAGGTCTAGGCATCAACTCACGTTTTAGGATTTACGAGACCTGCTGCCTGGTTTTAGCACACCTTGAATCTTTTGCAAACCCCGCTCGGGCGCTTTGCCCAAACTGATGCGCAGCACGCGGCGCTTGCGGGCCAGCAGCGCGCCGTAATCGCCCAGCGCCTGCGCGGCCTTGAGTTGGCTGAACGTGTACGGTTCGCCCGGCACCGGCGCATCCACCGGGTTATCGCAGACGAGCTGGATGAACAACCCGTTATTCGCCCCGCCCTTGTGCAGTTGCCCGGTGGAGTGCAGAAAGCGCGGGCCGTAACCGATGGTAGTCGCGGCCTTCGTCGCGCTGCGGATTGCGGATTGCAGTTCGCGCAGCAGCTTCTCGCGTTTGGGGGTGCGCTCAACGTAGGCCTGCAGCGAGACGTAATCGCCCGGGCGCGCGAGGCTGAGGTATTTGCGGAAGCGCGCAGCGAAGTCGGGGGCCGAGGCGTGAAGGATTGGGGAGTTGTCACTGAGGCTTCCAGCCTGCGCGATCTGGGTGAGGTAGCGCCTGGCGATCTCCTTTGCCTCCTGCACGTTGGGCTGGTCGAACGGGTTGATGTTCAGCACCCAACTTGCCGCCGCCGTCGCGACCTCCCAGCGCAAAAACTCACCGCCGAGGTCGTACACATCGCCGAGCACGATCTCGATCACCGGGTGCCCGGCCTTCTCCAGCGCCTTCACCGCTTTGTCGTGTTTATCCTTCGCGCCAAGTTTGAGGTGGACGAAGACCCGGTCGGCGCCATACGCTTTCGGCGCGGCCACCGCCTCGCCCTCGACGGGCAGGATGCCTTTGTCCTCCTTGCCGGTTGATTCGGCGATGAGCTGTTCGACCCAATAGCCGAACGTCGCCAGTTGCGGCGCAGTGATAAAGGTGACTTTATCGCGCCCCTGCTCGGCCAGCGCGCCCAGCGCCGCCCCGAGCCGCAACGCCCCGTTGCGCGTGGCGGGGATGCTGCCGCTCGCGGCCTGCATCATCTCCCTGGCGCGCGCCAGCAGTTTGGCCACATCCAGCCCCATGAGCGCGGCGGGCACCAGGCCGAAAAACGACAGCGCGCTGTAGCGCCCGCCGATCTCGGGCGGATTGATGAAGGTGCGCCGGAAGCCTCGCTCCTTGGCCAGCGCCTCGAGCGAGGTGCCCGGGTCGGTGATAGCGATGAAGTTCTCGCCGGCGCGGTCGCCCTTGAGGTGCGACACGCGGTCCCAGAAGAACTTGAACATCGCGTTGATCTCGGCCGTGCCGCCCGACTTGCTGCTGATGATGTACAACGTGCGGGCCGGGTCGCTGCGGGCCTCGGCGCTGATGACGGCCGCCGGGTCGGTCGAGTCGAGGACGGCCAGGTTGAGGTAGCCTTTGGCCACGCCGAACGTCTCCCGCAACACCTCGGGCGCGAGCGATGAGCCGCCCATGCCGCACAACAGCGCATGCGTGAAACCGGCGCGCTTCACCTCGCCGGCGAACGTCGTCATCTCGCTGACCCGTTCGGCCATTTCGTCGGCCACATCGAGCCAGCCCAGGCGGATTTTGATCTCGGCCTGATGGGCGGCGGAGTCGGGTTTCCACAACTGCGCGTCCTTCTTCCACAGCCGCTCGCCGAATTTGATCGAATCGAGTTGGGTCGCGACTCCGTCCACCGCCTTGTGCGCTTTGCCGAGCCGCAGCTGCTGGCGCGCATTGGCCAGCACCGCCTGCCGCCGCGCCTCCACCACCGCCAGCAACGTATCGAACGATTTGCTGAACGAGGCCACGCCCTCATCTTCGAGTTGCTGCGTGACCGCGTCCATCATGATGCCGAACTCTTCGAGCTGCTCGAACACGCGCTCGGCATCCTTGGTGTCGCCGTCGAGGCGGGCCTGCGGCTTGCCGTGATCTTTGTACGCGACGATGGTAGCGGGCGGCATCGTGTCTACCGTATCCGCTCCGATGAGGGCCTCGACGTAGTAGACATCGGGGTAGGCAGGATTCTTGGTGGACGTGCTGGCCCACAACGGGCGCTGCCGTTGAGCCTTGCGCTTGGCCAGCGCGGCGAAGCGCGGGCTGCCGAAAACCTTACGGAACTCGGCGTACGCCAGTTGCGCGTTGGCGATGGCGGCTTTGCCTTTGAGCGTGGCGAGGAACGAGGCCTTGCGCGATTCGATGATGCGGATCTTCTCGTCGAGCTTTTTGTCGACCAGCGTATCCACCCGGCTGACGAAGAAGGACGCCACCGAGGCAATGCCCTTCAGCGGCTTGCCGGCCCGCGCCCGCCTTTCCAACCCGGCCAGATACGCCTCCATCACTTCGCGATAACGTTGAATGGAAAAGATGAGGGTGACGTTGATGTTGATGCCCTCGGCGATGGCCTGCTCGATAGCGGGCAGCCCTTCCTTCGTCGCCGGGATCTTGACCATCAGGTTGGCCCGATTGACCGTCTTCCACAGCCGGCGCGCCTCGGCCAGGGTGGATTTGGTATCGCGCGCGTAATGCGGCGCGACCTCGATGCTGACGTAGCCGTCGCCGCCCCGCGTCCGCTTGTACACCGGCGCGAACACATCGGCGGCGGCCTGAATGTCCTCGATGGCGAGGGTGTCGAATATCTCCGCCGCGCTCAGGCCTTCGAGCGCCAGCGCCGTCACGGCGTCGTCGTATGCCTTGCTGCCGCCGATGGCTTGTTCGAAGATGGTGGGGTTGGAGGTCAGGCCGGTGATGTCGCCGGCCTTCACCATTTTGGCCAGCGCGCCGCTGGTGAGCAAATCGCGCCGGATGTTGTCGTGCCACGGCGACTGGCCGAGCTTCTGGAGTTGGACGAGGGGGTTCTTGGGCATAAAGCTGTCCTTTGTTTACTTAAACATTAATTCGAGCACACGGTCACGGATGCGCCGGGCAGCGGCCAGGGCTTCTTCGGCTTCGGCTTTGCCGAGCGAGGCCACGCCGATATCACCGGTGTATCGGCCAGCCGTGATGTATTGATTGAGTATTGCACCTTCGTCAATCATGCCAGCCAAAGTTTTATCAAACGGCTGACAGTTTTTCAGCAGGAGTAGGATGTCGTGGGCCTTTTGCAGCTTCCAACCCTGCGCAACCAATTGGCCTTTGATGTACTTTTCAGCCGCGCCCTGACTGAGGAAACAGACGAGATGAAATACCGGCTCCTCATCCGTCAGAGTTTGTTGCGCTACGCGAAGATCACCTCCGGCATACCGGAACCATTCCTCCGGCGTCTCTTCGGGCGATTTATGCGGCGCGCTCATACAGCACCCGACCATCGCCGAAAATATGGTGCGTGTAAAACGGATTGCGGTCGGCAAGGTTCATTCGTACTTGCTCCGGCGTACGAACCATCAAATCCAGGCTAAAGTCTCTGCCCCACAACAAAACATCCACCGCGCGTCGCACCTTTGAAATCGGCCGTGCGCCATCGTAAACGATAAACAGGTCAAGGTCGCTATCCTCACGTGCATCGCCGCGAGCATGCGACCCATAGAGGACAATTTTCTGCGGGTTCACGGCCCGCACGATTTTTTGCACGATATACGCGAGCAGCTCCGGCGTCACCCGCGTCGTCGCCAGCCGCGCATCCATCGGTGGAACAGCCGTCTCAGACATTGCCCGCCTCCATCGCCTTCACCTTCTCCAGCCGGCCCACGTGCCGCGCCTC
>CAZSNP010000009.1:28074-71452 GCA_964608265.1 uncultured Anaerolineales bacterium | reverse complement strand
CATTGCCCGCCTCCATCGCCTTCACCTTCTCCAGCCGGCCCACGTGCCGCGCCTCGCCGCTGAAGGTCGCACCGAGAAAGGCCCGTACCAATTCGGGAATCACTTCCTGCCCGATGATGCGCGCGCCGAGGCAGAGCACGTTCATGTCGTCGTGCTCCACGCCCTGGTGCGCCGAGTATGTGTCGTGGCACACGCCCGCGCGGATGCCGCGCATCTTGTTCGCGGCCACGCACGCCCCCACCCCGCTGCCGCAGATCACGATGCCGCGCTCGGCGCGGCCCTGCTGCACGGCCTCGCCCACCGCCCTGGCCGAGTCGGGATAATCCACCGGCACGTCCGCCGAGTGCGTGCCAAGGTCAAGCGCCTCGTGCCCGGCGGCGCGCACGGTCTCGATGACTTTCGCTTTCGCGGGGTAGCCCGCGTGGTCGGCGGCAATGGCGATTTTCATATCTTAGGAACGACTGCACCGCTTGGTGTCGCCTACATCTGCGACCGCTATGACGCCCAAGACAACACAGCACGCGCGCCAGTCGCTTGATGGATAAGGATCAGGTCCTTTTGAAGGTTGAGTTGCTTGTTGGCATTGAGCAATTCAACTCCGAAAACTTTGCCATCGGATGTAACATCAACAGCCAATTCAGTGCCAACCAAAACAGTCTCTATCTGCCCATCCGGCTCACGAAAACGGAAATAGGCGATGTTGTTCTGCGGATCGTACGTGATGACCATTCATTCACCCTTTCATCGTATAGACATTTCCGTCGGGCGAAACTCCGTTTCCCGCTTTCCCTCATTTCCCCAGCAGGTTCATCGCCCGCGCCACCACATTTTCCACCGTGAAGCCCAGCTCTTTGAACACGCGCGCTGCCGGAGCCGAAGCCCCGTAGCGGTTGAGGGTGAGCGTATCGCCCTGCGTGCCCACCCACTTGTGCCAGCCCAGCTCCACGCCGGCCTCGACTGCAAGCCGCGCGGTCACCGAGGCGGCCAGCACACTCTCGCGGTACTCGGGCGATTGCTCCTCGAACAACTCCCAGCACGGCATCGAAACCAGCCGCGCCCGCACGCCCTGCTCGGCCAGTTTCTTCTCGGCCTCGACGATGAGCGACAACTCCGAGCCGGTGGCGATGAGGATGACTTGCGGGTCGGTCACCTGCGGGTTGAGCACGTACGCGCCCTTCGACACACCCTCGGCGGAGGCGTAAACGGCCCGGTCGAGCACCGGCAGGTTCTGCCGCGTGAGTGAGAGCACGGTCGGCCGGCGGCGGTTGGCAATCGCCACGCGGTACGCCCAGGCCACCTCGTTCGCATCGCCCGGGCGGATGAAGAGCAGATCGGGGATGGCGCGCGCGGCGGCGTAATGCTCCACCGGTTGGTGCGTCGGGCCGTCCTCGCCCACGCCGACGCTGTCGTGCGTGTAAATCCACAGCGGGCCGATCTTCATGATCGCGCTCAGCCGCACTGCCGGGCGCATGTAATCGAAAAAGGTGAGGAAGGTCGAGCCGTAGCCGATGACGCCGCCGTGCAACGTCAGCCCGTTGACGATCGAGCCCATCGCATGCTCACGCACGCCGAAGTGCAGGTTGCGGCCCTCGTATCCCCACGCCCCGCCGCTCGTGCCCTGCGCGCCCTCGGCGGAGGTGTGCGGACTCTGAAAGTCGCCCGCGCCTTTGAGCACGGTGAAGGTCGAGGGATTGAGGTCCGCCGAGCCGCCCATCAACTCGGGCAGCGCGTTGCCGAGCGCGTTGAGCACGGCCTCGCCCGCCTTGCGGGTGGCGAGGCCCTTCGGGTCGGCCTCCCAACTCGGAAGCTGCGCTTCCCAGTCGGGAGGCAGCTCGCCCGCCAGCCGGCGTTTGAGTTCCGCGGCCAGATCGGGATGCGCCCTGGCGTACTTCTCCCAGCGCGTGTTCCAGTCGGACTCAAGTTTCTTCCCGCGCTCGATCGCGGAGCGGAAGTGGCTGAGGGTATCCTCAGGCAGATGGAACATCGCCTCCGGCCAGCCGAGGTTGGCCTTCGCCGCTTTCAACTCATCCGGGCCGAGCGGTGAGCCGTGCGCCTCGAACGTGCCCTGCTTGTGCGGCGCGCCAAAGCCGATGGTCGTCTGCACGATGATGAGCGACGGCCGGTTCGGCTCGGTGCGGGCGTTGTGCAGCGCCTTTTCGAGCGCCTCGAGATTGTTACCGTCGCTCACGCGCTGCACCTGCCAGCCGTAGGCCGCGTAGCGCAGCGACACGTCCTCGGTGAACGACAGCGACGTGGTGCCGCCGAGTTGAATCCGATTGTCGTCGTACAGCACGATTAACTTGCCCAGGCCGAGGTGCCCGGCGAGCGAGCTGGCCTCGCCGGTGACGCCCTCCTGCAGGTCGCCATCGCTGGCGAGCACGTAGGTGAAGTGGTTGACGACCTCGTGGCCGGGCCGGTTGTAGCGCGCGGCCAGGTGCGCCTCGGCCATCGCAAAGCCGACGCTGTTCGACAGCCCCTGCCCCAGCGGGCCGGTGGTCGTCTCCACACCCGGGGTGAGGTGGCTTTCGGGATGGCCGGGGGTCAGGCTGTCATACTGTCGAAAAGCCTTGATTTCATCGAGGGAAAGCGCATAGCCCGTGAGGTGCAGCAACGAATACAGCAGCGCCGAGCCGTGCCCGGCGGAGAGGATGAACCGGTCGCGGTCGGCCCACTTCGGGTTGCTCGGGCTGTGCCGCAGGAACTTCGACCACAAGACATAAGCCATCGGCGCGGCGCCCATCGGCAGGCCCGGGTGACCGGAGTTGGCGTTTTGCACCGCGTCGGCGGAGAGAAAGCGGAGGGTGTTGACGGCGCGTTCGGCGAGGGGCTGATTGGTCACAGTGGGTCTCCGGGGGCTGATTATAATGGCAGTCAAAATACAATGCACAATGCCCAAGTGCGAAGTGTGCATTGTGTGTGAATTGAAATGATCATTCTTTTCGATGTCGATGGCGTGCTCGTCCACAGCCGGGCGTATCACCTCGGGCTGCAAAAAACGGTCGAGTATTTTGCACGCCGGATGGGCCTGACGGAGCCGTACACGCTGACCCAGCCTGAGATAGACGAATTCGAGGCCAGCAGCATTACGGTGGAGTGGGAGAGCAGCGCGATTGCGGTGGCGGCGTTGCTGTTGTCGCGGCTGTCGCGGCTAAAGTCCGCGCCGGCGAGGGCTGTGTGGGACACGCTCGCCGCGCTGGGGGCCCAGCCCGGGGGGGTGCCGCGCCCCGATTTCGCCGCGCTCGCGCGCCGGGTGGGCGAGGTCACCCGGCCCGGCCAGCGACCGTCGCTGGCTGCGCTGGCGTATTTAGGCGCGGATGGCGGCGCGCCGCACGCGACGCTGCTGAGCGAATTGCTCGGCCATTGCTACGACATCAACCGCTCGCCGACGATGCAGGTCACCCAGAATTTCGTCGTCGGGCACGCACTCTACGCGCAGAGCTACGGGCTGCCCCCGCACTTCGAGCACGCCAATTTGCTGGCGACCGCCGACGTGCCCCGCCTCAGCCCGATGCTGCGGGAACGAGTGCTGGCCGAACGCGAGGCCGGGCGGCTGTGGTTCTCGATCTACACCGCGCGTCCCAGCTTGCCGCCGATCGAGGCGCGCGGCCGCGAGTCGCTGATCGGCTACACGCCCGAGGCCGAGGCGGCGCTGCAGCTGTGCGGCTTTGACGGTGACGTTCCCATCATCGGGGTGGGCCGGCTCGAGTGGGCCGCCCGTCGCCTTGGCCAGCACAGCGGCGACCTGGTGAAGCCCTCACCCGTGCAGGCGCTGGCCGCCATCGCCGCCGCGCGCACCGGGCGCGAGGTGGCGGCGCTCGAAGCCGCCCTGGCCCTCGATCAGCACGCGCCGCTGCCCGGGCTTTTTGAGTCGTGCGCGGGCGAGCATGTGCACGTCTTCGAGGATTCGGCCAGCAGCCTGCGCGCGGTCGCGCTCGCCGTCCAGCGCCTCAACACGTACGGGCTTGGCCTCTCGCTCACACGGCACGGCATCGCCTCGCCCGGCTCGCCCAAGTACCATAGCCTCGTCTCGATCGCCGATGTCATACACCCTGACATCAATCACGGCCTCAACCAGATCCTGTAACTCGCCACTTGCCACCTGCCACTCTCGCCTACTTCATAACACCGCATGGCTTCGGCCACGCCACGCGCGCCGGCGCCGTCATCGCGGCGCTGCACGCCCGGCAGCCGCAGGTACGCTTTGAGATTTTCACCACCGTGCCGCGCTGGGTGTTGGCCGATTCGGTGACCGGGCCCTTCAGCTATCACTCAATCGTCACCGACGTCGGGCTGGCGCAGACCTCGCCGATGAGCGAGGATCTGGCCGAGACGGTGGCGCGCCTCGACGCGCTGTTGCCCTTTCGCGAGCCGCTGGTCGCCGAACTCGCCGCGCACGTTCAGCGCCTCGGCTGCCGCGCGGTGCTGTGCGATATCGCCCCGCTCGGCATGACAGTGGCCAAAGCGGCCGGCATCCCCTCCATCTTGATCGAGAACTTCACCTGGGATTGGATTTACGAGCCCTACGCCGAAACTGAGCACCGGCTGTGGCCCCACATCGAGTACCTGCGGTCTGCCTTCGCGCAGGCGGACGTGCGGATTCAAACGCAGCCGGTCTGCGCGCCGCATTCCCCAGGGCTGACGACCGGCCCGGTCGGCCGCCGGCCACGCGCAACGCGGGAGGAGACGCGCGCCCGCCTCGGCGTGCCGCTCGACGCCCAGGTGGCCCTGCTGACGATGGGCGGCATCGAGCCGGGGCGCTATCCTTTTCTGCGAGCGTTGAGCGCCCAGCCCGCGTACTTCATCATCCCCGGCGGAAGCCGCGACGGAATCCAGCGCGAGGGCAACGTGGTGTTGTTGCCCCACCGGTCTGAGTTCTATCATCCCGATCTGGTGAACGCCTGCGATGCGGTGGTCGGCAAACTGGGGTACAGCACGCTGGCCGAGGCGTATCTTGCCCACACCCCCTACGGCTATATCGCGCGCCCGAACTTCCGCGAGACGGCCCGGCTCGGCGGCTTTGTGCAAAGCGAGTTGAACGGGATGGAGATTGCGCCGGAGGCGTTCGTCAACGGGGCATGGTTGCGCCAATTGCCCGATTTGCTTTCGCGGCCCCGCCCCGCCGCCCCGGAGCAGAACGGCGCTGAGATGATTGCGGGGTTTGTCAGTGAAATACTTCGGTTGGCAGGTTGAAGGTTGCCGGCAGCCAAACGTTCAACCGGCGGCCCGCAACGTTACTCCTTCACCGAGTACTGCTGCGCCATTCCCCGCTTTTCCAGCAGCACGGCATACGCGCCCCGCCAGGCCTCATCGAGTTTGTTTGTCTTCGGCAGGTTCACCTTCTGTACGCGTTGCATCAACCCGGCCATGAGCGTTGGCAGATCGTTCCATTGATTCTCCAGCACCACCTTTTCGAGCTTGCCGGCTGTCACCACGCTCCAATCCCAATCGCGGCGGAATTGGTCGGCCTTGAGCCAGTAGTCGCGCTTCTCCCAGGCCGCGCAGGTCTCATCAATCGTGTCGGCGATCTCGCGCAGGCACAGGGCCATGAAGGCGGCCATGTCGCGGGCGTCTTCATCCAGCTTGGGCCTGGCGGCCAAGTCGCGCAGCGTCCAGGCGATGTTCTTCATCAATCGGTCGCGGGTCTTGCCCACACCTTCGGGTTTGATCAAACGGCTCACAAAATCGGCCCTCGTTTCCGGAGTGTGCTCGCGGGCATTGTAGCACGGCGAGGACGGAGGGTCGCAGCGCCAGCCAATGAGGTCAAGTACAATTCGCGCACTGCCCTTCACGGTCCGCCCGCCCCGCCATGGCTACCATCCCTCCCCCTCCCGCTTCGGACCCCGGCGGCGTGAACATCAACGCCGGCGGCGATGTCGTCATCGGCGGTGACGTTGTGGGCGGCAACAAGATCGTCACCAACATCCACAACTTCTTTGCCAGCCTGGACGACGCGCGCGAGCACCGGCGCCAGCGGGTGCTGTTGCAGAAGGTCAAAGCGTATTGGATCGACGGCGTGTTGCAACATTCGCTGCCCGGCGCGGCGCTGATCGAATTGGGGAAAGAGGCGCTGCCCGGCGCGGTGCAGCGCCCGTTCGCGCTGGCGGCGGAGCCGACGCAGACCGCCCGGCCGCTGCCGGCGCCTCAAACCCCGTTTGCCACTTTCGAGAGCTTCGGGCGCAGCCTCGTCATCCTGGGAGCCGCCGGGTCGGGCAAGACCTTTACCTTGCTGGAACTGGCGCGCGACGCCATCGTGCAGGCTGAACGCGACCCGGCGCAGCCCATCCCCGTCGTGTTTCCACTGGCGTCGTGGGCGCGCCGCCGTGGGCCGCTGGCCGAGTGGCTCACCGACGAGTTGAGCAGCCAGTATCAAATCCCCAAACAGGTGGGCGCACGCTGGATCAAGGGCCATCTCCTCCTCCCGCTGCTCGACGGCCTCGACGAAATCCCCGACGAGGCACAGGCCGCCTGCGTCGCCGCCATCAACACCTTTCACACCGAGCACGGCTTGAGCGGCCTGGTGGTGGCCTGTCGCAGCGATGACTATGCCAGCCTGCCGGCGCGGCTCAGGTTGAACGGGGCCATCGCCCTCCAGCCGTTGGGGGCGGACCAGGTGGAAGCGTGGCTGCGCCGTGGCGGCCATCGTTTGGAGGGCCTGCGGGCGGCGCTGGCCCACGATGCCGCGCTGCGCGAGCTGGCCACCACGCCGCTGATGCTGAATGTGATGAGCCTGGCCTTTGCCGACCAGCCGGCCTCGGCCGTGGAGCAGGCGAAGTCGGAGGCAGGGCCGCGCCACCGGTTGTTCGGCCTGTACGTGCAGCGCATGCTCAGGCGGCCCGCGCAGCGCGCCGACCCGCGCCTCGCTGGGTGGCTGCATCGTCTGGCCCGCGCCATGATCGAACAGCGCCTGTCCATCCTCCTCATCGAGCAACTGCAACCGAACTGGCTGCCGCCCGGCAGGGCGCGGTGGGCGTATGTGTTCGGCAGCTGGCTCGTGCTTGGCCTGTTCATCGCCGGGGCGCTGGGGTTGCTGTTGGTTAACAGGTCCACCGACGCCCAGCTCGTGCGCATGGCGCTGGGCGCCGCCAGCGGGCTGCTGGGCGCGCCAGCCGCTGCGATCCTCAACCTGTTGCTGTTGCGCCGCGCGGAACGGCAACCGATTTCCGCGCAAAGCCCGACCGCGCTCGCCGTCGGCCTCGCGGTGGTGTTTGGGACGGCGATATTTTTCGGTCACTGGATCGGAGAGGCGCTGGTCGCGTGGGCACTGGGCTGGCCGGGTGAGTGGTGGAGCGGCATGCTCGTCGGCGCCGTGCGTGGAAGCCTGGGCGGTTTGCTCTTCGGGCTGTTGCTGAGTTGGCTGGCAGATCGGCGCTGGGCCGACTCGATCCAACCCGTCGAGGCGCTGGGCTGGAAATGGGGGACAGCTTTTCGCGGCGCATTGTCTGGCGGGCGGAGTGGGGCCGTGTTGGGATTGGTGCTGACTCTCTTCTTCGACATACTCATCATTGCCGTCACGTTGCCGCAACCAGACATCCAAGCCCTCCTCACCACCCCGCCCCCCGGCCTGAACAGCCAGGTGGTCTGGCTCATGCTGATCGTGGCGTCGCTGGTTGTGGTGTGTAGTAGCGGCGTGGCGCTCGTGCTGGTGGTGGGTGGAATCGGCGCAGTTATCGGCGGGTTGATTGGCGGGCTGCGCGGGCGGGAGGTCACGCAGCGCGTCCGGCCCAATCAGGGCATCCGCCAATCGGTGCGCAACGCGCTGCTGGCGGGCGCGCTCTTTGGCGGCATCGGCAGCGTGCTCCTCACCCTCGCTTTCGTCGGTTTTATTGCCGCCGTCGAGCCGGCCTCCTGGCTCGAGCCCGATTCTCTATTCGATTACGGCATGATCGCGCTCACCTCCGGCTGGGCCTTCGGGCTGATCGGTGCGCTGCGCTACGGCGGGCTGGCCGTGATTCAACATTTCGCACTGCGCGCGGTATTGGCCACGGACGGGCAGTTGCCGCTGCGCATCATCCCCGTCCTTGACGAAGCCTGTGACCGCACCCTGCTGCAGAAAGTCGGCGGCGGTTACATCTTTATCCATCGGGCGTTGCTCGAATACTTTGCCCAATCTCCAGGCCTAGGATCTCAACCCTCATGAATCCAAAATTCACCGACCTCAAAACCCGCCTGGCCGAGATCCACGACCTCAACAAAATCAGTTGGGTGCTGGGGTGGGATCAGCAGACGATGATGGCCCCCCGGGGCGGCGCGGTGCGGGCCGAACAGATCGCCACGCTGGCCAAGGTCGCGACTGAGAAGCTGACGGCGCCCGAGGTCGCCCGCCTGCTCGACGACCTGCGGCCCTACGAAGAGAGCCTGCCGTATGACTCCGACGAGGCCAGCCTCATCCGCGTGGCACGGCGCGATTACGACAAAGCGGTCAAGGTGCCGGCGGAACTGCGGGCAGAGATATCGCGAACCGCGGCGCTGGCGCGGCAGGCCTGGGTGCAGGCGCGCAAGGAGTCGAGTTTCGCTGCCTTCCTCCCGCATCTGCAAAAGAACGTGGATCTGAAGCTCAAATACATCGAATTCATGGATGACGGCGAGGCCGGGCCGTACGATATCCTGCTCGACGACTACGAGCCGGAGATGAAAACGGCGGAGGTGAAGGCGGTCTTCGATGCGCTGAAGGTAGATCTTGTGCCATTGATCGCATCAATCCGTTCACGGTCTGCGACCGTGAACGATGATTGCCTGCACGGCCACTTCCCCACCGAGGCGCAGGTCAGGTTCTGCTGGGGCCTCATCGAGCAGTTGGGCGCGCGCCGTGACTCCTGGCGGCTCGACCCGACGGTGCATCCCTTCGCCAGCAACTCCGCCACGCAAGACATCCGCATCACCACGCGTTACTACGAGGATTTCCTCAACCCCGCCGTCTTCGGCTCGATGCACGAGTTCGGGCACGGGCTGTATGAGCATCAGGTCAGCCCGGCGCTCGAACGCTCGCCGCTATGCCGGGGCGCGTCGCTGGGCCTGCACGAATCACAGAGCCGGATGTGGGAAAACCTGGTGGGCCGCAGCCGGCCGTTCTGGAAGTTCATGTATCCCCAATTGCGGGCCGCCTTCCCCGAGCAACTGGGCAACGTCGAACTCGAAACCTTCTATCGCGCCATCAACATCGTGCAGCCGTCGTTCATCCGCGTGGAGGCGGACGAGGCCACATACAGCCTGCACATCATCCTGCGCTTTGAATTGGAGCAGGAGATGATCGAGGGCAAGCTGGCGCTGCGCGACCTGCCCGAGGCGTGGAACGCGCGCTTCAAGCAGTATCTGGGCGTGGCCGTGCCCAACGACGCCGATGGCGTGCTGCAGGATGTGCATTGGTCCGGCGGCATGATCGGCTACTTCCCGACCTACTCGCTCGGCAGCATCGCCGCCTGCCAAATCTGGGAGAAGATTCTGGCCGACATCCCCGACCTGTACGCGCACTTCGAGCGCGGGGAGTTCGGCGCGCTGCGCGAGTGGCTGCGCACCCACCTCCACCAGCACGGGCGCAAGTTCACCCCCGCCGAGACTCTGCAACGCATCACCGGCTCACCGAAGATCGAAGTCGGGCCGTTCGTGCGTTATCTCAAGCGGAA
Source organism: uncultured Anaerolineales bacterium (assembly GCA_964608265.1). Lineage (GTDB taxonomy): Bacteria > Chloroflexota > Anaerolineae > Anaerolineales > UBA6663 > JANWXR01. The sequence goes on along the minus strand of CAZSNP010000009.1, from coordinate 61,832 downwards.
GTATGGGGAGATTTACGGATTGAACTGAGATAGAAAGGGGCGAGTAGAAAGTAGAGCCTCCGCTACTTTCCACTTTCTACCGGCCCAAATGAGACTCGTGCCCAGAATCGAATCCCTCCTCTCCGCCCGCCAGTTCATGGCCCCGCAACTGGTGGCCGGGCGCATCTACTTCGTCAGCGACTTGAGCGGGCGGTTGAGCCTGTACGCGATGGACGCGCTTCCCCAACCCGGCCTTGGGCCGGGCGGCGGCGTGCCCGAGCCGCTGCTCCCGCCGCACCTCGCGCTGCAAAACCCGCACCTCCTCGGCGGCGCCGCCTTCCGCGTATATCCACAACTGAACAGGATCGTATTGATGCTCGACCACGACGGCGACGAGAAGTATCAGCCGATGTGGATTCCGATCACGGGCGGCTACCCCGAGCCGGTCTTCGGCGAGCAGTTGAGCGAGTACCGCTGCTACATGAGCAAGCCTGATGTCGAGCGCAACCTCGCCTACTTCGGCGCGGCCTCGCTGACGGAGGCGATGAACATCACTTATCGCGGGCACATCGGCACCGGCACGCTCGTCGAGCTGGGGCGCAGCACCTGGGGCCTCGGGCCGGACGCGACCAGCGCCGATCATTCCAGAATCGCGCTGACGGAGGGCTTTTCTTTCAGCGACAACGTGCTCTGGCTGTGGGAGAACGGCGAGCGCCGCCTGCTGTACGGCACGCCGCTCGAACAACGCCAGCCGGGCCAGAAGTACAAGACCTGTGTCATCGGCAACGGCTTCTTCACGGCGGAGGAGAAAGGGTTGCTGCTGGTCACCTCGCTATTCACCGACACGTACGGCCTGGGCTACCTCGAACTCGACAAACCCGGCGAGGTGAAGAAGGTGAAGATCACCGGCGTGAAGCATAGCGGCCTGGGCGAGCTAACCGGCCTCGACCACCTGCATGATGAAGTGTATCAAGTCACCTACAACATTGACGGTTGCTCATGGCTGTACGAGGGCCGCTTCGACCCTGCGGCGCTGAAGATGAAGCTGACGCGCGTGCTCTGCGGCGCGGGCGAGCTGGCGGGCGGCGTGCTCGAGTCGTCGCACTACGACAAAGCCAGCGACACGCACGTGCTCTCGTTCTCCACCGCCACCACACCGCCGCAGATTCGGACGGTGGCCGGGAAGAGCCGCAACAAGGTCGTCGTCCACACGCGCGACCGGGTGCTCGGCCTGCCCGCGGAATGGCTCGCGCCGGGCGAGGATGCCTCGTTCGACTCGCACGATGGGTTGCGCATCTCGGCGCGCCTGTACCGGCCCGCCGAGGCGCTGGGGTTCAGCGGCGCGCGGCCACTCGTGTGCTATATCCACGGCGGCCCGCAGAGCCAGGAGCGGCCCGACTTCGCCTGGTTCTCGATGCCCCTCATCCAGTTCCTCACCCTCAACGGCTTCGCGGTCTTCGTGCCCAACGTGCGCGGCAGCCAGGGGTACGGGCTGAAGTACATGCAGAAAGTCGATCACGATTGGGGCGGGCAGGATCGGCTGGATCATGTGCACGCGCTAACGCAGGTGCTGCCGAACGACTCGCGGATTGACGTGCAGCGCGCCGGTGTAGTGGGTCGCTCGTACGGCGGCTATATGACGTTGACGCTGGCGTTGCGCCATCCCGAGCTGTGGTCGGCGGCGGTGGATATGTTCGGGCCGTACAACCTGTTCACCTTTGTTGATCGTGTGCCCGAGACGTGGAAGCCGTATTTCCATCACACCGTCGGCCACCCGGAGAGGGACAAGGGCTTCCTCACCGAGCGTTCGCCGAGCACGTACATCGAAAACCTGCGCTGTCCGTTGCTCGTCATTCAGGGCAAGAACGACCCGCGCGTCACCGAGCAGGAGTCGCGCGACGTGGTGGAGCAATTGCGGGCGAAGGGCAAGACCGTGGACTACCTCGTGTTCGAGAACGAGGGCCACGATGTGTTGAAGTACGACAACAAAGTGACGTGCTACAACGCCATCACCGACTTCTTCAAGACGCACCTTGACCCATGAAACGGATTTGGGCCTGGGCGGCGGGCTGGCTGCAACGCGTCAATCCCGTCGCGCCGCCGCCCTTCCCGATTGACCCGGCGGGCGGCGGCATTGACCTCCCCTCCGAGGCCGTGCACGAGTTGTTTCACCTCGTGCGGCGCGGCGGGCGCGCCGAGGCCGCCCGCCGCGTGCGGAAGCTGACCGGTGCGTCCGCAGCGCAGGCTGCCGCCTACGTGGAAACGCTTCTGCGTCGCCGGTGATGGATCAAAAAACGCCGGAGAGGTCAATGGACCTGTCCGGCGTTTTCACGCTTACGTCGCTCACGGCGCGGTCGGCAGCTCGAAAAAGAAGGTGCTGCCCATGCCCGGTTCACTCTCGAGGTGAATCTCCGAATTGTGCGCGTGCAGCAACTGGCGCACGAGGGCCAAACCCAACCCCATGCCGCCGACCTTGCGCGTGGTCGAGCCATCGCTTTGATAGAAGGCCAGGAAGATGCGATCGCGCTCGGTGGGCGGGATGCCGGGGCCTTCATCCTTCACCGCGATCCGAATCTGCGTGCCGCGCCGCTCGGCCAACACCTGCACCAGGCTGCCCACCGGGCTGAACTTCACCGCGTTGTCGAGCAAATGGCGCAGCACCCGCGTCATCGCGTGGGCATCGGCCTGCACCGGCGGCAGCTCCGAGGGCACCGCCGGGCGGAGCACAATCGAGCGCCGCTGGGCGCGCGGCTGCAGCGCGTTAATCGCGCTCTGGCAGACCTCCGACACCAGCACCGGCTCCAAATCCAACGGCCGGCCGTGCATGTCGCTGAAGTCGACGATGTCTTCGACGACGCGCTCCAGTTGCTCGGCCGCTTCTTCGGCGACCCTGACGCCGTGGGTCTGCTGGTCGGTGAGATCGCCCAGCGCGCCATCGGCCAGCAGCGTGATGGTGCCCTTGACGTGCAGCAGCGGCGTGCGCAGTTCGTGCGAGACGTTGGCGATGAATTCGGATTTCAGCCGGTCGAGTTCGCGCAGCTCGGAGAGGGCGTGCCGCAGGTCGGCGGTGCGCTCGGCCACGCGGTCTTCCAACTCGCGGTTGGTCGAGCGGAGTTGATCGTACAGCCGTTTGGTGCGTGTCAGCGCCTTGACGCGAGTGAGCAGCTCGATGCTGTCGAAGGGCTTGGAGATGAACTCGTCGGCGCCGGCCTCGGTGCCGCGCACGCGCTCACGCAGACCGCGCAACGCGGTGATGAGCGCCACGGGGATGTAGAGCGTGGCCGGATCGCCCTTGAGCCGCCGGCAGGTTTCAAAACCATCCATGTGCGGCATGAGGACATCGAGCAGGATGACGTCGGGCGAGGCCGTGTGCGCCAACTCCAGCGCCGCCTCGCCATCTTCGGCCACCAGCACGCGAAAGCCCTGCGCCTCGAGGATGTGGGTGAGGATTTCAATATTGCGCGGCTCATCATCCACCGCCAGCACGGTGCCGGGCGTCACCCCCATGTCGCGCACAGCGGTGAGGGTGGGTTCGTCTAGGGTTGCAAGTTCTTCGGCCATAGCGCAATGGTACGCCCACTTTTTCCGCCCGCCAACCTCGCGGGGTTACGAGTTGGTTTGCTGCGCGAACACGCCGGCATGGTCGTTTTCGACTAATGGTGACGGTTACGGAGCCGCGAACTCCAGCCACTGGGCGGCCGGGTCGCCGTTGACATCCAGCACCGCGACGGGAGCCAGCGACTGCGACTCATACATCCCTGCGCGAACGACACTGCCCTGGGCCTCAAACGAGAACAAGCTGATGACGAGATCGCCCGCGCGCCAGCCGCGCACCGGGTACGTCGGCACATCGGCTTGCGCCACGCGGTCGCCATTTGGGTTGAGCCCGTGCGCGAACACCGTGAAGTTTTCGTCACTGGCTGACTCGCTTGCCCGCCACCACAGTTGCCACTCGCGCGCCGTGCCGCCGCTGCCCACGACCTCTGCGCCGTTGCTCAATAACGCCGAGGCCTCCCGCAGGCGCGGCGCCGTCAGGGGCTGCGCGCGTGAGCGGAGAATCACAACGTCACCCTCGTCGTTGCGCAATGAGATCGAATGCTCGGTCATTCCCCACGCCTGATAAATCTGAGCGGCAGCGAGCGGCGACGTTGCCGGCCACAGCACGACGCGGGCTTCCGCGTTCGCCGGGAGCACGGCGGTCGTGCGCGCATCCACAAAACGGTGCGGCGCAGCGCGGAGCAACGCGGCGAGGACCGCCGGCACTTCATCCACATTTGGATCGGACCCCGCGCTCGCGACGATCACATCGGGCGCGGCGCGCACGAGGTCGGCCACCCGCAGCGATGTGCCAAGCGGCATGCCGAAGCCGCCCGGCGTGGCGCGTGTCGCCACGAAATTCAGCATGGTCAGCGTCAGCCACACTTGCGCCGCCGCGATCACCACCGGCACGCCGATCGCGATGAATCGCCCGAGGCGAAACGTGAGGCGACCGATCACGGCATCGAGAAAAACCCCGGCCAGGATGAAGGGCGCGGGAAACAGCACGATGAAATAGTGCGGAAAAACCGGTGTGCTGTGGCGGATGAAGACGAGGATCGGAGCGATCAACCACAGGGCGATGAGGAGGCCGGCGGGGCGCGCGGGTCCCGGTGCGCCGGGCCGGAGCCAGCGCCACACGCCGCTGAACGCCCCCGCCAGCGCCAGCGCGCCGCCGAGGTACAGCAGGCCGGTGAAGTCCGGGATCGTCGCCAGAAAATCGCGAAAGGCCTGCGGCCCGGCGAGCGAGTGCAGGTCGGTGCCCATCGCCACCAACGCGGCCAGCGAGAGCGCGTCGGTTGAAAATACCGCCGGGCGGTTGAGCAGCGCGAGCAGGCTGGCCGGGCCACCCCACCCGGCCCCGATCGCGTACCACGCGAACGGCGCAAAGAGCGCCGCCCCGGCCAGTATCCCCCAGCCCAACATGCGCCAATCCACGTTGCGTCGAAAGATGACGAGCCACAGGCCGGTCAGCGGGATCAGGCTGAGACCGGAGAGGTGAAGCTGCACACAGACCGCGAGCAGGGCGAGGTGAGCGCTGAGCCAGCGCCGGCGGCCCTCGACGAAGGCGAGCAGCGCCGTAAACACCTACCCGACCACGAAGAGCGGCAGCAGATTCTGGGCCCAGATTTTGCGCGAGTAGACAATCGCCCACGGCGCAGCGGCATACAGCAACGCCGCGAGCAACGCAACGCGGGCGCCCCAATAGCGCCGCGCCATGAGGTAGGCCAACCCAACCGAAGCGGTATTCAACACGCCGACGAACAGCGTCGCCGCCAGTGGACTCTTCCAAACAAAGAGCGGCAGCGCGAACACATATACGCTCATCGGCGCGTTGGGCAGGCCGACCGAGGACCCGATGCCGCGCAACGGCACGGCCCTGAACTCGGCCAGGTCGAGGGCGAGCGAGTACAACGCGGCCTCGTCGCGCTTGAACTCGGTAACCTCGGGCCGGCCGAGGCGCAGCGCCGCCGCCAGGACGAAGATGGCGAGCGCGAGTATCTTTTCGAGCCGGGGGGACATGCTGGGCCGGCGCGAAGCCGGGTCGGTCACGCGAAGGTTTTGTCGAGGATCGTCACCGGCTTGCGCTGCCAGCCGAGGCCGGCGTAGAACCGGAGCACATCTTCGTTGCCGGGCACAATCAACAAATAGGCTTTGCGGCAGCCCCTGGCCCGCAGCCGCGCCTCCACTTCGCGCATCAGGGTCGTGCCCACCCCGGCGCGCCGCGCGTCAGCGGCCACCGCCAGATGATAGATCATCCCGCGCCGCCCATCCCAGCCACCGATGACGGCGCCGATGAGCCGGCCCCCTTCCTCCGCAATCAGAAACAAATCCGGGTCGCGTTCGAGTTTCCGGGCGATCTCGGCGCGGGTATCGGAGTTGCCCACCCCGACCCCCGGCGCGCAGGCCTTCCACAAAGCCAGCACCGCGTCGTAGTCGTGCTCGAGGTCGAACTCGCGGATGTGCATGCAGAGAGTGTTGAGAAAGTAGAAAGTAGTGAGTGTGCTTTCTACTTGCTACTTGCTACTTTCGACTTGCTACCCTCACTCCTCCTGCCCGACCACCTGTTTCCACGCGCCGTGGATGCCATCCTCGGTGACGCCGTAGTACACACGCAGGCCGCCGTTCGCGCGCTGGGCGAGGTCGTAGCGCGTCACGCCGCCCTTATGGCTCTTCTTCACCAGTGCCAGATCGCCGTGCCAGCTCAGCTTCTTCGCATCCACCCGATGATGCTCGTGTTCGGTGAGCGCGTAGTGCCACAGCTTGCGCGCGCTCTGCAACGTCACGTTCTTCACCATGTTGCCGTTGCGCAGATCGCGCATCGTGTGGAACTTGCGCCCGTTGCGCTCCTCGGTCGAGACGATCTCGACCCCGGTGCGCGGCGCGGCGTGGGAGAGTTCATCGGGCGCCGGCTCCTCGGCGGAGGCCGGGGAGGCTTCGGCGGGCGGGCTTTCCTGCGGGGCGCTCACCGGCGGCGCGACCACCGCCACCGGTTGGCCGCTGCCGCCGGGGTGGCCGCGCCGTACCAGTTGCACGATCTCGTCGCGCACGGCCAGCGAGGTCTCGGCCTCATCGCGCACGAAGATCTTGTTGTCCTCGATCGCATACGGCGGATCATCGCCGCGCGGCACGAGGATGCGCAGCACCATCTTGCCTTTGGTCTCCTGCATATCCACCGTGCAGTCGAGGTGCGGCGTTAGCAGCCGGTCGATGGCGGTGCGGATTTCCTCGACCGCTCGCCTGGCATCCGGCACGCCGACCGGCGCCTGCTTCGCCTCGGCGCTCACGCCGATGTAGAGCGTGCCGCCGTTGGTGTTCGCAAAGGCGCATACGTCGTTGATGATGGCCGCCAGCTTGCCGCTGCGCGCCTGCATCGACTCGTGGAAGTCCTGCACGATGTTCGCGCCTTCTTCGCGCGCCTGCTGGATGTAATCGAACTCGGCCTCGGCGGCCCCGCTGTGCGGGCGCGTGCGGGCGAAGTCGTTGCTGGCGAACAGCTCTTTGAGCGACTCGAACGACACGGCATCGAGCAGCACATCGGTGGCGCGGTCGCCGACGCCGAGGTGCTTGCCGCCGGCCGGGTCGCGCCGCAGCCGGTGGGCATCGGAGCCCTGGATGCAGTGCATGCGCCGCTGGTACTCGGGCTTGCTTCCATTGAAGAAGCCCTTGGTTGTGCCGCGCCCCTTGCGGTCGAGGTCGGTCACCTCCAGCGCCGCCAGGTTGGGGTCCTGCGTATACGCGATGCGGGTTTGCCCGCCGAAGCTCAGCCCGCGCATGGCCACGCCGTTGCTGCTGTTGGCGTGCGCGGCGATGGCCAGGCCGCCGGCCTCGGTGATGAGTTTGTAGGCGGTGAGCACATCCGCCGTCGCGCCGACGTTGGCCGAGCCGAGGTCGATTTGATCGCGGGGCACATTGAGCGAGAGCAACAGGTGCTCCAGCTCGCGGCCCGGCGTCTCGGGCGGGAAGAGGCCGAGGATGTGAAAGCCGAGGGTAGCGGTGAACTCGAAGCCGGGCAGCACGAGGATCTTCTGCGTCAGCCGGCGATACTCGGTGAGGCGCCGCTGCTCCTCGGGCAGCATCCGGCCCAGGCGCTCGAGGAATTCCAGCTCGCGGATTTCGTCCTTCATGCGGCGGATGCCGGCGACGGTGTTGTGGTCGGTGAAGGCGATGATATCCAGCCCGCGCTGCTCGGCGCGCTGCAGGATATCGAGGAAGGTAACGTCGGGTTCCTGGTAGTCGCTCGAGGCCGGCGTGTGCAGATGTAAGTCCATCGCACGCCACGTTCGAGCGCGTTTGGTTTTGGGGGGCATAGGTCCTAATCCCCGATCCCCAATCCCCGGGTGAACGGGGATCAGGGGTTCGGGGTCAATACCTTTTGGATGACGCTGGTCAGTTGGTCCGGCGGGAAGGGTTTGAGCACAAAGGCCGTCGCGCCGGCGTCAAGGCACTGGTTTTCCAAATCCATGCCGGAGGACATGATGACGGGCAGTTGCCGCAATTCGCCGTCGGCGCGGATGTCGCGCAGCACCTCGATGCCGTTGGCATCCGCCAGGTGCACATCCATGATGACGACATCCGGCCGGTTGGCCCTGGCCTCCAGCATCACCTTGTTGCCGTTGGGCACAACGCGGACGGAGTAGCCGTCCATCTCCAGCAGGATTTTCAATAACTGGGTCGTGGTGAAATCGTCATCCACGAGCATCACTTGATTGGGCACAGTTACTTGCTCCGAGGCGGTTTGCCGGTCGCGCGGCGCGCGGCCTTCCGGCGCGGCTTCTCCAGCGCGGCGTCGAGCACGTCTTCGACCCTGGTGGCAAACACAAATTTCACATCGCGGCGCACGTCGTCGGGCACATCCTCCAAATCCTTCTCGTTGCGGCGCGGCAGGATGACGGTCTTGAGGCCGGCGCGGTGCGCGGCCAGCACCTTCTCCTTCACGCCGCCGATGGGCAGCACCTGCCCGCGCAGCGTGATCTCGCCCGTCATCCCCACATCCTTCCGCACCGGCCGGCCCGAGATGAGCGAGGTCAGCGCCGTCGCCATCGTCACCCCCGCGCTCGGGCCGTCCTTCGGCGTGGCCCCGGCCGGCACATGCAAATGGATGTCGTGTTTTTCGAAGAAGTCTTCGCTCAGCCCCAGGGCGGGCGCGTTGGCGCGCACGTAGCTCAGGGCGGCGCGGGCCGACTCCTGCATCACCTCGCCGAGTTGGCCGGTGAGCTGAAAGCCCTTGCCGCCCGGCATCTGCGTGGCCTCGACGAACATGATGTCGCCGCCGACGGGCGTGTAGGCCAGCGCGGTGGCCACGCCGGGCAACGATGTGCGCTCCTCCACTTCCTCGGTGTAGAAGTATTGCGGCTTGCCGAGGTAGGTCACCACATCTTCCGGTTTCACCTTCAGCGTCCTGAGCGCGCCCTCGGAGACCTTGGTCACCACCTTGCGGCACACCGCGCCGATGTTGCGCTCGAGACCGCGCACCCCGGCCTCGCGCGTGTAGTTGCGGATGATGGATTGCAGCGCCTGGTCGGTGAAGGCGATCTCACCCGGTTTGAGGCCGTTCTCCCTGATTTGGCGCGGCACGAGGTAGTGTTTGGCGATGGCGACTTTTTCGCGCTCGGTGTAACCGGAGAGGCCGATGATCTCCATGCGGTCACGCAGCGGGCCGGGGATCGTTTCGAGCGTGTTGGCGGTGGTGATGAACATGACCTGCGACAGGTCGAAGGCCACGTCGAGGTAGTGGTCGCGGAACTCGCGGTTCTGCTCCGGGTCGAGCACTTCGAGCAGCGCCGACGACGGGTCGCCGCGAAAATCCGCGCCGAGCTTGTCCACCTCGTCGAGCATGAAGATCGGGTTCTTGCTTTCGACGCGGCGCAGGCTCTGGATGATGCGCCCCGGCATCGAGCCGATGTAGGTGCGGCGGAAGCCGCGGATCTCGGCCTCGTCGCGCACGCCGCCGAGCGCGAGACGCATGAACCGGCGGCCCATCGCCCGCGCGATGCTCTGGCCGAGCGAGGTCTTGCCCACCCCGGGCGGCCCGACGAAGCACAGGATGGTGCCCTCGCGTTCCTTGCGGATATGGTCAACGGCCTCGGCCGGCGCGCCGGCGGCGGGTGCGGCCTGCGCCTCGGCCTTCATGTCCGCGCGGCGTTTGCGCACCGCCAGAAATTCGAGGATGCGGTCTTTGATGTCCTTTAGGCCGTAGTGATCCTCATCCAATACCGTGCGCGCGTGCGGGATGTCGAGGTTGTCGGGCGTCGTCCTGTTCCACGGCAGGCTGGTGAGCCAATCGAGATAGGTGCGGATGACGCCGTACTCGGCCGCGGCGGTGGGCAGCTTCGACAACCGGTCGAGTTCGCGGTCGGCTTCCTTGCGCGGTTCCTCCGGCATGCCGGCCGCCTCGATCTTCTGGCGAAACTCCTCGATCTCGACGGCGGCTTCATCCTTCTCGCCCAGTTCCTTCTGAATCGCCTTGAGTTGCTCGCGCAGGAAGTATTCGCGCTGCACCTTCTCCATGTTGGATTGGGCCTCGGACTGAATCTTCTTGCCCAACTCCAGCACTTCGAGTTCCTTGCTCAGCAACGCCAGCAACCGTTTGAGCTTGGCCGTGACCGAGTCGAGTTCGAGCAATTCCTCGGCCACCTGCATCTCCATGCGTTGATAGGTGGCGATGGTGTACACGAGTTGGCGCGGCTCCTCGATGTTGAGCACCGCGCCGACCAGCTCGTTCGGCATGGACGGCAACAGATCGGCCACGCGCTGGAACTGGTCTTTGATGTTGCGGACGAGGGCCTCGACCTCCACCGTTTCCTCGATCGTCTCCGGCGCCAGGGCGATGGTGGCTTTGAGGTACGGCTCCTCGGAGACGAACTGATTCACGCGGAAGCGCGCCAGCCCCTGCACCAGCAAGCGGATGGTGCCATCGGGCGCGCGGAAAAGCCGGTGCACGACGGCGGCCGTGCCCGTGCCGTGCAATTGTTCCGGGCTGGGGGTTTCGAGTTCGGGGTCTGTGCTGGCAACCAGGCCGATGACGCGCTGCCCGGCCACCGCATCGTCGATCAGCCGGACGGAACGCGGCTGGCCGACGGTCAGCGGCACGGCGGTGAGCGGATAGACGACGACGCCGCGCAATGGGAGGATCGCCAGCGTCTCGGGGATCGCCATCTCCGGGCTGCCATCGCCGGCCGGGGTGCCATCGCCGCTCAGCTTGCCCTCAGCCGTGATCTCGACCGGAGGCAGCAGCGCCAGGTCGGGAAAATCAAAATCGTCCGGCGACTGCAAGCTCATCGCCGGGTATGCGGAATTCCACTTCGTGGCTGACATGAAAAATAACGCTTCTGAGGCAATGACTATCGAATGGTGACGTTGCGGGGCAGGAGTTTGGGCAACGTCACCCGCAGGAATCCCTCTTCGTACACGGCTTCGACGCCATCGGCGACCACCGCCATCGGCAAATCCACCTCGGTGCGGAAGTCGCCGTAGTTCACCTCCAGCTGATGATGAACGTGGGTGCCCCCGTGCTCGTGCGCGCGATGCCCGGCGATGCTGAGATGGCGATCCTGTAAAGAAATATAGAAGTCATCGCGCCGCATTCCGGCGATTTCGACGCGGACGACAATCGTCTCTTCGGTTTCATAAACATCGGTCGGGGGGCGCCAGCCGTGCGCGCGGCGACTGGTCAACCAGCCGGTGCCGGTGGAATAGGCGCCGCCGAACAACACATCGATTAACGCCTCATCCGCGTGCCCCTGTTTCCGAGGCCGATGAGCAGTCATATGTCGCGCCTCCGCTCCATCATTTGCATAATCACGCGTGCATTGTACCACCAACGGATGCGGGCCGCCGAAGATTCTCACAACAGAGTTGACATACGGGTTGTGTGTGCAGCGATCCGCGGCGCGCATCCATAAACGCCCTCTAAATTCATCCCCCGTCGCTGTCGCAATTTCAGGTGTGGCCGATAACCGATGTGTGGCGGGTGTCAGCCGCGCGCCCGGTGTGGCGCGCCGCCCGCCTGAATTCGGCGAAAGGAGACGCGTATGGCGACGGCAACCATTCAACGGTTCGGTCGGTACCGGCTGGACGCATTGATCGGCCAGGGCGCCCTGGCCGAAGTGCACACCGCGCGCCACATCCGCACCGGCGCGACCGTGGCCGTCAAGGTCTTTCATCCCCACCTCGTCGCCCAGCCCGGCTTCGCCGAGCGCTTCGCCGCCATCTCCCGGTCGCTCAAAACACTCAGCCATCGCGGCATTGTTCCGGTGACCGATGCGGTGCTCGAAAACGGTCAGGCCTACCTCGCCACCGAATTTCTGAGCAGTGAAACGCTGGAGGACAGGCTGGCCTCGGCTCAACTCGAGCGCCGCCGCTTCCCGCTGCAAGACGTTATCAAATGGATGGAGCTGCTGTGCGAGGCGGTGGATTTCGCGCACGCCCACGAGGTCGTGCACGGTGACCTTAAGCCAGGCAACATCATGTTCAACCAGGCCGGTGAGCCGGTCATTTTGGATTTCGCCCTGCTGCGTCTCGTTGACCGCCCCGCCACGCATAACGCCCACCAGATACCCGGCACCCCGGAATACCTCGCGCCCGAGCAGGCCAGGGGCAAGCCCGCCGACAAGCTCAGTGATGTGTACGCGCTCGGCGTCATCCTGTACGAATTGCTCACTGGGCAGACGCCGTTTCAGGGCAACAAGGTCGCGGTGGTGATGAAGCACCAGTCCGAGCCGCCTCCGTCACCGCGCCAGCTCGGCCTGCAGTTGCCCGCCGGGGTGGAGGCGGTGCTGATGCGGGCGCTGGCCAAGGATGCGGGCGAACGTTTCCCCTCCCCGCTCGCGCTGTCACGCGCGCTGCGGGCCGCCGTCGAGCGGGCCGCCGTCGCCGCCAAAGACGAGGGCACACCGGTCACCGCCAGCGCCCCGACGTATGCCAACTCCGTCTCCGGCTGGCCCGAGCAGGCTGAGGTCGTCACCGGCAAGCCTGCCGTTGTCGTTGACGAGCCGCCGCGCCGCCCGACCAACTGGCGCGCGATCTGGGCGGCCGTGGCGGCGGGCGTGGCCGGGCTGGCCATCATCGGCGGGCTGGCGGCCTGGGCGTTGGCCCAGGAGGCCGCCGAGGTCGTCGGCCCCAAAGGCTTGCCCCGCTTCAGCAGCGGCCAGTTCGTACAAGTGATCATTGACAGCGATAACGCCGGGGCCAGCATGTTGCGCGGCTGCCCGAGCATCTTCTGGAACGGCGTGCTCGGGGTGGCGTACGAGGGCGATGTGGGCCGCGTGCTTGAACGGCGCACCTGCGACGGCAACTGGTTCTATCGCGTGGCCTTCCCCGATTACGCCACCGATGAGTGGGATGGCACCGGCTGGATGGACGGGCGCTACCTCGCCACTCGCTGATCGGAGACGCGTTGTGATCGCTCAACCTGCGCCGGCCCTGACCAACCGATTTGCCCTGCCCCGCCCGGAGGCCGACTGGCTCCGTTTCTCGCAGGCGCTGCTCGGCATCAACGCCGCTGCCATCGAAGCGCCCACCCTGCCCGATCTGTTGCACGAGGTGCGCCGTCACCTGCAACTCACCCTCGGCGTCAGCCATTTGGTGCTCGCCATCGTGGATGACGTTGCCGGTCAATTGCGTTATTTGCTGCCCGGCGAGCCGGCGACCACCGACCTCTATCACGACCAGGCCCTGATGGCGCAGGCCGTGCGGCTGCGGCAACCGTTGCTCGCCGAGGAGTGGCTGCCGACGGGCGATATCGCCACGCTGGCGCCCGGTGTCGCTCTGCCGGACTCGTATGCCGTGCTGCCGTTGCTGTGTCAGGGCCGTGTCGGCGCGGTGCTTGCGGTCGGCCACGCCAAGGCCGACGCCTTCGACAGCGCCGCCCTCGGCTTCCTCAACCTCGTCGCCACCACGCTCACCCTCGCCGTCGAAAAGGCGCGCCTGTACGAAGTCATGCCGCGCTACACCCAATCGCTCGAGGAGCGGGTGATGGCGCACACGGCCGCGCTCGAAAGCGAAAAGACGCGGTTTGAAAGCATCGTGCAAAGCCTGGGCGAGGGGCTGATCCTGCTGGATTTGCAGAGCACCATCATCTTCGCCAACCTGCGGGCGCAAAGCCTGCTCGGGCTGCCTTTGGAGATGTTGGCTGGGCTGTCGGTGGCCGAGCTGTGGCACGATCCCGAACTGGCCCTGCAAACCCCGGAGCGCATCGTGCAGGATTTTGCCTTCGCGCTGCAAGAGGTAGAGACATACCCGGCCTTCACCGTCAGCCGCGTGCTGCCGCCCGCCGATGCGGAGTCGACGCCGCGCCCGCAGGACCTGCGTCTGCAGCTCTTCCCGGTGCGCGATGGCTCGGGGGAGCTGTTCCACTATGGCCTCATCCTGCAGGACATCACCCGCGAACGCGAGATGGATCGCATGAAGGATGAACTCGTCAACGTCGTGTCGCACGAGTTGCGCACGCCGCTGGCCAGCGTGCTGGGTTTCGCCGAGTTGCTCCTCAGCCGCGAATTCCCGGAGGACCGCCGGCGCGTGCTGGTCGAGACCATCCACAAAGAAGCTGAACGGCTCACCGGCCTGATCAACGACTTCCTCGACCTGCGCCGCCTCGAAAACGGCCGGGGCGAGATGACCTTCAGCGAGGTCTCACTGCCCGAGGTGGTGCAGAGCGCCGTCGCCGGCTTCGCCCTCAATCAAAACGCGCACACACTGGACGTGCACCTGCCCGAGGCATTGCCCACCGTGCGCGCCGATGCCAACCGCCTGGGCGCAGCCCTGCGCAACCTCATCGGCAACGCGCTCAAATACTCGCCGCAGGGCGGCGCGGTCAGCGTGCGCGTCAGCGCGACCGAGGCCGCGGTGCAGATCGCGGTCAGCGATCAGGGCCTCGGCCTGCCGGCGGACGTCATCCCGCAATTGTTCCAGCGCTTCTATCGCGTCGATTCATCCGACCGGCGCGAGATCGGCGGCACCGGCCTCGGGCTGGCCATCGTCAAGGAAATCGTCGCCGCGCACGGGGGCCGCGTGTGGGCCGAAAGCGACGGCCCGGGCTGCGGCAGCACCTTTGCGTTTACGCTGCCGTTAGCCCGCCGCGCCGCCACCGCAACCGAGGCGCTCGATCTGCCCGGCCTCCCCGACACACCCTACGTCCTCCTCGTTGAAGATGACGCCGGGCAGGTCACGCTGATTCAGGAACACCTCCAGCCCACCGGGCTGAACGTGGTCGCGGTGAGCGAACCGGCCGCGGCCCTGCGTTTGCTGCAACAACGACTTCCGGTCGGCGTGATCATGGATGTGTGTTTGCCCGAGGCGCACATCGGCTGGGAGTTGCTCGATGCCATCCGGCAACGTCACTCGCCCTCGCAACTGCCGGTGATCGTGACGACGGTGATGGAGGCGCACACGCGCGGGCTGGCGGCCGGCGCGACCGAGGTCCTCGTCAAACCCTTTGACCCGCGCGAACTGCTTGGCCATCTGCAACCGCGGTTGGGCCGCGAGGTGCTGGTGGTCGAGGATGAGCCCATCATCACCAAACTCGTCCACGCCGTGTTGAGCAGGGCCGGGTACCGCGTGCGCGCCGTCGGCGATGCGCCGACCGCCCTCGAATATCTGGCCACGCACCAACCGGATGCCCTGATCGTTGACTTGCTGCTGCCGGATATGGACGGGTTCGCGTTGCTCGAACGCGTGCGCGCGCTGCCGGTCGGCGGGCGGGTGCCGGCCGTGGTGATGACGGCCAGGACGCTGCGCCCCGAGGATACCGAACGCCTGCAACAACTCGGCGCCACCGTGTTGCCGAAGTCCGAGCACACCGCCATCCGGTTGCGCACCGCTATCGAGCGGGCCATCCACCCACCTCACTCCCCTCAGCGCCGCATCTCGGAAACGGAAGACTCCGGGCTAACGCGCCTGAGGCGGGCCGACCACCAGGGAGCAGGAAAGGAGTCCGAAAGATGCACCGCATACTGATCGCCGATGACGACACCTCGCTCCGTTTGCTCGTCACCACCACGCTGACGGACGATGAGATTGTGTTGATCGAGGCGCAGGACGGCATCCAGGCCCTGAGCCTGGCGCGCCGCGACCGGCCCGACCTGATTGTGTTGGATGTGGCCATGCCGGGCCTGACCGGGCTGGAGGTGTGCACGGCGCTGAAGGACGATCCCGCGACCAGCGGCATCCCCGTCATCATGCTCACCGCCCGCAGCCAGCAAATCGATCGCGAGCGCGGCCTGGCCGCCCGCGCCGACGCCTACCTCACCAAACCGTTCAGCCCGCTGCAACTGCTGCGGCTGGTGGAACATGTGTTGCGCTCTCCCGCCCCGGCCCGCACAGTGTAGGAGCCCCCATGCCACCGTTGCCCCTCCTCCCCGACGCCATCCTTTCCACCAGCGAGGCCGCCCAATACTGCGGGGTGTCCGCCGAAACCATCCGCCGCTGGATCCGCACCAAGGGGTTGCCGGCGTACAACACCGAACTCGGCCTCAACATCCGCATCCGCTTCGGCGACCTCGAAGCGTTTGCGCGCCAGCACCGGATTTTGTTGCGACTGCCCGAGGCCGAGTTGATGCCCGAATAGCCGCGTATTTTTATGCGAACTTTCGCAGCCGTTTATTGCGACTTTACAGTCGGCCCCACACCGGAATGCTAGGATGCACGCCGATGGACACGCTCTTCAACCTCGCCGAAGATGAATCGAAGATATTCCTGGCGGAGGCCAACGAGCACCTGCAAACGCTGGACGGAGGCTTGGTGCGGCTGGAAAAAGACGGCGAGGATGCCAACCTGCTGCAGGCCATCTTTCGAGCGGCGCACACGCTTAAGGGCGCGGCCGGCGCCATCGGCCATCATCGCATGACGCAGTTGACGCATGCGATGGAGACGACGATGGACGGGCTGCGCAAAGGCACGCTCAAGGTCAGCGCCGAGCTGGTCGACACCTTGCTCGTCTCGCTCGATATCCTGCGCGTCCTGCTCAACGAGGTGGTCGAGGATCAATTGAGCGCCGTCGACGCGGCGCCCATCATCGCGCGCCTGTCGGCGTTCGCCGGCGGTCATCCGGTCGCTCAGGCCGCGCCTGCGGCGAGCGACGGCATCGTGGCCGTGCGGGTGGATTTTGCCCCCCATGCCTTCGCCTCGGCGGCGCGCGCGTTTCAAGTGATAAATGCCCTGCGGGGTTTGGGCGAGATCAAACACCTCGACCCAAGCCCGGCCGTCATAGAAAGCATGGTGGAAGTGTCGGCCGTATCGGCGCAACTGGCGACGACGCAGACCGCCGAGGCCATTCGCAAAGTCATCGCCGAGATCCCCGATGTGCAGCAGATCGCGATCGGCGGCGTGACGAGCGCGCCGGGGGCGCCCAAACCGGCCAACCCCGAGACCTCGCGCCTCGGCGAGTTCCTCGTCAGCGCCGGCTTCATCACCCAGGCGCAACTCGACGAAGCCATCCGCGAACAGGTTGCCGATTTGCACTTCCCCCCGGCGCTGCTCGGCCAGACGCTGGTAAAGCAAGGGGCCATCGAGCAAGACACGCTCGACCGCGCCATCGCCGCGCAGATGACGCAGCTCAAGTCGGCGCTACAGGTGGCGCAGGCGACGGCCGAGAAGGAGAAGGCCCGTTCGAAGGTCGTCGAGCAGACCGTCCGCATCAGCGTCGAGCGGCTTGATCGTCTGATGAATCTGGTCGGCGAATTGATCACCGGGCGCAATCGCCTCTATCAATTGCACCATGAATTCGAGCAACAGTGGCGCAGCGATCCGCGCGTCGAGGCGCTCGGCGAGGCCGCGCACAACGTGGGCCGCCTGACGGATCAATTACAGGAAGAAGTCATGCGCGTCCGCATGCTGCCGATCGCCACCGTGTTCAGCAGGTTTCCCCGCCTCATCCGCGACCTGGCGCGCCAGACGGGCAAGCAGGTGGAGCTGGTGATACGCGGCGAGGACACCGAACTGGATCGCACCGTCATCGAGGCCATCGGTGATCCCCTCCTTCACATGGTGCGCAATTCGGTCGATCACGGCCTCGAGACGCCGGCGGAGCGGCATGCCGCCGGCAAACCGGCCGCCGGCAACGTCATCCTGGCCGCGCAGCAGGAGGAAGGTCGCGTCATCATCACCGTGGCAGACGATGGCAAAGGCATCAACGGCGACAAGGTCGCGGCGATGGCGGTACGCAAGGGCCTGCTGAGCGAGGCCGAGGCGGCGAGCCTGTCGCCGCAGCAAAAGGTGGGGTTGATCTTCCTGCCCGGGCTGACGACGGCCAGCGCCGTCAGCGACCTCTCGGGTCGCGGCGTGGGCATGGATATCGTCCGCGCGAACATTGAGAAGCTCAACGGCAACGTTTCGGTCGAAACACAACCGGGCAAAGGCTCGGTCTTCACCATCTCGTTGCCGCTCACCCTGGCGATTCTGCCGGCGTTGCTGGTGCAGGTGCGGTCGCAGCGGGCGCGGTCGGGCTTGGCGACCTTCGCCGTGCCGCTGGCCACCGTCATGGAGGCGCTGCATGTCGCCGCCGACGACATCCACTCGGTGAACAACCGGCCGGTGATGCAACACCGCGGCAGCGTGCTGCCGCTGGTCAAACTCTCCGAGGTGCTCGAACTCGAACAGCCCGAGCGTCGGCGAGCGGCCCCGCGCGAATACGTCGTGGCCGTGCGCTGGGGCAAGCAGAAGATGGGCTTGCGGGTGGATAAGCTCGTCGGCGAACAAGAAGTCGTGCTCAAGCACATCGCCGCGCTGAATACCGAGGGCACGGGCCTGTCGGGCGCGGCCATCCTCGGCGACGGGCAGGTGGCGTTGATCGCCGATGTGCCGGGATTGTTCAAACTGGCCGGGGCCTGAGCCGCGCCCCTCTAACCGACGCGCAGGAGAACCGCACCGCATGCTGCCCGAGACCATCACCTACGACAAACGCCTGCAGGGGTTGTTGAAGATCATGGCCAACGACGGCATCCGGCATGCAGCCGAGGGACTCTCGAGCATGGTCGGCGAGGTGATCAGCGTCGCCGAGCCGGATGTTCAACTCGTGCCGCTGAGCGAGGTCTCGGCGTTGGCGGGCGGGCCGGAGCAGGAAGCGGTCGGCATCTATCTGCAATCGCAGGGCGAGCTGACCGGGCAGATCATGCTCGTCATCGCCTACGACACCGCGCTCGAACTGGTGGACCTGCTGCTGGAAAACCCGCCCGGCACCACCACGCTGCTGGGCCGCATGGAACGCTCGGCGCTGCAGGAAATCGGCAACCTGACCGGCAGCTTCTTCCTCAATTCGGTCGCGCGCCGCACCGGCCACAGCGCCACCCCCAGCCCGCCGGCGGTGATGGTCGATATGGTTGGCGCCATCAGCGACATCGTCGTCGCGATCAGCGGCGGCGTGAGCGATTACGTGCTGTTGCTGAAAGGCGCCTTCCTCCGCAATGGGCGCGAGCTGAAAGTGAATTTCTGGATGATCCCCGACGCGGCAGCCCTGGCGGCTTTTGCCACCGCTCAGGCGGAGGGCGTCGATGGACAATAGCCACGCGGTCGGGCTGGGCGAGATCAAATTGAGCAACAACCCCGACGATGTGCTGGTGGCCTACGGGCTTGGCTCGTGCGTCGGCATCAGCATGTACGACCCGCACGTCCGCGTCGGCGCGTTGCTGCACGCGGTACTGCCGCAACGGCTCAACGACAGCGACGCCCGCAATCCAAAATTCGTGGACAGCGGTGTGGCCAGCATGCTGGAGAAACTGGAAAAGATGGGCGCGGCCCGCAACCGTTTGGTGGTGCGCATGGCCGGCGGGGCCACGATGTTGAACCTGCCGGGCATGAAGCAATCGCTCAACATCGGCGAGCGCAACGTGGCCGCCGCGCGTCGGGTGCTGGCCAGTTACAACCTCGAACTTTCAGCGGAGGATGTGGGCGGAAACGCGGGCCGCACGGTGCGGCTGCATGTGGTTGATGGACGCACCACGGTGCGGGCCATCGGCAACCCGGAGCGTGATCTGTAGTTAGTCGGCGCGGCCAGGGCTGCGGTGTGGTGATGGCGGCGAAGGTCCTTCGGGGACTAAGGAGTCAAGAATGGCGAAGATATTGATTGTGGATGATGCGGAGTTCCTGCGCGTCCGCATCTCAAAGATGCTCTCCAGCAACGGCCACGAGGTCATCGAGGCCGAGAACGGCCTGAAGGCGGTTGACAGTTACAAATCCAACCGGCCCGACGCGGTGCTGATGGATGTGACCATGCCCGAGATGGACGGCCTGGCCGCCCTCAGGGAGATTCGCTCCGGCGACCCGAACGCCCGCATCGTCATGCTCACCGCGCTGGGCCAGGAATCCGTGATACTGGAGGCGATCAAATCGGGCGCCAGGGACTTCGTCGTCAAACCATTCGAGCCGGCGCGCGTGCTGGCCGCCATCGGCAAGGCGCTGGCCTGAGATGATGCTCGCCACCCGCCCGGCCCCCCCGCCCGCCCCCGCCGCGCCCGGCGAAGTGCGCCCGGTGCGGGTGCTGGTCGTGGATGATTCGGCCTTCATGCGCTACACCATCGGCAGATACATTGCGGCGGCGCCGGGGCTGCATGTGGCCGGCTCGGCCAGGGATGGCCGCGAGGCGTTGGACCTTCTCCGCAGGCTTCAGCCGGATGTCATCACGCTCGACGTGGAGATGCCGCGCCTCGACGGGCTGTCGACGCTCAAGGAAATCATGTCGCGCGAGCCGACGCCGGTGGTGATGTTGAGCAGCCTGACGGTGGAGGGCGCGCGCGAAACGGTGCAGGCGTTGACCTGGGGCGCCGTTGACTTCGTCGCCAAGCCCGTGGACAAAGCCAACCTGGCGGCGGTGATGGATGAGGTAGTGACCAAAATCCGCGCGGCCGCCCGAGCCAGTGTCCGGCGCGCGCGCGGGCTGAGGTTGGGCAACCTCGCCGCCCTGGCCCGAGGCGCGGCCCCCGCCGGCGCGCCGGCGCTCGCCGCCACGGCGGGCGCCAAACCCACCCGCCCGCTCACCGCGGCGGATAAGGTCGTCGTCATCGGCGCCTCCACCGGCGGGCCGCGCGCCCTCAACGAGGTCGTCCCCAACATCCCCGCCGACCTCGAAGCCGCCGTCGTCATTGTGCAACACATGCCAGTGGGCTTCACCCGCTCGCTGGCCGAACGGCTCAATCAAGCCTCGGCGTTATGCGTGAAGGAGGCCGAACCAGGCGATGTGCTCAGGGTCGGTCAGGCCCTGCTGGCGCCGGGCGGCTTTCACATGCAGTTCGATGGCGAGGGCCGGGTGGCCCTGAATCAAAACCCGACCGTGCACGGCGTGCGGCCGGCAATTGATGTGACGATGGCCAGCCTCGCCCAATTCTTTGGCTCGCGCACGGTGGCCGCCATCCTCACCGGCATGGGCCACGACGGCACCAACGGCTCGGCCCTGGTGCGCGGCGCCGGTGGCCGCATCATCGCCGAGGATGAAGGCACGTGTGTGGTGTGGGGCATGCCGCGCAGCGTGTGCGAAGCCGGTCATGCCAACGACGTCCTGCCCCTGCCCGAGGTGGCCGCCGGGCTGGCGCGCCACTGCCGCCAACTCTGAACCGAGCCGCTCAACGAGCACGTCATGGATCTCGCGATCTACCGGCAGGTCAAGCGGAACATCAAGTCGCTGTTGGGTATCAACCTCGATCATTACAAGGATGAGCAGATGCGCCGGCGGCTCGACGCCTGGCTGGTGCGCGCCGGGGCGCCGACGTGGGGCGAATACTTCCGCCGCGTCGAAGCCGATGAGGGGGAGCTATCGAGGTTCCGCAACTACCTCACCATCAACGTCTCGGCATTCTTTCGCGATGCCGAACGCTGGCAGACCCTGCGCGAGCAAATCCTGCCCGGCCTGCTGAAGACCCGGCCCAGACTCAGACTGTGGAGCGCCGGTTGTTCCATCGGCCCGGAGCCGTACAGCCTGGCAATGCTGTTGGATGAACTCACACCTGGGCGCGCCCACACCCTCCTGGCCAGCGACCTCGATCGCGGCGCGCTGGCCCACGCACGCAATCGCGGCCCATACACCGCCGACGACATCAAAAACGTCACGGCCGCCCAGCGGGCGCGCTTCTGGCAACCGGGCGGCCCGCCCTACTTCATCGGGCAACCCACCGCCCGGCGCGTGACGACCTTTCGCGAACTCAATCTGCTCGACGACGAGTTTGAGGGCGATTTCGACCTGATCCTGTGCCGCAACGTCGTCATCTACTTCACCGACCAGGCCACGGCGCTGTTGTATCGGAAATTTCAGGCGGCGCTGCGGCCGGGCGGCATCCTCTTTATCGGCGGCACGGAGACCATTCCGCAACCGCAAGCCATCGGGTTGCGGAGCGTGGCCTTTTCGTTTTACGAGCGATGCTGAAGACGCTGACCCGCCGGCCAACGGTTGATGAGCTGATCCGCCGCGTGGGCGAGTTGCCGCCCATGCCTCAGGTCGCGCAGAGGGCGCTGGCCCTCATCCGCAACCCGCGCTCGAAGATGAGCGACCTGGCCGATGTGCTGGCGATGGATCAGGCGATGGCAGGCCTGGTGTTGCGGCTGGCGAACAGCGCCTACTACAGCTTGCGCTCGCCGGTGGCCACGGTGCGGCAGGCCGTGGTCTACCTCGGGCAGAACGCGATTCAGAGTCTGGTGCTGGCGGCCTCGATCGCGGCCTACATCGACCGCCCAGCCCCGGGCTATGGATTGGAGCGCGGGGATTTGTGGAAGCGCAGCGTGGGGATGGCGGCGGCGGCGCGGCTGGCCGTCGGGCGCTTCGGCGCGCACACGGCGGAGGAGGCCTATCACGCCGGGCTGCTGGCCGACATCGGCAAGTTGGCGTTCGAAGTGCTGCTGCGCAACGTTGATACGAGCGGGCCGGAGTGGCAGGGCCGCCCCTTCGCCGATCTGGAGGCGCAGCACTTCGGCATCGACCATGCCTCGCTCGGCGCGGAGATGGCGCGCCGCTGGCACCTGCCGCGCCCGCTGATCGAGGCAATTGCCTATCACCACCGCCCGGCCCAGGCCGGCGAGGGCGCGCTGCTCGCCGCCGCCGTCCATATCGCCGATGCCACCCTGACCGAGTTGGGCATCGGCGCCGGTCGCGCCGAGGAGCCTTATCTGCCCGACCCGATTGCGGTGCAGCGGTTGAGCTGGAACGAGGACCGGCGCGCCGAACTGCATGCGCGCATCATCCCGGTGATTGCCGAAGCGGAGCAGTTTATCCATCAGGCCGGTGATCTGGTGCAGGCGTAACGGGCAACCGCGGCGATTGTCCCGAAGGAAAAGCGTTTGAACGTGACGCACTTAATTGACTGGACACTGGCATATAGCACTTTCGACGCCAGATGTGGCTGCTCGAGGCGACGCTTAACCGCCATATCATGTGCTAGAACCCCGATTTGCCAAACTCCGGTTAATTGAAATCAAGGAGGTCGAATGTCATGCCGAGGAGCGGAGCGACGGACGATGCGGCGTTACTTCGTAACGACAGCATCGCGGCATCTCTGGCTGGCCGCAAATCGCGCCAGGCTTGGGTAGAGACCGTGCGTTCTGCGAACGCCCGCTTCGCTCGGGGTGACAAGTACCTCCTTGAAACCGATTAAGAGCGGAACGTGAAATGCATAAACCCATTTGTGGAGACGGCCAGCGAGGTGCTGGTGGCAGAGGCTAATGCCGCCGCGCCGCGCGGCAACCTCCGTCTGAAAAGTCGGCCACGACGCGCGACGCAGTGACCTGCCGTTGAGCATGATCGGCGCGTTACGAGGTCGGAATTTCACAAGAGCTTTAGTGTTGCTTTACGCTCGACTTACGGACAGTGCCCGACGATTTCTGTAACCTTCAGTGTGTCAAAAAACGTGGCGACGCGCTGCGGCGCGTCTCTACCGCCCGGGGCCAGGAGGCGGTTGTATGGAACATCAGAATGTCGTCTTCAAGCTCGCCAATGAATTCTACGGTGTGGACATCGCGGCGGTACAGGGCATCATCAAGTTGCAACCCATCACGGCGGTGCCGCGCGCGCCGGCCTGCGTCGAGGGCGTGACGAACTTGCGCGGCAAGGTGCTGCCGGTGCTCGATCTGCACAAGCGGTTCGGGCTGCCGGCCGAGGCAGCCACCGCCGACTCGCGCATCGTCGTGGTCGAGCTGGGCGAGGCCACCGTCGGCTTGATCGTGGACGCCGTCAGCGACGTGCTGCGCTTCAGCAGCGAGGTCGTCGAACCGCCGTCGCCGGTCGTCACGACGGTGCATTCGCGCTTCATCCACGGCATCGCCAAAGTGGCGCCGCGCCTCATCATCCTGCTCGACCTCGGCCAGGTGTTGACCTTGAGCGAGCAAACGCGGCTGCAGGCGCTGCCCGAAGCCGCTTAAGCCCGCTCGCTATGCCTACTCATCCCCTCAGCCCGGCGACGCATCCCTACCTGGCCCTGGTGGTGGATGACGATCCGACTCTGCGGGCCGTGTTGCGGCAGGTGCTCGAGCGGAGCCAGTGCCGCGTGGTGGAGGCTGAAAATGGTCACGCGGCGCTCATCGCCTTTCGCGCGCAGCCGATGGATGTCGTGCTGATGGATGTCATGATGCCGGTGATGAACGGCATCGAAGCCATCGGCCACCTGCGCCAATTGCCCGGCGGGCGCCGGGTGCCGATCCTGGTGACCACCGCCCTGGATGACACCAACTCGGTCAATGACGCCTTCGCGGCGGGCGCGACCGACTTCATCACCAAGCCGCTCCACCTGGCCGTGGTGCGTCAGCGCATCGCGCACATGTTGCAGACCAGGCGGGCTGAGGACGCCATCGAGCGCGCCAAACAGGAGTGGGAGGCCACCTTCGACGCCGTCAGCGATTTGATCCTGATGACGAATGAGGCCGGCCACGTCATCCGCTGCAACCGGGCCGTCAGTGAGCGCCTCGAACTCGACTTCACGGCCATCCTTGGCCGGGACGTAGCGGACTTGCTCGGCCAGGCGTTGACCCCGCACGCCGAGCCGGAGCAGCACCTCCCCAGGCTGGGAGGTTGGTATCGAGTCGACCAGCACACCCTGCGGATGCGCGACTACAATCACCAGGTCTTCATCCTGCACGACGTCACCCGCGAACGAGAGGCTCAGGCGCGCATTCGCTCGCTGGCCCGCTTCCCGGAGGAGAATCCGGCGCCGGTCATCCGCGTCAGTGCCGAGGGCACGCTGCTGTATGGCAACACCGCCAGTCTGTGGTTGCTGGCCCAACTTGGCTATGGCGTCGCGCAGCCGGTGACGGAGCCCTGGTTATCGCGCGTACGGGCAGCCCATCGGACGCACGTCAGCGAGATGTTCGAGCAGCGCATCGGCAACCGCGACTTTGCCATTACGCTGACGCCCGTCATCAGCGAAGGCTATTCGAATTTGTATTGCCGCGATGTGACCCAGCAGAAGCTGGCCGAGGCCCGGGTCCGCGAGAGCGAGGACAAGCTGCGGCAGTCGCTGGCCGTCACCGAGGCGGCGCTGACCGAAGCCCAGACGCTATATCACATCAGCCGCGCCGTCTCGTCCCTGCAGACACTGGACGATACCCTACAAACGGTGGTCAGGGCGGTGGCCGAGTCGCTCCCGGCCGACCGTGCCACGCTCTTCATCTGTGATCACGTCGCTCAGCGCATCACGCACGCCGTGGGCAGCGGCCCGGGCCTCGACCAGGTGCAGGCCATTGATTACGACGAACTGATGCGCGGCCTGAGCGGCTGGGCCATCCGTGAACGGCAGCCGGCCCTCTCGCCCAGGGGTGTGAGCGACCCGCGCGAAGAGCCCGAGGTGCAGCAGCGCCGGGCCGGCACCGAATGCGGCGCCATCCTCGTCGTCCCGCTGATCTACCGCCACGAGACCTTCGGCACGCTGACGGTCATCAACCGCCCCGACGAGCGGGACTTCACTGCCAAGGACAGCGGCTTCCTGCTGGCCGTCGCCAGCCTGGCGGCCGGCGCCATCAAGAATCGCCAGTTGTATGAGGCCGCCCAGCGCGAAGTGGAAGAGCGCCGGCATGCCGAGGAGTTGTTGCGCGAAAGCCAGCAACGCTATCAGGCGGTCGTCAACGATCAACTCGAGATGATCTGCCGCTGGGATGAAGCCGGCCTCATCACGTTTGCCAATCGCGCCTATGGCGAATACATGGGCATCGCGCCGCAGGACCTGATCGGCCGGAGGTTCGTGGAGCTGTTGCCCGAGCCGGATCGCACGCCGGTGCGCGCGCGGATGCGCGATTTGTTCACGCGTCTGACGCCCGCCAACCCTGTGGCCGAACCCTACGAGCACCGGGTAACGCGACCCGATGGCGCCCAGGTGTGGCAATACTGGGTTGATCGCGGCATCGTCGACGGCGCCGGGCGCGTCGTCGAAATCCAATCCGTCGGGTTGGATATTACGGCGCGCAAGGTGGCCGAAGATCGCACGCGCGAAAGCGAAGCGCGCTATCGCGTGTTGTTCGAAGCCTCGCCGATTTCCCTGTGGGAGGAGGATTACTCCCCGGTATTGGCCGAACTCGACCGCCTTCGCGCTCAGGGCGTCGCCGATCTCCGCGCTTATTTTGGTCAACAACCTGAGGCGGCGGCGTCGCTGCTGGGTCAGGTTCGCATCCTCGATGTCAATACGGCCACGGTCAAACTGTACGGCGCGCGCGACAAGTCCGATCTCATCGGTAGCCTCGGAAAGATCTTGCCACCCCAGGCGCATCAAACCATGATCGAGATTCTGGTGGCGATGGCCGAGCGCCGTCCGCACTATTGCTGGGAGATGCCTAACCTGACGCTGTCGGGCGACCTCATTCACGCCAGCCTGCAATGGGCGGTAGCGCCGGGCCACGAACACGATATGGCCCGGGTCTTCATCTCATTGACCGATATCACCGCGCGCAAACAAGTCGAGGCCGCCCTGCGCGTATCGGAAGGTCGTTTCCGTAGCCTGTTTGAAGATGCGCCTATCATGTATCTGCAACTCCGCCATGAAGGCGATACGCCCACCATCGCCGACGCCAACGCCCTGGCCCTCGAGACGCTCGGATATCGCCGGGCCGAGATGGTCGGGCAGCCTCTGGCCAACTTCCTGTCCACCGAGTCGCGCCGGCAGTTGGAGCAGGTCACATCGCCCTGGGAGGAAACGCGCGTCGTGGAGCGCCAACTGGTGACCAAAGGCGGCCAGACGATCAACACGATCGCCCACACCACGCCCGAACGGAACGAGGCCGGCCAGGTCGTCGGCACCCGTGCCGCGTACGTGGATGTGACCGAGCGCAAGCGCTTGCAGGATCAGATGCTGGTCGCCTCGAAGCTGGCCGATATCGGCACGCTGGCCGCCGGGGTGGCTCACGAGATCAATTCACCCCTGCAAGTCATCACCGGCCTCACCCAAAGTTGGCTACAACGGCTGGAGCAGCCCACGGCCATAGACGCCGACCGGTTGCGGCGCAACCTCGACACCATCCATCGCAGCGGCTGGCGCTGCGCCGAGATCGTGCGCTCGCTGCGCACCTACGCCCACGCCGGCGGTGACCAGTTCGAGCCGGCCGATTTGAACACGGTGGTTCGCGACAGCTTGCTGCTCATCGAACATCAGCTCAACAAATGGTCGAACATCGTCGTCACCACAGACTATGCGCCTGACCTGCCCGCGTTTGCGTGTGATCGCAATCAAATCACGCAAATCATCATCAACCTGTTGACCAACGCCCGCGACGCCATGCCCAACGGTGGTTTCATCTTCGTGCGCACCGAGCTGGACCCGGCCACCGGTCGCCTGGTGCTGGAGATCAACGACACCGGCGCCGGCATTGACGAAGCCATCCAGGCCAAGGTCTTCGATCCGTTTTTCACCACCAAACCCATTGGCAAGGGCACGGGGCTGGGGCTGTCCATCGTCTCCGGCATCGTCCGGGCGCACGGCGGCGAGATCAGGTTGCAGAGCTTATCGGGGCAGGGCACGACCTTTCGATTGTATTTTCCACCAGGGGCGGCTCCGTCCGCCGACGAGGCCCGGCTGAGCGGCGAGCCGCAAGGAAGATTTGACGATGCGCTCGGCTCGTACCCGGGGGAACCGGCGACGCTGGCCGCGCTTACCTTTGGAGATTGACCCATGTTGAAAATCCTGATCGCCGAGGACGAAAAAGACCTGCGCGATTTTCTGCGCGACGAATTGACCGATGCCAACTTCGAGGTCACGGCTGTCGGCAACGGCGCCGATGCCATCCTCGAGGCCGTCGAGCAGCGCTTCGATGTGTACTTGCTGGATATGTTCATGCCCGGGCTGGACGGCATCCAGACCATTCGGGTGCTGCGCAAGGTGACGCCCAACATCCCCATCATCGGGCTGACGGGCTACATGGGTCAGGGCTACATGTCGCAGGCCGCCGCCTGGGGCGTCACCTGTCTGGCCAAGCCGATTGAAATGAGCAACCTGTTGCGCGAATTGATGGACACCCTCGGGCAAACGGCGCAGTGATGGGGCCAGCTCGCCGCGACTCTTGTGTGGAGGTGCTATGCCGCGTATCTTGATGGTTTGTCGCATGCCGAAACTCGATGGCCTCAACGCCCTGCAGATCATTCGGCGCCTGAACCCGGCCTTACCCGTCTTCATGTTCACCGGGCAGGCCGGCCAGGGCGAGATGCTGGAGGCCGGTCGGCTGGGCGCGCTTACGTCTGCGGCGAAACCGGTCGCCTTCGAGGCATTTTTGAGCACCCTCCCCAGCGCCCCTGGCGCCCCCGTACACTGACCTCAGGCGTCTCGCCGCGCGCTGCCCGCGGCGACGGGGGCGGCCCGTGCGTTAAGTGCCGCTGTGGTCGAAGGTGAGCGGCCTCCCCCCGTCGGGGCCGCGCTTGTTTCGCTTGGCGTCGCCGGAGTTCGGTTAGTACCAGCCAACCATCACGCCCCGCCCGGCGCCCACAACCGGCCTAGAATTGTTTATATAACCCTTGTGCCCGGAGGGTAGCAGCGAGCGCGCAGGCCGTGATCCATATATTAGTCATCGAAGACGATCCTGCTATTCAAGTGATCGTGCGCAAGACGTTGACAAAGATCGGCGGCTTCAGCGTTTCGATTACCGAGGACGTGGCCCGCGTGCTATCCCTGGCCCGGTCGGGCGCGGTGCAGTTGATCGTCATGGATGTGTCGCTGAGCAACAGCCAGTACGAAGGTCGCTTTCTGGATGGACTGGCATTGACGCGGCTGCTGAAGAGCGACCCAGCCACCCAAGCCATACCAATCCTTTTGGCCACGGCCCATGCCCAGCCCGGAGATGCGGAACGGCTCCGCCAGGCCTGCGGCGCCGATGGCTACATCGCCAAGCCCTTCGTCGAACCCAGAACCCTCGTTGACCAGGTCAATGCCATGCTCGCAAACCGCCCGGCGGGTCGGCGCGCCGGCGATCGAGTGTCCAGGATTTAGCATGCCGATGTGCAGGAGTTTTACAAGTCAATCGAAGACGATCAAACCTGCTGCACGTTGAGTTAAATAGTCTTTATGCACCTTTTACAGACCTTGGTGGGGTGTGTCGGTACTATTGTCTTGGCCCGGCTTCTGCTGTGTGACCGAGGTGGAAGGCCGGGCTGGGAGGCCATTCCCGCCGACGGCCGCGGGGGTGAGTGGCGTCTCTGTACTTCCTCATCGGTCAGGGAAAAAGGAGACGACGCAAATGAATACGAGTATGACCATCGAGGCCTTCCACGCGTTGATGGCCGATCAGGAGCAGGAGAATTCCGTCCTCGCCGCGCTCCGCAAGCTCATGAACATCCAGAAGCCCGAGGAAATCGAGGAACTGGGAAAAATCATGCGCGCTTCGTGGAGCGGCTGGCGGTAGAAAGCGCTTCGCCAACTTTAGACTGGCCTAATCCAGTAAATGCTCATAGCCTGTGGCTTTCGAGCTGCATGCGATGGGCATTTTTGATTCCACATACCGGTGCGACGCACTTTCGAAGTGCGTCGCGCCTGCCGACACCATCACAACATCATGAACGCTGAACGATTGCAATCAGAACTCACTACACTGCCGGAAGCTGCCGAGTGGCCTGAGATGGCCGGCGTGTTTGCGCGCACCGGGGCCGAGCCACGTCTGGATTGGGATCTGCCGCGTCTTGCTTGTCTCGCTGTCGGCGGCCATGAAGCGCAAGCGGTTGCGGGCTGCGCGGCCATCGCCTGCCTGCAGATCAGCATCATCCTGGTAGACGACATCCTCGACAACGACCCGCGCGGTGAATATCACACCCTCGGCGCGGGCCGGGCCTCCAACCTGGCGCTGGCTTTTCAGGCCGCAGCCTTCCGACTAGTTGGCCAAGCGCCTGTGCCAGCCATTCAAAAGAACGCCGCCAGCGCCAGCCTGGCCTGGGCCGCGCACGCCACCTCTCTGGGCCAGGAACTGGACGTACAGAATCTCAAGGGCGAGACGAACTACTGGAAGGTTATCCGCGCCAAGAGCACACCCTTTTACGGCGCTGCACTTGAGGTCGGCGCGTTGTTGGGCGGCGCGTCGCCGGATGTCGCGGGCGGGCTGCGCGATGTCGGCATCCTGCTGGGTGAGATCATCCAGTTGCACGACGATTTAGTGGATGCCTTTGAAAGCCCCGCCAACCCGGATTGGAAGGAGGGGCGCAACAACTTGCTGGTGTTATATGCACGGACGGCTGATCACCCACAGCGCGCGCAACTCGAGAGCCTGTTGCCGCAAATAGATGACCCGGCCGTGCTTCGGCAAGCGCACCAAATCCTGATTCAATCGGGCGCCGTAAGTTACTGCGGCTATCAGTTATTGCTGCGGCATCGCGAAGCCCGCGCCTGGCTCCATCGCCTTTCTTTGCCTAGCCCCGCGCCATTGACGAAAGTGCTGACCGATCACACCCTGCCTCTGCTCCATCTGTTGCAGACCAACGGCGCAAAGGTCCCGCCGGAGCTGCTTGAGGTTGCTGCGTGAAACGTCCTTCGAGATTGTGGGCACGACTGGGGGATGCGCCTCTGGTGCTGATTGCGCTGGCCATACTGACCGTCTGCGTGTTCTACACTTACGTCGGTATGGTGCTTGCAGCTAACCCTCGTTTCGGCTTCGACGGCAATTGGGTTGTTTATACAATAGAACCCTGCGATACATCGTTTGATTGGTGTCGCGAGAATCAAGCGAGCCTTCAGGTCGGTGACCAGATCATCAGCATTGGCGGTCTGAGCTACACGGAGTTTGCGGGCAATTATCTGGCCGTGCCGTTCGATGGGTATCAGCCAGGCGACGTTGTGCCGATCACCATCAGCGATCTGGGCAATGTCAGGACGATCTACTGGCGTATGCCACCGGAGCGTTCAACTTTTCAGTTTGAGAGCGCGTTCAGCCTGTGGCTATTCGCCCCCTTCTGGCTGGCCGGCTCGATTGCCTTACTCTTCCTCAGGCCGCGCGATGGACGCTGGCGAGTGCTCGTCACGTATTACTACCTAATCGCCATCTGGCTGGCCACTGGTCTGTTTTCCACCTCGGGCGTGGCGGGCATAACCCTCGTCTACAAGCTCGCTTCATGGCTCTTCCTTCCAGTGTTCTTGAGCCTGCATGTTCAGGTTCCTACGCCGCTGGTTAAAGCCCGGCGCGGAGGTTTCATTCAGAGCCTTTACGGCGGCACGTTTGTCCTCATTGCTCTGGATGTCGCTCATCTGTTGCCGGCCAACTTATCGTTGCTCAGCATCATCTTCGCCACGCTGGGCAGCCTGGGCATATTGTTCTTCAGATTGTTGCGCCGGCCCGCTGCCTCAGAGCGGCTGGCCTCCATCCTCATGCTCTCGGGCATCGGCCTGTCGTTTCTGCCCGGCATCCTCACCTGGGCCATCCCGGCTTTGCTGGGCCTGCGCGTCGCCGAGGGGCTGACCGTGATATTGTTCGCGATCACCCTGCCCGCCCTGCCCATCTTTTATTCCTACGCCGCCTACAAGCGCAGCCTGGGCGCGCTGGAGTTCCGCGCCAACCGGCTGCTCAGCTTCTACAGCTTCGCCCTGATCTACCTCACCGGCTTTATGTTGGCCCTGTTCATTGTCAGCTACCTGCTCAACCTGCCGGCTGACATGGTGTCGGTGCCGCTTATCATCCTTTCGGCGGTTTTCATTCTGGCAGCGCCGGCGGCTTATGCCCGCTTCCAGCGCGTGGTCAGTTGGGTCGCCTACGGCAGCCGCCACAACCCGGAAGAGATCCTGCGCGTGCTGGCCGGCAAGATCCCCGCCGCGCGGGATCGCGATGCGCTCGTCCGCCTGCTGGCCGACGACGTGGCCCCGAGCCTCCTCATCCAGCAATCGGCATTGTTTCTTCTCGAGGGCGCGACCGATGGGCTGGCCGTGTACACCCGCGACCTCACACCCGAGGAGGTCGCCGGCACCGGCACGCGCCGGCAGTTGAATCTGTTGCTGGCCGACCCAAAGCGATACCGCCAGCCCGCCGCCGATTTGGATGTGGCCCCGCTCACGCCAACCGACTGGGTGCGGCTGGCGATTCCGGTACAAACACAATCGCGAACCCTGGGCGTGTGGTTGTTGGGCCGGCGCGATCCGGATGACTTCTACCCGCAGCCCGATATCAACCTGCTCAGCGCCATCGCCAGCCAGGTCGCCCCGGCGATTGAAAACATGCGCCTGTACGACTCGTTGCGCCAGCAGGCCGAGGAACTGGCGTCGCTCTATCGCGCGTCCGGCGGGCTGCTCAAAACCGGCGCCGGCCTCAAGCGTCTGGCCGAAGAAATCGCTCACACCATCACCACCGAATTCGGGGTGGCGGATTGCGGTGTGCTCATTGTGGACGACGCGCAGACCGAGTTGAGCCGAATGGCCCGCGCCGGCACCTTCACGGTAGCAACCACTGCGCCGCTGCTGCTGGATGGAAGCGGGCTTTCAGTGGCGGCCTTTCAGCACGGCGAAATGGTGTACGCGCCCGACGTGACCAGTGATGCGCGCTACGTGGCGAACAACGCCGCCACACGGTCCGAACTGGTCATTCCGCTCAAAGCGGGTGATACCGTCATCGGCGTCCTCGACTTGCAAAGCCCCGAACCGGAGGCCTTCGACGAGCGCACGCGCCGCATCCTCAGCACGTTTGCCGAACGCGCAGCGCTGGCGCTCGATAACGCGCGCTTG
This sequence comes from uncultured Anaerolineales bacterium, assembly GCA_964608265.1. Classification (GTDB taxonomy): domain Bacteria; phylum Chloroflexota; class Anaerolineae; order Anaerolineales; family UBA6663; genus JANWXR01. The sequence goes on along the minus strand of CAZSNP010000009.1, from coordinate 29,247 downwards.
CTCGAGAACCTCACCCGGGCCCGCCGCGTCGCTGAGGAGGCCAACCAGCTCAAGAGTGAGTTCCTCGCCAATACCTCGCACGAGTTGCGCACGCCGCTGGCCGGCATCCTTGGCTCGCTCAGCCTGGTGCTCGATGGCATGTGTGAGGGCCCGCAGGAGGAACACGAATTCGTGGCCACCGCCCATTCCTCGGCCCGCAATCTGCTGCACATCGTCAACGACATCCTCGACATCGCCAAGCTCGAAGCCGGGCGGATGGAAATGATCGTGCAACCGGTCTCCGTCGGGCTGGCGCTGGCCGAAGTCCAATCGCTGAGCCGCGCGCAGGCGGAGGCCAAAGGGCTGACCCTGACCGTTCAGCCGCCGGAGGGCGACCCGGTGGTGATGGCTGACCCTGACCGGCTGCGCCAGATATTGCTCAACCTGGTCGGCAATGCCATCAAGTTCACCGATCATGGCGCGGTCACGATTGCGACGTCGTGCCCGATGGCTGAACTGATCGAGATCAGGGTTGAGGATACCGGCATCGGCATCGCCGCCGAAAAACAACCACGCTTGTTTCAGCCCTTTGTGCAGGCCGATGGCAGCTCCACGCGTCGCCATGGCGGCACGGGGCTCGGTCTCAGCATTGCGAATCGCCTGGCCAATCTACTGGGCGGCTCGCTGACGGGCTACAGCGCCGGCGAAGGCCAGGGCAGCGTGTTCACCCTCTCCCTGCCCCTTGAAGCTGCCGAATCACACCCCGCCCCAGACCTTGCTTCAGCCACGGTTGCGCCGACTGTGGCCTAGCGGCGTGCACTCGCCTCGCTGTTCAACATCCATGTGGCCCGCAGAGTCAATGCGACTGTGCGGGCCACACGTTTTCTACGGCCGCGGCGTTCGCGTTGGCCGTGGCGTGCGTGTGCTCGTCAGCGTGCGCGAGGGCGATGAGGTGGGGCTGGGCGGCGAAACGCTCGGCGTTTCGCTGGAGCGAACGGCTGTGCCGTTCGCCGGTGTGACCGTCGCGACGCCGGGGTAGCCCTCCGCCGGGGATGTGGCCGGCGGCGGTGGGAGTGTATCCTGGGGCAAGGCCCGCGCGCCCGGCGCGGGGTAGCCGGCGGCTTGACTGCCACTTTTGCGGATGAGCGGCAAATAGACGCGGCGCGGTGTTGGAGTCGCGGTGGGCGTGGGGGT
>CAZSNP010000009.1:0-27974 GCA_964608265.1 uncultured Anaerolineales bacterium | reverse complement strand
GGATGAGCGGCAAATAGACGCGGCGCGGTGTTGGAGTCGCGGTGGGCGTGGGGGTACGTGTCGGCGTTCGTGTCGGAGTACGTGTGGCCGTTCGCGTCGAGGTAGCAGTAGGCGTCCGAGTGATTGTTGGTGTGGCGGTGCGGGTGGGCGTCTGCGTGATCGTGCTCGTTGCGGTCGGCGTTGGCGGAATTGGAACACCCCATGCATATAGCCACATACGCGCCGTTACTTCGTAGCCGGGCGCATCATAGTAGAGATACACCGTGCAGGTCACAGTGCTTCCGGCGGCGGCCCCGGGACACACATGCCACGCCTCTGGATACCCATAGACCGCGACGTCGGGAAAGCCGGTCACCGCGGAAATGGCCCAGCCGTCATTTCCAGTCTTGAGTGTGCTATTGAAGGGCCGCCAGCCCCCGTGATACCCGACATCATTCGACGGTGTGTAACCCTGGGCCACGATCGCGTAAGCCCAGAGTAGATTTCCGCCAGTATAGGTGTACGACCCCGGTGGGATGTCGCACGTGAATGTATAGGCGATATTGGCGTTGGCCGGCGACAGGATTTGCGTAATGCCACCGGCTACATTTTCACGGCATGGAATTACGACATCGCGAGGCGCCGGCGTTGGGCTGGGCGATGGGGTGCGCGTGGGTGTGGGCGTGGGGATCGGCTGGCAGTCGTCAGTGTACTCAGCCCGGTTGGTATACAAGAACTCATCCAGATCACCGTGCCAGTTGGCGTTGAGGCCGTATGGGTTATAGGCCGCGCCAAGGTCGAGCGATGTGCCGCTATTCGTCGCCGCTGGTGTCACACGGAAGTAGTCAATGCCACCGGTGAAATTGGCTTCAGCCACGCGCCAGTTCGCGCCGTTGACCGCCGTGCACAGCACCAGCTTACCGCGCGCGCCATCCTTGATCGCGCGCACGCGCACCCATTGACTTGCGTCGGCGGCACTGGCGATGGGGACGGAAGCGGCATTGCCTGTGCCTCCGGTGTAGACGTTGAACGCGACGGTCTTTGTGCCAGGGTGATAGGTCAGATCCCAGCCGCGAAAAAATCCATTGACCTGCGCCAGGGTATTTGCCATCGTTTGCGCCGGCAGGCCCAGCGCCCCAGTGTAGCGAAACCACAATTCCACTGTCATCGAGCGGACAGCGGAGTCTGCCAGATAGTAGTCGTTGCTTCTGCCGAATGTGATGCGGCTGAAGTCGGTAGCTTGCGGAAATGCGCGCGCGTTGCCGTTGCCGGGGGTACCCGGCACTACGGTGATATTGGCCGGTGTGACCGGATGGTTGCCCGCGCGGTCCGCCAGCGGCGTGCCAAAACCTTCATTCATCGGCAAGTGAACGATAGTGGCTGCTGGCAGGGGCGTGGCGGGTACGGGCGTGGCGGTCGGAGTCAGGGTGCGGGTGGGCGTCGGCGTGGGTGGAACAGTGCAGCCGCCCGCGTAATCGGCGCCGCGCTTGTAAGCGAATTCATCCAAATCGCCCACCCAACTGCTATTCGGATTCAACGGATCAGTGGTGCGAGACCGATAGTCCGCGCCCAGATCAACCGTTGTGCCCGGCCAATAGTTGACGCCGGTTGAAAAGGCCACGCCCTGTGTCATCTGGGCCGCGCCTGCGCCAACAAACGTGCACAGATACAGCCTGTCCTGCTGACCATCCTTGATGGCTTTCACACGAATCCACGGCGGGTTGGCCGGATCGTAGCTGAGATTGGCGCTCACGGTGGTGGAGATGAAGCTGGAGTTGTAGACGCTGAACGCAAGGGTGCGCGAGCCGTTGTTGAGCGCGAGCTTCCAGCCCGCCAATTGGGCCGGGTTCTGCGTTCCGTTGTCCCACAGCGCATTCGCCACCACACGTTCATTCGTGGCATTCGCCGTCGGGCGGAAGGCGATATCCACCGTGAAGGAGTTATCGGCAGTGTTGCCCAGTGTGAGATCGTTGTTGTTGGGCGAGAAGGTCACGCGCTCCACGTCGCCATCGGTGGCATTGAAGCGGAAGAACTGCCGCCCGCTTTCGGTGAGCGCCTGCAGACTGCCCAGCACTGAGCTGGTGTGTCCGTTGGCGTCCAAAAACGAAGGCCGGCTCAAATCATTCAGCGTGGCGCTGATGACGGTTGTGACCGGCTCGGGGGTGGGTGTCGGGCCGGGTGTGGCGGTAGGCTGCGGGCCGTCGCTGGCCGGCGCGAACATGAGAGCGTCGAAAGCAATTTGAACGGTGGCGGTTTCGATAGTGCTATTGCTCAGCGCCACATATTCATTCGCGTCCCAATCGAAACGATATTTGCCGAGAAAGACCCATGTATCGCTCACTTGACTCTGATCAATAACCGCTTCACTGGTGACGCCTTGATGTTGAATTTGATACGTGGCCCATTGCGTATCGCTTCTTCGGTCTGGGATGTAGGCATAGACTTCATAGCTGCCCGGGCCGCCGCGTGAGTGAGTAATGGGGATGCTCCAGCGCACCGCGCAGGTGGGCGTGGTGCGCGAGAGGGCGAAACTGTAATACAGATGCCCGCCGTACCCGGCGCTCTCCTGCTCACAAGCGCCGGTCGTGATTTGAAAATGTGGGTCGAGGTCGTCAATGATGACGCTGGTGGCCTCATTGGGCGGCGGCGGTGGCGGCAGCGGCTGACCGGAGGTGTAGACGTTGGTCGGAGAGACGGCAGGAAATTGCGACCAGAGCTGGTAACTGGTCGGACGAGGCGGCCCGAGCGCTGGCCAAGGATCAATCCGTATAGCATTCGGATTGGGGTTGGTGTCTCCTATCCAGCCATAGGGATCAGCCGCAGTATCAGGATCTGAGGCGGAGCCACGTCGCACTTCAAAGTGCAGATGAGGGCCAGTGGAATCGCCGGTGTCACCACTCACGCCGATGACCTCGCTTTGGGCAACATTATTTCCCGTGGTCACTGCCAACGAACTCAGATGTCCATAGATGGTGTAGAAATCATTCGTGTGCTTTATTCGCACATGAAGCCCATAACCAAAGCGATGGTTCTGTGCTGAAGCCCAATCTGCAGAAACCACTTCACCACTTGCTCCAGCAAGCACGCGCTCGAATGTCATGCCGTAATCAATACCATTGTGCCCGCTGTAAGCGCGATTGACGCGTTCACCGTTGTAGTGCACGACATCCGTTACACTGCCGCCCCAGTCAATTTCGTTGTCATATCTTGGGTATTCATGATCGAAAACACTGTCCAAGCCAGCCGTTTCATAAAAAGGCGGATAGAGAAACGGTTCAGGTGCGTTCTGCTGTTGAGATATCCACAACCCATGAAATAACCCTCCGTCGGCCTCGGCTTTCTCAGGGCCGAGATTACTCAAAGCTGCTACACAAACGAGCACACATAGAACAATGGCCACGGAGTAGTTGTGTCTCAACATAGTATTGTCCACCGAACTAAAATATCGGGCTATTGATTGGGAGCGGCGATCACAATCCCCGCCGAGTACCTTGACAGGATTCGTCGAACCTCGCCGCTGCCTAAGTTCACGATATAGAGCCCGGAGATCGCTGACTCGCCCAAGACAGCGACAACAGCTTCATCACGATTTGGCGCACAGTCGCCGTACCTTAAACCTTCAAGTCCGGGGAGTGTATATAGCTCTTTCAGACCGCTGCCGTCAGTTGCAACTGAATAGACTATGGGTTCCGTAAGCTCACGTGCCCGTCCGAACTCGAAGAATACGATTTGCCCATCATTGACAGTCCAGCAGAAAGGGCCGATGTTTGATGGCAACTCGGATGCATCAAACAGTTGCACTGATTGACCCGTGGCTAACTGCGCGACTTGAAGCGTCCATGCAGCATCTACATACATGATATGAGTGCCATCGGGCGAGAGTTGTGGCGGTGATGCCATTCCACGAGGTAGCGGTGGAGGCGCACTAACAGGTAAGCTGAGGCTGGAAGTGGACGGCAATTCAAATGTGCCGATTTCTTTTAGCCCACCCCCGTCACTTTGGATGGAGTAATACTTACTGACAAACCCTGGCCCATCACAGAATGTCGTGTCGTCCCCACAGTAGTAACCACGGAACCAAATCTCCCACACCTCCGGCTCGGTGGTGGCCGTTGGCGCTGGCGTCTCGGTCGGCGGCGTGGCGGTTGTGGGTACCGCGGTGGGCGCAACCGTCGCCGTCGCCGGGCCGGGGTAGCCCAGCGTGGGCGGCACGGGGTACGCGGTTGTGCTCGTGGGCACACACGCCGTCAGCCACACGGTCAGGGCAAGCAAGGCACGTTGGGTCTTCATCGCAATCTCCTCCGTTCGTTCTAGCGGTCGCTGGTGAAGACAGGATAACGCGTGTCAGCGTTTTGTGTCACGCGGGTCACGGCGCTATCCAGCGGCGTGTACAGCCACACATCGCTCACTCCCCCACCACTCGGCAACGCGGCGAAGGCCAGTTGCGCGCCGTCCGGCGACCAGACCGGCGCTTCCACAAGCGTATTCGCAAAACTCGTCGCGGCCTGTACCGTGCCCGTCTGCGCATCGGCGATGTGGATGTTGCTGGACAATTGATCCGCGACTTGATCAGCCATCACGTTTCCGCCGTTCTCACGGAATACGTAAGCGATGCGGCTGCCATCCGGCGACCAGGCCGGCGCGTAGCCGTGCCCGGCATCGGCTTGACCCAACAAGCGTTGACCGCTGCCATCGGCACTCATTGTCCACAGTTCGCCCACCGTGAACGGAACGTTGCTGTCGGGCATGCGGATGAAGGCGATGCGACCGTCATCCGGCGAGAAGCGCGCATACGCGACGATGTGTTTCGGATCGGCGCTGAGCAAGCGCGGGTTGCTGCCATCAATACTCGCGATCCACGTCTCGCTGCCGAACCCCAGCCCGCGCGTGAGCGAGTAGACTATCCGTGTGCCATCGTGCGCGAGCGCGATGTTGTAAACGTCACCGGGCACGGTGAGCGGCGTCACCGATCCATCGGCCACGCTGACCAGCGCCGCGCCCGCGCCGCTCAACGCATCTTTGAGCACGATAACGTGCTGGCCGTTGGGCGACCAGCCGAGGAACACGACCTGTGAACCGAAGTTTGCGCCGAGAGGTTTGCTCGCGCCGGTCTGCGCGTCGCTCACGCGGAGGAGGCTGACTTCGCCGTGACCGCACGCCAACTCGATTGCCACCCACGGCCCGCGCGGGGCGGCGTGCATCCCGCTCGCTCCGCAGCCGGCTGGCAGCGCCGCTGCTTGTCCGACTGGCATGAGCGCATTGGATTCTGCGGCCCGGTTCAACGACAGCGCATCGCTCAAGGCAGACGGCGGCAAACGGGTGAGCGCCGGCAGCGTGTCGCCACCGCTGGCGATGAACAGCAACTCGCTGGCTTGCGCGGCAACGGGCGTTTGAGTCGCCGCGACCAGTTGCGCCAACTGACTGGCGTAGCTGGGCGCCGAACGGCCTTGCAGCCCAGCGCCGGCGGCGAAGATGAATGCGAAGGCCAGGCCGCCTCGAAATAAGGCCATCCGCAATGAACCCGGCTGGGTTGAACGTTGGCGATGCATCACAAAAATCTCCCCGCTTGCTCGCGCGCTGTTGCGACAGGCAAGCTGCGATTTGGATTGGATTGTCGGGGGAAGTGCGAAAGTTCAAAGCCCCCATCTGGCTCCGAGCTATGGATGAGAATACATCATGGGGGGGGGGGCAGAGTCAAGTTCGGGTTTGGTTATGGAATGTGCGTCACGCCGGTACAGGCTCGCTCGCTTTACGCGACCCGGCCTCCTTCGTCCTTCGGCGTGCTTCGCTCGGCGAGGCCACGCTCAGGGACTGCCCTGAGCGTGCGCAACGGAGTTTCACCGTCGAAGGGGCGCCTGCATAAGGCGAGTGACCAACCAACTTCAACCGGCAAATCATTGCGCCTCAGTTAAAATTTATGCAGTTTTTCCGGCTTTATAACCTTTCATACCGAATGCTTACGCCGGCTTTATGGCTGGCCAGCATTGAAAAACCTATGATGCGTAAAGGGTTTACATGACTTTCACGCAGTGGTCGTCAATTGCCAGGGCCTCCGTAACTGAACAACCCGCCGAGCGCACGGTGCGAGTTTTTCACTTGCTCACAGCCATCAGTCAACAGGCCGCCGAGCCAAAGGCCGACCTGGCCGAGGTGTTGCAGTTCACGGCCAATGCGCTGCACGCGCGCCTCGGCTACGGCTACGTCGCGATCTACCTCGTTGAAGGCAATAGCGATGACCTGGCCCTGTGTGCGGTGGCGGGCGCCGGCGCGGAGCAGGTTCCGGCGGAGGCCTACCACGCCCGCATCGGCGAGGGCATCAGCGGTGTGGCCGTGCGCTCGAGTGAACGTGTGCACGTCGCCGACTACGATTTGCATCCGGAGCGCACTTCGGAACTGTGGCCCGGTCAGGTGATGACGGAGTTGAGCCTGCCGATCGTCGACCACGGGCGCACGCTGGGCGCGGTAACGGTGGGCGCGGATGAAGCCGACGCATTTGCCGTTACCCACGAGGAGGAGCTGGCAGCAGTGGCGGAACAACTCGCGACCGCCATCCGCATGGCCGAGAGTCGCCGGCGTGAACTCGACCGCGCCACGCGCGAAGCGCTGCTCACGCACCTGAGTCACGTCATCAACAGCTCACTGAGTTTGCGCGATGTGTTGAGCCAGGCCGTCAGCGCCATCGGCGCCAGCCTCAAAGCCGATCGCTGCACCCTCGGTTTGATCAACCTCGCCGAGCAGTCTTTCGTCACCGAACACGAGTACGTCAATCCCATGATCTATGAGCGCCGGTCGCTGCGCCGCCACGATTCGCTGACGGGCGCGCTGGCGGTGGCTGCGCGCAGCCTGCATGCCGGCGAGGTGATCGCGCTGGACACGGACGCGGTCAATCCGGTGCTGGGTGATTACGGCCAGTGGTTGATTCACCGCTACGGCATCCGTTCGCTGGTGTGGGTGCCGATACCGAGCCAATCGGCGGAGACGCTGTACATGTTGAGCCTGATGCAGGTCACGCATGCCCGCCGCTGGAGCGAGGAAGACATCCAGTTCCTTCGCGGCATCGCCGACCAGCTTTCGCTGGCGTTGCGGAACGCGCGGCTCTTCGGTGACGTGCAACAGGCGGCGGCGGAACTCAAGACCAAGAACGCCGAGCTGGAAGCCTTTGTGTACACCGTCTCGCACGATCTGCAGGCCCCGGTCGTCTCGCTGCGCGGCTTCGCCTCACTGCTGCAAACCCGCTACCAGACCGCGCTCGACGAACGCGGCCAGGGCTACGTTGCGCGGATCGGCGCGAACGCCGACTACCTCAGCCGGCTGCTGCACGATCTGTTGGAACTCTCACGGGTGGGCCGGCAAGAGGAACCCGACGAGGACATCGCGGTGGCGAGCGTGATCGAGGACGTGCTGGCGGATTACGGGCAGACTTTGACCGAGCGCGGCGTGCGCCTGACGCTGCCGAAGACCTGGCCGATGGTCAAGTATTCGCGCTTACGGCTACGGCAAGTGTTTACCAACCTGCTGAACAACGCGCTCAAGTTCCTGGGCCCACAGCCTCAGCCTCACATCGAACTGGGGTGGCGGATGCTGCCCCATCCGGTCGCGCCGCAGATTGAGTTCAGCGTCAAGGACAACGGCATCGGCATCCATCCGGACTATCATCAGCGCATCTTCAACCTGTTCGAGCGCCTCAAGCAGGTCGAAGTCGAAGGCACCGGCGTCGGCCTCAGCATCGTCAAGCGCATCATCGAGTTGCGCGGCGGCGCCATCCGCGTCGAAAGCGCCCCCGGCACCGGCGCGGCCTTCTACTTCACCCTCCCAGCCCTGGCAATGACCCCGCAACCATGAGCCTGAGTATTCTGCTGATCGAAGACAATCCCGACCACGCGCTGTTGGTGGAAATGGCCCTCGAGGCCCTGACGCCGCCCGCCGAGTTGCACCTCATCGCCGATGGCAAACAGGCCCTCGATTGCCTGCAGTCGGCCGGGGCTTTGCCCGACATCGTGTTGCTCGACCTGAAACTCCCCAGGGTGGATGGGTTGGCGGTGCTGCAAGCCATGCGCCAGTCGGCGCGCTGGCGGACCGTGCCCGTCATCGTCCTCACCACCTCGAACCGCCCGGCGGATGTTGAGGCGTGTCTGGCCAGCGGCGCGAATGCGTACTTGAGCAAGATCACCGACCTGTCGAGTCTGGCGACGCGGCTGGCCGCCCTGTTGCCGATGCCGGTGGGATGAAGGCGATGTCAACGGCGAAACCCATCATCCTGTGCGTTGACGACGATGCGCGCACGCTCGAGATCATCACCAAGGTGCTCTCGCGTTTGCCGGTCGTGTTGCACTCGGCCAGCCACCCGCATCAGGCCCTCGACCTGGCCCGGCAGGCCCAGCCGCACCTAATCGTGCTGGATTTGATGATGCCCGACATGACCGGCTGGGAACTGCTGGCCGAAATCCGGCAAGGCCCGCATCACCCCGATCTGCGGATACTGGTGTTGACGGCCAAGGGCAGCGGCGCGGAGCGCGTGCTGGCCACGAACGTCGCGCGCGTGGATCGTTTCATGACCAAACCTTTTGACACCAGCGAATTGGCGCACGCGGTCAGCGAGTTGCTTGACCTGCCGCCGCAAGCCGCCGCGCCGGCCCGGGCCGCGCGCCCATCGGAGGCCGGTTGACATGCACCTGCTCCTGATTGACGACAGCCCCGACGATCGGGCCATCGCGCACTTCGAACTCAAACAGGAATTCCGCGACGCGCGCTTCACTCACGTCGGCGACGCGCCCACGCTGGCGGCAGTGCTGCCCAAGGTTGATTACGACCTGGTGGTGACGGATTTCGAACTGGGCTGGACCGATGGCCTGGCGGTTCTGCGCGCGGTCAAGGCGCTGGCGCCCGATTGTCCGGTGATCATGTTCACGGGCAGCGGCAGCGAGGAAGTCGCCGTCGAGGCGATGAAGGCCGGGCTGGATGACTACATCCTCAAAGCGCCGAAGCACCGGCGCAAGCTGCCGGCGGCCGCCCGCCTGGCGCTCGAGCGCACCGAGCAGCGGCGCGCCAGCCGCAACGCCGCCGCAGCGCTCAAGGCCTCGGAGGATCGCTTCCGCCGGTTGTTCCAGTCGGTCGAGCAGCAGGTGGGCGCGCTCGAAGCCATCCACAACGCCAGCCTGCGGATGACGGCCGACCTCGATGTGCGCTCGGTGATGCGGCGCGTGCTCGACGCCGCGCGGTCACTCATCGGCGAAGCCGAAGACGCGCACATCTTTATATACGATGACGCCACCGACACCGTAACCTTCGGGGCCGCCTGGTTCGACGGCGGCCATCAGGATCGGCCGTGGGCCATCCCGCGCAAGACCGGCATCACCTACACGGTGGCGCGCCAGGGCACCGTGCTGGTCGTGCACGATATGCAACGGCACGCCATCTCCGCCGGCACCGGCTGGAAGGGCAGCATCGTCTCCTTCCCGCTCAAGCACGGCGCCCGCGTGGTCGGCGTGATGAACGTCGCCTACCCGGCCGCGCGCGATTTCAGCGAGGCCGAGTTGCACTCGCTCCAATTGCTGGGTGATCAGGCGGCGATTGCGATTGAGAACGCGCGGCTGTTCGCGGCCAAGGCCAAGATCGAGGCTGACCTGCGTACGCTCAACGCTGAGTTGCAGGTTCAGCGCGAGCTGGCCGTCCGCGCCTCGCGGGTCAAGAGTGATTTCCTGGCCGTGGCCTCGCACGAACTGCGCACCCCGATCACGGCCATCATCGGCTTTCTGCAAATCGTCATCGACGGGATGTGCGATACACCCGAAGAGGCACAGCGTTACCTCGACACCGCCCTGATCAGTTCGCAGGAATTGCTGAAGCTCGTCAACGACATCCTCGATATCGCCACCATCGAGGCCGGCGAGGTGACGTTGAGCATCGCGCCGATGGCGCTCGGGCAGACGCTGCGGCAGGTGGATCGGCTGTCGCGCCTGATGGCGGAGCAAAAAGGGCTGGCGCTCGAAATCCCGGAGGTGCCCGCCGATTTGCTGGTGCAGGCCGACCCCGACCGGCTGCGCCAGGTGCTGATCAACCTCGTCAACAACGCCATTAAGTTCACCGAGCGCGGACGGGTGAGCGTGAGCGTGACGCCCGTCCGGGATCAGGTTCACATCGAGGTGCGCGACACCGGCATTGGCTTTTCGGCCGAGCAGCGCGCGCGGCTGTTCAAGAAGTTCACCCAGGCCGACAACTCGGCCGCGCGGCGTTATGGCGGCACCGGCCTCGGCCTGGCCATCAGCAAGAATCTGGTGGAGCTGATGAACGGCACGATTGACCTGGAAAGCGACGGGCCGGGCCGTGGCAGCCGGGCCTGGATTACGCTACCCTTGGCGCAACTGTTGCCGGGCACCGAGCCGCTGCCGGCGGCCTGGCAAGTTTTGGCAGATACACCGTGATGCATAGCTTGACCGACGCCCCACCCCTGCACGTCCTCATCGTTGACGACAACGAGGATCACGCGCGGCTGGCCAGCGAGTTTCTGCAACTCGCCGGCCCGTTTGAGACCGACATCGCCATCGACAAGGCCGATCTGTGGGAACACCTGGCCGCGAGCCAGTACGATGTGATCGTCCTCGATTACAACCTGCCCGACGGCAACGGATTGGAGGCGCTGGCCGAGATCCCCAAGCGCGGCCAGCGCGTGCCCGTCATCATGGTCACCGGTCGCGGCGACGAGCGTATCGCCGCTCAGGCCATCCAGCGCGGCGCGATCGAGTACCTGGTCAAGACCGGCGATTACCTGAGCATGCTGCCGGCCGTCATCCAGAAGGCGGTGCGCACCTACAGCGTCATGCTCGAAGCGCAGCGTTCACTCGAGCAGATCCAATATCAAGCGCTGCTGCTCAACAACGTCCGCGATGCGGTCGTGGTGTGGACGCTCGAAGGCCGCCTGAGCTTCTGGAATCGCGCCGCCGAAGCCCTGTTCGGCTGGAAGGCCAGCGAGCGCCTCGGGCAAAACGCGCCGGTCGTGTACCTCTCTCAGTTCCAGCCGCCGGTGACGCCGCCGGCGCCGGCTGGCCCGGAAGTCTCGGATATCGAGCGTTTAGGTAAGCGGCACACCGGTGAAACGATCTGGGTCAGTTCGAGTGTGACCGCTCTCTGCGACCGCGACGGAAAACTGATTGGGTATATGGATGTCTCGCGCGACATCACCCTGCGCAAAAAGCTCGAAGCGCAGGTGCGGGCTGCCCAGGCTCAATTGACTCAGGCGGCGCGGCTGGCCGCCATCGGCGAGCTGGCCTCGGGGGTCGCGCACCAGATCAGCAACCCGCTGACGACGATCATCGCCGAGACGCAGTTGTTGCGGCGCAGCACGGCCGGCGATGAGGCGGCCCGCGAGTCGCTCGAAGCGATCGAAAACGCGGGCTGGCGGGCGCAACAGGCGGTGCGCCGATTGCTCGACTTCTCGCGACCGGCCACCGCCACCCTCGAAGCGCTCTCGGTCAACAAGACCATCGAAAACGCCCTCGGGCTGGTCGGCGGGTTGATCGAATCCATCGGCGTGACGCTGGAAGTGAGGTTGAGCGACTCGCTGCCGGCCATCTACGGCAACGCCCGGCAGCTTGAAGACTTGTGGGTCAACCTGCTGCTCATGGCGCGCGATGCCACCAACGACAACAGCCGGCCGCATTGCATCCGGGTGAACTCGACCGTCAATGGACACGACACCGTCGTCGTGCATGTCAGCGACGACGGCGCGCCCATCCCCGGCGATCAGCTCCCGGCGGCGTTTGAACCGGCCTTTGCCGATGCGTCCATCGGGCGCGGCACCGGCATGGAACCGAGCATCTGCCGCGAGATCGTCCGCCAGCATCGCGGCCAAATCACCGTCACCAGCGATCCCCTGAACGGTACCACTTTCACGATAGTATTGCCTCTGGAGGTAGAAAATGAATCCACCCGTTGATGTGTTGGTTATCGAAGACGACGAGATCGTCTCGCGCACCATCGAGCGATCTCTGCGCGGCCACGAGTTTCAGATCACCGTCGCCAATAGCGGCGTGCAGGGGTTGCAATCGGCGCGGCGGCATACGCCCGGGCTGGTGCTGCTGGATGTGATCATGCCCGGCATGGATGGCTACACGGTGTGCCGGGAGATGCGGGCCGACCCGGTGTTAACCGAGGTGCCGATCCTCTTCCTCACCGCCAGGGCGAAGGACGAAGATAAGATCACCGGCTTCCGCGCCGGGGCCGACGATTATCTGACCAAGCCCTTCAACGTGGATGAGTTGCTGCTGCGGGTGCGCGCCATCCTGCGCCGCACGAAACCGCAGGCGCCCCGCCCCATCACCAAACCCCTCGGGCACCTGCTCACCATCGGCGAGTACACGCTCGATGTGCATTCGTACAAGGCCATCACCCCGCGCGGCGAGGTGCAACTGACGCCGGTGCAGTATGATCTGCTCTATCATTTGATGAGCCACGCCGGTCAGATATTCTCGCCGTTGCGCCTGTTGCAGGAAGTCTGGGACTACCCGTCCGATGCGGGCAGCCCCGATCTGGTGCGCGTGCACATCAAAAACCTGCGCGAGCGGATCGAGGTCGAGCCGCGCACCCCCGCCTTCATCCGCACGGTGCCCGGCCACGGCTACACCATCAACCCCGAATAACGCCCGCCATGTCTCGCCCGCGTGTGAAGACCAGCACCGCCGTGCTGTCGGCCACCCTGTCGGCCGGCAGCCTGTCGCTCATCGAGCAACTCAACGATCTCGTCCTGCAAGCCGCGCCGCTCGAACGAGTCTTGCAGCAGGCGTTGGCGATGGTCGTCAACGCCACCCCGGCCAGCGGCGGCCTGCTCGTCGCGCAGCCGCCGGACGCGCCCGAGCCGCTGTTGCTGCTGCCTCACACCCTGCCGGCGGCGTGGCAGTTGCAGCTTGCCGATCCGAACAGCGCCCTCAATCACCTCATCGAACACCCGCCGGCGGAACCGGGCCTGCCTGACCTGGGGGCGATGCCGCTGGATTTACCGACCGGGCGCTACGGTTTTATCTATCTCACCGACTTCATCGCCGATGAGCACTGGCGAGCCAGCGCCGCGCGCTGGGGCCATGCCATCGCCCGCGTCATTCACGTGCACACCGCGCGCCCGGCCACCCTCAGCCGCGATGGCGAGCTGGCCGCGCTGAACAAAATCGCCGCGACGCTCACGGCCATGGTGCAACTCGACGAGATCCTCCCGTCGATCATGGACGGCATCCGCGAATTGCTGAACGTCGAAGCCGCCACCCTGTTGCTGTTGGATGAAGAACGCGGCGAGATGATGTTCAAGAAGACGCTGGCCGAGGACACGGATTGGGTCTTTCAATACTCGATGGATGTCGGGCAGGGGCTGGTCGGGGAGTGCGTGCGGACGGGCCGGCCGCTGCTCGTCAACCGCGCCAGGCAGGACCCGCGCTTCTTCCCCTCGGTGGATGCCGTGACCGGCTTCGACACGCGCGCGGTGCTGTGCGCGCCGCTGACCACCCGCGAGCAAACGCTCGGCGCGATCGAGGTGATCAACAAACGCAGCGGCCAGTTCGACGCGCACGATCAGGAGCTGCTGGTGTCGATGGCCGGCTCGGTCGCCATCGCCATTCAGAACGCGCGACTGTTTCACAAGCTCACCGTGGCCAACGCCGACCTCGAGGCCAGTCGCTGGGAGGTCACCCATTCGCGCAACACGCTGCGCGCGCTGTTCGACGGCATCCCGCATCCGATCTACATCGTTGACCGCAACCTGAAGTTGATGGCCGTCAACCTGTCGGCGGCGCGTCTGGCCGGGTCGCCCAGCGCGCCGGCGGATGCGATTCTGAATCAGCCCTTCGGCGACACCACCAGGCCGCAAGCCCTGGTGGGCCGGTCGTGTTATGAGGCGCTCTATCACCGCAGCGAACCGTGCGTCGGTTGCCGCATCGTTGAGACGTTGATGCACGGCATCCACACCCAGCGCAGCGAACGGCGCTGGGAGAAGGACAACCAGCCCACCGAGTGGGAGATCAGCACGTATCCGATTGCGGATGCGAACGGCAGCACGTTGCAGGCGGTGCTCTTCGTGCAGGATGTGACCGAGAAGCGCCGGCTCGAAGCCTCGCTGGCGCAGTCGGAGAAGCTGGCCGCGGTCGGGCAACTGGCGGCCGGCGTCGCGCACGAGATCAACAACCCGCTGACCGCCATCATCGCCAACACGCAACTGCTGCAACGCGAGTTGCCCGCCGGCGACGCGCGCGAATCCATCACCCTGATCGCGATGGCGGGCGAGCGCGCCCTCAAGGTGGTGCGCAATCTGCTCGACTTCGCGCGCCAGGAGCGCTATGAGTTTTCTCCGACCGACATCAACGCCTCGATTCAGAGCGCGCTGCGGCTGGTGGAGAATCTGCTGTACAAGGGCAACATCACCGTCGTCACCGATTTCGATGAATCGCTGGCGCCCATCGCGGCCAGCCACGATCACCTGCAGGGCGTGTGGCTCAACTTTTTGCTGAACGCGCGCGATGCGCTCAGGGATTCGACCGGCGAGATTCACGTGACCACGCGCCAGCACGAAGCCGAGATCCACGTCATCATCGCCGATAGCGGCGTCGGCATCGCGCCCGAGCAATTGCCCCGTATCTTCGAGCCGTTCTACACGACGAAGGAGCCGGGGCGCGGCACCGGGCTGGGCCTGTCGACCTGTCATCGCATCATCAAACAGCACGGCGGCCACATCCGCGTGGATAGTCGCGTGGGGCATGGCACGATCTTCACGGTGGTTTTACCGACCAGCCCCGTACCCGACTTGCCGGTGCCGGCCGGGTAGCGCGCGGCGCGGCGTTTAGCCGCCGTTTACGTCGCTTTCATCGGTCGTTTACTGACAACCCTATACCGCTCCTGTACATTGGGCTTACGTCGAAGCGGCGTAAGCCCTGTTTGATTGCCTTCGCCGCCACGCAGAAATTGATTGAGATGATTCAGGTCACGCGCCTCAACGGCACCCGATTCTTCGTCAACGCCGAGTTGATCGAGTTTGTCGAGGGCACACCCGACACCATCATCTCGCTGTCGAACGGCATCAAGATCATTGTCAAGGAGTCGCCTCAGGCGGTGGTCGAGGCCATCGTCAGCTATCGCCGGGATGTTTACGGACAATTACCCGAGATCGCCTATCGCGGAGGCAACTAAGGCATGGATTTAGCGACTCTCATCGGCATCGTCGGGGCGCTCATCGTCACCGTCCTGGCGAACATCATCGGCGGCGGCAACCCCGTGCAACTGGTGTCCAGCCCTATCCCGATCATGTTGTGTGTCATCGGCGCCCTGCTGGTCACGGCCGCCTCGTTTCCGCTCTCGGTACTCACCGGCCTGCCGAAATTCCTGGGCAAGTCCTTTATGAAGAGCAAGGAGGACATGGCCCACGAGATCGAAACCATCGTGAAGATGGCCGACAAGGCGCGGCGCGAGGGCCTGCTGGCGCTCGAAGAGGATGCCAAAAAACTGCACGACCCGTTCCTGCGGCGCGGCGTGCAACTGGTCGTAGACGGCGTCGATCCGGCGCAGGTGCGCTCCATCATGGAAGCCGACGTGCACGCGATGGCCGAGCGCCATCACCACGGCATCAGCTTTTTCGAGAAGGCCGGCGGGTACGCCCCGACGATGGGCATCATCGGCACCGTCATGGAGCTCATCGTGCTGATGCAGCACCTCGACGACCCGAGCAAACTCGGTCACGGCATCGCCGCCGCCTTTCTGGCGACGTGGTGGGGCCTGGGCGCGGCCAACTTCATTTATATGCCCATCGCCGGCAAGCTCAAGACCAATAGCGATGAAGAGGTGACCTTTCGCAAAATGCTGATGGACGGCGTGCTTGCCCTGCAGGCTGGCGAGAACCCGCGAGTGGTGAAGGAGAAACTGAGCGCGTATCTGTCGCCCAGGCAGCGCGCCGCCGAAGGGGCCAAGGGTGCGAAGGCGGGAGCGGAAGCATGAGCCACGGCGGCGGTGATTCCGGACGGTGGTTGGTCAGCTATGCCGACCTCATCACCCTGATGATGGCGCTGTTCCTCGTGCTGTACACGATGGGGCAAACCGACATCCGGCGCTACAAGGAATTGGCCGAGGCCTTTCGCAAGGCCCTCAACGGCGGCGGGCCGGTCAGCATCGTGGACCCGGGCATCAACAAATCCAACACGGCCCCCGGCAAAGCCGACACCGCCCCCGACCCGGTGGGCAACCAGGGCTTCCCGCAGCGCCCGTCCGATACGCTCGACGTGGCCAGCGATTTGACCTCCCTGCTGCAGCAATCCAACCTCGGCAGCAGCATCAGCGTGCAGAACAACGTCGAGGGCGTGCTGCTGGCCCTGAGTGAGAGCTTGCTCTTCGAAACGGGGGAGGCCACTCTGCTCGCCGATGCCTATCCCGTCCTCGATAAGATCGCCTCGATGCTGGTGACGATTGAGAACGATGTGCGCGTGACGGCTTACACCGACGAGACGCCGCCGGTCGATGGCGCGCGCTACCCCACGAACTGGGAACTGTCGTCGGCGCGGGCGGCGGCGATTGTGCGTTACCTCACCCAGCAGGGCGTTGACCCGAAGCGACTGTGGGCCGCGGGCCGCAGCCAGTATCACCCGCTCTTCAGCGGCGACACGCCCGAGCAACAGGCCTATAACCGGCGCGCCGAGATCGCTGTGGTGTACACGATTGAAGAGCAGAAGTTCGTCATCACTCACAACAGCCTCGGCCCCGACATGCAGCTCAACCCAACACCACCGTTGGAGACCGCCTCCGGAGGTGGCGCTCAGCCATGAAAAAGATTCTCCCCATCCTCGGCAAGATCGGAGCCGTCGTTCAGGGCCTGGTGCTGTTTTCGATGTTCCTGATGAACGGCCTCATGGGCTACATCATGTTCGCGCCCGACGACCTGCCCAAACCGTTTTATTTGTCGTATGCCGGCGAGGTGCCGGCCATCGCCGCGCAGCTCGACAGCGGCGACGGTCACGGCTCGAGCGACGACGGCGCCGGCGGGCACTCCGAAGGCGCGGCTGAGGTGATCTATCTCCCCGGCCAGGGCGTGATGGTCGAGACCGGAACCAAGATCGTCAATCTGGCCGACCCCGGCGGGCGGCGCTACCTCAAGTCGGGCGTGACGATTGAAGTCAACCCGCCGCCGCACGAAGCCGCCGCCGGCGAGGCCACGGCCGAAAGCGGCGATCACAGCAGCGGCGCGGCGGCGGCCGACGACCCGGTGATGATCGAGTTCAACGACAAGATGAGCAAGCGCCTGCCCATCATCAACGACATCATCACCACCATCCTGTCGGGCAAGACGTTCGACCAGGTATACACGGTGGATGGCAAGGAGGCCTTGCGCCAGGAGATCATGGCCGAGTTGAATCATCGCCTGCCCGATCTCAAGGTCATCGCCGTGTACTTCACCGAATTCGTCGTGCAATAGACGCGCATCGCAGGAGCGCGTTGCCGGCGCAACAGCGACACCCACCCATCGCCATGCTCTCTCAAGCCGAAATCGACGCCCTGCTCGACGCCAACAGCGACGCCGAGCCTGCGCGCGGCGAGGCGTCGGCCCACCCGGCGCAGATCGTGAGCCAGGCCGGCCCGGCCAGCCGCGGAGAACCGGCGGCGACCGAGGGAGCCGCCTCGGGCAAGGAGATCCGGTCGTACAACTTCTGGTCACCGGAACGGTTCTCGAAGGACCAAACGCGGGCTGTCGAGCTGGTGCACGAGAACTTCGCCGAGCGTTTGACGACCTCGATGTCGTCTTATCTGCGCTCGGATTTCCGGCCCCGCATCGCCCACGCCGAACAGGGCGGCTCGGATGACTTTCTCAAAGACCTGCCGCCCGGCACGCTTTATCACATCATGGCCCTCGACCCGTTGCCGGGCCGGATGATCCTCGTCATCAGCGCCGACATTACCAGCGTCGTCCTCGAACGCCTGCTCGGCGGCGCCGGCCCGAGCGACCGCAAGCCGCGCCCGCTGACCGACATCGGCCAGTCGCTGATCAGGGGCACGGTCGAGCACATGCTCAACGATCTCAAGGCGGCGTGGAGCAGGCTGGTGCCGCTCGAGCCGCGGCTCGAAGACAGCACCACCAACCAGCAATGGGTGATGATGATGATGGGGGGCGCGCGCGTCATGTTCATCGCCTTCGAAGTGTCGCTGCAGGGCGTGACCGGAGCGATAAACCTGTATCTCCCCTTTTCGATGCTCAAGCCGGTGGCCAGCGCCCTCAACCCGGCCATCTGGATTTCGGGGCGCGAGGCGAAACACAGCGATGAGGCCGCCCGGCGCAAGAACCTCGGCAGCCTGCGCCAGTTGCCGGTGATGCTGCGCGTCGTCCTCGGCGAGGCCGAGCTGACGCTGGGCGATGTGCTGGGGTTGCGGCCCGGCGACGTCATCCCACTGGATACACGCACGCGCCAGGAGTTGCGCGTCTGCGTCGGCGACCGGCAACGCTTCACGGGCCGGGTCGGCACGGTGGGTCGCCGGCTGGCCGTGCAGATCGCCGGGGTCACCGCGCCGGCGGTGGGCGCGGACTAATCAAGGAAGACACCCAGATGAGTGACACGCCAAACTCGCAAGTCATTGACAACGGCGCCGGCTTCGACGGCTCGTCCGTCAACGTGCGGAGTGCGCGTTTCGAGCCGCTCGCGGTCGCCGGCGGCCACCCGGCCACCGACCCGGCCAGCATCGAACTGTTGATGGATGTGCCGCTGCAGGTGACGGTGGAATTGGGCCGCACCCGCCTGAACGTGCGCCAGGTGCTTGAGTTGCAGAGCGGCTCGGTCGTCGAGTTGGATCGGCTCGCCGGCGAGCCGGTGGATGTCGTCGTCAACGACCGGCTGATGGCCCGGGGCGAGGTCGTGGTGGTGGATGACAAGTTCGGCATCCGCATCACCGAGATCGTCGCCAACGGGCGGCGCAGCCCCGACAACTGACATGCCATCGTTGAGCGTCACGCAGTTGAGCCAAGCGCTGCGCCAGTGGCTGACGCTGCCGCCTCGCGCGGCCCTGCTCCGCAACCCGTTCATGTGGGCGGGCGGTCTCAGCCTGCTGGCCTTTTTCGGCTACGAGCTGTTCACTGCGCGCGCACCGTCCGCCTCGAGCGCGATCACCGACCCGCTCGCCAACGGCAACCTGCTGGTGAGCGTCGTCGCCAACCTGGGGCTGATCGTGCTGTTGATCTACGGCTCGCTGTATCTGCTGCGCCGGTGGCAGGGCGGCGCGTTGGCGCGCGGCGCAAAGCGCATCGCGGTTTTGGAGACGACGCGCCTGTCGCCAAAACAGGCGCTGCACCTTGTGCGCGTGGGCGAGCAGACCTGGCTCATCGGCGCGTCAGACGCCGGGCTGACGTTGCTGAGCGAAGTGGAACTACGCGCCCCGGCCGAATTTGCGACGGCACTCGCACAGGTTGCGGAACGCGCCGCCGTTCCCGAAGTGCACTCATGAACCTCCTCTTCATACTGCGTTGGCTGGCGCGTTTGTTTGCCCACGACGAGGAGCGTCACGCGCATGTGCCGGCCGGCACCCGCAAGTTCATCAAATAGCGCCATGCCTCCCTCGCTTGCACTGCGCCGCGCGGGCGGCCCGGTTGCGCTGGCCCTGGCGGCCGTTTGGCTGGCCGGATGTGCGGCCTCACCCCAACTGGCCGCGCCGGGTGTGACGCTCAGCGTGGAGCCCGCCGGTCAGCCGGAACAGGTGAGCAGCGGCGTGCAATTGCTGGTGCTGCTCACGGTGCTGTCGCTGGCGCCGACGATCCTCATCCTGTGCACGTCGTTCACCCGCATCGTCATCGTGCTCTCGATGCTGCGCAGCGCCATCGGCACGCCGACCGCCCCGCCCAACCAGGTCATCGTCGGGCTGTCGCTGCTGCTGACGTTCTTCGTCATGGCGCCGGTGTACGCCGAGGTGGACCGCGATGCGCTGCAACCCTATCTGCGGCAGGAGATCAATCAGCAGACGGCGTTCGAGCGCGCGGCGCGGCCGGTGCGGGTCTTCATGCTCAGGCACGCGCGCGAGAAAGACCTGGCCCTCTTCATCGAGCTGAGCGGCGCGCCGAAACCGGAGGCGCTCGAGGACATCGCAACCACCACCCTGCTGCCGGCCTTCGTCATCAGCGAATTGCGCACGGCGTTCATGATGGGCTTCGCCATCTACGTGCCCTTCCTCATCATCGAAATGGTGGTGTCGAGCGTGCTGCTGGCGATGGGCATGATGATGCTGCCGCCCTCGCTCGTCTCGCTGCCGTTCAAGGTGCTGTTGTTTGTGATGGTGGACGGCTGGTATTTGATCGCGCGCTCGTTGCTGCTCAGCTACCAGTAACCGGTCAACCGGCGCCCGCAGACAGGGAACTCGGGCGACCGGTGACCGGAGACCGGCGACTGGCTATTGTGAAACCATGACCGAATCCTACATCCTCACCTTTGCCCAGAGCGCCCTGACCGTGACGTTGACGCTGGCCGCGCCGGTGCTGCTCGTCAGCCTCCTCATCGGCAGCGTCATCAGCCTGTTTCAGGCCGCGACGCAGATCAACGAGGTCACCCTCAACTTCGTGCCCAAGCTCATCGGCGTCAGCCTGGTGATTCTGCTGCTGGGCTCGTGGATGGCGCAGCAGATGCTGGCCTTCACCGCCAACGTCTTTATGAGCCTGCCGACCCTGCCGCAGTGAGGCTGCGATGTTCAAACAGCTCTTTGGCCGCCCCGCCGCCCCCAAACCGCCGCCCGAAACGCGGTCCCGGGGTTTCGCCCGCGTGGGCACGCTCGCGCGCGGCAAAGGCGACCCGGCAGCCATCGGCTACGGGGCCGAGGCGCTGCCACCGCGCGTCCGGCGCAATCGCCGGCTGTGGGCCGCGCCCCGGCCTCATCCCGAAAGCCTGCGGATTTTGGATCTCGACGACACGCGCCTCGAACGGCTGCGCGCCGAGAGGCCGCGGCAGGGCGGAGCCTGAGCGCGGCATGCCCACCACGATCCTGTTGGTCGAGGATGATCGCGTGATGCGGGACCTCACCCGGCTGGCGGTGATGCGCGCCGTGCCCCACGCCGAAATCCTCGTCGCAGCCGATGGCGCGGCGGCGCTGGCGGCCGTGCGCGAACACCGGCCCGACCTGGTGCTGATGGACATCCTGCTGCCGCGCCGCAGCGGGCTGGAGGTGTTGCGCGAGATGCAGACCCTCTACAGCGCCGTGCCCGTCATCGTGATCTCGGCCCTCGGCATGCGCGATGTCGTGCAGCAGGCCATCCGGGCCGGCGCGCGTGACTTTGTGTTGAAGCCCTTCGACCCTCGGCTGCTGAGCGACAAAGTGCAACGCGCCTTGACGCAGTGGCAGGGAGCCTATGAGCCTGTCGTCTGAGCCAATCGCCGGCGAGGCTGCGGGCGCAAGCCCGCTCGAACGGCTGGTGCTGGCCGAGCGGCAACTGGTGTCGTATGCCCGCGACTTGCGCAAGGTTTTTCAGGCCGAGCGCGCTCGCCGCGAGGAGTTGGAGCGCGCCTATCGGCACATGCTCATCTCGCTCACGCGCGCCCTCGACTTGCGCGACACCGAAACCGAGGAGCACTCGACACGGGTGACGCACTACGCTATGACGATTGGCCGGGTGATGAACCTTTCCGTTGAGGAGCTCGCGGCGCTGGAATTGGGCGCGCTGTTGCACGATGTCGGCAAGATCGGCATCCCCGACGCCATCCTGCGCAAGCCCGGCCCGCTCAGCGAGGAGGAGTGGGTCATCATGCGCCGCCATCCCAAACTCGGTCATGAGATTCTGTTTGGGTTGGATTTCTTCGCGGCGTCGCTGCCCGTCGTGCTCTATCATCACGAACGCTGGGACGGCAACGGCTACCCGAGCGGGCTGGCGGGGGAGGCTATTCCGCTGGCCGCCCGCATCTTCTCCATCGCCGACGCCTTCGACGCCATCACCACCTCACGCCCGTACAAATCGGCCCAGCCGGTCTCGGTCGCGCTGGATCGCATCCAGGCCGGCAGTGGCAGCCACTTCGATCCGCGCGTGGTCGAGGCGTTTTATCTCACACCCATGGCTCGCGGCGAGATCAGTGAAGCCGGCGACTCGGCCAGACCCGCGTAGACTTTAGAGCAAGGCCGCATATTTACGAGGCCTTTAGCCCCAGTTCATTACCCCTTTACAGACAATCCCATACCCGTCGGCTACCCTGAGCGCATGCCGACGATTTCCATCGCCCAGGCGCAACTTTTTCTGTTGGCCTTCACGCGCCTCATGGCCATGCTGGCCCCGGTGCCGATGCTGGGCGGTCGCGGCATCCCCGCCCGGGTGCGCGTGGCGTTGGGGATTTTGTTGACGATGCTGCTGATCCCCTGGCAGCCGCTGCCCCCTGAAGCCGCCTCCCTCTCTGCGCTGGAGATGGCCCTCGCCGTGGCGCGCGAACTGTGCCTGGGCGTGTTGGCCGGCTTCGCGGCCTCACTGGCGTTCGGCGCGGTGCAGACGGCGGGCGAGTTGATGGGCGTGAGCGGCGGCTTCGGCTCGGGCCGCGTCCTCAACCCCGCCCTCGGCACCTCGGGCACGGCGCTCGATCAGTTGTTTTTGCTCACTGCGATGCTGCTCTTCATGATCCTCAATGGGCATCACCTCGTGCTCGTCGCCGTGCACCAATCGTTTCTGCTCGTGCCCGTCAACAGCCCGCTGCCGGCGGCCCTGCTCGGTGACCCCGTGGAAAGCGCGCAGCCGTTGATGCGGTTGGCCGCGCAGCTCATCGGGTTGGGCACGTTGATGGCGCTGCCCGTCATCGGCGCGGCGCTGATGGCCGACGTGGCCCTCGGCCTGCTCTCGCGCGTCGCGCCGCAGGTGCAGGTCTTCTTCTTCGATGCGCCGCTGAAGATCGGGCTGACGTTGCTCACGCTCACCCTGTCGCTCTCGCTGCTCACGCCCCTGCTGAGCGACCTGATGCGCGCCATCGGGCCGCGCATGTTGAATCTCTTGGGAGCCTGATGTGTCGGACAATCGCACCGAAGCCCCCACCCCACGCCGCTTGTCCGAGGCCCGCGACCGGGGCCAGGTGGCGCGCAGCGTGGAACTGAACACCGCCGCGATCCTGTTGATCGGTGTGGCGCTGCTGTATGGGCCGGGCGCGGCGGTCGTGAGCGGATTGGCCGGCACCCTGCGCCGCGCGCTGACGACGTTGCCACGCGGCGAGTTCAGCGGCGCGGATTTTCTGAACCTGATCGCGCTGGACGCGCTGTCGCTGGGGGGCCCGATGGCCATCGTCATCCTCGGGCTGATGGCAACGGGCATCCTCGTCACGATGATGCAGATCGGCTGGCACTGGCCGGAGAAGCGCCCGTTCGCCGATCTCAGTCGCGTCAATCCACTGGAAGGCTTCAAACGCATCCTGTCGCTCAACGGCCTGTTCGAGTTGCTCAAGGCGCTGCTCAAACTCGTCGTCATCGGGGGGGTGGCTTACCTCTATCTGCAGGAACAGCGCGAGGCCGTCGTCCTCCTCAGCCAGGCCGAACTGCGGCTGGCGCTCGCCCGGTTGGCTGAACTCGCGTACGGGCTGGGGATGCGGGTGGGCGGGGTGTACCTCGTGCTGGCGGTGGCCGACTACGCCTACCAGCGCTGGCAGTGGATGAAGTCGTTGAGGATGACGAAGGAGGAAGTCAGGGAGGATATGAAGTCGCAGGAAGGCGACCCCGTCATCCGTGGCCGGATCAAGCAGCAGGCCCGCCGCCTCGCGCGGCAACGGATGATGGCGCGCGTGCCCAGGGCCGACGTCGTCATCACCAACCCCACCCACTTCGCCGTCGCCCTGCAATACGACCGCGCTGAGATGGGCGCGCCGCAGGTCGTCGCCAAAGGCTCCGCCCTCCTCGCCCTGCGCATCCGCGAGATCGCGCAGCAGCACAACGTCCCCATCATCGAGAACCCACCCCTGGCGCGCACGCTCTATCGGCTGGTCGAGGTTGATCAGGAAGTGCCGCCCGAGTTGTACACCGCCGTAGCGGAAGTCCTGGCCTTCGTGTTCCGGCTGAAAGCTCAGAAGAGAAATGGAGGAGCGGAGAATTCTCTCAGCCTGTGATTCTCCGTCAAGCATGACCACCGCCTCCACCGTTCTTCCGCGCTTCGACTGGCGCAGCCTGATGGGTTCGCGCGACGCCGTGCTGGTAGTGCTGCTCATCCTCATCATCGGGTTGATGATCGTGCCGCTGCCGCCGCTGGCGCTCGACCTGCTGATCGCCCTCAACCTGGCGGCCTCGGTCGGCATCATGCTGCTGGCGATGTACATCAAGCGCCCGGTGGATTTCAACGCCTTGCCGTCGGTGCTGCTGCTGGTCACGCTCTATCGCCTGGGACTCAACATGGCGGCCAGCCGGGCGATTTTGCTCAGCGGCGATGCCGGCAAGGTCATCACCACCTTCGGCGATCTGGTGGTCGGCGGCAATTATGTGGTCGGGGTGGTGGTCTTTTTGATGCTGATGATCATTCAGTTCATCGTCATCACCAACGGCACGGGCCGCGTCTCCGAGGTCGCCGCGCGCTTCACCCTCGACGCCATGCCCGGCAAGCAACTTTCGATTGACGCCGACCTCAACGCCGGCATCATTGACGAGACCGAAGCGCGCGAACGCCGCCGCCACATCCAGACCGAGGCCGACTTCTACGGCGCGATGGACGGCTCGAGCAAGTTCGTGCGCGGGGATGCGACCGCCGCCATCATCATCGTCTTCGTCAACGTGCTCGGCGGCGTCGTCATCGGCATGCTGCAGCGCGGCCTGGCCCCGCTCGAGGCGCTGCAGACCAACACGCTGCTCACGGTCGGCGCCGGGCTGGTCATCCAAATCCCGGCCCTCCTCATCAGCACCGCCGCCGGCCTCATCGTCACCCGCTCAACATCGGAAGTCTCCCTCGGCGCCGATGTCGTCAGGCAACTGTCGAACGTGCCGGTGCTCAGCGTCGTCGCCGTCATCGTCGTCGGCATGGGCCTCATCCCCGGCATGCCGATCGCGCCCTTCGTCATGGTTGGCGGCGCGCTCGGCAGCGCGGCCTATTTCGTCTGGCGGGCCGAACGCAGGCCGCCCGCGCCCGAGCTGCCCGCCGGCCCGGCCGTCCCCGCGCTCGAAGGGCCGGAGGAAGTGGCCGCCCTCCTCGTCGTCGATCCGCTCGAGGTCGAAATCGGTTACGGCCTCATCCCGCTGGTCAGCGACGAGCGGCCCGAGAATCTGTTGCGGCGTGTCAGCGCCATCCGCAAACAACTCGCCACCGAATTGGGCGTGGTGTTGCCCAAGGTCCGCATCCGCGACAACCTGCGGCTGCAGCCGAACGCCTATCGCGTCAAGGTGCGCGGCGAGGAAGTGGCCAGGAGCGACATCCTGCTCGACCGGTATCTCGCCATCCCCGGCTCCGACGCCGGGCTGGATCAACTGGCCGGTGTGCCGACCGTCGAGCCGGCCTTTGGCCTGCCGGCGCTGTGGATCAACGAAACCGAAAAGGGGCGGGCGGAGCTGCTCGGCTTTACGGTCGTTGATCCGCTCACGGTGATGAGCACGCACCTCACCGAGGTCGTGCGCGCGCACGCCCCGGCCCTGCTCGGCCGGCAGGAGGTGCAGGAGATGCTCGACCGCGTGAAGGCCAATCAGCCCGCCGTCGTCGGCGGGCTGGTGCCCGAGCTGTTGACGTTGGGCGAGGTGCAGGATGTGCTGCGCAACCTGCTGCGCGAACGGGTGCCGGTGCGCGATTTGGGCGGCATCCTCGAGGTGCTGGCCAACAGCGCGCGCGTCACCCGCGACGCCGATGTGCTGGCCGAGGCCGTGCGCCAGACCTTCGCCCGCACGCTGTCCAATCAGTATCGCGCCGAGGATGGCAAAGTGCATGTGTTCACGCTCGCGCCGCAGGTGGAAGCGACGCTCAAGGCTGCGCTCGGCCCGGCGGAACGCGGGCTGGGCTTTCAGATCGAGGCCGCGCTGGCGCAGCAACTCATCGTGCGCACCGGCGAGCAAATGGAGCGGCTGGCGCAGGCCGGCCATCAGCCGGTGCTGCTCTGCCCGCGGGAGTTGCGGCTCGCCTTCCGGCGCCTGATCGAGCGGTCGCTGCCCAACCTCGTCGTGCTGGCGTATTCGGAAGTGGCCCCCGGCACGCCGGTGCAGGGGCACGGCATGGTCGAGTATCCGGAGCCGGTGCGATGAAGGCCAAAGCCAAACCCAGCCAGCCCTTCAAGCCGGCAGTCGCGCAGGCCTACCAGACGCCCGAGCAAATGACGAGGCTCGAATTGCAGACCGCGGTGCGCCAGGCGCTGGCCAACGCCAAATCGGCCAACGCCGGCGCGCGCACCTTTCAGGCCGGCACCGTGGCCGAGGCGCTCGATATCGTTCAGCGCGAGCTGGGCCCGGAGGCGTTGGTGGTGAGCGTGCGGCAGGTGCCGGGCGGCGCGGGCTGGCAGGTGTGGCGCAAGCCGCGCGTCGAAGTGGTGGCCATGCCGACGGTGAAGGGTGGCAGGGCCGCCGCCCCCGAGCTGCCGGCCCTCAACGAGGCCGGGCCACTCGTCGCCCCGGGAACGCCCGAGGTGTCGCAGCCAATCGAGGCCGCTCCCTCCCCCGCCGCCGGCCCGGCGTATTCCGGGCCGCTGCTCGACGTTCAGCGCGCGCTGGCGGCGCACGGACTGGCTGAGGAGTTGATTCAAAAAGTCACAGCAAATTGCGCGGCGACGCTCAGCCCGCGCGCCCTTGAGGACCGCGCCCGCGTGCGCGAGCACATCGCCCGCCAGCTCGAGGCCGGGCTGCGCATCTGGCCGAGCACCGCGCTGACGACGACGGCCATCCCCGGCCAAGGGCCGAAGGTCGTGTGCGTGGTCGGGGCCAGCGGCTCGGGCAAGACGACGACGCTGGGCAAGATCGCCGCCCACCACACTCGAACCGAGAAACTGCGCGTGGCCTGGGTCAGCGCCGATACGATCCGCGCCGGCGCGATTGCGCAGGCCCGCGTGTACGCCGATGCCCTCAAGCTGCCGTTCCGCGTGGTTTATTCGGGCGCTGATCTCGCCCGGGCCATCGTCGCCGAGAGGGATACCGATTTGATTCTGGTGGACACGCCGGGCTGCAACCCGCGGCGCAAGGCCGATGTGATCGAGTTATTGCAACTCCTCGGCACCGTGCCGGGCCGGCATACCTACCTCGCCGCGCCGGCCACCGCCAAGGATGCTGATCTGGCCGATATGTGCGCGGCCTTCGGCACGCTCGATCTCAAAGGCTTGCTGTTGACGAAGTTGGATGAGACCAGCACGCTCGGCAGCGTCGTCAACCTGGCCTGGCGCAGCCGCCTGCCGATGGTGTACTTCACCACCGGCCCCGGCGCGCTCGATGAGCTTCATCCCGCCAGCGCCGGGGCGCTGGTCAGCGGGTTGATGCAATGATGGGAGGCAACGATGAGTGACGAGTCAAAGGCGCTGGTTCCGGTTGAGGCCGGCGAAAACAAGGAGGGCGCGCCGAAGAAAACCCGAGCGCCGCGCGCGCCCATGCTGATCGAGACTGCCTATGCCGTCTCGCTGTACACCGTCATAGTCGCCACGCTGATCACGACGATCCTCTCGCTGCTGGCCGGGGCCGATCTGTTGATGGTCGTGGTGCGCGGCGGATCGGTGGTGCTGGTCCTGGGCTTTTTGGCCTGGGTGTTGAATTACTGGTTGATGCACGGCGCGCTCGAGGCGGCGGTGGCCGACATCAAGGCCGGGCAGGGCGCGCCGCGCGGCCGGCCGGCCCCACCGCCCGATGGCTCGGCGTCGAGGGGACTGGAATGGAAGGCCTAGCAGGCTGTCGGAGTGAAAAGAACCGCCCCAATTCCAAGCCGTCTTTCGCCAATAAGTGGGGCACGGCCTTGCATTTTCACCGCGAGAATGAGCCCAAGTGGGGCTTTTCTCAGCAAGGCAATGTCTCTCCGACAGGCTGCTAGGCCGGCGGTGCAGCGCGAAACATCGCAGGCTATGGTCAATGCTCGTGATGTGGGAATGGATGAGTGAAAGATGGTGGTGAAACGGACG
>CAZSNP010000008.1:0-92015 GCA_964608265.1 uncultured Anaerolineales bacterium | reverse complement strand
TTCGCCAACACGCGGGTTGAGGTGTTCGAGAGCGACAACGACGGCAGCGGCTACGGCGAGGGCCTGCGGTACCTCGGCGCGCTCACGACAACGACGACGGGCGACTTCGGCGGGACGCTGACGGTGAGCGGATTGGTGGCCGGGGAGCGTGTGACCGGCACGGCCACCGACCCGAGCAACAACACGAGCGAGTTCGGGCCGAACTTCATCGCCGTCGCGCCGTTTGTGGTGAACGTGACCAGCGACGCGCCGGATGCGAACACGGGCGACGGCCTCTGCCAGACGGCAGGGGTGGGCGAGTGTTCCCTGCGGGCTGCTATCCAACAAGCGAATGCCACAGCAGGCGCCAACGCCATCCTGTTCAACATCCCCGGCGTTGGGCCACACACCATTGCACCCACAAGCGCCTTGCCCGCCATCACCGGCCCGGTGACGATTGATGGTTATAGCCAACCGGGCGCTTCAGCCAATACGTTAGCGATCGGCAATGATGCCGTATTGAAGATTGAGCTGAACGGCGCGGGCGCGGGCGCCGGCGTCGATGGACTGAATCTCGGAGCTGGAAGCGACGGCAGCGCCCTGCGCGGCCTGGTGATCAACCGCTTCCTCGGTGATGGGATCAGCGGCAGCGCGGACAACGTGACGATCGCCGGCAACTACATCGGCACCGATGCCGCCGGCACGGCGGATCTCGGCAACGGCGTCAACGGCATCAATGCGGACGGCGACAACTGGACGATCGGCGGCCTCACGACCGCCGGTCGCAATCTCGTGTCGGGTAACAACGATAACGGCATCCAGTTGTTTGGCGACGGACACACCGTGCTGGGCAACTACGTGGGCACCAACGCCGCCGGCAGTGCGGCAATCGGAAATAGCGATGAAGGCATCGAGATGGCCTCCAATTCATCGGGCAACACGATTGGCGGCACGGCCGCGGGCGCTGGCAATGTGGCCTCGGGCAACGGCGACAACGGTATCCTGATCTACGACAGCCAGGGCAACACGGTCCTCGGTAACTACGTAGGCGTCAACGCTGCTGGCACTGCAGCGATCGGGAATGGCGACGATGGCATCGAGGTAAATGCCAATTCATTGAGCAATACGATCGGCGGCACGGCCGCGGGCGCCGGTAATGTGGCTTCGGGCAACGGCGACAACGGCCTGTATGTCGGCGGTGGTACGGCAAACACCTTGATCGTTGGCAACTATATTGGCGTGGCGGCGACTGGCGTCACTGCGATCGGCAACGGGTCGGAGGGGCTGGAAGTCAACGACGCTTCGGATACCGTCATCGGCGGCACGCAACCGGGCGCAGGTAATGTGATTGGGGCCAATGCGCAAGAAGGCATCTGGATTATCAACGGCGCCACGGGCACGGTGGTTCAGGGCAACTGGATCGGCACGGACAAGACCGGGACGATCAACCTTGGCAACTCTAACGCTGGCATTCGCATTGGCAACACGATTGGCGTGCCCGCGAACAATAACCTGATCGGCGGCTCGGCGCTCGGCGTGGGCAACGTCATCGCTTTCAACTCGGAAGCCGGGGTGGCCGTGGACACCAACATCGGCCCATCGGTCAACAACGCCATCCTT
This sequence comes from uncultured Anaerolineales bacterium, assembly GCA_964608265.1. Classification (GTDB taxonomy): domain Bacteria; phylum Chloroflexota; class Anaerolineae; order Anaerolineales; family UBA6663; genus JANWXR01. The sequence goes on along the minus strand of CAZSNP010000008.1, from coordinate 90,416 downwards.
GGCAATTCGATCTATGCCAACACCGGGCTGGGGATTGATCTTGACGACCTGTATTCTTCCCCGCCCAGTAATGGGGTGACGCCCAATGACGGCGCGGGCGACCCAGACACGGGCGGCAACAATCGGCAGAACTTCCCGGTGCTCACCTCGGCGGCCACTACCGGCAGCACACTCAACGTGGGCGGCGCGCTGACCAGCACGGCCAGCACGCAATTCCGCATTGAGTTCTTCGCCAATGTGACCGCCGACCCCACGGGTTACGGCGAAGGCCAACGCTACCTCGGCGCGTACACGGTGACGACCAGCGCCGGCGGCGTGACGCCCTTCATTACGACTTTGACCACCACCGTCGCTACGACGGAAACGGTGACCGCCACGGCCACTGACCCAAATGGCAACACCTCGGAGTTCGGGCCGGACGTGAGCGTGACCATACCGCTGGTGGTCAACAACACCGGCGATGCTGTTGACAGCAATATCGGCAACGGCGTGTGCGCGACGGCGGGCGGCGTGTGCACGTTGCGCGCGGCTATTCAGGAAGCGAATGCGCTGGCCGGCGCGAACACCATCAACTTCAGCATCGCCGGCGCGGGGCCGCACATCATTGCGCCCTCTTCAGCGTTACCGGCTATCAGCAGCCCTGTGTTGGTTGATGGCGCCAGCGAGCCCGATTTTTTCACGAACGGCAATCGGCCTATCGTCGTGCTGGCCGGAACGAATGCGGGGTTCACGGACACCGGCCTGGTGTTGGCGGCTGGTAGCTCGGGCAGCACCATTCGTGGACTGCTGATCCGTCATTGGGGCGGCGACGCGATTGAGATCCAGGCCGGCTCCAGCAACAACCTGATCGTTGGCAATTACCTGGGGCGCCTGACGCACATCGGCACGGATTCCGGAGTTGGCACCGAGAACGCCTGGGAAGGCATCACGATCTATGGGGCCAACAACATGATTGGCGGTCTCACCCCGGCGGATCGCAACGTCATTTCGGGCAATGGCGACGGCGGCTTCTGGATCGAGGGGGCGAGCGCGACCGGGAACCGGATCATTGGCAACTACATCGGCGTCGCCGCCGACGGGACGACGGCGTTAGCCAATGGCGCTAGCGGGATCTATTTCCTGGGCGGCGCCAGCAACAACATCGTCGGCGGGGTCACGCCTGCCGACCGTAACGTGATCAGCGGCAACGCCGGCGATGGTATCGCTATTGACAGCTCGAACAACATGATCCAGGGCAACTACATCGGTGTGGCTGCTGACGGTTCGAGCGCGCTCGGCAACGGGGACGCCGGTGTATTCATCACCAATTCGAGCGATCACACCATTGGCGGCTCTGTCGCGGGCGCCGGCAATGTCATCGCCAATAATGCGGACGGAGTGGCGATCACGGGTGGCGGCGTGGCTTCGATCCGGAATCGCATTCTGGGCAATTCGATTTACGCAAACGTCTTCCTCGGCATTGACCTGGGTAACGATGGAGTGACAGCCAACGACGGGTCCGGCGACCCGGACAGCGGCCCGAACAACCTGCAGAACTTCCCGGTGCTCACCTCGGCGGTGACGACGGGGAGTCAGATCACCGTGACCGGCGGGTTGACCAGCGCGGCCAGCACGCAATTCCGCATTGAGTTCTTCGCCAACTTGACCGCCGACCCCTCGGGTTACGGTGAAGGCCAGCGCTATCTCGGCGCGTACACGACCACCACCAGCGCGGGCGGCGTTGTGAGCTTCAGTGCGACGCTGACGGCGACGGTGGCGACGACCGAGACGGTGAGCGCCACCGCTGCCGACCCGAACGGCAACACGTCGGAATTCGGGCCAAACGTTGCGGTGACTTACCCCTTCGTCACGCGCGAGCCGACGGCCAGCACGGATTGTGTGCAAGTTGATCATGCGGCGGGCACGGCGGCCTGGACCTTACCGGGCAATGCCTACCGGACTGACAACACGTATGCCACCGCCTCCGTAGATGGAACCACCAGTGAGTATCTGTACTGCCGCAACTTTGGGTTTGCGCTCCCGGCCGGCGCCACTATTCAGGGCATTGTGATAGACGTCGAGCGCAAATCTAACAGCACCAGCAACGGCGGTAGTCGAGACGCCTCAGTGCGGTTGGTGAATGCGGCGGGGACCGTGGTCGGGAACGACAATGCCACGACGACGCTTTACACGACCAGTGACCTGGTAGAGGCCCATGGCAGCTCGGGCGATCTGTGGGGGGTGAGTTGGGCCGTGGCCGACATCAACGACCCAGATTTTGGCGTGGTGTTTGCTGCAACCAAGCCTAGTTCGGCGGGCGCGGCGCATACGGTCACGGTCGATCACATCCGCGTCACCGTCTACTACTCCCCGTGACCGGCCTCTTTGGGATAGCTCCGCACGGCGCGGCGCGACACACAGATCAAAGGTCGTTGGGAGGGAAGGCGCCCTATCCCCCGGCCTGATAAGAGTTTGATAAAACCGCTTGACTATCCATAAGCCTCCGTTGTATAGTTTCGGGGCTTTGGAGCAGGGACGGGAAAAACTCGGAGCACACAGTGTCTAAAAGATGCTGGGTGCTTTTTGTTGTCACGGTTACATTTATGGGACTTACGTAGTTGAGCGATTGCGGCTCGCCCTCGTCCTGCCCTCTCCCAGCGGGAGAGGGGTTGGGGGTGAGGGCGAATTCAAGGCAACGGCGTAACTCCTAATTTGTCGCAAGAGGCGCGATGATCCAAGTTGAAGGCTTGACCAAACGCTATGGCGAGCGCACGGCCATAGACAACCTCACCTTTCACGCCAACAAGGGTGAGATCGTGGGCTTCCTCGGGCCGAACGGCGCGGGCAAGACCACGACGATGCGCATCCTCACCGGCTTCATGCCGCCCTCGGAGGGCACGGGCCGGGTGGCCGGCTTCGACCTGCTCACCGAGTCGCTCGAAGTCCGCAAGCGCGTCGGCTACCTCCCCGAGAGCGTGCCGCTGTATCCCGAGATGACGGTCATCCAGTATCTCGACTTCATGGCGGAGTTGCGCCAGATCCCCAGCCGCACCGACCGGGTGGATGAGGTGATGGAGGCGGTGCAGATCGACGGTCGCGCCGACTCGTTCATCGGCAACCTGTCGAAGGGGTTGCGGCAACGCGTGGGCCTGGCGCAGGCGCTGTTGCACAAACCCGAAGTCCTCATCATGGACGAGCCGATGGACGGCCTCGACCCGCAACAACAGCGCGAGGTCAAAGGCCTGCTGCGCGAGATCGGCAAAGAGCAGACGGTGATGCTCTCGACCCACATCCTCGCCCACGCGCAGGAGTTGGCCAACCGCGTCATCATCATCGCCGCCGGCCGCATCGTGGCCGAGGACTCGCCCGAGCGCCTGAGCACGCAGATCGCCGGCGGTGGCCGTATCCACCTGCAGGTGGGCGGCGACGGGGACGGCCTGCTCGAGTCGCTCCGCAATCTGCCCGGCCTGGTGGATGTGCGCCGCGCCGGTGACGGGCTGTTCGACATCGAGACCGCGCCCGGCACCGATGGCCGCGCCCGGATCGCACAGACCGTCGTCAACGGCGGCTGGGAGTTGCTGGAACTGCATCGCGACAAGGCCAGCCTCGAGGAGATCTTCCTCGAGTTGACGAAGAACGACGGGGCGACGGCTGCGGCCGCCGCCGGGACGGAGGCCGACGATGCGTAACGCGTGGACCATCGCCAAGCGCGAGTTCCTTCATTACTTTGTGTCGCCGACCGCCTACGCGGTGGCCTTTGCCCAATTGGTGATCCTCGGCATCATCTTCTACCTCAACCTGGCGGTGACGGTGAACCAGGGCGGGGGGCCGCCGCAGCCGGTGCAGTGGGTCTTCGGCCCGTACATCACCCTGGCGCTCTTCCTCACCCCCGGCGTGACCATGCGCCTGCTGGCCGAGGAGAACAGTCGCGGCACGATGGAGTTGTTGTTGACCGCGCCCCTGCGAGAGTGGGAATTGGTGCTGGGCAAGTGGCTGGCGGCGATGGCGTTCATGGCGGTGATGATCTTCCTGACGCTCATCTACTTCCTCATCGCCAACGGCATCACTGACCCGGGCATTGATATCGGCCAGTCGTTCGCGGCCTACACCGGTTTTCTGTTGATGATGGGCGCGATGCTCGCCATCGGGCTGTTTGTCTCCAGCCTGTTCTCGAATCAAATCGCCGCCTTCTTCGTCACCCAGGCGGTGGCCATCGCGCTCTGGCTGGTGGATAACCTCGGCCAGAACCTGACCGGCGTGGTCGCCGAGGTTTTCAGTTACCTCGGCCTGGCCAGCCATGTGTACGACAACTTCCTCGACGGCAAGGTGGATTTGACCGACGTGACGTACTTTGTCTCGATCGCGGTGCTCTTCATCTTCCTGACCACCCGCGTCGTCGAGTCGCGGAGGTGGCGGTAAACATGACGGCCTCAAACTTGAAACCCTACGCGCCGTGGCTGGCCGGCCTCGGGCTGGTCGGCCTGATTGTGGCCGCCTCGGCCGCCCTCATCGCCCGCCAGTTCAACACCGTCGTACAGGTCAGCCTGGTCGTCGGCCTGCTCGGCTTTGTGCTGGCCATCCTGATGAACCCGGGCGTGGTGTCGCAATGGGCGGGCGGGCGCCAGGCGCGCTACGGCACGAACGCGGTGATCATGTCGGTGGCGATGCTCGGCATCGTCGTGCTGGCGAACTATCTCGTGCAACGCGCCCCGGCCAGTGTGCGCGTGTTCGATTGGAGCGAGGGCAGCCTCAACACCCTGGCTCAGGAAAGCATCGAGGCCGTCAACCGCGCGCCGCAACCGGTCAGGGCTATCGGCTTTTACAGCCCCAACATCCTCGGTCAGCGTGAGAACGCGGAGAAACTGCTCGAACAATTTCAGGATCAGGCCCCGGACAAATTCAGCTATGAGTTCGTCGACCCGACGACCGACCCGGTGCGCACCCGGTTATACGAAGTGTCGCGCGATGGCACCCTGATCCTTGAGATGGGCGAAAAGCGCACCGAGATCACCTTCGCCTCCGAGTCAGAGATCACCAGCGCGCTGGTCGGTTTCGCCGCGCCCACCTCGCGCACGCTGTACTTCCTCACCGGTCACGGCGAGCGCACGACCGAGTCCGACTCGAATCAGGAAGGTCTCTCGTCGGTGGTCGGGCTGTTGCAAAAACAGAACTACGAGATCAAGCCGCTCAACCTCGCGGCCACCGCCACGGTGCCGTCGGATGCGCGCGCCATCATCATCGCCGGGCCGAAGCAGCCCTTGACGGCGGATGAAGTCACCCGGCTGCAACAGTACCTCGAGCGCGGCAACGCCTCGCTCATCGCGCTGCTCGACCCGCCCGCCCAGACGCTGGGCGCCGAAGCGCCGCCGGCCGATCCGCTGCTCGACTACCTCAAGACGGGCTGGGGCGTGACCGCGCGTAACGACATCGTCGTCGATCTGTCGCGCAGCATGCCGACCAGCCCGCTGTTCCCGGTCGCCGCCAGTTACGGCACCAGTTCCATCACCGACCGGCTGCAAGGCTTCGCCAGCTACTTTCCCTTTGCCCGCAGCCTCGAGTACACCTCCACCGTTGCCGGTTTGTCGCAGGTGGCTTTGGTGGAACTCAGCGATCAATCGTGGGGCGAGACGGACATCGCCGCCCTCAGCCAGAACGACGCCCAGCCGAGCGAGGCCGATACCTTCGGCCCGCTGACGGTGGGTGTGTCGGTGGAGAACTCGGCGACCAAGGCGCGGGTGATCGTGTACGGCGACTCGGATTTCGCCTCGGACGCGGTGGCCAACGACTTTGCCAATGCTAACCTGTTTGTCAACAGCGTGAACTGGGCGACGCTGGATGAAACGTTGATCAACCTCACGCCCAAGATCCCGCCGCAACGCTCGCTGCGGCAGGTGGATGCGTTGACGGGGAATTCAATCCTCTTCTTAGTCGTCATCGCGCTGCCGGCGCTTGTGCTGGTGGCCGGCGGCATTGTCTGGTTCATGCGCCGAAGGAAAGCCTAAAGACGGGAAAAGTCGGAAACGAAGGGAAAGCGGTTTCCTTTACTTCCCTCCTTTCCCCACTGGCCCTGTTTGTCTATGGATCGTCGTACCACTCTGATTTTGGTCGCCGTCTTTGCGGCGCTGTTGTTGTACGTCGTGCTGGTGCAGCGCCCGGCGGATGAGGCCGCCGCGAATGCCACGCCCACCCCGGTTGCCGCAACCGTTCCCTCCGGCCCGGTGTGGGAGGGCGTGACGGCGGATCAGATCGTCAGGGTGCAGATCGCCGACCGCGCCGCCGGCAAGACGGTGGCCTTTGGCCGCAACACGCCCGCCGAGAGTTGGGCCATCACCGCGCCCGAGCCGCAACCCGCCGATCAGTTGCAGGCGGCCACCGATGCCGCTGCGCTCGTCAACCTCCAGTTCAGCAAAGTGCTCACCGCCGCGACCGACCTGGCCGCCTTTGGGGTGCTCAGCCCGACCTTCACGGTTGAGGTCAAGCTGGCGGACGGGCGGCTGTTGAAACTGGCCGTCGGTGATAAAACTTTCACCGGATCAGATTATTACGCCCAGCGAGACGGAGAAACATCCGTGCTGATCGTGAGCGGTTTCGGTCTCGATCCGGTGCTCCGGTTCATAGATGAGCCGCCCGTGCTGAAGCCGACGGAGACGCCGACCGCGCCCGCCGAAACGCCCAGCCCGCCGCCTGCCACCGCAACGCCGTAAGGCGAACATAAACGACCAGGCCTGGCGCGTTATCGTTCCGCCGGGCCTTTTTTGTGTGTAAATGACAAAAAAGTTGCGCGATTCCTTAAATCGTCATATGCTTTTACATGATCATGGCCAAAACGAAGAAACGCATCCCAACCAAGCCTAAGGCGTCGCCGCCGCCGGCCAAGCCCGAGCGGCCCAAGCCGCGTTCCATCGTCCTGGGCCGGCCGGCCGCCCCCCATCCGGTCGCCCCGCCGAATAACCGGCGCTCCATTCAGTTGGGTAAGCCGCGCAAATCGCGCTCGAACGGCGATCTGTACGAGCCGAACTCGCTGCTGGCCGAGCTGTCGCAGGATGATGAAGCCAAAGCCCCGATCGGCAGCGAAGAGTTTGGGCCGGCTGAAGAAGAGTTCAGCGCCATCCAGCAATTGGTGGACCTCGGCAAGCAAAAGGGCTTTGTCACCTACGACGACATCCTCAAGTTCTTCCCGGAGGCTGAGCGCGACGTAGACCAGCTCGACGAAGCCCACGCCGCGCTGCTGGCGGCCCGCATCGAAGTGCTCGATAGCGTAGACGCCGACGAGCCCAGCGACGAGGAGATGGAGGAGACCGAGGCCGAGATCGAGTCGGAGAGCGAGAAGGAAAAGGAGGAGGATGACTCCTACCTGGCCGCCATCGACGCCGACGACACCATCGGCCTATATCTCAAAGAGATCGGGCGGGTGCCGCTGCTCACCGCCGCCGAGGAAGTCTCGCTGGCCAAACGCATCGAGAAGGCCAAGTTTGCCCGCGAGCGCCTGATCAAGGGCAGCCTGACGCCGAAGAAGCGCAAAGAGTTGGATTACGTGATCTCGGATGGCATGGCCGCCCGCGAGCACCTCATCACCGCCAACTCGCGCCTCGTCATCAGCGTGGCCAAGAAGTACATCGGGCGCGGTGTGCCCTTCCTCGATTTGATTCAGGAGGGCAACATCGGCTTGATCCGGGCCGCGAAGAAGTTCGACTACCATCGCGGCCACAAGTTCAGCACGTATGCCACGTGGTGGATTCGACAGGCCGTGACCCGCGCCATCGCCGATCAGGGCCGCACCATCCGCGTGCCGGTACACATGGGCGATCAGATCAACAAGATGCTGCGCGTCTCGCATCAGCTGACGCAGGAGCTGGGCCGCGAGCCGAGCATCGACGAATTGGGCGACGCGCTCAAGGTTACGCCCAAGAAGGTCGAATCCATCATCCAGATCGCGCGGCGCCCGCTGTCGCTCGAGACCCCGACCGATGAGGAAGAAGACTCGGTCCTCGGTGACTTCATCGAGGACGAGGACTCACCCGAGCCGGTGGAGATCGCCACCCACAACCTGCTGCGCGAGCAGATTCAGGAAGTCCTCAACGGACTGCCGCCGCGCGAAGTTCGCATTTTGCAACTGCGCTACGGCCTGCTCGACGGCGAGAGCTACACGCTTGAAGAGGTCGGCAAGAAGATGGGCGTGACCCGCGAGCGCGTCCGCCAGATCGAGGCGCAGGCCCTCAGCCGGTTGCGGCATCCCACCCACCGGCGCAAGCTGCGCGATTACCTGCGCGAATAGACATCGGGGCAGCCCCTGCGGCTGCCCCTTTTAGTTTGGGCTTGCCACCCAACCCCAATTGACCCGCCCCTCAGCCACTGGCATAATCTCAGCATGTTTGCTCGATTACGCCGGCTCGTAATCGTGTTGGCCGTTGCTGACGCCGCCGCCGCCCAGGTGGCGCTCTTCGTCGCCGATGTCGTGCGCCGCTACGTTCCGCTGGGCCAGCCACTCCCGTCCGCCGAGACCAGCCTCAACCCCATCCTCCACCTCGCCGCAGCCGTCATCTTCCCCGTCGCCTTCTTCTCGTTGTCGGTCTATGACCTTCGCCGCGGGCTCAATCCCGTGGGGGATGCCGCGCACCTTATCCGCGCGGTGGCGGTGGCGACGTTCGTGTTTTCGGGCTTCCTGTACTTTTCGTTTCGCGAAGTCTCGCGCCTGCTCATCGTGTATTTTTTCTTCCTGGAGCTGGCCGCCGTCAGCGCGTTGCGGCTCGCCATCGGGCTGTGGCTGAAGCATTTGCGCGCGCAGGGCCGGGCGCTGTTGCGGGTGCTGGTGGCCGGCGGCGGTGAGATGGCCGAGACGGTGGGCGAGGTGGTGCAGGCCCGCCTGCGCGATACGGTGCTCGTGGTGGGGAGTGTGGCCGATGACCCGGCCTCGGCGCCCGCCGGCCTGCCCTATCTGGGCACCCTCGCCGACATCACCGCCGTGGTTCGCGGGCAGCGAGTGGATGAAGTCATCATCGCCCTGCCGTCCGAGGAACTGGTCAAGGTCGAACGCCTCGAGGCTGAATTGTTGACCGAGCCGGTGCGGGTGCGCCTGGTGCCCGATTACGCGCGGCTGGTCTTTGTGCAATCGTCGGTGGAGACGCTCGACGGCCTGCCCGTCATCGGCCTGCGCGAGCCGCGCATCACGGGCATGGCCTGGGCCGTCAAGCGCCTGTTCGATGTGACGGTGACGCTGGCGCTGTTGCTGATCAGTTGGCCCGTCATGCTCATCATCGCCGCGCTCATCAAGCGCGACTCAGCCGGGCCGGTGATCTTCACCCAGCGCCGGGTGGGGGAGAACGGGCGGCTGTTCTCGATGTACAAATTCCGCACGATGGTGGCCGATGCCGAGGTGCAGGCCGGGCATGGCGAGCAGCGCAAGCACCCGGAAGATGTGCGCGTCACGCGGCTGGGGCGGGTGCTGCGCCGCGCCAGCCTCGACGAGTTGCCGCAGCTCTTCAACGTGCTCAAAGGGGAGATGAGCCTGGTCGGGCCGCGCCCGGAGGTGCAGGGCATCGCCGAGCGTTACGAACCGTGGCAACGCCAGCGGTTGGCCGTGCCGCCCGGCATCACCGGCTGGTGGCAGATCAATGGCCGCAGCGACCTGCCGATGCACCTCAACACCCACCTCGATTTGTACTACATCCAGAACTACTCCATCTGGCTCGACATCGTGATTTTGTGGAAGACCCTCGGCGTGGTGCTGCGCCGCCAGGGAGCGTATTGACCGGAGGATACGTGGGCACATTTGATTGGCCCTCAAAACGAGTGGTGGTGACGGGCGGGGCGGGCTTCCTCGGGCGCCACGTTGTTGCGCGGCTGAAGGCTTTGGGCTGTCGGGAGGTCGTCGTCCCGCGCAAAGCCGATTGCGACTTGCGCGAACAGAAGAACATTCAGCGGCTGCTTGCCGAGGCTCGCCCACATTTGATCATCCACGCCGCCGGCCATGTCGGCGGGATCGGGGCCAATCGCGCCCACCCGGCGGAATTCTTCTACGATAATCTGATGATGGGTGTGCAACTCATGCATGAAGCCTGGCGGGCCGGCGTGGCGAAGTTCGTCGCCATCGGCACCGTCTGCGCCTATCCGAAGATCACCCCCATTCCGTTTCACGAGGAGGACTTATGGAATGGCTATCCCGAGGAGACCAATGCGCCGTATGGCCTGGCCAAGAAGATGCTGCTGGTGCAATCGCAGGCTTATCGCGAGCAGTACGGCTTCAATGCGATTTTCCTGCTGCCCGTCAACCTGTATGGGCCGGGCGACAACTTTGACCCGGAGAGTTCGCACGTCATCCCCGCGTTGATTCGGAAGTGTGTGGAGGCGCAGGCTCGCGGCGACCGGGAGGTCGTGGTCTGGGGCGATGGCTCACCCACGCGCGAGTTTCTGTTTGTTGAAGACGCGGCGGAAGGCATCGCGTTGGCCGCCGAGCGCTACAACGCCCGCGAGCCGGTCAACATCGGCAGCGCGTACGAGATCAGCATCAGAGATCTGGTGCAGGCTGTTGTCAGGGCTACCGGCTTCACGGGCCGCATCATCTGGGATACGAGCAAGCCCAACGGCCAGCCGCGCCGCAAGCTGGATACCTCGCGCGCCGAGCGCGCCTTCGGCTTCCGCTCGGGCACCAGCTTTGAAGAAGGGTTGCAGAGGACGGTGGCGTGGTATCGGGAACAGGCCCTGACGCATTGAAATTTGGGCCGGCGACAGTCGTCAATCAACCGTCTGCGACTCTCATGAGCGGCCGTATTCGTTTGAGCATTCTGTCCAACGTCGTTGGCCAAACCTGGTCTGCCCTTCTCGCCGTCGCATTTGTGCCCGTTTACTTGCAGCTTCTGGGTGCAGAGGCGTATGGCTTGATTGGGTTTTTCCTTACGCTGCAAGGATTAATACAGGTTCTGGATTTGGGACTGAGCGCAACACTTAGCCGGGAACTCGCTCAGTCAGCGGATCGATTCGCCTCGGTTGAAGAAGCGCATGATCTGGTGCGCACCCTGGAGTCAGGCTATTGGAGTCTCGGGCTGGTGCTCGGCTTTGGCTTGTTTCTAGCAGCCCCCGCCATTAGCAGCCAGTGGCTTACCGTGTCCGCTCTGCCTGTACCGATGGTTACTCAGGCCCTCCAACTCATGAGTCTGGTGACGATCCTGCAATGGCCCCTGACCTTTTACCAGAGCGGGTTGCAGGGATTGCAGCGTCAAGTTTTGCTCAACAGCGTGAACATAGTCCTGGCGACGCTCCGCCACTTTGGCGCTGCCTGGTTGTTGTCGTCCGGCTCTGCCACTGTCATGGTGTTTTTTGCCTGGTTGGCCTGTGTCAGTCTGCTGCAGGTGCTGGTCACTCGCCTGTGTGTTTGGCGGAGCCTGCCGCCGGCGCGTCGCTCCGCCCGCCTAGTGCCGGCACTCGTGCGACGCGTCGGGCGCTTTGCTATTGGGCTGAGCGCCATTACGGTCACTGGCCAGATTCTCACTCAGTTTGATAAATTCCTCCTCAGCCGCCTGCTGCCGTTGAATGAATTTGGTTACTATGTGCTGGCAACCACTCTGAGCGCAGGCTTATCTATGATGGTGGTTTTGCCCGTGTACAACGCCCTATTTCCACGCTTTTCCAGTCTAGCTGTGGCGGGGAATCAATCGGCGCTGACCACGTTGTATCGCAGTGGCGCCCAGGGCCTGATGGTGTTGCTGGCGCCGCCAACCCTGCTCGTGGCGCTTTTTGCCAGAGAGGTGCTGGGTCTGTGGACGGGCGATTTGCTGCTTGCTCAGCAGGTTGCGCCTGTCCTGGGCTGGTTACTGGTCGGAACGGTGCTGAATGGATTGATGCACCTGCCGTATGCGCTGCAACTGGCTTTCGGCTGGACGCGCCTGGGCTTTGGCCTCAACCTGGGATTACTAGCGCTGATGACACCGACGCTCATCCTGTTGACCGCGCAACTGGGCGCTGTGGGCGGCGCGGCGACCTGGGCCTTGTTGAACGGCCTGTACTTGTTGGTGGGGCTGCCGCTCACGCATCGCCGGCTGCTTCCGAATGTGCTCGGCGTTTGGTTAAGAACGGATGTCGGGCGGCCGCTAGCCGTCGCCGTGCTGATCGCCAGCCTGGGCCGCTGGTTACTGCCGCCGCCGGTGACGCTGCCCGCATTGATCTTTCTGGGCCTGGCCACCTTCCTGGGTGCGGCCCTAGCGACACCTATGCTGCGCGCCTGGACGGCGGAGCAGTGGCGGGCTCTGGTGCCACGCCGCGCTTGACCCCGCCGAGTGTGATGATCGCAGAATAATCCGTAGCGCCCTGTTTTGTCCCGCTTGAATTGAGCCAGACATATGGCATTGCCACGGCGAATTGAGATGCGCCTGCCGCCCGTCCCGCCGCGCCCGAAGGCTGCAGTCCGGCTCGGGTTTGGCCTGGCCGGCCTCGGGCTGGCGCCGTTCTACTGGCTCCTGGCGCATCGCTGGCAGACACCGGGCCTGCGCTTTCATCTGGACTCGGCCATACTGGGCCTGCGCGTTCTTGCAAGCGGGCCGCGCCCTTTGCCGGCCAGCCTGATTTTCCGGCTGTTCGTCTTTCCGATGGATGCCACGCGCTACTTCGAAATCGAATTTATGTGGCGCGCTTTGCGAAAGTCCTTGCCAGCGGTGCGCTATCTGGATGTTTCCTCACCTCGGCTGCTGCCTCTGTTGCTGTTGCGTCATCGCCAAGTCCAGGCGGCGGATTTGCTGAACCCGGATGCCGCGGATCTGGCGGATACTGAGATTGTGGTGCGGGCCGCCGGCTTGAGCGACCGCTGCCGCTTGCACCACTGCCGCCTGGAAGACTCGGCTTTCGCGCCGGCCTCGTACGATACCATCACCAGCCTTTCCGTCATCGAACATGTTCCGGACGGGCGCGCTTTCTTCGAGCGATTATGGGCCTTGCTGCGGCCCGGCGGCCGGCTCTTGCTCTCAGTTCCCTGCGCCGCCCAGGCCGTTGAACAATATGTGGATCGCAGCCCATATGGCCTGCTGACGCCCGATGAGCGCGGATTTTTCTTCTGGCAACGCCTGTACGACTCTGAGTTGTTGCAGGCGCACTTTTATGCAATCGCTGGCCAACCGCGCCGGTTAGCCATTCGTGGCGAGCGGCGCGCAGGCTTTTTCGAGGCGAGCACCCTTCGCAAACGGACCGACCACTTTTACCCGCTTTGGTGTGAACCTGACCTGATGGGGCGCGAGTTTACTGTCTTCACCAGCTTGGCTGACTTGCCAGGCGAGGGCGTCATCGCTTTGGAGTTTGTGAAACAATGAGCGCGCCGCGCCTCTCGTTTTGCATCGCCACCCTGAACCGCGCGGAGTTTCTGGCCCAAACGCTGGATGCCCTGATTGCTCAGGCCACGGCCGAAGTCGAAATTGTCGTTGTGGACGGCGCCTCCACCGATCACACGCCGCAAGTCGTTGCGGAACGGCAGGCGCGCTTTGCGCGTTTGCGCTACTTGCGTCTCGCGCAAAAAGGTGGTGTTGATCAGGATTATAGCCGGGCCGTTGCACTGGCGCAGGGCGACTATTGTTGGCTGTTTTCAGATGATGATCTTCTGAAGGCAGGGGCTGTCGCCAGGGTGCTGCAGGCCCTGCCGGCCGGCGATGATGTGATTGTCGTCAACGCTGAATGCCGCGATGCCAGCCTGACTCAGGTCGTACAGGCACGACGCCTGCCCATCGCTGGCGACCGGACTTATTCTCCCGCCGAGAATCTGCGGTTTTTCAACGACGTTGTCTATTACGTGTCATTCATTGGCGCGTTGGTGATCCGGCGCGACCTTTGGGAGAGTCGGGACAAAGAGCCTTACTGGGGGACGGCGTTTGTGCACATTGGAGTCTTGTTTCAGCGCCCGCTTGAGCGCACCGCACGCGTCATTGCCGAGCCGCTCATCATTATTCGACTGGGAAATGCCGAATGGTCCGCCCGGGCGTTTGAAATCTGGATCCTTAAGTGGCCGGCCTTGATCTGGTCCTTCACGCATTATCCCGAAGCGGCTCGGGCCAAGGTTGCGGCCAGGGAACCATGGCGCAAATTGACGACGTTGCTGCGTTATCGGGCGCGCGGCGCGTATTCGCTCGGGGTTTACAACAAGCTGCTTAGGCCCATCACAATGCCTGCCTGGCAATGCGCTGGCGCCTGGCTGATTGCCTGCCTGCCCGAGTGTGTGGCCAATATCATTGGCCTGCTCTATTACTCGCTGATACGTCATTCACCGATTGAACTAATTGATCTGCGCGCCTCGCGCGCATACTACCGAAAGTGCCTTGCCCGTTTATTCAATGGAGTTTGGTGAGTCATGAAAACCCGAACCACGTGCCGCGTGTGTGAAGGCTCCCTGGAGCCGGTGTTGTCGTTAGGGGATCTGTATGTCTCGGATTTTCCTGTGCCCGGCGAATCCGATGGCTATAAGGCCCCGCTGGAACTGGTGCTCTGCCGGCGCTGCCATTTGCTCCAGCTGAAACACACCGTGCCGGCGGAGGCCATGTACCGCAACTATTGGTACCGCTCCGGCACCAACCAGACCATGCGGGAGGCGCTGGCCGACATCGCCAACAAGGCCGAAAACCTCGCGCATCTTCAGGCGGGCGACAGCGTGCTGGATATTGGCTGCAACGACGGCACGTTGCTAAGCTCGTACAAGACAGGAGGCGTCCACAGGATTGGTTTCGATCCGGCTAAGAACCTGACGGAATTGTCACGCCAGGTGGCCGACACCGTGGTGGACGATTTTTTCTCGGCTGCAGAGTATCAGCGCCATCGGGAATTGGTTGGGCGGGCTCCGCGGATTGTGACGAGTATTGCCATGTTCTACGACCTCGATGATCCGCGGCAATTTGTCGGGGATGTCAAAAAGATCATGCACCCGGATGGGGTCTGGGTGGTGCAGATGGCGTATCTGCCGTTAATGCTGCAGCAAAACGAATTGGGTAACATCTGCCATGAACACCTGGAGTACTACTCCCTTTATTCGCTGGAGTATCTGCTCAATCTGTTCGATTTCGAGGTGGTAGACATTGAACTGAACGACATCAACGGTGGCAGTTTCCGCGTGTACATTCGCAACCGTGGCGCCAACAAGGCTGAATTTGCGGACGAGGTGTATCGCGCCTTGGCCGGCGAGCGCGTGCGTGAGTTCCGCGAGCGCGAGATCAAAATGGGCTTGCACAACACGCAGGTGTATTTGGATTTTGCTTTTTGGGCCAGCCGTATCAAGCAGGATGTGGTGCGTTTTGTCACGGCCGAAGTGCAGCGAGGCAAAAAAGTGTACGTGTACGGCGCCTCGACCAAGGGCAATACCATTCTGCAATACTACGGATTGGATGCGTCGCTCATTGCGGCGGCGGCGGAACGCAACCCCGACAAATGGGGGCGTGTCACCGTCGGGACACACATACCCATTGTTTCCGAGGCCGAGGCGCGCGCCGCTCAGCCTGATTACTTCCTGGTACTGCCCTGGCACTTCATGGAGGAATTCAAGGTGCGCGAACGCGACTACCTTCTGGCAGGCGGTCGATTCATCGCGCCGGCACCCAGCTTCCGGTTGATCTAGGCTGTGGCCCTGCGCGGACAACCGCAAATCCCTATGCGTGTTGGTGTGGAGGTGTCTACCAGTCAGTTCAGCCGCGCTGGCGCAGCCCGTTACAGCCGGCAGATTCTGACTGCGCTACGCGCTGCCGCGCAGCCAGCCACGGAAATCATCCCGCTGTGGGCGATGCCGAATTGGCGTTGGCCGGCACCCGGCCTGACCCGCAAAGCGTGGGTGCTCTATTGGGAATGGGTCTACTGCCCGGTTGTGTTGCCGATTCGCTTGCGGCGGCTAAATCTGGATACCCTCCACCTGACTCACCCCTTGCCTTTCTTCGCGCACTCGGCGCCGGCGGGATTGTGTGTGGTTGCAACCATTCTCGATGTTCTGCCGATTTCAAATCCGGAATGGTTTGGGCGCTGGATGGGCTGGCGTCTGCGCCGGTGGCTGCGCCAAACAGCGTCGCGGGCACACTACGTGCTGGCCATCTCTGAGTACACGCG
Organism: uncultured Anaerolineales bacterium; assembly: GCA_964608265.1. Classification (GTDB taxonomy): domain Bacteria; phylum Chloroflexota; class Anaerolineae; order Anaerolineales; family UBA6663; genus JANWXR01. The sequence goes on along the minus strand of CAZSNP010000008.1, from coordinate 74,384 downwards.
CTTTCAGTTACACGCCCGGTTGAGTATTCCACTGGAACGATGCTCGGTGACGCCCCTGGCGGCTGCGCCTCCGCCTCCGCCGACACCCGTTCAGGCGGCGGCACCACCGTATCTGTTGACTGTGGGAACGCTCGAGCCGCGGAAGAATCTAAAGTCCGTGTTGCGTGCTTATCAACAGGTCAAGCTTGCTGACCCGGCCACGCCGCCGCTGTGGATTGTGGGAGGGGGCGGCTGGGGGAACGTCAGGGTCGAAGAGCTGGTGGCGCAACTGGGGCTGGCGGCGGCGGTCCGGGTGCTGTCCTATGTGGACGATGCCCGCCTGGCGGAGTTGTATCGTGATGCGCGCGCGCTGATCTATCCCTCGCTGGCCGAAGGCTTTGGTCTGCCGCCGCTGGAAGCCATGCAGGCTGGCTGTCCGGTTATTACGTCGAATACATCCGCCTTGCCCGAAGTGGTTGGCGAGGCCGCTCTGCTGGTCGATCCGCTCGATGAAGCCGCGCTGGCGCAGGCCATTCGCGCCGTGTGCACCGACTCCGCGTTGTCGGCCCGTTTGCGCGCTCAGGGGATGGCGCGGGCGGCTCTCTTCTCATGGGGCCGTTGTGCCCGCGAAACTCTGGCAGCTTATCAACACGCCCGGGCCTTTGCGTGAAACTCCTCTTCACCCTCACCGCCTACCCGCCTTCCACCGGCGGCGCGCAATCCCTCATGCACCGGCTGGCGCGCGAGTTGCTGACGCGCCATGCGGTGCAGGTCGTCACACAATGGGATACGGCCCGCACCGATTGGCTGTTCGGCACGACGTTGAACGCACCCGCCCCGGCGCGGGCATATTCAGTGGACGGTGTGCCGGTGCAACGCATCACGCTGTCGGGAGCGACGCGCAACCGGCTGCGCCCGTGGGTATGGCTGTATTTCCCGCTGCAACGCTGGGCGCTGCCCCGCCTCGCGCAGGCGTTGGCCGAAGAGATCGCGCCGTATGCCGAACGGGCCGACCTGATCCACAACTGCCGCATCGGGCGCGAAGGCCTGAGTTACGGCTCGCTGCTCGCGGCGCGGCGACACGGCCTCCCGTTCATCCTCACGCCCGTACACCATCCCCGCTGGGGTGGGTGGTTGCATCGGCACTATCATCGCCTCTATCGCGAAGCCGATGCCGTCATCGCGTTAACCGAAACCGAGAGACGCACGTTGATCGAATTGGGCGTGCGCCCGGAGCGGGTGCACGTGACCGGCATGGGGCCGGCGCTGGCCGAGCGCGGTGACGGGGCGCGATTTCGGGCGCAACACGGCCTGGGCGCTGCGCCGATGGTGTTGTTCGTCGGCCAGAAGTATGCGTACAAAGGCCTGGCGACGTTGCTGGCCGCCGTGCCGCACGTGCCGGAGGCGCGCTTCGTCTTCATCGGCCCGCGCACGTCGTACTCGCGCAGGTTGTTCGCCCGGGTGCGCGAACCGCGCGTGCTCGAACTCGACGCGGTGGATGTGCAGACCAAGACCGATGCCTTCGCGGCTTGCGATGTCTTTTGCCTGCCTTCGACGCAGGAGAGCTTTGGCGGCGTGTTCACCGAGGCGTGGTCGCTGGGCAAGCCCGTCGTCGGCGCCGACATCCCCGCCGTGCGTGAAGTCATTGCCGAGGGCGAGGATGGTTTTTGCGTTCCCGCCCGGCCCGCTGCCCTGGCCGAGCGGTTGCGCTACTTACTCGATCACGCTGAGATGCGCGCGGCGATGGGGGAGCGTGGCCGCGCGAAGGTGGCCGCGCGCTTCAGCTGGCCGCGGCTCGCCGAGTTGACCGCAGCTGTCTATCAAAGCGTATGGCGCGGTCGCGGAGCAGGCTCATGAGCCGGCGGGTGAACGTGCTCGGCGTGCGCGTGTCGGCCTTCGACCTCGCGACGGCGGCGGCCGAGATGGCGCAAGTGATCGCCGGCACGGGCCGGGCCTACGCCAGCACCTGCCCCGTGTACACGTTGATGCAAGGCCATGAGCGGGCCGAAGTGCGCGCCGCACTGAACGATGCCGACTGGGTCACGCCCGATGGTGTGCCGGTGGCCTGGGCGCTGCGCGCTTTGGGTGCGCGCCACGTCGGGCGTGTGTACGGGCCCGATTTGATGCTGGCCCTGAGTGAACTCTCCGCGCAACGCGGTTATGCTCAGTATTACCTCGGGGGCGCCGAAGGCGTGGCCGAGCAGTTGGCGCGGAACCTGCAGGCGCGCTTCCCCGGTCTGCGCGTCGCCGGGACTCATTGCCCGCCGTTCCGTGCGCTAACGGCGGCTGAAGAAGATGAGCTTGTGCGTGCCGTCAACGACTCAAACGCGCATATCGTCTGGGTCGGCCTCGGCTCACCGAAGCAGGATTTGTGGATGCAGCGCTTTCGACCTCGATTGACCGCGCCGCTTCTCGTCGGGGTGGGCGCGGCCTTTGATTTTTTCACCGGCCGCCAGAAGCAAGCTCCGCGCTGGATGCAACGCAGCGGTCTGGAGTGGGCCTTCCGGCTGGCGCACGAGCCGCGCCGGTTGTGGCGGCGCTATCTCATCTACAATCCCAGGTTTCTCCTTCAGCTTGGGATGCAATTGGCCGGTCTGCGCCGTTACGCCTGAGCCCGGCCAACCGTTTCCCCCTGTGCGCCCGAACGGCTTTGCGGCTATAGTCGCGCCGCCATGCCTCATCCGCGCGCGCCCCGGCTGGTGTTGGTCGCCCTCGCCATCATCTATTTCGCACCGCTGCTCCTTCAACCCGGCGCGCTGATTTATCCGGCCTCCGGCTTCGGGTCGGACCTCATCACCACTCACTGGCCGGAATTTGGTGATTTCACCCGGGCGTTGCGGCAGGGGCATGTGCCGCTGTGGTCCGGCTCCGTCCTGCTCGGCCGGCCATTCGCCGGCGATGTCGGCACGTTGTGGATGTATCCCCCCGGCTTGCTGGCGCTCATCGCCCCGCCGGCGCTGGCGTTCAATCTGTTGTCACTGCTGCATGTGGCGCTGGCTGGTATCCTCGCGCATCGGTACCTGCGCCTGGGCCTGCGGCTGAGCGACCCGGCGGCGCTGGCCGGTGCGCTGGTGTTCATGTTCTGGCCCAAGTTCATGGCGCACGTCGCCGGCGGCCACGTCGGCCTGACGGGAGCCGCCGCGCTGCTGCCGCTGATGCTGCTCGGCGCGCAGCGGGCCTTTGTCGAAGGGCGCTGGTTCGGAGCGGCGCTGATCGCGCTGTCGCTGTATGGGCAACTCACCGGTCTGGTGCAGAACTTCATCTACGGGGTGTGGGTCGCCATCGCCTACGCGCTGGGGGCGGCCGTGTGGCGGGCCAGCCGCGAGCGGAGGCGGGCGCGCGCGGTCGCGCAACCGCTCGGCGCGTTAGCGCTGGCCGGCGCGCTCACGGCCGGGCTGGCGGCGGTGGTGCTGGTCCCCGCGCTGGAGTTGTTGCCGTACACCACGCGTCAGGGTTTGACCCTCGAAACTGCTGGTGGATTTAGTCTTCCGCCCGCCGTGCTGCTCAACCTCGCTCTGCCCTTCCGGCAGCAATTCCCCGAATGGTTGATGTACATCGGAGCGTTGCCGCTGGCTCTCGCGTTGCTGGCGCTGTGCGGCGCGCGTCGCCGGTGGGCGCTGGCGATGGGGGCGCTGGTTGCGGTATGCGCGGTGTATGCGCTCGGCCCGGCCGGTGGCTTGTTCAGCCTGGCCTTCAACCTGCTGCCCGGATTCAATTTGCTGCGCGCCGCGCCCCGTCTGTGGTTGCTGGCCGGTATGGCGCTTTCGGTTGCCGTCGCGCTCGGCGCGGAGACGCTGGCGCAATCCATCGCAACGCCTCCCGCGTTGCGCCGCATCCTCGCCGGGCTGGCGTTGCTGTTGCTCATCGGCCTCGGCTCGACCTTCATCCTGCCCGTGGTCGATTCGGTCGTGGTCGTTTCGGAACTTGTGGCGCTGGCGGCGCTCGGCGTGGTGGGGTGGGCGCGTGATCGTGGCCGGCTCAGCGCGATGCGCGCGCAAGCGAGCGGGCTGGCGCTGCTGGCCGCCTCGTTGCTGATGATCAATTGGCGCTTCCTCTCCAGCCTCCAACCGGCGGAGACTTTTCTGCGCCCCTTCCCGCCGTTTGCCGTGGCGGACCCCGAACGTGGACACGAACGATGGTATGCCGAGACGCCGCGCTTTCAGTATGCCCTGGCGGCGGAGCGTGGGATCGAGACCGTGCAGGGAGTCCAGTCGTTTCAACTCGCTCATTCGGTGGAACTTGTCTCCCTGGCCTCGGGCTGCCGGTTGCGGGGCTATGCCGCCGCCGTGCCGCCCTGCCTGAGCGGTGAACTGGCCGGGGCCACCATCCGCACAACTGACCCTTCGGCCAGGTTGCTTGGAGTGTTGAACGCGCGATGGCTGCTGCGCGCCGAGCCGCCCGAGGGCGCCGAGTGGCGGCCCGTGCCCGGCTTTGCCGACTTATATGAAAACACCCGCTGGCTGCCGCGTGCCTTTGTGGTGGGCGAGGCGCGCCAGGTCGTCGAGGCCGACGTGCTCGCTCAATTGCCAACCATTGACCCGGCGACCACGGCGTTGCTGAGCGAACCGCTGCCCGAGCCGTTGCGCACACCTGCCGCTTCGGGGCCGGTCGACTCCTTCCACCCCGCCAACCCGCAGTCGCTGACTATCAGCCTCGATCGCACCGCGCCGGGATTGCTGGTGGTGAGCATAGCCTGGGCGCCCGGCTGGCAGGCAAGGCTGGACGGCGACCCCGCGCCGGTGTATCGCGTGAATCATGCGCTGCTCGGGGTGTACGTGCCCGCCGGAGAGCACACGGCCCACCTTGAGTATTCGCCGCGCGGCTGGCAATGGGGCTGGCCCATCAGCCTGCTCACGCTCTGCGGGTTAGGAGTGTGGAGCGTTATGGCCCGGCGCGCGCGTAGATGAGCAGGCCATCGCTGTCGTAAATGGCGGTCGGGATTTTTTCGACGAGGGTATAGGCCGAGAGGAAGCGTTGGTCGCGCAGCAAGCCGTTGCGCCCGTAGGTTTCGAGGAACACGGCGAAATCGGGCGCCTCATCCACGATCAACCCCGGCGCGATGGCGTAATCAATGCTCGTGTACAGCGCCCGGTCGAGCGGATAGTAGCGCACGGTTTGCGGCGAGATCAGGCCGACGGTGTCGAGGATGCGGGCGTTGGAGTAGTAGCCCAGCGCGCCGATGTCGCCGGCGGCGATGACGGTTTGTTGCGCCGTCACCCTCGGCGCGAGGTCGCGGCCCACCTCGGCGTAGAGCAGTTCGAGCGCGTGCCAGGCCATCACCGGGGCCGGGTGTTGCGGGCCGTGGTCGGGCCGGGGCGTCCAGGCCCGCAGCGACGTGAACAGAAAAAACGCAAGCGGAGCCAGCGGCAGCGCGGAACGAACCCGTAGGGGCAGCCCTTGTGGCTGCCCGCCTCGCGGCCGCCCAATCCCGGTGAGGATAAAAAGGAAGTAGAACGGCAACGGCGGCGCAAGATACCAGCGGAAAAGCAGCGGGTTGGCGAGGGCGAAGACGATGAAGTACAACCACGGGTACAGCGCCATCGGCCAGGCGCGCCGGTCGCGCCGCAGCGCAGTGAGCGCGCCGGCCAGCGCGAGGAAGAGATAGACAAACACGCCGGCCAGATTCCAGAAGTTGCCGAGGAGTTCGTGTTCGAAGAACGGTGTGCTGTAATGTTGCAGCAATCGAATCAGCGCGCTGCCCGGATCGATGAGGTACGCCTGGGCCTTGGCCGTGACCGAGTGCGGGATGGGTGAGCCGAAGTACAGCGTGGCAAAGATGGCCCAGGGCAGAAGCGTGAGGCTGAAGACGCCCGGCGCGGATGTTAGCGTGCGTGCAACGAGCGCATCCTTAGGAGCGCGTTGTGTGCGCGAAATCCGCGACCAAAGCCAATCAACCACCAACGGCCCGACGAAGATGATGCCATCGGGCCGGGTGAGCAACGAGAGCGCGGCGGTGAAGGCCGCCGGTCGCTCGCGGCCCGCGAGGTACAACTCGGCCGTGAGGGTGAGGAGGGAAATGAAGACCGAGGTCTCCATCCCGCCGATGGCAAACGTCACGCTCATCGGCGCGACGGCCCACAGCGCGGCAGCGCCCAGGCCCACCAGGCGGCTCGCGCTCAATCGCTCGCCGAGGCGCACCAGCAACACACAGGTGGCCGCATCCGCCGCCGCGTTGGTCAGCAGCCCGATCCACGGAAAATCGCGCCAGCCGGTGACCAGGGCGAGGCCCGCCATGAGCAGGGTGTACAGCGGCGTGGTGGTGCCGAGCACGCGCTCGCCGGAGTTGTACACAAAGCCCAGCCCGTCGAGCAGGTTGCGGGCGTAACGAAAAGTGATGAAGGCGTCGTCAATCGTGCGCGGCGACGGGAGCACGCGCGCAGCAAAGGCAATGAGCGCAACGACCAACGGCCAAACGCGGCGCGACATGGCCGCGATTATAGCGGCGAGCCGCAACGTGCAGGCATGGCCCTGGTTGGCGCTGGCCCTCGCGGCCCACGTGGCCTTTCGCCTGGCGCTGCTGTGGGCGCAGGCCGTGCCGTTCAACAGCGATGAGGCGGTGGTGGCGCTGATGGCCCGCCACATTTTGCAGGGCGAGCGCCCGATCTTCTTCTACGGCCAGGCGTATATGGGCAGCCTCGATGCCTGGCTCGTCGCCGGGGCGTTCCGTTTGTTGGGCGAGAGCGTGTTCGCGGTGCGCGCCGTGCAGATCGCGCTGTACGGTGGCTTCATCGCCAGCGCGTGGATTATGGCGCGGCGCTGGTTCACCGACACGCGCGTAGCGGTGTACGCCGTGTGGCTGGCCGCGCTGCCGCCGGTGCTGGTGACGACGTACACCACCGCCTCGCTCGGCGGCTATGGCGAGAGCCTGCTCTTTGGCAATCTGATTTTGTGGCTGGGTTGGGAAGTGACGTACGGCGGGCGCGAACGCAGCCGCGGGCACTGGCTCGCGGTGGGCCTCATCGGCGGGCTGGCGTTCTGGACGTTGGGCCTCGCCGGCGTCTTTCTGCTGCCGGTCGGCCTGATCGGGCTGGCGCGCTCTCAACGGAAGCGCTGGCCGCACTACCTCGGAGCGGCGCTGGCCTTTGGCGTGGGCAGCGCGCCGTGGTGGTGGCACAACCTCAACCACGAATGGTCAGGGCTGCAAACCCTGCTCGGCGTGGAGGTGGGCGGGATCGCGACGCGGGTGCTCAGCCCCGTTGACCGCGTCCTCGGCTTCGCGTTCCTCGGCGTGCCCGCCGTTTTGGGATTGCGCCCGCCGTGGAGCGTGGAGTACCTTCCCTGGCCGATGCTGCTCGTGATGGTGATGGGGTATACGCTGGTCGCGGCCTGTCACCTGTGGGGCGTCCGGCGCGGCCAACCGGCGATGGCCCCCGGCGTGCGCTGGCTGCTGTGGCTGCTGCCGCTGGCGCTGACCGCCCTCCTCATCGGCACCCGCTTCGGCACCGATTCGACCGGTCGCTACTTTCTGCCGCTGTTCATCATCGTGCTGCTGGCGGCGGCCTCGGCGTTGGCCACGGCCCGGCCGGCGCTGGGGGCATTGGGCCTGCTCGTGTTCCTGTCGGTGAACGTCTTTGGCAACGTGCGGGCCGCGCAGTCACCCGACCGGCTCACGACGCAGTTCGATCCCATCACCCGCTGGGATAATGAGCACGACGCCGAGGTGATGGACTTCCTCGTCGCCAACCAACTCACACGCGGCTACAGCAATTATTGGGTATCGTTCCGGCTGGCGTTCCTGTCGCGCGAGGCGATTCAATACTCGGCGGCGCTGCCGTATAAACTGGATTTGAGTTACAACCCGGCCGACAACCGCTATCTGCCGTACGCGCGCGCCACCGAGACCGCCGGCCGCGTGGCCTACATCACCACGCTGCACCCGGCGTTGAACGAGCGGCTGCGGGCAGCGTTCGCCGCGCAGGGCGTGACGTTCCGCGAGCAGTTGATCGGGCCGTACGCGGTGTTCTATGATTTGTCGCGGGTGGTCAGGCCGGAGGAATTGTTCGGTGATAGCGCGTTTCGTTGAAGACATCGAGGCTGCGCGCCTCGCCCACCGACGCGCCCTTGCCCTGAAAGTTCACGATGAATTTTGACCAACTCGGTTTTGACTGGATCGTCTTCGCCTATCCGGCGTTGATGGCGTTTGTGAGCGGCGGCGACCCGTATGCGGCCGTGCCCCACTTCGTCACCCCGCCGTGGATGCTGGCGCTGCTCTCCCCGCTCGCGCTGCTCACACCGCTGCAGGGCGTCATCGTGCTGGCCGCCATCACCATCACCGGGCTGGTGGCGCTGTGTGGCCGGAAGAGCAGGCTGTGGCTCGCCGTCCCGCTCGCGGTCTCGTTTCCGATGATGACGCTGCTCTGGCACGGGCAGGTGGATGGCGTGATCATGTGGGGCCTCACGCTCGGCGGGCCGGTGGGCCTGTTGCTGTTGGCGGCCAAGCCGCAGGCGGCGGTCTTCGTGGGGTTGGTCTGGGCGATGCAGGCCTGGCGCGAGGGCGGGTGGATAAAAGTCGCGCGGCTGGTTCTGCCGCTGCTGGTGGTCGCGGCTGTGTCCGCGTATCTTTATCCAAACTGGGTGCGGGGGATGCTGACGGCTTCGGCGTGGGCGCACACGACCAACGGCTTTCCGTGGTCGCTGGCGCTGGGCGCGGGCGTGCTCGTGGCCGCGTTGCGCGACCGGCGCGAGGATTTGGCCGCGCTGGCGACGCTGTTGGTTGCGCCGTATGCCAACGTGCAATCGTGGGTGCCGGCTATGGCGCTGCTCTCGGCGCGGTATCGCTGGGAGGTCGTGGCGGCGTGCGCGGCCTCGTGGCTGATCCCGTGGTGGTTGCTGACCCATCGGTGATGGGCGACTGATGAAACGCATTGCGCTCCCGACTCTGACATTGCCTCGTCTCGTCGTGGCGCTGACGTTCCTCGCCATCTTCGCCATGGCGGCGCGGGTCAGCGCCGACACCGATACGTGGTGGCATCTGCGCACCGGGCAATGGATCGTCGAGAACGGCGCGGTGCCGCAGACCGACCCCTTCTCGTGGACGCGGGCCGGCGAGCCGTGGCGCATCCCCGGCTGGCTCGTACAGGCGCCGTTGTATTGGCTCTTCGCCAATTTCGGCTACGCGGGATTGAATTTGTTCACCGCCGCGTGCGTGACGCTGACGTTCGCGCTGGTCTACCCGACGTGCAGCGGCCATCCGCTGCTGCGCGCCTTTGTGCTGGTGCTCGCGGCGACGGTCTCCGGCATCTACTGGTCGGCCCGGCCACAGATTGTGTCGCTGCTGCTGGCGGCTGCGTTCGGGTTGATTTTGTATCGCTGGCGCCTCGGCACCCCTCCCTCCTCTCCTGAGCACGAAGTTCAGGCTCAGGAGAGGGGGGAGGCCGGGAGGGGGGTGAGGCTGTGGGCATTGCCCGTGCTCATGGCCTTGTGGGCCAATGCGCACGGAGGCTTTGCCATCGGCTTCATTTTCATCGGGCTGACGCTGGCGGGTGAGGTGCTGAAGATCGCGTGGGCATGGTTCGTGACCCGTCACGTTTCACCTTTCACGCTGCAACGCATCGCTTGGCTCATCGGCATCGCCATATTGTGCGCCCTCGCCGTCGCCCTCAACCCGGCCGGGCCGGAGAGGCTGCTGTATCCGCTCAAGACCGTCTCCATCGGCGCGCTGCGCGAGTTCATTCAAGAGTGGCAATCGCCGAACTTCCACGAGCTTTCACAACAACCGTTTCTGTGGCTGCTGCTGCTGACGTTCGCCGCCGTCGCGCTTTCGCGCCGGCCGGCGGATGTGACCGATCTGGCCCTCGTGGGCGGGGCGGCGTACCTGGGCTTCCTCGCCGGGCGCAACATGCCGCTGCTCGCCCTCACGGCGCCCGCGCTGCTGACGCGGCACGCCGCTTACCTGCTCGACGACGTTCGCAAACGGGACCCGGCCTCCCCCGCGCCCGGCCGCATCGCCCTCAACTGGATTCTGCTCGCGGTCTTCACGCTGCTCGCGCTCGTCAAGATCATCAGCGTGCTGCCCGCCGCGGTGAACGAGGCGGCGATTGCGAAGACCGTGCCCGTGGCCGCGGCCGACTTTGTGCGGCACGAGCGGCCGGCGGGGCCGTTGTTCAACTCGTACAACTTTGGCGCCTATTTGATGTGGGCGCTGCCGGAGTACCCGGTGTATGTTGATGGCCGCACCGATTTGTATGACGATGCTTTTCTGCGCGAGTATCTGAGCGTGGCCTTCGGCCGGCCGGGGTGGGCGGAGGCGTTGCGTGAGCGCGGCGTGCGGCTGGTGCTGATCGAGGCGGACTCGCTGCTCGGCGACCGGTTGCGCGAGAGCGACGCGTGGCGCGAGGCCTATCGCGACGCGATCGCTGCGGTGTACGAGCGAGTCGAGCCGTGATGCGCCCGCTGCTGCTCGGCGTTGGCCTGGTCGTCTGCGCGCTGATGGTGTGGCAGTGGCCGGCGGCCATTGACCTGCATTTGTTTCTCAATGCCGCCCGCAATTGGATGGAGGGCCGCAGCCGGCTGTACGATGCGGGCAGCCCGGGCTTCTTCTACCTGCCGTGGTCGCTGGCGCTCTTCGCGCCGCTGGCGGTGTTGCCCGCGCCGCTGGCCGCCGGCTTGTGGACGGCGCTGACGCTGGCGAGCATCGTTTATGCGGCGGCGAGCTTTCAGGCCGGGGCCATGCGCACCTGGCTGGCGCTCCTCAACCTGCACACCTTCTCGCTCGTGCTCCTCGGCCAGTTCGACGCGCTGACGTTGCTCGGCGTGACCCTCGGCTGGCTCGGCGTGCAGAGGCGTTGGCCGCAGATGCTTTCGATCGGGCTGTGGCTGATGATGATGAAGCCGGTGAACGCCATCGTGCCCGCGCTGCTGCTGGTGTGGGCGATGCGCGGCTGGCGGCGGCGCGAATGGCTGAGCGCGCTGAGCTGGCCGCTGCTCTCGCTGGCCGCATCTTTCGTCGTGTTCGGGGCCGATTGGCCGCTGCGCTACCTCGCCCACACCCGCGCCGACCCGCCCAGCGCCAACCCCATCTCGACCGTGTGGAACGCGGCGGGGGCGTTGGGCGTGCCGTGGCCGGTGATCGCGCTGTTGTGCGCGGCGGCGCTCGGCGGGCTGTGGTGGCGGGTGCAACAGCGCGGCGTGGAGGCGCCGACCTTCGGCCTGGGGCTGGCCACCGCGCTGGCGGTGACGCCGTATGCCCTCAGCGCCCACTACGTTTTGCTCACACCGGCGCTGGCACAGATTCGCGGGCGGGTGGGGTTGCTCGTCGTCTTCGCCCTCGCCTGGCTGCCGCTGCTGCGCGCCGCGTTCGGCGTGCGGGCCATCTGGGTCGAGGCGCTCTATCCGCTGGCGATGCTCACCGCGTGTTGGCTGAACGGCTCCCCCTCTCCACGCCGCGCAATTGGCGGCGTGGAGAGCGCGGCGGGGGGTGAGGTGTGACCCGCGCCTCCCTCGTCTACCTCGCCCGCGAAGCCGCGCTGATTTTGCTGTGGGCCTACGTGCTCCTCGTCGGCGGGTCGGTGAACGGGCTGATCGCGTTTCCGGTGCAGGCGGCCTCGACCGTCGTGGTCACTCTTTGCGTCGGCGGCTGGCTGGCGTGGAGTCTGTGGCGGCGTCGCTCGCCCCCGCGCACCGGCGCGGAGTGGGCGGCGGTGATCTTCGTCGTCGTGCAGGCGCTGGCCGTCGCGCTTTCGCAGGATGTACGCCGCAGCGCACCGCTGCTCGCGCAATCCGTCGCCTACTTCGCCATTTTCTGTTGCGCGTTTGACCTCACCCGCGCGGGCTGGCCGGCTGAACTCATCGAGAAGACCCTCCTCATCGCCGGTGCCATCGTGGTCGGGCTGGGGCTGTTCGACGTGTTGCGCGCCTGGGCCGATTGGCGCGCCGTGACCGCCGGGCTGCCATACGCGCCGGAGTTTCAGTACCGCACTTATGCCGTGCTCGGGGATGCGAACCTGCTGGCGGCCTGCCTCAATCTGCTGATCGTTCCGGCGGTCGCCCGCGCGCTGGCGACACCGCAGCGCGTGCCGCGAGTGCTGCTGATCCTCCTCGTCAGCGCCGCCCTCGCGCTCCAGGCCTTCACCGCCTCGCGCGGCGGGCAGGCCGGGTTGGCCGTGGCGCTGGGCACGCTGGCCGTGTTGTGGATCAGGGTGGTCTCAGCGACGGCACGGGGGCGGGCGCTCGGCGCGTGGGCGTGGCTGCGCCGCAATCCCCTCGTGCTCGGCGCGCTCGCTCTCGTCGTCGTGCTCGGCCTCGGTTTGGTGCTGTATCGCGTGCTGAGTTTTCGCGGCTCGGCGACGCAGGGCCCGGCCACGCAGGCGCGCAGCGGGTTCTGGGGGCCGGCGCTCGCCGCCTTCGCTGAGTCGCCGGTCTGGGGGGTGGGGCCGGGGACGTTCGGCACGCAATACATGCTCGCCAATTCCACGCCGCCCGAGCGACCGTATCTGCACGCGCACAGCGTCACCTTCAACACGCTCGCCGAGACGGGCGCGCTGGGCCTCGCGGCGACGATCGTTGCGTTGGGGATTGTGGCGTGGCGGTTGTGGCGCGTGCGGAACAAAGCCACCCTCGCGGCGCGCGCGCGGTGGGCGGCGGCCTGCGCCTGTGGCCTCGGCTGGCTCGCGCATTCGCAAGTGGATGATCACACTCGCTACCTGGCCGTGGCCGTGCCGCTGTTGATCTTGATGGCGTGCGCGCTGGCCGATGGGTCGGCAGGCGAGCCACGGCGATGGTCGCCCGTGTGGTTTGTGATCCCCTGCCTCGCGGCGCTGGCCTTCAGTGCGTATTCGCTGCGCGCGTATGCGCTGGCGGAGGAGGGCGTCAAGGCCGGCGACGCAGGCGATTGGGCGCGAACCGCCGAGCGCTTCGACGCGGCCGCAGCGGCTGACCCGAGGTTCGCGCTCTATCCTCAACAGGCCGGCTACGCGTACAGCCGTTTGGCTGCGGAGGGAGACACAGCAGCGCTTCAATCCGCCATTGAACGTTACGAACGCGCCGCCGAACTTGAACCGCACTACGCCCTCCATCACGCCAACCTGGGCGCGTTGTACTGGCAGGCGGGCAAACGCGAGGCGGCGCTGCGCGCACTCACCCGCGCCACCGGACTGGCGCCGCGCGCCGCCGATTTCTGGCTGAGCCTCGGCCTGTACCGCGAGACGAGCGGCGATGAAGATGGCGCGCGGGCGGCGTATCAGCGCGTGGTCGCGCTCGACCCGGCTTTCGCCGCCGCGCACTTTTGGACCGAGACACCGTTGCGGCAAACCATCCGCGCCGCCCCGCCGCCCGCCGATGCGGCCCGCGACCTCATCGCGCAGCAAAGGTTCGATGAGGCCGAGCGCGCCATCGCCGAACAGTGGCGCGCTGATCCGCAACTCTCACGCAATTACGCTTTGTTCGCCGAGCTGGCCCGGGCGCGCGGCGACCTCGACCTGGCTGAGCGCTACATCCGCGCCGGGCTGTGGGCGCAGACGGTGGATGTGGGCGGGCAGATGCCGGTGATCGCCCTCGCCGCCGAGCTCGCCCACGCGCGCGGTGAGGCGGCCGAGGCCCGCGCGCGCTATGCCACCGTCTTCGGCGCCGTCACCGAGTACGGCTCGCTCGGCTGGGGCACCGCCGGCTGGACGCCGCACGCCTACTTCCTCCATCAACGCCGCGCGCTCCCGCTCGATGTCGTGCCGCAACTGGCGCGCCGCGACCTCACGCCCGAGTTCGCGCGGCGGCTGCTCCCACTCGCCGACCTGTACGCGCAAAGCGGCGACGACGCCAACGCCGTCGCCGTCGTGCAACGCCTGCGCCGCGCCGACCCGACGATCCCATGAATCACTCGCGCAACGCCGGGTTCGTCGCCGTGATTCTGCTCGCCGTGCTGGCGACCCTCATCGGTTACTACTTCGTGCATAAGCCCATCACGCCGGCGCTGGCCGCGCACCTCGCCTCGGTCGCCGCCGATGCCGGCGTGGCGTTGTGGCTCACCCTGCTGGCCGGCGGCCTGGGGCGATGGTTGCTCCATCCTCCGTTTGTGAAGCGGAGCGAAACGAGCGGGGGAGGGTTGGGGGGCGAGGTCACCCTCGGCTTCGGCCTCCTCGGACTCTTCACCTTCGCGCTTGGCCTCGTCAATGCCCTGCACGCGCCGGTGATGTGGGCGCTGGCCGTCATCGGCACGGCGCTGCTGCGGCGCGCGCTGTGGGCGTGGGCGCTGGAGGCGTGGGCGGCGGCCCGCACGGCGGCCCGCACGGCGTGGCCGTCGGGCCGGTTCGAGCGCGTGTGCGCGATGAGCGTGGCCATCCTCCTGCTGCTCGGGCTGTTGCGCGCGCTCGCCCCGCCGGTGATGTGGGATGCGCTGGTCTATCACCTCGCTCTGCCCCGGCAGTACGTCGAACTGCGCGGCCTCAACGCCGACCCGCGCCTCGTCTTCACCGGCATGCCCCAGCTCAACGAGATGTTGTTCACGGCGGCCATGCTGCTGCGCGGCTCGACCGACGGCATCGCCGCGCAGGTGTTGGGCTGGGTCTTCGGCGCGGTGCTCGCGCTGGCATTGGCGCAGCTTGCGAAGGAGAGGCTGGGAGAAAGTGTCCCGGTCTTCGCCCCGGCGATGTTGTTCTCGTCTTTCACCATCGCGCTGTCGCTGGCGTGGGCGTATGCGGAGCTGCTGCTGATGTTGTGCGCGGTCGGCGCCCTCGGCGCGCTGCATCACTGGCAACGCGGGCTGTCCACGCGGTCGCTCGTCCTCGCCGGGGCGCTGTCGGCCTTCGCTATCGGTTGCAAGTACACCGGCGTCATCGTGCCCATCGCCGCCTCAGCCTTCATCCTGTTCGTCTCGCGCCGCGACCTGCCGCGCGCCGCTCGCAACCTGGTTGTGCTTCTCATCCCGTGCGCGGCCCTGACCGCGCCGTGGCTGCTCAGGAACTGGCTCACCACCGGCAACCCGTTTTTCCCGTTGCTCCTGCCGACCGCGCCGATGGATGCGCTGCGCCAGCAGTTCTACAATCACCCCTCGCCCGACGAACTTAACCCGCTGTGGGCGGCGTTGATTTTCTTTCGGGCCGTGTTTTTGGGATTGCAGGGCGGGAATGATTACGATGCCGCGCTCGGGCCGCTATGGGTGCTGATGCCGCTGCTCGCCGCGTTTGGCTGGCGGCGATTGCCCGCCGAGCAGCGGGCCGGCCTGGCGCCGCTGGCCGTGTTCTGCGCAGCGGGATATGGGGTGTGGGTCGGCCTCATGCCGCTGTCGCAATACGCCGTGCAGGCGCGGCTGTTCTTCGCCATGTTCCCGGCGCTGGCCGTGCTCGGCGCGGCCGGGCTGAGCGCGTTGCCGAGTTTCAACCTGCCGCAACTGCGATTGGCCCTGGTCGTGCGCGGCGTCATCGCCTTCGTCATCGCGGTGAACGTGGCCGAGGTGGGGCTGCACTTCGCGAGCCGCAGCCCGCTCGCCAACCTCGCCGGAGCGCAGACCGCCGACGAGTATCGCCTCGCCCACCTTGGCGGTTACACCCTCGCCATCCAACGGGTGAACGCGCTGCCCGCCGGTGCGCGCGTCCTGTTTCTGTGGGAGCCGCGCGCGTTGGAGTGCGTGACGATCGAGCGTTGCTGGCCGGATACGATCATTGACCGCTGGTGGCACACGCGCCGGACGGCGGGCTCCGCGCTGGCGGCCGTCGCGGGCTGGCGGGCCGAGGGCTTCACGCATGTGCTGTTCGCCGAGGCCGGCCTCACCTTCATCCAGCAAAACGATGACGGGTTGTTCACCCCCGCCGATTGGGACGAACTGCGAGAGTTGCGCCAGCAGCTCAGGCTGGTCGAGAGCATCGGCCCGGCGTATACGCTCTACGAAATCCCATGAACCATTCGCGCAAAAACGTGTTCCGGCGTGGATTCTGACTCCCCGATGCGCCGCGACCTCACGCTCATTTTCCTCTCCGCCCTCGCCGTCAATACTCTCACGGCGCTCTTCATCGTGCGCCCGGCCTTCAGCATGGATGCCCATTACTATTTCGGCGGGGCGCTGCAACTGGCGCGCGGTCACGGCTTCACCGAGCCGTATGTGTGGAATTACCTCGGCCCGGCCCGCGCCCTGCCTGCGCCGAGTCATCTGTATTGGATGCCGCTCACCAGCCTGGTTGCCGCACCCTTCATCGCCCTGGCCGAGCTGCTGGCGGGCCGCGCCTTGCCGAACGACATGCTCTTCCGCGCCGCGCAAATCCCGATGGTGCTGGCGGCCTCGGCGCTGCCGCCGCTGACGTATGCCGTGGCCCACCGCATCACCGGCCGGCGCCGCCACGCCCTCGCGGCGGCGGCGCTCACCACGTTCAGCGCTTTCTACTTTCCAAACTGGCCCAACACCGATGCGTTCGCCGTCTTCGCCCTCGCTGCCGCCGGAGCCATATTCGTGCACGTCCATCGGCCGGCCGGCCGCTACACGCCGCTCGTCACCGGCCTCCTCTGCGGCCTCGCCCACCTCGCGCGCGCCGATGGGGTGCTGGTGTTGCTGAGCCTGCTCGCGTTTGTCGCCGTCACCAGCCGGCCGGCAACCTTGTCCCCCGTCACCCGCCACCTCGCCCTCATATCGCTCGGCTACTGCGTGATCATGGCCCCCTGGTTCCTCCGCAACCTCCTCGTCGCGGGCGCGCCGCTGGCCCCGGGCGGCACACGCGCCCTGTGGTTGACGAGCTACGACGATCTGTTCGTGTACGATCCGGCTCTGTTGACGTTTGACCGGTTCCTCGCGCCGGGGTGGGGGGCGATTGCGCGCGACAAGTGGGAGGCGCTGGCGAGCAATCTGCAATCCTTCGTCGCCACGCAGACCAATATCTTCGGGCTGCCGTTCGTCCTCGTCGGCGGATGGCGGCTGCGCGGGGAGCGGCTCGTTCAACTTGCCCTGCTTTACGGCCTGGCGCTGCTCGCGGCGATGAGCCTGGCCTTCACCTTCCCCGGCCCGCGCGGCGGCTTCTTCCACTCCGCCACTGCGCTGCTGCCGTTCGTCTGGCCCGTCGCGCTTGCGGGGTTGGATGCGGTGGTGGATTTCATCGCCCGCCGCCTCCGTCACTGGCAGCCGGAGAAGTCGAAGCCGGTGTTCACAACGCTGTTTGTGCTCGGCGGCGTCGCGCTCACCGTTGCGGTGGCGTGGGGCAAACTCATCGGCGCTGACCCACGCGACCCGCCGAGCGCGCAGGCCGACCGCGTGTACGCCGAGGTCGGCGCGGCGCTGCCGGGGGACGCGGTCGTTGCCGTCAACAACCCGCCCGCCTTCCACTACTTCACGGGCCGCGCCGCCATCGTCATCCCCAACGGTGGGCCGGAGGAACTGCTGCGGGCGATGGATGACTTCGGCGCGCGCTGGCTGGTGCTCGATCGGAACATCGTGCCGGCGTTGTGGCCGCTGTATGATGAGCCAACCGGCGACCCGCGGCTCACCCTGCGGCGCACGTTCACGGACGGCAGGCAAACGATTTTGGTCTTTGAGAGAATCCCGTGACTACTTGGCGCGAAGCCGCAGAGAGCAAAGAAACCCTGCGGCTTCGTCTCTTTGCTCCTGTGCGTTGAAAATCCCCCCACCATGTATCGCCCGCTTCACATCTTCGCGTTGAGCGTTGTTCTCGCGGCCGGCACGTACCTCAGCGTGAGCGCAGCGACGGGCTATGTCGGCTTTGCCCTCGATGATGCGTGGATTCATCAGACGTACGCCCGCAACCTCGGCGAGCGGGGCGAGTTCGCCTTCCTCCCCGGCCAGCCTTCGGCCGGCTCGACCTCGCCGCTGTGGTCGGCGCTGATCGCCGTCGGCTATGCCCTGCGCCTCGAGCCGCGCGCGTGGACGTATGCGCTCGGCGCGGCATGTTTGCTGGCCAACGCGTGGCTGGCCCATGCCCTCGTCCTCCGCCTCTGGCCGGGTCGGCGTTGGGCCGCGCTCGGCGCGGGTGTGGCCGTGGCGCTCGAGTGGCACATGATCTGGGCCTCGGTGTCGGGGATGGAGACGGCGCTATTCGCTGCGCTCGTGCTCGCGACCTTCGTCATCCCCGTCGAGCGAGCGGTGTGGTTGGGCGTTGTCGCCGGCCTCGCCACCTTCACCCGGCCCGATGGGTTGACGCTGCTGCCCTTCCTGTTTGCGCGCGTCTGGCTCGAAGGCCGCCCCGTCACCCGGCGCTCGGCGCTCCTGCAATGTGGCCTCTCCTTCGCCGCTGTGTTTGGCAGCTACCTCGGCTTCAACTTCCGGCTTGAGGGTACCCTCTGGCCAAACACGTTTTATGCCAAACAGGCCGAGTACGCGATCTATCGCGAGCTGCCGTTGTGGCAGCGGGTGTGGCAGGTCGGCCAGCAACCCCTCATCGGCGCGCAGATGTTGCTGCTGCCAGGTATCGCCGCGGTCGTTCTCGGCGTGGCGCGCGGCGGCGGGTGGTCACGGTTGATCCCACTCGCGTGGGTCGCCGCGTTCGTGGCGGCCTACGTGCTGCGCCTGCCCGTCATCTATCAGCATGGCCGATACCTCATGCCCGCCATCCCTGTGCTCGTCGCGGTCGGGGTGGGGGGGATTGGGGGGGTGCTTCGCCTCAACAGCGGCGATTTGTGGCGGCGCGCGCTCAGTCGGGCTTGGTTGGCGGCCTTTGGCCTGCTTCTTGCCGTTTTTGTCGCCCTCGGGGCGGATGCGTACCGGCGCGACGTCCGCATCATCGAAACCGAGATGGTGGCGACGGCGCGCTGGGTGGCGGCGAACACCGAACCGGAGGCCCTCATCGCTGCGCACGACATCGGCGCACTCGGGTATTTCGGCCAACGGCGGCTGCTTGATCTCGCCGGGCTGATTTCGCCCGACGTTATCCCCTTTATCCGCGACGAGGCCCGACTGCGGGAGTGGATTACGGCGTCGAACGCGCTATACCTGATCACACTCGAGGGGTGGTACCCCGCCCTCGAGGCCCCGATGACGCCGGTTTTCCGCACCGATGCGCCGTTCAGCCCACAGTCCGGTGGCCAAAACATGGTTGTGTATCGTTGGCCGTAATCGCAGAACATAAGTGCGGCTGATTGCACGGTACTAGTACTCATGCTATACTGCCGCAGGTTTCGCCCTTAATGTCCGAGTTTGTGAGTGCCTCATGGACAAAATCTCCATTCTGATCGTTGACGACCATCCACTTTTTCGCCAGGGCCTGCGGCAGGTGCTCGAAAGCGAGTCCGACCTGCACGTGGTCGGCGAGGCTGGCTCCGGCGAGGAGGCGTTGGGCCAAATCCACAGGCTGCATCCCGATGTCGTTTTGCTGGATATCAATCTGCCCGGGATGAACGGGCTGCAGGTCATCCGGCAGCTGCAAACCGAGCGCGTGCGCACCGGTGTGATCATGCTCACCGCCTACCACGACCTCGAACAGGAACTGCATGCCTTTCGGGCCGGCAGCGCCGCGTACTGCCCGAAAGATGTCACACCGAAGAACCTGGTGCAGGTCGTGCGCTGGGTCAAGCAGGGCCACTTCGTCGTCAACAACCGCGTGTACGACTACGAAGGTCTGCAAGCCTGGCTCGAGGAAGGGGTGGAGAAGGCCGGGCGCCCGTACCTCAACGACACCCGCGAGGCCTTTTCGCCGCTCTCCCCGCGCGAGATGGAGATTCTGGAGTGTGTGACGCGCGGCATGAGCAACAAAGAGATCGCTTATTCACTTGGGATCAGCCATCAAACCGTCAAGAATCACATGACGGCCATTTTGCAGAAGCTGGATGTGGAGGATCGCACGCAGGCCGCTGTGTACGCGCTGCGCCACGGCTGGGTGCGCCTCGAAGAAGCGGCCTCCAACTCCAAATAAGGCACCCTGCGTATGGACCAAGAGGCTCCCTCACTCATCACCACGCTGGTGGAAGACACCCGCGGTGAACTCGAAAACGCTCAACGCGAGCTGCGCGAAAACAAAATGATGGTGACGCAGAGCCGGAGTGAGATGGAGAAGCTCACCCAGCGCAATGCGCAAATCGCTGCGCAACTCCGGCAGATGCAGGCCAACCTCGAGAACCTGCCGCGCGCCGATATCAAGGCCGCTTACGACGCCGCGCAAGATGCCCAGCAGCGTCTGTTTGCGATGCGGGGGCAAGTCGAGAAACTCCAGGCCGACCAGGCCCATCTGGAGCGTTTCGCCGATCACCTGCAAAAGTCGCTGGCCTCGCTGGAGGCCGCGGCGGCCCAGGCCTCCGGGGCTGGCAACATCAGCGTCGAAGGCAAACCCATCGTCGTTCGCATCGTCGAGGCGCAGGAAGTCGAGCGGCAGAAGCTCTCGCGCCAGATTCACGACGGCCCGGCCCAGGCGCTGTCCAACTTCGTACTGCAAAGCGAGATCGCTATCCGCCTGTTCGAAAAAGACCAAAACCTGGCGCGCGCCGAATTGGCCAACATGAAGGGCGCGGCCACCCAGACGCTGCAAAAAATCCGCGACTTCATCTTTGACTTACGCCCAATGATGTTGGACGACCTCGGATTGGTGCCGACCGTCAAGCGCTATGTCGATGCGTTCAAGGAGAAGGCCAATATCCAGACCGCCCTCACCGTCACCGGGCAGGAACGCCGCCTCGAGGGCGTCCGCGAGGTGATGATCTTCCGGGGCCTGCAGGAACTCCTCAGCAACGCCCGCGACCACGCCCAGGCCACCCAGATTCGTGTTTCGCTCGACACCGACAACCGCCGCGTGCGCGCCATCGTCGAGGACAACGGCAAGGGCTTCGATGTGGAGACCGTCTTCGACGGTAAACAGAAAACCATCGGCCTGTCGTCGCTCAAGGAGCGGATCGAATTGCTGGGCGGGGCGCTGGAAATCGACACCCAGCCGGGGCAGGGGACCCGGGTGGTGATGGACGTGCCGGTCGGCGAGACGGTCTAACCGAGTCTGGCACGCTGTTTGCATTTTATTCCGTGAGGCGTATCATACGCCGCTAAATTGCTCGCGGATTACCGATAGGAGGCTTAGATGCAGCGAGGTCGCTTGCTCATACTGGTGGCGCTGGTGCTCATTATCCTGAGCGCAGCGGGCATCTTCTTCATTTTGCGGTTTATGCAGCCGGCCACCCCGACGGCGGATGGCGGCACCCCCGTCCCCTCAGGCGGCGGCGGAGGGGTAGTCGAGCAGACCGCCACCCCGGCCTCGGCCCTCAACATCATCGTGGCGGCGCAGAACCTCAAGCGCGGCGATGTTATCCCGACGGAGGCCTTATCGTCATTCCCGTGGCCGACGCAGATTGTCCCGCCCTCGGCCATCACCGATCCCTCCAAGGTCGTCGGCTCACGCGCCCGCTACACCATCCAGCGCGGTGAACCGATCTTCTCGACGATGATTGTGCAGAGCCTGGCCCAAATCTCGCCCTCCGGTTCGGATGGCGCGGGTCAGATCCCGCCGGGCTTCACGGCTATCTCCATCCCATACGACAAGCGCAGCGGCGTCGCCCTGGGCGTGCAGGATGGCGACTATGTGAACGTGCTGGTGTCCTGGGCCATCGTGGATATTGATCAGGACTTCCAGTCTGTGTTGCCCAATCTGGCGGCCGGTGTCGTCGATGCCGAGGGCACGGGCGCGTCCGACGGGCAGGGCAACGTCACCGTGAACAACAGCAAGACCGGGATTGTGTATGGCACCGGCCCGCAGGCCAACGCCGTCGGGCGGGTGGAGACCGAACCCAACCTCAACCTGCCGTTCTATCTCGTGCCGCAGGAGGAACAGCGCTCGCGGCTGGTCTCACAGGCCGTCATCCAAAACGCGCTGGTGCTGAAGGTTGGCGATTTCGGCCCGGCCCGGGCGGAAGTCATCGAGCCGACGCCGACCGCCGCGCCGCCCGATCCGAACGCCACGGCGACGCCGCCCCCGCCGCCCACTCCCACGCCGCTGCCGCCCGACATCATCACGCTGGTCGTGTCGCCACAGGATGCCATCGTGCTCGACTTCGTCAACCGCCTCAAGCAGCAGTATCCGAGCGCGGTGAACGTCACCCTCACCTTGCGCTCCGCCGGGGATACCTCGCTGGCCGAGACGCAAAGCGTGACGTTGCAATACATGTTCGAGCGCTACACCATTTCGCTGCCGGCCAAGCTGAACTACGGGCTTGACAGCAAGGTTCCGGCGCCGACCCCGGCTCCGGCCCCGTAGAGGTTGACCCGGATAAACCCCCGATCCGCCTGTAGACACACAGCCTCACTGAAATTGGTTACAATGGCAGTGAGGCTGCTCGGCTGGCCGGGCCTCCACAGGGGCCCGGCTCGCCAGTTTAGAGATCACCCTTTGCACAAGGTTTCGCATGGCTGACAAGCTCAAAGTCCTGATTGTGGATGACATCGCCGAGACGCGCGAGAACATCCGCAAGCTGCTCCAATTTGAGCCGGATATCGACGTCGTGGCGATGGCGCGCACGGGCAAGGAGGCGGTTCAACTCGCCAAGGAAACCAGGCCCAACGTCATCCTCATGGACATCAACATGCCGGACATGGACGGCATTCAGGCCACGCGGCTGATCGTGCGGGATGTGCCCACGGCGCAGATCGTGATGGTGTCGGTGCAGCAGGATACCGATTACCTGCGCCAGGCGATGTTGGCCGGCGCGCGCGACTTCCTGACCAAGCCCCCATCGGCAGACGAACTGATCAACACCATCCGCCGCCTGGGCGAGATCAGCCGGGACAACGAACGCAAGGCCTCAGTGCAGGTGGCCGAGGTGGTGACGGCCACCGGCGGCCGGCGCGTCGGTATTGACGGCAAGATCATCGCCGTCTTCAGCCCGAAGGGCGGGGCAGGTTGCACCACGATTGCGACCAATCTGGCAGTGGCGTTGCAGAGCGATGATGTGAAGGTCGCCGTGGTGGATGCCAACATCCAGTTCGGCGACGTGCATGTGCTCTTCAGCCTGAAGAGCAAGTACAGTCTGGTGGATCTGGTGCGGCAGGCTGAGGAGTTGGATGAGGGATTCATCCAGAGCGTGCTGGCCGCGCACCCGACCGGGGTGAAGGTCGTGCTCGGCCCGCAGACCCCGGAGGAGGCCGAGTACGTGGTCGCGCCGCAACTCCGCAGGCTGCTCGAGGATTTGCGCCGCTTGTTCAACTATGTGATCGTGGATACGGCTTCGGTGCTGCGCGAGCAGGAGCTGGCGGTGCTGGATGTGGCGGATCGCATTTTGCTGGTCGCCACGCCCGACATCCCGGCGCTGGCCAACGCCAAGAAGTTCTTTGACCTGAGCGAGAAACTCGAATACCCCAAGGAAAAGATCATGCTCGTCCTCAATCGGATGGACAAGCGCTGGGGTATCTCGCCGCAGAGCGTCGAGGACTCGCTCAAGCATCCGGTCAAGGGCCAGATCACTTTCGACGACAAGACGGTGATCAGTTCGATCAACAGCGGTGTGCCCTTCACCTCCGGCAATCGCAACACGCCGCCGGCGCAGGGCGTGCTCGACCTGGCCAACAAAATCCGAGACGAGTTCGCGCCGAAAGAGGCGGCTCAACCAGATAAGAAGGCCGCGGCCAAGCCCCGTTCCCTGTTTGACCGTCGGTGACTATAATTGTGTCAGGCTGGCTCAAGACGAGGTGGTAAATGTCTCTGCTAAAACGAATAGAGGG
Source organism: uncultured Anaerolineales bacterium (assembly GCA_964608265.1). GTDB lineage: Bacteria > Chloroflexota > Anaerolineae > Anaerolineales > UBA6663 > JANWXR01. Next base: position 50,851 of record CAZSNP010000008.1, on the reverse strand, counting down.
CCGGCAGTCGCCCGGCTCCGGTTCCAGCTCCAGTTCAGGGTCCGGCACTTCCCCACTGTCGTCGAACAGCGGCGGCGACGATCAATCCAAACTGGCCGAGTTGCGTATGCGCCGGGCCACGCCCCCGACCGCGGCGGGCGGCGGCCAGAATGCCGGCTTGCTCGATCTCAAAGCCCGCGTTCAGAACAAGCTCCTGCAGGAACTCGATCCGTCGATGGACATCTCGCGCACCAATGAGGTGCGCAAGACCATCGAGGACCTGTATGAGAACATCCTGGCCGAAGAGGGCATCGTGCTGTCGCGCACCGAGCGCAAGCGCCTGTTCGATCAGATCGTTTCCGAAATCCTCGGCCTCGGCCCGCTGGAGCCGCTGCTCGGCGATGAAACCATCACGGAAGTGATGGTCAACGGCCCGAAGAACGTCTTTATCGAGCGGCGCGGCAAAATCGAGCGCGCCCCGGTGGCCTTTGAGAGCAACGAGCATGTCATGCGGATCATTGATCGCATCATGTCGCCGCTCGGCCGCCGCATCGACGAGTCGCATCCGTACGAAGACGCGCGCCTGATGGACGGCTCCCGCGTCAACGCCATCGTCCCGCCGATCGCGCTGTGCGGCCCGACGCTCACCATCCGTAAATTCTTCAAGAAGCCGCTGACGATCGAGAAGCTCATCGAGTACGGCTCGGTCACGTCCGAGGCGGTGGAGTTCATGCGCGCGTGCGTCATCGGCAAATGCAACGTCGTGGTCGCGGGCGGCACCGGCTCGGGCAAGACCACGCTGCTCAACGTCATCTCCAGCTTCATCCCGGCCGACGAGCGCATCATCACGATTGAGAACGCGGCCGAGCTTCAGCTGCGGCAGGAGCATGTGGTGGGGCTGGAGTCGCGGCCCTCCAACATCGAAGGGCGCGGCGAAGTCAGCATTCGTGATCTGGTCGTCAACTCGCTCCGGATGCGCCCCGACCGCATCGTGGTCGGGGAGATCCGTGACGGCGCGGCGCTCGACATGTTGCAGGCCATGAACACCGGTCACGAAGGTTCGATGACGACCTGCCACGCCAACAGCGCCCGCGACTCGCTGGCCCGCATGGAAACGATGTGCCTGATGGCGGGCATGGAATTGCCCATCCGCGCCATCCGCGAGCAAATCGCCTCGGCCATCAACATCATCGTCCACCTCGCCCGCCTGCCCGACGGATCGCGCCGCGTGGTGCAAATCTCGGAGGTGCAGGGCATGGAGGGTGATGTCATCACCATGGCCGACATCTTCGTCTTTGAGCAGACCGGCTTCGAGAAGAACAAGATCGTCGGACGGTTGCGGCCCACCGGTTTGCGGCCGCGTTGCATGGATCGCATCGAAGAGGCCGGCGTGCATTTGCCGCCGTCGGTCTTTGGCGTCGGCGATCGCGTTCGCTACTAAACGTTGCTCAGGAGGCGAACCCAATGACACCTGTCGTCTTCGGCATCATTGCCTTTCTGGTTGTGGTGTGGGGCCTGGGCATCGGCGCGCTCATCTTCACCTATCGTCGCCAGTCGGCGGCGGAGGCCCGGCTGGGCGAACTGACCCAGGGCGGGCAGGTCGCCACCATCCCGGCGGCGGATTCGGGGCCGCGGCCCGGCTTCCTCATCGAGGGCATCAACCGCGCGCTGGCCGGCCGCAGTTTTGCGGAGGGCATTGCGCGCGATCTGGCGCGCGCCGACCTCAAGATCACGGTCGGCGAGTATCTCGCCCTGCACCTCATCCTGGCCCTGGGCCTCGGCTTCATCACCGCCTTTCTGCGGCAGAACATTATTGCCGGGGTCATCGTCGGCGCCATCGGGCTGTTCCTCCCGCGCATCTATGTCGGCAGCCAGCAGCGCTCGCGCCTCAACCGCTTCGACTCGCAATTGCCCGATATGCTCAACCTGATCGTCAACGGGTTGCGCGCCGGTTATAGCGTGACGCAGGCCCTCGAGGCTGTCAGCCGTGAGCTGCCTCCGCCGATCTCGGTGGAGTTCCGGCGCGTGGTGCAGGAGATGCAACTCGGCCTGCCGCCGGATGCGGCGCTGGCCAACCTCACCCGGCGCATCCCCAGCAAAGACCTTGACTTCGTCGTCACCGCGATGAATGTGCAACGCGAGGTGGGCGGCAACCTGGCCGAAATCCTCGACACCATCAGCTTCACCATCCGCGAGCGCATCCGCATCCGCGGCGAAATCGAAACGCTCACGGCGCAGGGCCGCATGACGGGCATCGTCATCTCGCTGTTGCCGGTCGGCCTGGGTATTTTGCTGTATGTCCTCAACCCCGACTACATGGGCCAGTTCTTCATCGCCGACAGCTTCTGGCTGTGCGGCTATGGCGCCCTGGCGCTGGCCGCCGTGCTCATCATCGTGGGCTGGGCCGCCGTGATGAAGATCGTTGATATCGAAGTCTGAACGAGGCGCCGGTATGAACCCAACTTTCCTCATCATCGGACTCGTCGTCGTCATCGTCGTTGCCATCGCCCTGGTGCTCGTGGGGCGGCGGGCGCAATCGGCCGATGACCCGTTGCAGGCGCGGCTGGCTGAATACTCCACCCGCGACCGGCCGGTCTCCCTCGAAGAGATCGAGATGTCGCAGCCCTTCTCGGAGCGCGTCATCCTGCCCACCCTGCGCCGGCTGGGCGAGTTTGTGTTGCGCTTCACGCCGCAGGCTTCGCTGCAATCGATTCAGCACCAGCTCGATCTGGCCGGGAACCCGCGCGGCATCGATCCGGTGACGTTTTACGCGGCCCGCATCATCGCCGCGATCTTCTTCGGCGGCTTCGTCATCCTGCTGGGCTTCATCTCCGCTGACCCGAACTTCTTTTTCTCGTTCCGCTCGGGCGTGCCCAAAGTGTTGATCTCGGCGGCGGTGGCCGCGCTGCTCGGCTTTTACATCCCCACCCTGTTGCTCGGCAGCCGCATCCGGCGGCGGCAGGATGGCATCATCAAATCCATGCCCGACGCGCTCGACCTGCTCACGGTCTGCGTCGAGGCCGGCCTCGGTTTCGATCAGGCGATGCAACGCGTGAGCGAGAAGTGGGAGAACGAACTGGCCCTGGCCTTCGCGCGCTGCATCCAGGAGATTCGGTTGGGCAAGCTGCGCCGCGAGGCATTGCGCGATATGGCCGACCGGATGGGCGTGCCGGATATGACCAGCTTCGTCGCCGCGCTCATCCAGGCCGATCAACTCGGCGTGAGCATGGCCAAGGTGCTCCGCATTCAGTCGGATCAGATGCGGGTGCGCCGCCGCCAGCGCGCCGAGAAGAAGGCGCACGAGGCTCCGATCAAGATGCTCATCCCGCTGGCGTTCCTGATCTTCCCATCCATTTACATCGTGCTGTTAGGACCGGCGGCCCTGCAGGTGGCGCGCCAGTTTGGCCTGGGCTTCCTCGGCGGCTAGTCCCGCCAGCGCTCGACCGCGCGCCGTGGCGCGCCCCGCAGACTCTCGAGCTTTGCCAGTGGGTTTGCGCATGCATACATTCTTCAGCCAATTCCAAATCGCACGCTGATGCTGACCGCGCCGCTACGTCCCCGTGCGGCGCGTCCGCATTGGGCGTACACCGTTCGCCAATGGCTGTGGGCCGGGGTGGATGTGCTCTTCCCGCCTCGGTGTGGCGGCTGTGCCCGCAGCGGCCAGCGGTTTTGCGCGCGCTGTCGCGCCGGGCTGGCCTGGCTGGCGGCGCCGGTGTGCGAGGCGTGCGGCTACCCGCTCGAGGCCGGCGGTCGTTGCCTCAATCACCATCCCGACATGCGGTCGCTCACCGGCCTCCGCTCGGCGGCGTTCTTCGAAGGCCCGCTGCAACACGCCCTCCATCGGCTAAAATACAGCCGCGATATGATTCTGGCGGATACGCTGGCCGAGGTGCTGGCCGAGGCCTGGCTCCGGCTGGCGCTGCCCGGTGAGATCGTGATCCCCGTGCCCCTTTCCTCAGAACGACTGCGTGAGCGTGGCTACAATCAAGCCGCCCTGCTCGCGCGCGGCTTTGCCGAGTTGATCGCTTTGCCCTGTCGCCCCGGCGCGTTGCGGCGCGTCCGGCACACGCGCACGCAGGTCGGCCTGTCGGTGAATGAGCGGCAGTCGAACGTGCAGGCTGCGTTTCGGGCCGACGCGCCGGCGGTGCGGGGCCGGGCATGTGTGTTGATCGACGATGTGTGTACCACCGGCGCAACCCTGGCGGCTTGCGCCGCAGCGCTGGCCCAGGCCGGCGCGACGCAGGTGTGGGGCTTCACCCTCGGGCGCGCGCGCGCCGTCCGAACTGGCGCCGCCACTCAACCCCCCTTGGAGGTCGTATGACAGTTTCAGTTGCCGTGCACGGTCGCGAGATGGACATCAAGCCGAAGGTACAGGAGTATGTCGAAAAGAAGGTCGGCAAGCTCGACCGTTATCTGCCGGTCATTCGCGAGGCGCGCATCGAACTGACCGAACTCAAGAGCGCGCGCGCTTCGGGCGATCGCTACGTGGCGCAACTCACCATCCCCCTCAAAGGCACCGTGCTGCGCGCCGAGGAGCGCCACAGCGATCTGTTCGCCGCCATTGATACGGTGCTTGAGAAAATGAATCGGCAGATTGAGCGCTACAAAGGCAAACGCTACCACGGGCGCGGCGATGGGCACAGCGCCGCCGAACTGGCCCTCGAGCCGGAGGCGACCGCGCCGGTCACCGAGGCGGAGGACGAGCCCTCGGTCGTCGTGATGCGGCGCAAGAAATTCCTCCTCACGCCGATGAACGAGGCCGAGGCCATCGAGCAGATGCAGCTCGTCAGCCACGACGACTTCTTCGTCTTCTTCAATTCGGAATGCAACCGCGTCAACGTCCTCTACCGCCGGCGCGACGGCAACCTGGGATTGATTGACCCTGAGATTGGATAACGGGCGATGGGCACGGCCTGCCGTGCCCATACCGCCATGCCCCTCAACGCTTTCATCTTCATCGGGAGCGAAGGCCGATCACCGCTCGAGCAGTGGGTGATGGGCGCGCGCGTGGCAACCGCCGGCGATCTGCTCCGCACGCTGGCTGCTCTGCCTGAGGTCGGCCGCTGTATCATCGCCACCCACTCACCTCAACTGGCTGAGGCCCATCGCGATTGGCCGGTGACGTGGGATGTGGACTCACGCACGCAGCCGTTTCACTTCGGGCGGCGGCTCGCCGCGCTGACGACGGCCTACCCGGCCGAGGCCTACGCCTACTTCGGCGCGGGCTGCGCGCCGTTGCTCCCCTCGGCGACGTTGGCCGAGAGCGTGGCCGCCGTTGGCCGCCTCCACGGGCCGCAAGCCATCACCAACAACCTGCTGTCATCGGATTGGCTGATCTTCAACTGCGCCGACGCCATCCGCGCGCGCACCCACCGGCTGGAGCGTGACAACATGCTTGCGCCCGTGCTCAAGTTCGAGGCCGAGGTCGACATCCGCAGCCTGCCCGCCGAGGCCGCCACCCGCGCCGATATCGACACCCCGGCGGATTTGTTCGCCCTCAGCCTGCATCCCCGCCTGCGCCAACTCGCGCCGGGGCTGGCGGCGTTCTTCGATGAGCAACCGGTGCCGGTGGCGATGCAGGCGCTGTGGCGTTCGGCGCAACGCGCGCTCTCCACGCCGGGCGGCCGCATCACGTTGATCGGGCGCGTCTCGTCGTCGGTGTGGCATCACCTCGAGTCACGCACGCGCTGCTGGACGCGGGTGCTGTCGGAGGAACGCGGCATGACGGCCAGCGGGCGGCAGGCGGCCGGGCAGGTGCGCTCGGTGGTGGCGACGCATATGTGGGGCGTCGGGCCGGAGGCCTTTTTCGCCGAGCTGGGCGAGATGGCCGATGCCGTTTTCTTCGATACGCGCGTGGCGCTGGCGCACCTCAACGCCTGGCCCGACGCCGGCGAGCGCTATGCCTCCGACGCCGGCCAGCCGGAGTTGATCGGCGACGAACGCTTGCGCGCGCTCACGCAGGCGGCGATCCACGCCCCCATCCCCGTCGTGCTCGGCGGCCACGGCGTCGTGGCGGGGGATTTGTACGCGTTGCTCGACGGCGGGAATTTCTAGCAGCGACTTGTAGCCGCGATCGGTCGCGGGTCGCGGATGCAATCCGCGACTACCTTGCGCCCATCTACATCACGGCTCGAGCGGCAACCCCAGATAACTGCGCAATTGCTCTACGCTCGTGAACCACGCCAACGTTTGCAGAAAATCGGCGGCGCTGGCGCTGCGGCGGCGCAGCAATCGCACCGCCGGGCCGACCGGGTCCGCGCCCGAGGCCCCGCCGCCCGGCGACCCGTTGTACGCGCCATGGAAGGCGAAGTAGGCCTGATTGAGTTTGCGGATGCGGTAGCCGTTCTCCCAGAACACCGCGCGCCGCTGCTCCATGTACGCCTCGGCCTCAGCGATCCTGCCCTGGGCCAGCAGTTCATCCGCCCGCACCCGCGTCACGCGCATCTCGGCCCGAAAGTCGAAGCCGGGCCGGCCCGTTGGCCGGGCCTCGGGCGGCAACGAGCGGTCAATGAAGTTGCGGAAGCCGGGCGGGGCCGGGGCGAGGTCGGGGTAGTAACGCCGCATGAGCAGCGCGCCGACTTCATCACCGACGAGTTGCGCGGCGGTCTCGTTCATGGTGCGCAGCTCGGGCGTGGCATCGTACAACAACCCCAGGGGGCGCAGCGTGAGATAGTTGTGCGCCCACTCGTGCGCCGTCGTCCCCGCAATCCAGTTCAAATCGCCGACCTGAGCCACCATCGCCGGGTACGTGCCGATGCCGCCCACCGGCGTGACGAGGGTTGAGACGTCGAGGCCCTGCGCCACCCGGTCTTCGAGCGCGACCTGTTGCTCGAGCGTCAGGCCCCCGTTGATCATCTGCACCGCCACCTGTTTGATCTCGTTGCGCGGCGAGACGATGAGCGCCAGAGGCAGCGGGGTGATTTGAAACGAGGGCGGGGGGAAGGGTTGCCCGCCGACCGCCAGGCCCTGTTCGGCCCACAGCACCGCGACCTGCTCTTGCAGGATCGCCTCGGCCAGCGGCTGCAGTTCGGCCATCCGCGCGCGCAACGCGGCCTCCTCGGTGCGCAGCCCGGCGGTCGCGGCTGCCGGCTCGGCGATGTCGGGATCGGCATACCGCTCGGCGATGTCGCGCTCGACCCGGTTGAGGCGCGCGCGCAGGTCGAAGAACTCACGCACCGGTTGGGCGCGATCCGCTTCGGTCATATATGCCTGCTCATCCACGCTCGCCTGCTGAATCTTCGCGCTCGCCGCGCGCACCGTCCACGCCACAAAGTCAAAAGCGATGCCGCCGGTATAGCCGAGGACGCGCTCCGGCAACGTGGTCGGCAGGTATGTGTCCAGCCGCAACACCATTGCGCACACACCAGCGACGACCAGACGCACGAAGCCGCGCCACAGCCGGCGCAGCGTTGCCCGTAACATGGCCGGGATGATAACAGGCCTGCGACCGCGGGCAAGGACGTATAATGTCGCCACGATGAATTTCCTCGTCACCGGGGCAGCGGGGTTTCTTGGCTCGGCGCTGGCCAATCGACTCGCGCAGACCGGGCACAACGTCCGCGGGTTGGATGATCTTTCCGCCGGTGACCCGGCCCGGCTGCTGCCGCACGTCTCGTTCACGCGCGGGGATGTCAACGACCGGCCCAAACTCTGGTCGTTGCTGCAGGATGTGGCCTGCGTCTACCATCTGGCGGCGCGTGTGTCGGTGCCCGAATCGGTGTTGTACCCGCGCGAGTACAACGCCGTCAACGTCGGCGGCACGGTGAGCGTGATGGAGGCGATGCGCGACGCCGGCGTGAAGCGCGTGGTGCTGGTGTCGTCGGGCGCGGTGTACGGAGAGCAAAAGCAGGTTCCCTTCCACGAAGCATTGCCGCCCAACCCACGCAGCCCGTACGCGGTGAGCAAGCTGGCCGCCGAATACTACGTCCGCACCATCGGCGCGCTGGTCGGCATCGAGACGGTGTCGCTGCGCGTCTTCAACGCCTACGGGCCGGGCCAGCCGCTGCCGGCCGTGCACGCGCCCGTCATCCCGCGCTTCATCCGGCAGGCCCTCACCGGCGGGTCGCTCGTCGTGCACGGCAATGGCTCGCAGACCCGCGACTTTGTGTATGTGGATGATGTCGTGGACGCCCTGGCCGCCGCCGCCACGGCCCAGACCATTGACCGCCTGACGATCAACGTCGGCAGCGGGCAGGAATCCAGCGGGCGCGCTTTGGTGAGCGCCATCGCCGAAGTCACGGGCCGCACCCTCGATGTGTTGTATTCCAAAGCCGACGACGGTGGGGTATCGCGCATGTGCGCCGACCTGACCCTGGCCGCGCAGAAACTGAACTTCACGCCCAGGACGCAACTGGCCGCGGGCCTGCGCCTGACGCTCGACCGCGACCCGCGCTTTGCGGCGCTCAGCCTGTAGTCGCCGCTACCAGGCCTTTGAGCTTCCACGCCTCGAACTGACAGTGCCCCTGCCTCCCGATTATCTCGAGCGCGTTTACGCCGGCGTGCTCGGTAAACTCATCGGCGTGTATCTGGGCCGCCCCTTCGAGGGTTGGACCTACGACCGCATCGCGGCCGAGCTGGGCGAGATCAGCTACTACGTGCACGAGCGGTTCGGCACGCCGCTCGTCGTCACCGATGACGACGTCACCGGCACGTTCACCTTTCTGCGCGCGCTGAGCGATTACGCGAACGGACGCGGGCTGACCCCGGCGCAGATCGGCGCGACGTGGCTCAACTACATCGTGCCGAACCAGAGCATCCTGTGGTGGGGCGGCTTCGGCAACTCCACCGAGCACACCGCTTACGTGCGGCTCAAGCGCGGCCTCGCCCCGCCGCAGAGCGGCTCGATGGCCCTCAACGGCAAGACGGTGGCCGAACAGATCGGCGCGCAGATTTTTATCGACGGCTGGGGGATGATCGCGCCGGGCGACCCGGAACTGGCCGCCGAGTTCGCGCGCAAAGCGGCCTGCGTCAGCCACGACGGCGAAGCCATCTACGGCGCGCAGGTCATCGCCGCCCTCGAAGCGCTGGCCTTCGTCGAGGCGGATTTGAACAAGCTGCTCGACGCGGCGGTGAACGTCATCCCGCCGGATTCGGTGATCTATCGCCTGATCGCCGACCTGCGCGGGTGGCGCGCCGGCATCACCGACTGGCGCGTGGCCCGCGAGAAAATCGCCGCGCGCTACGGCTACGACCGGTTCCCCGGCAACTGCCACATCGTCCCCAATCACGCCCTCATCCACCTCGGGCTGCTGTACGGCGACGATGACTTTCAGAAGTCGTTGATGATCACCAACACCTCGGGCTGGGATACCGACTGCAACTCCGGCAACGTCGGCTGTGTGCTGGGGATCAAGAATGGATTGGCGGGCCTGGACGCCGGGCCGGATTGGCGCGGCCCGGTGGCCGACCGGTTGTATTTGCCCACCGCCGACGGCGCGCGCTGCATCACCGACGCGGTGCAGGAGGCGGTGCGGATCGTGAACCTCGGGCGGGGTTTGCGCGGTGCGGAGCCGATCGCGCCGAAGGGCGGGGCGCGCTTTCACTTCGAAGCGCCGGGCGCGGTACAAGGATTTGAGTCCCATTCGCCCAACTTGCAGATCGAAAACGTGCCCGGGCACAGCGCAAACGGCGCGCGCAGCCTGGCGTTGCGCTACCGGCCTCAGGCTGCGGGCGAGCCGCTGCGCGCCTCAACGCCCACCTTCATCCGCCCGGAGGATTTGAACATGGGCGGCTATCCTCTGCATGGGTCGCCGACCCTGTATCCGGGCCAATCCGTGCGCGCCCGCCTGGGCGCGGATGAGGGCAACCTCGCGCCCGCGAAGGTTGGTCTGTATCTCAGCGTGTACGCGGCCAACGATCAATCGCGCCGCGTATCGGGGCCGGCTGTCACGCTTGCGCCGGGGCGCGCCGATGAATTGCAGTGGACGGTGGGCGACCTCGATGGCCAGCCCATTCACGCCCTCGGCCTGGAGGTGAGCGGCGAGTCAAGCGCTCCGGGCACGGTGTACCTCGACACGCTGACGTGGGACGGGTCGCCCACCGTGACGTTTCGGCGCCCGTCCGAACCCGGCACGGCGTGGCGTCGCGCGTGGGTGAGTGCGGTCGATCAATTTCCTCACGAGTGGCCGGAGCCGTTCCGCCTGATCCAGAACGAAGGGCGCGGGCTTCTCGCACAGGGTGCGCGTGAGTGGCGGGCGTATCGCCTCGAGGCCGAGGTCAAACCGCTGCTGTGTTCGGCCGCCGGCATCGCCGTCTGTGTGCAGGGTCTGCGCCGTTACTATTCACTGTTGCTCACAGCCGGTGGCAGGTTGCGGTTGACGAAGGTGCTGGAACACGAACAGACCTTGGCCGAGGCCGAGCTCGCCTGGGCCTTGGAGCAACCGTACCGCCTCGCTTTGGAAACGGAGACAGGGCGGTTGCGCGCCGGCGTGAACGGTCAACGGGTGTTCGATGTCGTGGACACCGATTCGGACCTGGACGGCGGCGCGGTGGCCTTGGTGGTGGAAGAGGGCTGTCTCGCGACCTGGGCCGTGTCGGTGACGGCGCTCAGATAAGTTCACGCCTCTGTGATGCTCCGCATCTGTTTCGTCTGTCTCGGCAACATCTGCCGCAGCCCGCTGGCCGAGGGCGTCCTCAGGCATCTGGTGGCCCGGGCCGGGCGCGCGTCTGATTTTCACATCGAATCGGCTGGCCTGGGTGGATGGCATGTGGGCGATCCGCCCGACGCGCGCGCCCAGCGCACCGCCCGCGCTCACGGCCTCACGCTCGACAGCGTCGCCCAGCGGTTCACCGCGCGCGACTTCGATCGCTTCGACGTCATCCTCGCCCTCGACCGCGAAATTAAAGCCGATCTGTTGCGCTTGGCCCGCACCGACACCGAACGCCGGAAGATCGGCCTGTTGCGTGATTTCGACCCGCAGGCCGGGGCCGACCGCGATGTGCCCGATCCGTATTACGGGGATCAACGCGGCTTCGACGTCGCGTATGAACTGATCGAACGCTCCTGCCGCCAGCTTCTGGCCGACTTGCACCATCATCCATGACCCTCTTTGTCCGACCATCGACCCGAACCGCTTTCAAATCCGGGTCACCGGCCCCGCCGGCTCGCCGCTGACGCTGGCACTGCCCGGCCTTGCGCGCTTCGCCCGCGCCACCGTCACCGCCACGTTGCAATGCGCGGGCAATCGCCGGGACGGGCGACGGCGCGCAGCACGTCGCCTTCGCAGGCGCAGACCCGGGCATGCGGCAGTGGGTGGAATTTCACAGGCTACATGAACAACACCTGGCATCGCGCGCCGGTGCCGGTCGAAGGTTGAACCGCCGCCCCGGCTAATGAAGCTCCAACTTGACAAAGCCGGTTCAGGCGATACAATACCCCCCTAGAGTACCGAGCCGAAGGAGCGGACCATGGACACGGCCACCGTAGAAGATGTGAAGCGCCGCTTAAGGCGGATCGAGGGGCAGGTGCGCGGCGTCTCGAAGATGCTGGATGACGGCCGCGATTGCCAGGAAATCATTCAACAGATGACGGCCATTCGGTCGGCCGTGCAGCAGACCAGCGCGATGCTGGCCAAGTCATACGCCTGTCAGTGCCTCGAAGAGACCAAATCGGTCCGGAACACCGAGGCGATGATCGAAAACCTGATTGATGTTTTGAGCAAAGCCAGTTAGGGGCAGCCCGAGCGCGAGTCCTTTGCGAGGTAACACATGGGAATGAAGGCAGCAACCGCGGTGTGGGATGGTCACGGCCTGGCGTTTGACGTGACGGTGCCCTCGGGCGCGACGCTGCGCCTCGACAGCGAGGGGGTGAACTTTCGCGCGCTGGAGATGCTGATGGTCGGGCTGGCCGGTTGTACGGGGATGGACGTCATCGACATCCTGCGCAAGAAACGTCAGAGGGTGACGGGCTTCGAAGTGCAGACCCGGGGTGAAACCGCCGAAGACCATCCGAAGAAATACACACACATCGAAGTGAAGTACGTCGTGACCGGCGAAGGCATTGACCCGGAGGCGGTGCGCCGCGCCATTGAACTTTCGGAGACGAAATATTGCGCGGTGATAAACACCCTGCGCGCCGCGGCTCCCATCCATACCAGTTTCGAGATCCGCGAAGTAGAGGCGGTACCGGCCGGGGCGCGGGCGATTGATCTGGCCGGGCGTTTAGGTTGATGACCGGGCGCGCGGCTTTATTTGGGAAACAAGGAGAGATTGAAATGAACGAGCCAATTCACGTGACCGACGCGGCGTTCGAGCAGTCGGTGCTCAAGAGCGAGACGCCGGTGATCGTGGACTTCTGGGCGCCGTGGTGCGGCCCGTGCCGCGCCGTCGCGCCGCACCTCGAGAAGATCGCCAACGAGTATGCCGGCAAGGTCGTCGTGGCCAAGGTGAACACCGACGACAACCCCGAGTGGGCGGGCCGCTACGGTGTGCAGGGCATCCCCACGATGCTCTTCGTCGCCAACGGCAAGGTCGTGTACACCCAGGTGGGCGCGCTACCCTTTGGCCCGCTGAAGATGATGGTGGAGAAGTTCTTGCAGACGGTGGCGACACCGTCTGCGAACTAAGGCGCCGTCGCCGTCGCCAATCAGGAAAAATGCCCGCCGTCCCTCGGTGACGGCGGGCATTTCGCGTTAACGTTTCGGCCTGGCCGGTGGTTCGGCGCGTTTGGGGCGGGGCGCATCGCCGCTGATCTCCGGCGCCTGTGAGCCGAACAGCGCGCCTTCGAGCGACCGTAAGCCGCGGCGCGCCACCGAGCGCACCTTGGCCAGTTCATACGACAGTTGCCGGCGCGTGCGGCTCCAACGTGAAACCTCGACCGGCGTGGCCTCCCACTTAACCACCACCGATCCCCACGTCAGCCCGGCGCCGAAGCCCACCAGCACCAGGTGATCGTCGGGCCGCAACCGGCCCTGGGCGACGGCCTCGCAAACCGCGATGGGTATCGAGGCCGCCGAGGTGTTCCCATACCGATCGACGTTCACCATGAATCGGTCCTCCGCCAGGCCCAACCCGCGCGCCGACGACTCGATGATGCGCCGGTTGGCCTGATGCGGCACGATCAGCCGCACGTCGTCGAGGGTCAGCCCGGCACACATCACCACATCCTTCACCGATTGCGTCATCACCCGCGTAGCAAAACGATAGACCTCCTTGCCATCCATCTGAATGGCATGCAGGTTGTCGCGCACGCTGGTGAACGAGGCCGGGACTTTGCTGCCCCCGGCGGGGATGATGAGCGAGTTGCCGCCGGATCCATCCGACCGCAACATCGTGCACAGCACGCCGCCCGGGCTTTCGCGCCCCTGCAGCAGAAATGCGCCGGCCCCATCGCCAAACAAAATGCACGTGCCGCGATCGCGCCAATTCACCGCCCGCGACAGAGTCTCGGCCCCGATCACGAGCACGGTGTGCGACGCGCCGCTGCGGATGGATTGCGACCCCATCGCCAGCGCATAGATGAAACCCGTGCAGGCCGCCGACAGATCAAACGCCCCGGCGTTGCTGGCCCCCAACGCATCCTGCACCAGGCTGGCCGTCGAGGGGAAGATGTGCTCGGGCGTGCTGGTGGCCACGATGACGAGGTCAATCGCCTCCGGTTCGACATCGGCGATTTCGAGGGCGCGGCGCGCGGCGGCGATGGAGAGCGAGGCGGTCGAGTCTTTCGGGCCGGCAATGCGACGCTCCTTGATGCCGGTGCGGGTGGTGATCCACTCGTCGCTCGTGTCCACCATCCGCGCCAGGTCGTCGTTGGTCAGCACCTTCTCGGGCACAGCCATCCCCCAGCCGACGATGTGCGCGTAGCGCTGCGCGGCGCGCTGGGCGGGCGGCTGCGGCCGGAGCGACTCGAGGGAATGGCCGTTCGCGCCGTGAGTGCCGTTAGCGTTGGCCATTGTGGTACTGTCCCAGAATCACGCAGGCATTGTGACCGCCAAACCCAAACGAATTCGACATGGCGTAGCGGATAGGCTTGACGCGTTGGGTGTTGGGGACGTAGTCGAGGTCGCACTCCGGGTCGGGCGTTTCGTAATTAATCGTCGGCGGGATGACGCCGTCGGTGATAGCCTTGACGCACATCACCGCCTCAACCGCGCCCGCCGCACCGAGCAAGTGGCCGGTCATGGATTTGGTGGAGCTGATGGCGAGATCGTAGGCGTTTTCGCCAAAGACCCGTTTGACCGCGATCGTCTCGGCCTTGTCGTTGATCGGCGTACTGGTGCCGTGCGCGTTGAGGTAATCAATCTGGCTGGGCGCCAGCCCGGCGCTGTTGAGGGCCAGTTGCATGCACAGCACCGCGCCCGCGCCGTCCTCCGGTGGGGAGGAGATATGATGGGCGTCGTTGCTGATTCCGTAACCGACCACCTCGCCGTAGATGTGCGCGCCGCGCGCTCGGGCATGCGCCTCGGATTCGAGCACCAGCACAGCGCCGCCCTCGCCGATGACGAAACCATCGCGCGTTTTGTCGAACGGGCGCGAGGCCTTGTCGGGCGCGTCGTTGCGTTTGGAGATGGCCGTCATCACGCCGAAGCCCGCAATCGCAATCGGCACGACGGCGGCCTCCGCGCCCCCGGCCAGCATCACATCCGCCCGCCCCAGCCGGATGATATCGGCGGCCTCACCGACCGCATTCGTTCCGCTGGCACAGGCCGAGACCACGCCGAGGTTCGGGCCGCGCATGCCGTATTGAATCGCGATCTGCCCGCCGACGCTGTCGGGCAACATCATCGGCACGAGAAACGGGCTGACGCGCTTCGGGCCTTTGGTCAACATCACCTCGGTCTCGGTCATGATCGTGCCGATGCCGCCGATGCCCGAGCCGATGAAGACGCCGACGCGATCACGGTTCGAATCGGTGATCGTCAGGCCCGCGTCGTTCAGCGCCTCCTGCGTCGCCGCCACGCCGAACTGGGTGAAACGATCCATCCGGCGCGCTTCTTTGCGGCCAAACAGCTCGGCGGCGTCAAAGCCTTTGACCTCTGCCGCGAAACGGGTGTCGAGTTGGGCCGGATCGAAGTGGGTGATGGGGCCGGCGCCCGATCGGCCGGCGATGGCGGCCTCCCACGTCGCTGGCACGCTGTTGCCCAGCGGGCTGACACAGCCGAGGCCCGTGATGACCACGCGAACGCTCATTGTAAGTCCTTATGGAGATTCAAAGCGAAGTACCTGGGGAGTATAACACGCGGGCTGGCGCGAAGATGCGGGACATAATTGCGCTGTGGCTTCGCCTGGGCTGTTTTCATCATCAGCTTGTGCCTCGGCCCTGGCTCCGCTAAACTTCGGCGCTGTGATTTTCGTAACCGGCGCCACCGGCTTTGTTGGGCGAACCTTGCTGCCACGTTTGGCCGAGGCTGGCGCACCGTTGCGCTGCCTCGTCCGGCCCTCGAAACGCTCGCCGCGCCTGCCCAGCCGCATCCCGGTGCAACTTGCCATCGGCTCGCTCGAGGATACGCGCGCACTGCGCTCGGCCCTGGTCGGAGTCGATAGTGTGATTCACCTGGCCGGGCAGGAATGGCGCGGCCGCCACGGCGATTTGTTGGGAGTGGATGTCAACGGCACGCGCGCGCTGGTCGAAGCGGCGCGCGAGGCAAATGTGCGCCGCTTCATCTTCGTCTCGCACCTCGGCGCTGACCGGGCTTCGGCGTACCCGGTGCTCAAAGCCAAAGGCATCGCCGAGGAGTTCATCCGGCGGAGCGGCCTCCCGTATCTCATCCTGCGCTCCGCCCTGCTTTACGGGCGCGAGGATGTGTTAGTGAACACGCTGGCGGCCCTCATTCGCCTCAGCCCCGGCGTGCTCTGGCTGCCGAGCGACGGCGCGACCGTGCTGCAGCCGCTGTGGGTGGAGGACCTCGCCACCTGCCTCGAGTGGAGCCTCGCCGACGATGCCCTCCTCGACCAGACGTTGAGCGTAGGCGGGCCGGAATTTGTCACGGTCGAGGCGCTGGCACAACTGGTGATGGAGAAGACCGGCGTGCAGCGGCGCGTGATGGGCGCGAACCCGGTGCTGTTGCGCTGGGGGGCGTGGTTCGCCGAGCAGGTGCTGCCGCGTTCGCCGCTCACCGAGCACTGGCTCGATCACTTCGCCGTCAACCGCGTGACGGAGCTGACCAGCGTCACGCGCTACTTCAACCTCAAGCCGGCGCGCATCGAAGCGACGTTGGAATATCTGCGCGAGCGGCGCTGGTGGGGTGAGGTTCAACGGCTGGTGCGAGGCTGGTGAACGGCGATCAGCGAACGGTGAACAGTGGACCGTAGAAAACGTGAGTTCGGGATGACACAGAATAAAACAAGCACCCTGAGCGGAGCGGCGCTCCTTCGACTGCGGCCCGCCAAGAGCAGGCGGGCCTCCGCTCAGGATGCGCCGTAGCTTCTCCGCAAGCCGCGTAGTCGAAGGGCGGCCTTATCCCGAACTGATGTTAGAAACTATGGGAGAATCGCCGGCAGACGGATGACCGATCACTGTTGAGTGTTCACTGCGAATGATCACGATCCGCCCCATTGAGACCCACGCCGAACTCGCGCAGGTGGAAGATATCCAGCGCCAGGTGTGGCCCGGCACTGATTTGGAGATTGTGCCGCGCCACGTCCTGACCACGGCGGCGCACAACGGCGGCCTGCTCATCGGCGCCTTTGTTGATGACCACCTGATCGGTTTCGTCTTTGGCTTCCTCGGCACCGATGACGGCGACACCCGGCGGCCCGCCCTGACACGCCTCAAGCATTGCTCGCACATGCTCGGGGTCCTGCCCGAGTACCGCGATCAGCATGTCGGCTACCGGCTCAAACTGGCCCAGCGCGATTTCGTCGTGCAACAGGGCGTGCGTCTGATCACGTGGACGTACGACCCGCTCGAATCGCGCAACGCCCATCTCAACATCGCCCGGCTCGGCGCGGTGTGCCGAACCTACATGCGCGATGTGTACGGCTCGATGGGCGACAGCCTCAACGCCGGGCTGCCGTCCGACCGCTTTCAGGTGGATTGGTGGGTGACGAGCAACCGGGTGAAGGAGCGACTGGGCGGGACGCGCGCGGCACTCACGCTCGAGTCGTTCACCTCCGCCGGGGCCGAGATCCTCAACCCCGCTGAAGCCAGGGACAATTTGCTCCATCCCCCGGCGCGCTTCAGCGAACCGGGCGGCATCTTTGCGCTTGTCGAAATCCCGTACAACTTTCAGGCTATCAAGGTTTACGACCTCAGCCTCGCGCAAGCCTGGCGTTTCCACATCCGCGAGGTATTCGAGCGGCTGTTCGCCGGACACTACATCATCACCGACTTCTTCACCGAATCACGCGCGGGCCGCTTGCGTTCGTTTTACGCGCTGACCTACAGCGAAGGCCCAGTCGAGCTTTAACCCCTGGGTCTCGCGCAAAGCCGCCAGGGCGCAAAAGAGAGACGGGGCGGCTTGGCGGCCTGGCGCGCGATTTCTCTCCACGAGAGGAGCCACGCCTTGAAGATAGAGCAGATCACCCTGCGTCAGATCCGCATGCCGTACCGCTCTCCGTTTCAGACCTCGCGCTGGACGGAGCATGATCACGACTGCGTCATCGTCGAGGCGCGCGCCGACGGGCTGACGGGCTGGGGCGAATGCACGGCGACGGCGATCCCGAGCTATTCGTACGAGTCGACGAAAACGAACTGGCACGTGCTCGAGGATTTCCTCGTGCCCGCCGCGCTAGCGACCGACCTGAACGATATTGAGTCATTCCGTGAATCGGTCGCCTTCATCAGCGGGCACAACATGGCCAGGGCCGGCCTGGAGATGGCGCTGTGGGATTTGTTCGCGCAGCGCGCCGGGGTTTCGCTGCAAGCGCTGCTCGGCGGTCGCGGTGACCGCGTCCATGTGGGTGTGTCGGTCGGGATTCAATCCACCCCGGAGAAATTGCTCGAGGTGGTGAACGGCTACCTCGCCGACGGCTACCGCCGGATCAAGCTCAAGATCAAGCCGGGGCGCGATGTGGGCGACGTCGCCATCATCCGCCAGCATCATCCCGATTTGCTGCTGCAGGCCGACGGCAATTCAGTGTACCGGCTGGGCGACGCCGACCACCTCAGGGCCCTGGATGACTACAACCTGTTGCTGCTCGAACAGCCGCTGGGGATGGACGACATCATTGACCACGCTAAACTCCAGCCGCAACTGAAGACGCCGGTGTGCCTCGACGAAAGTATCCACTCGGTCGAGCACGCGCGCTGGGCGCTGGAGCTGGGCGCGTGTCGCATCATCAACATCAAGCCGGGGCGGGTGGGCGGCATGCACGAGGCCAAACGCATCCATGATTATTGCCGTGCGCGGGGCGTGCCGGTGTGGATGGGTGGGATGCTGGAGACGGGCATTGGCCGCGCGGCGAACGTGGCGGTGGCGTCGCTGCCGGGCTTCACGCTGCCCGGCGACATCTCGGCTTCGCGGCGCTACTACTTTGAAGACATCGTCGAGCAGCCGTTCGAGCTGAACCCCGACAGCACGCTCTCGGTGCCGCAGGGCCCGGGGTTGGGTGTGAAGGTCAGCGAAGCCGCGCTGCGGAGGGTGACGCAGAGGGAAGAGGTTCAACGGAGCTAAGTTTCCCCCTCACCCCCAACCCCTCTCCCGGCGGGAGAGGGGAGTCGGCGCCGGCAATATGAGGACTACTTCAAATGACCAAGGCCCACTCCCTCTCCCCAGCGGGGAGAGGGCAGGGGTGAGGGGAGAATCTTGACAGCACGCTCTCAGTGCCGCAGGGCCCGGGGTTGGGCGTGAAGGTCAGCGGAGCCGCGCTGCGGAAGGTGACGCAGAGGGAAGAGGTTCAACGGAACTGAATTTCCCCCTCACCCCCAGCCCCTCTCCCGGCGGGAGAGGGGAGTCGGCGCTGGCAATATGAGGACTACTTCAAATGACCAGGGCCAACCCCCTCTCCCCAGCGGGGAGAGGGCAGGGGTGAGGGGAGAATCTTGGCAGCACGCTCCCAGCGCAACAATCCGGGTCGCCACGCGCTGATGTCGCTGAGCTTCATCTTCACGGCGGTTGTTCTCCCGCCACGTCTACAGCGGGCACAAGCAAGCGAAACCTCGAGTTCGGCATTAGGCTCGATTGAAACGTCCTTTGCACTTTCAAGAGCAACTTCAACAGTCCAGACGTATCCTCATACTACCGATTCGCCATCGGGGCGCCGGTTCAGCGCTTGTATGGCCTCTTCCGCCGCGGCCTTCACGCGCTGATCGGCGTCGCGGAGCATGGCCTGCAGCGCGGTGGCGACTTGCGCGTTGCCGGTGCGGCCCAGCGCCTCGGCGGCGGCGATGCGGAGCTCGGTCTGCGGCGAGCGGGTGGCGCTGAGGAGGGCGCGCTGCGCCGGCTCGCCCAGCGCGAGCAAACGCGCTTGCGCCTCGGGCTTCACGGTCGGGTGCGTCAGCGCTTCGACCAGCGACTGCAGGGCCAGCGTCGTGCCGATGTGGGCCAGCGCATCGCCGGCCTGCGCCCGCACCGCCGGGGCCGGGTCGCGCAGCAAGGTCTCCAGCGCGGGGAGGCCCTCCTCCGACCCCAGTTCCCCCAGCACGTAACCGATGGTCGCGCGCACGTTTTCCATCGGGTCGTGGGCGAGCAGCGTGAGCGAATCAATCGCGTTCGCGCCGGCGACGAAGGCCAGCGTGCGCGCCGCCGTCGCCCGCACCTCGGCATGGGGGTCTTGCGTGAGTTCGGCGATGGCGGCGATGAGGGCCGGCTCGCGCTGCGGCTGCAACGCGTCGAGGGCGGCCATGCGCACCGGCGGCTCGGCATCCTTCAACCCGCGCAGGGCGATCTCCACCGCGCGGCTGTCGTCCATCCGCCCGCAAACCTCCATCACACGATGGCGCACCCACCGGTCGGCGTCGCGCGCCAACTCCGCCAGCGAGCCGTACACGCGGCTGTCGCGCAAGCGGCCAAAGGCGGAGACGAGCGACCAGCGCACGCGCCACTCCGGGTCGCGCGCCAGCGGGATGAGGGCGGCGACCACCCGGCTATCCTGGATGCTGCTCAGCGCCTCGATCGCCTTTTGCCGCACCAGCCAGTCGCGGTCGCCGAGCGCCTCGATGAGGACGTTGACCGCGCGCCGGCCACGCACCCGCGCCAGCGCCTCGGCGGCGGGCTTGCGGATCAAGTCATCGGGCAGGCGGGTGGCGTTGAGCAGGATGCTGACGGCGGCCTCATCGCCGAGCAGGCTGAGGGCCTGCGCCGCCGCCCACCGCAGGCCGCTGGCGCTTTTGCTCTCGTACAAATAGCGTTGCAGATGAGTCTTGAGTTCGCCGACCAGGGCCGGGTCGTTGAATTGGCTGAGGATACCGAGGGCGACATCGCGGGTGGCCGGGTCGTTGAGCGATTGCAGCAGCCCGGTGTATGCGGCCTCACCGCCGAGTGCGCCGAGCGCGCGCAGCACCGCATGCCGCACCGCGATCTGCCGGTCGGTGAGGTGTTCGAGCAACGCCGGCACCACGCTTTGATCGCCCAGCAGGCCGAGCAGTTCAATCGCCCGTTCGCGCAACGCCAGCTCGGGGCGCGTGATCGCCGTGAGCAGCACCGGCACGGCCGCCGAGCCAAACCGCAACAACGCCTCGGTGGCCGCATCGCGCAGCGGCTCCTCGGCGGCGTTGACGGTTTCGAGCAGATCGGGCAGGGCGGTGTGGTCGCCGAGCCAGCCGAGCAGGTGCGCGGCGTAGGCGCTGTTGGGGACGGTGCGCGCGTTCAATTCGCGCCGCAACGGCTCCACCGGGATGACGGGTCGCAGCATGGCGGTGCGCGGCGTGCCGGTGCGCCGCCCGGTCGGCTCCATCACGATCCTAAACATCGCTTCGAGGCTGGCGGTGCGCACCGTCGCGCTTTGGTCGTCGAGGGCGGTGACGAGGTCGGGCATGGCCTGCGTGCTGCCGATGTTGCCGAGCGCTTTGATCACGGCGGGCCGCGTCCACGCATCCTGCTTCATCAACGTCAGCAGCGGCTCGACGACTTTCTCATCCCCCAACCGGCTAAGCGCTTCGATCGCCGCCTGGCGCATCCAGAAATCGCCGTGCGTCGCCGCCGCCATCAGCGCCGGCGCGGCGGAGACGTTGCCCAGCCGCCCGAGCGATTGCGCCGCCGCGCGCCGCACGTTGGGAAACTCGCCCGTATCCTCCAGCCGTTCGAGCAGCGCTGTCACCGAGCTGGCTTCATTGATCTCGCCCAGCATCTCCGCCGCCCACTGGCGCACGTCGGCGGAGGGGTGATGCAGCGCGTCAAGGGTGACCTGCGGCGTCTCGGCGCTGATTTCCAGCAGCGCGTTGAGCGCGGCGTTGCGGCGCACCGGATTGTTCTCCTGCAACACCTGCACCAACTGGCTGATCTTGCCGGGGTAGGGATGTTTGGCCAGCGCGAGGATAACGGTCTCTTGCACGCTGAGATGCGGGTCGCCGAGTGCGCCGATGAGGGCCTCGCACGCGGCCGGCGAGACGATTTGGCCCAATTGCTGCGCGGCGTTGCGCCGCTGCTGCGGGTCGTCGCTTGTCAGTTGGCGGGTGAGTTGATTGAGGTCGGTCATTGCGCCTCACCCGCGCCGTTTATCCTTCACGTACACGCTGCCGCCGCGCGACTTGGCAAAGGCTTTGAGTTCCGCGCCGATCTCGCCTACCTCCCAATGGCTGTGGATGGGCCGGTGCTCGTTGTGCACGATGGCGATGACGACGCCGACCATCGGGAATTTGCGGATCATCCCCTGCCGGTCTTTGGCGGTGATGTAGCCGCGCCGCCGATCCACCGGCGTATACAACTCAGGCACCTGCCGGTCGAAGTCGGCCATGATGCGCTGCCCGATGGCATCCGACCGGTCGGGGGTGCTGATGGCGATGAAGTCGTCGCCGCCGATGTGCCCGACCAGATCGGCTTCGTTGCCCAACTCCGTCACCGCGGCGCTGATGGTGTTGGCCAGCAGCCGCAACATCTCGTCGCCGGCCGGGAAGCCATAGACATCGTTGTACGATTTGAAATTGTTGAGGTCGATATACAACACTGCGAACGGCGGGCTGCTCGCCCCGGCCTCGGTCAGGCGGCGGATTTCCTGTTCGATGATGAGGTTGCCGGGCAGGCCGCTGAGCGGGTTGAGCGCCGGCTTGAGCTGCGCGCGGCGGATGTGTGCGCGGACGCGGGCCGCCATCTCGCGGTAATCGAACGGCTTGACGAGGTAATCGTCTGCGCCGTGCTCGAGCGCCTCGAGCACCTGCTCGGCGCGAGTGTGGCCGGAGATGAAGAGGATCGGGATGTGGCGCGTGCGGCTTTCCTCGACCAGGGCGCGGCAGATGTGCAGCCCGTCCATATCCGGCAGATAGGCGTCGGTGATGACGAGGTCGGGGTTGTGCTGGCGCGCGAGTTGTACCCCCTCCGCCCCGGTGCGGGCCGCCAGCACCCGGAAGCCCGCCCGTTCCATGTTCACGCGAATCAAGCGACCGGTCAGGTCGTCGTCCTCGATCACCAGGAGCGTGTTGCGCGTCGTCATGCCTTACTGAAAGAGCCGGGCGATCCATTCGAGCGAATAGGAGCCCGCCAGCGCCACCAGCAACATCTTCGGGATCTTCCCGACCGAACAGAACAGCAAGAAGCGCGCCACCGGCATCTTGAGCGCGCCGGCGGCCACCCCGGCCAGGTCGAAGAACGGCAGCGGCAGGAAACCCAGCACCGCAATCGTCACCGCCCCGTAGCGCTGCATCCACCCCACCAGTTTCTCGTACAGCGCGCGATTCTCGATGATGGCCTGGCCGCTGAACCCGGCCATGTAGCCCGAGAGTTCGCCCAGCGTCGCGCCCAGCCCGGCCGCCACGCCCACGCCGAGCGGGTTGAGCAGCGCGCCCGCGCCATACACGAACGCCAACCCCGGCGCGGGCAACACGATCGTCGCGCTGGCCATGACCGACAGCAGAAAGATGCCGGGGTAACCGTATGCCTGCAGAATGTCAGCCCGGTCGCGGATGTTGTACACGAACCACGTCAGCGCGATGACGAATACCAGCATCGCCGCGCGCGCGAGTTGCAGCTTCCACGACGATCGGGCTTTGGCCGGCGTTGGGGTCATGGGGTGTGGATCAACACGGCTCCCCGTGCCTCTGTGTCCACCTCAGGCTTCGCTGATGGCGATCGTCTGAATCCGCGTGCCCGGTTTGGTGGCGCGACTCGGATCACGCTCCGGGATGGCGAGCACAATCTCCATCCCCTGCGTCACTTTGCCGAAGACCGAGTGGCGGTTGTCGAGGTGGGGGGTCGGGCCGTGGGTGATGAAGAACTGGCTGCCGTTGGTGCCCGGCCCGGCGTTGGCCATCGAGAGGATGCCCGGCGCGTTGTGCCGCAGGTCGGGATGAAACTCGTCTTTGAACCTGTAGCCGGGGCCGCCGGTGCCGGTGCCGCTCGGGTCGCCGCCCTGCGCCATGAAACCCTTAATGACGCGATGAAACGTCACGCCGTCGTAAAACCCCTCGCGCGCGAGGAAGACGAAGTTATTCACCGTCAGCGGGGCCTTGTCGGCGAACAGCTCGATGACGAAGTCGCCCTTCTCGGTTTTGAAAGTGGCGGAATACTTCTTCTTCGGGTCAATGACCAGCGCGGGGGGAGCGGAGTATTGCTTGGACACGATCTATCCTTTCGAACGATTGGTTAAGGCGCAATTGTAGCTTAAGCCGGTTGGCCGGTGGCCGAGATGCTGCCGGTTCGCTTACTCTCGCACCGGCGCTCGGGCTTGAAGTAAGATTGTCACTGCCTGACCACGTCGCACGTCATACCCCACCAGGTATGATATTGCCCGACACTCAAACCCTGCGCCGAGCCTATTCCGTGAGCGTCCCCCACGCCCAGCCGAGTGAGCGCGAGTTGGCCGCCCAGTTCGAGCGGTTGTATGCGGCCTTCGAGACGCCGATCCTCAACTACCTTTACCGGCTGCTCGGCGACCCACGGCTGGCCGAGGATCTGACGCAGGAGACCTTCACCCGCGCCTGGCATGCGCGGCGCGACCTGCCCAAACTCGATAACCCGCGCGCATGGACCTATCGCATCGCCACCAACCTCGCCCGTGATCACATGCGCCGGGCGCGGCTGCTGCGCTGGCTGCCGCTCCTCGGCAACGAGCCGGCGCTGACCTCCGCGGAGCACGACGCCGACCCGATTGCGTCCGAGACGATGCGGCGCGCGCTGCTCAAACTGGCGGATGATTATCGCGCGCCGCTGGTGCTGTACACCTGTCACGAATTCAGCGTGGCCGAAATCGCCGCGACGCTCAATCTATCGACCGACGCGGTAAAGCAGCGGTTGGTGCGCGCGCGGCAGCAATTGCGGAACGTGTACGAAGGCGCGGAACGATGAACGAGCACGTGCTGAACCAACTCGCCTACTATCGCGATCTCGCTCCCGAGGAACGCCGCCTCGTTGATACTCACCTGGCCACATGCGCCGAATGCCGCGCGACGCTGGCCGCCTATCAGCGGCAGGATGCCGCCCTGGCCGCCATCCGCGACGTGCGCCCGCACCGCGCGCTGATGCCCGATACCTGGCCGGTACCGCGCCGCCTCGTCGCCCGCCTCGGCGATGGGCTGGCGTTGGGTGGGTTGGCCGCCCTCATCTGGCTGTTCGCGTTGATGACGCAAACGGTGGCGCAGGGTGGGGTGCTGCAACCCGCCGCGCCGCAGACCGGCCTCACGCTGCCGCCAACGGAACTGGCGCCGCCCTCGCCGTGGCTCAGCGCCTTGCCGTGGCTGGCCGCCGCGCTGCTGGGCACCGGCACGCTCTTCATCCTCACGCGCCGCAGCGTGTGGCCGACCCTGGCCGGCGCCGCTGTCGCGGTGGTGCTGCTCACCGGCTTCATCCCACCGTTCTCGGCCTTGCCGAACCCCATCGGCCTGTATTGGCGCGCCGTCGGCGGATACAACTTCGATCCGCGCCTGCCGTTCCGCAACGCCTTCCTCATCGCCGGCGATCCGGCGGGCACGCTGCGACCGCAACTCGAAAAACTCCTCGGGCAGACCGGCCTCGCGCCGCTCGATCCGCGGCAACCCCTGACCGCCTATGAGATTGTGAGCGTCGGCCTGCATCCGCAACATGACCGCGTGGCGCTCGTGACCACCCGCTTCATCTACGCCGATGGCTCCTCGCGGGTGTATCCTGTGCCGCTCTTCCATCCGAGCGTGGACTTCGGCGGCCTGTGGCTGGCGGGCTGGCGCGATGACGGCCTCGAACGCCTGCGCAGCCAGCACCTCGATTTCCCCGCACAACCCTTCGCCGATGCGTCGTCGCCCATCCGCTTCGGCGCGATTGAGAAACTCGCTTTGCACCGCGACGCCAATCGGCTCGACGAGGCCAACCCCGGCCACTGGCTGTGGGAAAGTGTGCGGGTCGAGCGGCTGGTCGTCGCGCCGGACGGCCAGTCGTTCTTGATGGCGGTGGAGGTGGAGGCGGGCCGCCGGCAGGCGTGGCATGTGCCCCTCGATGGCGAGCCGCCGGAACCAGTCGGTGAGGTGGGCGATGTGCGCGAATACGGCTTCTCGCCCGATGGGCGCTTCATCGTGCTCACCCGCTTCGACGCCGGCGCGCACGCGGTCGACGCGTCACGCCCGTATGCGGTGGATGTGTTCGCCACCGGAACGCAACGCGCCAGCGCGAGCACCCTCGTCACCGGCCAGCTCACCGATCAACTGCCCGGCCTCACGACCGACGGCGTGTGGTTTGTCGCCGATGGCAGACTGTGGCGCGCGCCATACGCGGGTGGTGACCCTGTGCCGATTCGAGCAAGCGTGCCGATAGAGGCCGCTCCGCGCCCATCGCCCGATGGAGCCCGCGTCGCGCTGGCCTGCGGCGCGACTGCGCTCTGCCTGGCCGACGCCGACGGAGCGAACGAAACCCGCCTGGCCGGGTTGACGCCGGCCGCGATGAAATGGTCGCCCGATGGCTCGGCGCTGGCGGTCGTTGATCGCGATCAAAACAACTTCCGCCCGCTGCGGCTGTGGATCATCGCGCGCGACGGCGTGGTACGACGGATCGCCGCGATTGCCCCGCGCGACGCCGCCGACCCGCCGCAGTGGACGCCGGACGGTGCGACAGACTCCGGCGCCATCTTCGTCGCCACCTTCCCGCAGGATGGGCGCCGCATCATTGCCCTTGACGTGGCGAGCGGCATCGTGCGCGACTTGAGCCAGGAGCACTGGGATGCGTACTTTGCGCTGATGCCGGACGGCCAGCACCTGCTGCTCAACAACGGGCGCGGGGATTTTTGGAGGGTGGAGGTCGTGCGCTGAAAGTCCGTCAGCCGATGGTGAAACGGATGGGCCGGTGGAAACGGCGGCGGCTTACGTGCATTAGGCCGTCGGTCCGCTTCCCTGCCGGCTGACCGTCACCGAATCCGCGCCTGGCTCGTCATACCCATCAACTCACCCAAGGAGCACCGGTATGACCACCGCTTCCCCAACCCCATCGGCCCGCCCACTGCTGAGCCGCATCGATTCACTCTATCGCCTGGCCGTCGTCGTGCTGGCCGCTATCACGGTGCTGGCCGTGCTGCTCGTGGTAGCGCAGAGCGCGATCTACAAAGTGCATGAGTACGAGCGCGGGCTGCACCTGCGCGGCGGGCAGTTCGTCGCCGTGGAGGAGCCGGGCTGGCACGCGCAAATTCCGCTGGTTGATACCGTCATCCTCGTCAAGGTCAACGAGCGGCTGGGCTACGTCGAGCGCATCAACGCCGTCACCGCCGACAATCTGTCAATGGTGGTGTCGCTCCAATACACCTATCGCGTCACCGACCCGCGCACCTTCGCCCTCAACGTCGACGACCCCGAGCGCATCCTGTTCGAGTTTGTGCAGGGCCGGCTGCGCGACGTCGTCAACACGCAGAGCATGACGAACATGATGAGCAACCGCGCCGTGTTCAACGAGAACATGCTGACCGAGTTGCGCACCAAGGAACAAGGCTACGGCGTGCAGTTCGTCACCGTGCAGATCCAGAGCGCCGAGCCGCCGGCCAATGTGGTGCAGGCGATTGAAGATCGCATGGTGGCGGTGCAACGGCAGGAGCAGGCTGAGGCCGAGGCCGCGCAGAAGCGGGTGCAGGCCGACGCCGACTTCTACGCCGCGCAGAAGCAGGCCGACGCCGAGGCGTATCAGATTCAACAGCGCGCCCAGGCGCAGCAGGAATCCGTGCGGCTGCTGCTGGGTGAACTGAGCCAGCAACCCGACATTGCCGTCAAGTACCTCGACTACCTCACGGCGCAGGAGTTGAAGAGCAACAGCAAATGGATCATCAGCCAGAATGGGGCCGCGCCGGTCATCGAGTTGCGCGAGACTCCCGACGCGACGGCGCAGCCCTAGGAGTCGAGCTATGAAGCTGCAACGGATGCCGCTGCTGTGGGTGTTGCTCGTCCCTGCGGCGCTGTGCGGCGCGACGTTGTTCCTGCGCCCGCACGAGTGGGCGCCCGGCCCGCACACGCGCCTCAGCCCGACGACGATCTACGCGTATCGGCAGTGGCAGTCGGCGGGCCTCGACGTGAAGGAGGGCGATGTCATCACCGTTCAGGCCGAGGGGGAGTGGCAGTATTCGCCCTTCGTCGGGCTGCACGGGCCGGAGGGGGGCGGGCGGCCGGTGACGGTGGCGACATACCCGCTGAGAGGGGAGGACGGCGGCGTGTTGTTGGGCCGCATCGGCGACGGCGCGCCGTTTTATGTGGGTCGCTGGACGACGGTCGTTGCCACCGAGGCCGGGCGATTGTATTTCCGCATCAACGATGATTTGCTCGGCGACAACAAAGGCCAGTTGACGTTGACGATTGAGGTGCGCACGCCGACCGAGGCGGCCCGCTGACCGTCTACGCCTCAGCCTCGTCTTTGAGGATCAAGCCGAGCAACGTCGCCACCGGCGTGGCCTGCGTGCGGTCAATCACCATCCCGTGCAACTCCCGCGTGCCAACCTGCATGCCGTTGATCACCGAGCCGCGCGGGTCAGCGCCCTTGAGTTTGGCGGAGCGCAAGTCGGCCCCGGTGAGGTCGCAATCCTTGAAGCCTGCGCCGGTGAGATCAGCGCCCTCGAATGAGGCGCCGATCAGGTTGCCTCTGCCCTGAGGCATCGCTGCCATTGATCGTGACGGCGATGTCTTCGGCGTGAGCCGCCAGCGCCTCGAGCGGGGCCGGGCGCAATGGGCGCGGTAGCCTGGGAGGTTGCACGCTGGGCTTCATCCGGCCACTTGAATGACGCGCCCTTCCGCAGCGCGATACAGCCGGTCGCGGATGGCGCGCCACAACCCCTCGCCCTCGGGCAGCCGCGCAAAGATGACGGTTGCGCCGCGTTGATCGAGGGCGCGCAGGCCGGCGAACAACCGGCGACCCACGGCCGCCGCATCGCTCCCCGGCCCGAGGCGCTCGATCAACGCCTGCGTGGACACGAACGCTGCCGCATCCTCATCCGTCGCCAGAATCCCCACCCCTTCATCCGCCAGCGACCGCATCTGCGCCAGCACCGCCGCGCGCTGACCCTCCAACAGCCGCAGCTCGGCGCGCGGGGCGTAATGCTTGAGGAACATCCCCGGCGCATCGGCCGTGCTGTCGGTGGGCAGATAGCGTTCGCGCACAACGATCTCGGGCGCGACGGCCCGCAACGCCTCGAGCGAAAGGCCACCGGGCCGCAGGATGGCGGGCGGGCTTTGGGTCACATCCACAATCGTCGACTCGAGGCCGATGGTCACCGGCCCGGCATCGAGCACCAGGTCAATCAAGCCATCGAGGTCGTCGAGCACGTGCTGCGCGGTGGTGGGGCTGGGGCGGCCGAAGCGATTGGCGCTCGGCGCGGCAATCGGCGCCGCAGCGGCGCGCAGCAGCGCGCGCGCGACGGGGTGCGCCGGGACGCGCACGGCCACGGTGTCGCGCCCGGCCGTGACCTCGGGCGGCACGCGTGGGCCGCGCGGCAACACCAACGTAAGCGGGCCGGGCCAGAACGCCTCGGCCAGCGTTTGCGCCGGCGGAGGAAACGCGACCGCAACGTCGCGGGCCTGGCTCGTCTCGTGCAAATGAACGATGAGCGGGTCAGTCGCCGGACGGCCCTTGGCCGTGAAGATGCCGCGCACCGCCTCGGCCCGCAGCGCAGCGGCGCCCAGGCCGTATACCGTTTCGGTCGGGAAGGCGACCAATCCACCGGCGCGAATCACCTCAGCCGCCAGGGCAACCGCGGCGGTATCGGGGAGCATGACTTGAGTCTTCATCGGATTCGATGGCGATTATATCCGCTCGCCTCTCCCCTCCGACGCACGATGTTGGTGGACAGTGGCGCGAAATGGATTTGAGAGTAAGATTGAGCCACCAACCGAAACGAGAAACCGTTATGCCGCAACTCAGACTGCGTTGGCTCGCATTATTGGCGGTGAGTCTTGCGCTCGCCGCGTGTGATGTGATTTTCGACCTCGAGCCAATCCCGACCACCATCCCCACCCTCGCGCCGCCGCCGCCGAGCGACACGCCGCCGCCGCCCAGCCCGTCGCCGCAGGCTTTTCAGGGCGCGCTCACCGGGCGGGTGTGGCGGGATTTGTGCCCAGCCGGGAACGAGTC
The DNA here is from genome assembly GCA_964608265.1 of uncultured Anaerolineales bacterium. Classification (GTDB taxonomy): domain Bacteria; phylum Chloroflexota; class Anaerolineae; order Anaerolineales; family UBA6663; genus JANWXR01. The sequence goes on along the minus strand of CAZSNP010000008.1, from coordinate 21,344 downwards.
CACGCCATTGTGCAGGACCTCGGCCAACGGCCTGTTTCAGGGCAACGGCCTGTTTGAGGACGGGGAGACTCCGTTGAGCGGGATCGCCGTCAACCTCGGCGCGGGCCAGTGCCCGTCGGTTGGGCTGGCCGTCGTGCGCACAGATGCGGCGGGCATCTATCGCTTCGACAACATCGGGCCGGGCACATACTGCGTCTCGATCAATCCGGCCGACAATCCCGCGCTGGCCAATGGCGGCTGGACCTTTCCGGAGGTGGCCGACAAACGCGGGGCGGCCGGGCAACTGGCCGCGGCCTCCGCGGGCGAGGTGACCGGCAACGTGAACTTCGGCTGGGACGACAGCCTGCCGCCGACGCCGACGAACACGCCCACGCCCACCATCACTCCGACGCCGACGACGACGGGCACCGCCACGCGCACCGGTGTGCCGACCCGCACCCGGACACTCGTCCCGCCGACGGCCTCGGCCACGCGCACCGTCACCCGCACGCCGACGGTGACGAACACCCCGACCATTACGAGCACACCGACCGCCACGCCGACCGGCTCAGTCACAGTCACGCCGACGGTGACGAACACGCCCACCCAGACCTTCACGCCGACGGCGACGCCGGTGCGGGCGGTGAGCATTTCCCCGCCCAGCGCCGCGCAGAGCGGCAACCCCGGCACGGCGGTTCAGTATGTCTTCACGGTGCAGAACACCGGCGCGGCAGTGGACTCGTTCAACGTCGTGGCTTCGGGTCAATTGACGCCGACCGTGAGCGCCGCCACATTGGCCAACCTCGCACCTAACGCGTCGGCAACCGTCACGGTCACGGTCAACATCCCGCTCGGCACGGCCTCAGGCCCGACCTCACAATTGCTCACGGTGACTTCGCAGGGCGACAGCACGAAGTTCGCCTCGGCGAACATGACGACGTCGGTGAGCTTGATTGCCAACCTCACCGTCTCGACGCCGAACAGTGTTCAAACCGTCCCCTCTCCGGGCACCGCTATGTACACCGTCAACTTGAACAACCTCGGCGCCTTCACCGACACGGTGACGGTAACGTCCGTCAGCGGCAATGGCTGGAATGTGACGCTCAACCCGGTCTCGCCCATCACCGTTGCGGCGGGGCAAAGCGTGACCATCACCGTAACCATCGAAGTCCCGGCGGGTCAGGCGAGTGGCACCCTCGACTCGACCACGCTTACGTTCCGTTCCGGGCTCAACGGCAATATTGCGCCGCAATTGGTGTTGACGACGACAGTTCAATAAACGAGTGCACCAATCGTCCGAGATAGCAAACCGCTCCGAGCCTCGGCCCGGAGCGGTTTGCATTCGTGCACCGTCATCAGTCTTCAGTCATCAACGCCCGCGCTGATAGTTCGGCGCCTCGCGCGTCACCATCACGCTGTGCGGATGGCTCTCGATCAATCCGGCGTGGGTGATGCGGGTGAGGCGGGTCTTCGTCCGCAAATCGTTGAGGTTCGCCGCGCCGGCGTACCCCATCCCCGAGCGCAACCCGCCGATGAGCTGAAAGACCGCATCGCGCAGGAAGCCTTTGTACGCGGCGAGCGCCTCGACTCCCTCAGGCACGAGCTTGTTGCCCCGTTCGCGCGCGAACGCGCCCTGCCCGCTGCCGTACCGATCCTTGCCAAAGCCCTGCATCGCGCCGAGGCTGCCCATGCCGCGATATTCCTTGTAGCGCCGCCCCTCGTACAGGACGATGTCGCCCGGCGCTTCATCCAACCCCGCCAGCAGGCTGCCGAGCATCACCGCCTCCGCGCCGGCCACTATCGCCTTCACGATATCGCCGCTGTACTTGATGCCGCCGTCGGCGATGACGGGCACGCCCCGCCGGCGGGCGGCGCGTGCACATTCGTGGATGGCCGTCATCTGCGGCATGCCCGCGCCCGAGATGATGCGCGTGGTGCAGATGGACCCCGCGCCCACGCCGACCTTGACCACATCCGCTCCGGCGTCAATCAACGCCTCGGTGCCCTCGGCGGTGACGACGTTGCCGGCGAAGACCGGCAGCCCGGGCCAGTGATGCTTGATGCGCTGCACCGCGCGCAGGACGCCGGCCGTGTGTCCGTGCGCGGTGTCCACCGCGACGGCGTCCACGCCGCAGGCCACCAGCTGCTCGACGCGCGCTTCCAAATCCGCCCCCACGCCGACGGCTGCACCGGCCAGCAGCCGCCCGCGCGCGTCGGTGGCCGCGTTCGGGTAGTCTCGTTTCTTCTGAATATCCTTCACCGTGATCAGGCCCTTCAACACGCCGCTGTCATCCACCAGCGGCAGTTTCTCGATGCGGTGCTCCTGCAACAGACTCTGCGCCTCGTCCAGCGTGGTGCCGACCGGCGCGGTGATGAGCGCGCCGTTGGTCATGAAATCCACCACCGGCCGCCCGAGGTCGGCCTGCGCGGTGAAACGGATATCGCGGTTGGTGAGGATGCCGAGCAGCCTGCCGCTGGCGCGTTCGGTGATGGGGACGCCGCTGATGTGATACTGCTCCATCAGCGCTTCGGCCTCGCGGATGGTGGCCGTGGGCGCCAGGGTCACCGGGTCGCTGATCATGCCCGACTCGGAGCGTTTGACCTTCTCCACTTCGGCGGCCTGCTGCTCGGGCGAGAGGTTGCGATGGATGATGCCCAGCCCGCCCTCGCGCGCCAGCGCAATCGCCAGCCGCGCCTCGGTCACCGTATCCATCGCCGCCGAGAGCACGGGGATGTTGAGGCGGATGCCGTCGGTGAGCCGGGCGCGCACCTCGACCGCATCGGGCAGCACGTCGCTGTAGCCGGGTACGATGAGCACATCGTCAAAGGTGAGGGACTCAAAGGTATCGAATAGCTTCTCGTTCATGCGATCTCCTGGCTCCGAAAGACAACCGGCGTCGTGTGACGCCGGTCGTCCGCGGCCCCGTCAGCCGCCAGCCTTGTGGGCGCGCAATTGCGCTCGGGTCTCCGCCGGCAAGTTGAGAATCTCTCCGACCGCGAGCAAGGCATCCGGCTTCTCCCACAGCCAGGTTACCTTGAGCCAGAAGCCCGGAATCAGGCGCGAACGATAGACGCCGTCCGCTTCGGGCTTGATGAGCTCAAACTGGCCGCGCGTGTCGCGCTGGTAGAAAAAGGCGCGCTGGCGGTCGGGGCGCGGATCAATCACCCAATACTCCGGCACGCCGCACTCCTGGTATTCGACGAACTTCTCATCCAGGTCGCGCGCGACGCTGTCGGCGGAGATGATTTCGATGACGAGATCAGCCGGGCCTTCGATTCGCCGGTCGTTGGCCACGCGCGCCAGGTGCTCCTGCGCGACGAACAGCACATCCGGCTCGCGCGAGTTGCCACCGGAACGGCAGCGCATCTCGGTCGGCGCGGACATCACTTTGCCGAGGCCGAGAAAGTCTGCGAACAGCCGTAGCAAAGTTGTCAGATAGCTCACCAGGTCTTGATGCGTGATCGTTGGAGGCATATACTCGATGATCTCCCCTTCCACCCATTCGACGAGATGCGTGGATTGAGGCAGGGCCTGGTATTCCTCATACGTTGCCCGCCGGCGCGAAAGCTCGGTCTGAATCTCAATCACTTGCTCCGTCATAGCGAACTCTCCTGCGCCGATTATAGCGCGTCAATGCCGGAAGTGACGCACGCCGGTGACGACCAACGCCATCCCCGCCGCGTCCGCCGCCGCCAGCGTGTCCGCATCGCGCACCGAACCGCCCGGATGGATGACGGCGGTAAGGCCGGCGCGCGCGGCGACCTCGATTGAATCGGGAAACGGAAAGAAGGCGTCGGACGCCATCACCGCGCCGCGCGCTTTTTCGCCGGCGCGTTCGGCCGCAAGGCGGACGCAATCCACCCGGTTGGGCTGCCCGCCGCCGATGCCGACGGTTGCTGTGCCGCGGGCGAAGACAATGGCGTTCGACTTGACGTGCTGGCACGCGACCCATGCAAAACGCAGCGCCTGCCATTCGGCCTCGGTGGGTGCGCGGCGGCTGGCTACGCTCCACTCGCTGCCGGCCGGATCGCCAAAGTCAACGTCCTGCCTCAGCAGTCCGCCCGTGATCGTGCGCAGTTCGTGGCGCGGCTCGATGTGGGGCGAAGGGATTTCGACCAGCCGGCAATTCTTCTTCTTCGACAGAAGCGCGCGCGCCTCGTCAGTGAAGCCCGGCGCGGCGATGCCCTCGACAAACAACTCGCCGAGCGCCGCCGCCGTGTCGCCATCGAACGCGCGGTTGCCGGCGATGACGCCGCCGAACGCCGAGCGGGTGTCACACTCGAACGCGGCGCGGTACGCGTCGGCCAGCGTGGCCGCTGAAGCCACCCCGCACGGCGAGAGATGCTTGACGATGCAGAGGCTCGGCGTGGCGTAGCTTACGGCGCAGCGCCACGCGGCATCGAGGTCGAGCAGATTGTTGTACGACAGCTCCTTGCCCTGCAACACCTTCCCGCCCAACGGCCCGCCGCCCGGCTCGAAGGCATACAGCGTGGCGCGTTGGTGCGGATTCTCGCCGTAGCGCAGTGGCTGCACGGGATAAAGGGTTAGTGGGGATGGGTGATTCGGGTCGAGGTATTGAGTGATCGCCGCATCGTACCGCGCCGTCAGCGCAAATCCTTTCACCGCTAGCCGCCGCCGCAACTCGCCACTCACCCCTCCGCCGCCGCCCCCCGGCCCCCCCGCTTTCATCTCGGTCAACACTGCCTCATAATCAACAGGGTCACATACCAGCGTCACCCGCTCGTGGTTCTTCGCCGCCGCGCGGATGAGCGTCACCCCGCCGATATCAATGTCTTCAATCGCCGCGGCCAACGTCACGCCGGGCTTCGCAATCGTCTGCTCGAAGGGATAGAGGTTGCAGGCGACCAGATCAATGTAATCGAGGTTGAGCCGCTGCAAATCGGCGTGGTCGGAGGCGGTGGCGCGCGCCAGCAGCCCGGCGTGGATGGCCGGGTGCAGCGTCTTCACCCGCCCGCCGAGGATCTCGGGCGAGCCGGTGTAGTCGGCGACTTCGGTGACGGGCAGGGCGTCAGCGCGCAGCAGTTTCGCCGTGCCGCCCGAGGCAATGAGCTGCCAGCCCAGCGCGTGCAGCCCGCGCGCGAATTCGATCAGGCCGGTCTTGTCGTGGACGGAGAGGAGAGCTTTCATGATGTCTCGTAAAACGTGAAACGTAAAACGTAATGCGTGAAAGGCGCAGGCCTGGTCCTGGAACGCGATTCCGAAATGATCGCGATCACGTTTCACGCATTACGCCTCACGCAATCTGAGATTGATTGACTTTGCCAATCCCGGCCCGCTATAAATCATGCCCGTGTAAACCTGAATCAGCGTCGCGCCGGCGTCGAGTTTTTCGACGGCGTCGGCGGCGCACAGGATGCCGCCCACGCCGATGATGGGCAGCGCGGTGCGGCGGGCGAGATACCGAATCACCTCCGTCGCCCGCGCCCGCAGCGGCTCGCCGCTTAACCCACCTTTCAACGCCTGGGCGTGCCCGGGCAGCCCGTCACGGCTCACCGTTGTGTTGGTGGCGATCAGGCCATCAATGCCGCACGCCGTCGCGGCGGCCAGCGCGTCGTCGAGCTCGGCCTCGGTCAAATCCGGCGCGAGCTTGACGAGCAAAGATACACGTTTCGGCAACCGGTCACGCGTCGCTGTGATTGCGCGCAACAGTTCCTCGATGAAGGCCCGCGTCTGCAACTGGCGCAGCCCGGGCGTGTTCGGGCTACTGAGGTTGACGGCGACGTAGTCGGCGCGGTCATGGACGCGTTCGAGCAGCGCACAGTAATCCTCGGCGGCCCGTTCGAGCGGCGTGTCCCTGCCTTTGCCGATGTTAATCCCAACCCGTGGCGGGTCGCGAGTTGAAAGTGGGCCGACTTTCCACTTTCCACTTGCTACCCTCAAGGCCTCTACCCCGTCATTCGGAAACCCCATCGCATTCACCACCGCCCGCGCCTCGGGGACGCGATGCACGCGCGGCCTGGGGTTGCCGGGTTGTGGCAGCCGCGTCACCGTGCCCACTTCGATGTGGCCGAAGCCGAGCGCGGCCAGCCCATTCACCGCGACGCCGTTCTTGTCGTAGCCCGCCGCCAATCCCACGCGATTCCTGAACCGAACGCCGAAGGCCTCCACCGCGAGGCGAGGCTCGTTCACCTCGAACAGCGCCTGCAGGATCACCTCGGCGAGCGGAAGACGCAGCGCGGCCAGCGTCAGGGCATGCGCGCGCTCGGGGTCGAGGCGGAAGAGCAATGACCGGATGGGCGGGTACATTTCGCGGCCCGGTGGAGCAGGGTGCCGAGGGGTGCGCTTCACCCCGGCGCCCCGGCGCCCCCGCTCGCCCGCAGGAACTCCAGCACCGCCTCATACTGCGCCGCCGTCACCGCGCCGGACTCGCGCCACAGGTCGAGCAACTCGCGCAGCGTGACGACCGCGTGCAGGGAGTAGCCCGCCGCGGCCAGCGTCTGCTTCGCGCCCTGCTCGCGGTCAATCAACACGACGATGTCGCGCACCCTCAGGCCGGCCCCCTCCAGTTTTTGGATGGCCTCGATCTTCGTGTCACCGGTGGTTGCCAGGTCGTCAATCACGGCGATAGTTTCACCGGCGGCGTAGTCACCCTCGATGGCGGCCTTCGTCCCGTACTCCTTCACCTCGCGGCGCGGATAGATGAGCGGGCGGTTCATCTCGAGCGCCACCGCCGTGCCGATGGGCAGCGCGGCATACGGCAGGCCGGCGAGGCGGTCGAAGCGCAAGCTGCCGAGCAACTCAGCGTAAGCGCGCGCGGCCAGCCGAAGGATGGGGGGATTGGAGATCAGGCGGCGCAGATCGAGATAGATGGGCGAGGTGAGGCCGGATTTGAGCGTGAACGATCCGAATTTGATGCAGCCGGCCTCGAGCAGCGCGGCGGCGAGGGCGTGCTTGGCGGTGCGCGGCGGCGCGCCGGTGGCGAGGCGCTGGCGCGCCACCCTGTGGCGCACCTGCTCGATGGCGTCGCGGTATTCCGCTGCCGCCCGCGTCCAATCCGCCGCGCGCGAGATGCCGCGCGAAATCGGGATCAGCATCCCCATCCCATCGGCGCGCAGGCCGGCGGCGAGGGCGCTTTCCAGATCGCCGCCCTGCGCGCCCACGCCCGGCGCGAGGATCCACAGGCCCGGCGCAACCGCGCGCACACGGCGCAACGCCTCCGGCTGCGTCGCGCCGACGACGAGGCCGATGTTGTTGCTCGTATTCCATCGTTGCGCGAGCTGCGCGATGTGTTCGTGCAACCTCTGTCCGCCGGCCAGCTCCAGATCCTGCACCTCACCCGCGCCCGGGTTCGACGTTTTGCACAGCAGAAAGACTCCGCGCTCGCGGTCGGCGATGAACGGCTCGATTGAATCCCTGCCGAGGTAGGGCGAGAGCGTGAGGGCGTGCGCGCCGAGCGCTTTGAACGTCGAGGCCGCATACGCCTCAGCGGTCGAGGCGATGTCGCCGCGCTTGGCGTCGAGGATGACCGGGATGACTGAGCCGATGCGATGCGACTCGGCTTGAATGGCCTCGATGACGGTTTTCAACGCCTCCCAGCCTGCCGGGCCATACATCTCGAAAAAGGCGGCGTTGGGCTTGTACGCAGCGGCGTAGCGCACGGTTGCTTTCACCAGCCGCAGCGAAAAGTCCAGCGCAGCCTCCGCCGTCGCTTTGGGCAGATCGCTCGGGTGCGGGTCAATCCCCACGCACAGCAGCGAGTGGCAGACGTGGAGGTGGCGTTCGAGCAGAGAGAAGAAGGTTTCCATTACTCGTGATCTGGCGACTGGGCGACGGGGTGACTGGGCGCGCGAATCGCCCAGCCACTCTGTCGCCCATGCACCCGGTCAGGCTTTCCCCAGCACCATCGCCAGCAAGGCCATGCGCACATACAGGCCGTATTCCATCTGCCGGAAGTACGCGGCGCGCGGGTCGTCATCCACCTCCGGCGAGATTTCGCCGACGCGCGGCAACGGGTGCATCAGCGCGAAGTTGGGCCTGGCCCGCTTCAACGTCTCCGGCGTGATCGCGTATGTGCCTTTGACCGACTCGTAGTCATCCATATTCTCGAAACGTTCTTTTTGCACCCGGGTGACGTAGAGCACGTCGGTCTCGGGCAGGATCGCTTCGAGGGTGGTGTGCTCGGTCTGCGTCAGGCCGCGTTTGCGAAGCTGAGCGATCAACTCGACCGGCATCTTCAGGATCTCGGGCGAGACGTAATTGACTTTGACGCGGAACAACGCCAGCAGCCTGGCCAGCGAGTGTACGGTGCGGCCATACTTCAAATCGCCCAGCATCGTAATCGTCAGCCCGTCGATGGCGCCCAGCTCTTCGCGGATGGTGAACAGATCGAGCAGCGCCTGCGTGGGGTGTTCGCCGATGCCGTCGCCGGCGTTGATGATGGGCTTGCGGGCGGCGTTGGCGGCGATGGCGGCTGAGCCGGTCTCGGGATGGCGCAGCACGATGACGTCGGCGTAGCATTCGAGCGTGCGCACGGTATCGGTCAGCGACTCGCCCTTGGTCACCGACGAGTAACGCACTTCGTTGATCGGGATGACGCTGCCGCCCAGCCGCTCCATCGCCGCCAGGAACGACGACGAGGTGCGCGTGCTCGGTTCGTAAAACAGATTGGCGAGGATTTTGCCCTTGAGCAAATCGAACGCGCCGATGTGGGCGACCATCGTCCGCATGGCCTCGGCCGCGCCGAAGATGTACTCCAGGTCGTCGCGGCTGAACTGTGCCACACTCAGGATATCTTTGCCGTAGAAGCGCCCCATGCGCTGATCGCCGAGGGGGAGGTGGGCGTTGAGGAGGTGAGTCGGGAGCGTCATAGTTTTCCTTTCGTCACGGAAGTTGCAGGTTGAAAGTTGAACGTTCAAACATTCGACCTGTGAACACTTCTGCCAGAGCCGGGTTCTGCCGGCACGCGCTCGCCGTCGAACGCCACCACCCCGCGCAGCACGACGCGGGTCACCCGGCCCCGGAGCGTCCAGCCGGCGAACGGCGTCCAGCCGGCGCGTGAGAACATCCGCGCGGCGTCGGGCATCCATTCGTAATCCGCATCCACTTCAATCCACGTCTCCGGCTGCGCGGGCAGATTGAAGATGCGGCGTGGATTGGCGTCCATGCGGGCGGTGATGTCGTCGAGCGTGAGGCGACCGCGGTGCGCGGCGGTCAGCCACAGGGCGAGCGCGGTTTCGAGGCCGGGGTAGCCGGGCGGCGGATTCCCCGATTCTTTTTCGAGGCGCGTGTGCGGCGCGTGATCGGTGGCGAAGCAATCAATCACCTCGAGGTTGGCCCACAGCGCGTCCACGTCGGCCTGGGTGGCCAGGCGCGGGCGCACTTCGAGGTAGCCCCACCCCCTCCCCGGCCCTCCCCCAGGGCGAACGGCGGCGATAGGGGAGGGTGTCCCGGCGAGCGTCATGAACATGTGGTGCGGGCAGACCTCGCACGTCACCGCGAAACCTTTGGCCTTCGCCCTGCGGATGAGTTCGATTTCGTCTTTGCGGCTGACGTGGCAGATGTGGATGGAGCGGCCGGCGAGGTGCGCGGCGAGGATGGCCGAGGCGACGTGATGGCCCTCGGCGTGCGCGAGCAGCGGCGAGTCTTTCGGCCAGCGCGCGGCGTGTTCCACGAGCAAATCGAGCGCGTCCATCTTCAAATCGCCGAAGGTCGAGTCGAGGTACATCTTCATCCCCGCTACCTGCGGCGCGAACCGCGCGGCGGTCTGCACGTTGCCCGGCCCCGCGCCGAAGTAAATCCCGTAGTCGCAGCGCGCGCGGGCGCGCGCGGCCGCTTTGTATTCCGCCAGCGCCTGGCCGTCGGTGAGGGGCGGCTGAGTGTTCGGCATCGCCACGATCATCGTGAAGCCGCCGGCCAGGGCCGCCGCCGTACACGACTCCCAATCTTCCTTGTGCGCCTGGGCGAGGTCGCGCACATGCACATGCGGGTCAATGAGGCCGGGTAGCCGTAGCGTTGGCATTGTGGATTGGTTTCTCTCCCGTCCGCGTCAATTGTGGATGGGAGAGGGGTGAGGGTCTGACACAAAAAAAGAGCCGACTCATCGTCGGCTCCTCGGATCGAAACTTGAAACACCTCGCCGCATGAACGTCGGCGTGAGGCGGCGCGGGCAACAACCGGTGTGCATCTCGCGGCAGATTGTAGTGAGGGCGCGCAGCCGAGTCAACCGTGCCAGCCCACGAATTTCTCCGCTTCGGCGTTGTACGAACTGACCGGCGTTATGGTTTAGCCAGCGCCGTGTCAATCAACTGTTTCAATGCGTTGAAATCGAGGATCGCATCCTGCGGCACCCGCGCGCCGTTGAGGAAGAGCGTCGGCGTGCCGGTGACGCCCATGCCCTCGGCCTTGCCCTCGTCACCATTGACGACGCCGGCATAGCGCCCGCCGTTGAAGCACTCGTTGAACCTCGCCGTGTCCAGCCCGGCCGTCGCGGCGAACGAACGCAGGTTGTTGTCGCTGAACGCGCCTTGCCCCTCGCCGCGCTGGTTGTCGAAGAGCGTATCGTGGAATTGCCAGAACCGGCCCTGCTCGTTGGCGCACTCCGCGGCCTCGGCCGCGCGCCGCGATTCGCGGCCACCGGCGATGCTGTCCACGACTGGATAGTGGTAATACTCGATGCGGACACTTTTGCCGGTATCAATGTACTCGGCTTTGATCTGGCGACCCGCGCCAGTGGCATAGAGCCGGCAGTAGGGTCACTGGAAGTCGGAGAACTCCTCCAACTTGACCTTGGCACCGCGCGGCCCGAGCGCGCGCCCGTCGGCCAGGGCGTAATTTTCGGGCCGGGTGGTGTTGAGGTTGGGCCAGACCACGATCCCGAAGATGATGATGACGGCGGCCGCCACCGCGCCGATGATGAGGAGCTGCTGCGTGCGGGCTTCCTGCCGTCGTTTCCTGCGGATTTCTTCGCGTTTGCTCATGGCGCGGATTATACCCAAGCCGGCGAGGCGGGTTGACGAGCAATGTCACGGCAAATCACGATAATCGTCACAGACAAAACGGAGTGCACGGTTCGTCACCGACCGCGCACTCCGTTATTCGCAAGCACGGATGGCAGGCGTCGCTCACATCCGGGTCAACGCCGAACGATAGGCATCGAGCGCACGCTGGAGTTTTCCGGCGCGCATGTACGCATCACCGAGGACGCGATAGAGCGAGGCGGCCTGGCCGCGCGCGGCGGTGTAGGCCTCCAACTCGGTGATGATGTCGCCGATGTGTCGCCCGCCGCTCACTAGATGGGCGAAGCCCTCGGCGGCGGCTTCGACCCGCCCCTCCAGCAACTGCTGCCGGCTGGTCGTCCACACATCGCCCGCGGGCTGGTCGGCGAACTCCACGCGGCGGCGCTTGCGGCTGCGGGTGAGGCGAGTCGCAACCGGCACGGCTGCGGCCGGCTTGCGCGCGGGGCGCGGCTCCGGGGCCGGGGCGGAGATGACCGGCGGCGCAGAGGGCACGTCGGCCTCGGTCGGCGGCACGGGCCGCACGGCCGGCACCTCGACGCTGGTTTTGAGCATGCCGGTGCTCGGTTTGAGCGCGCCGGTTTCGGCCTCGGCGCGGCGCGAGCGCCGTTGCTCCATCTTCTCCATCACCTCGCGTTGCGCCTTCTCACGCTCGGCACGTTCGCGTTCGAAGCGCGCGGCGATCTCAACTTCCCTGGCGCGCCGGTCAGCGGCCAACCTCGTCGCCAACTGTGACAGGCGTTTGTCGCCGGTGCGGATGGGTTCGCGCGGCTCCTCGGCCGGTGGTGGCGCGGCCGCAGCGGGCGGTGCCGTCGGAACAGGCGGGGCGGGCGGCTCGGCGGGCGGCAGGGTCGCCACCGCCGGCAGGGTGTCACCATCGGTGATCTTCTGCCAATCCGGCGGGCCGCTGAGCGGCTCGGGTGCGGGCTCCTCTTCGATGGCCGGCTCGGCTGCGGAGATAAGCCCCGCTTCGGCCGCCGGCGCAGCCGCCGATACCCACGCGGGCGGGAGGTCGGTGCGCTCCTCCGGTTGGGTCGTCAACGTCTCGGCCTCTGCGCCCTGTCTGGCCGCCAATGACTCGAGCCAGCGCATCGCATCGTCGTCGCTCATCGTCGCCGGCGGAATCTCGAGCGGCTCGGCTGCCGGGGGCGCGGCCGGCACGACGGGCTGGGTCGCGGCTTCATCAACGCCGAAGATGTCGGGCAGCACGCCGGTCGGCGGCATGAGCGGGCCGGAGCGTTCCTCGGCGGGGCTGGACTCGGTCAGCCAGGCCGGCGGCGCGTCGGTGCGCTCCTCGGGCTGGGTCGTGAGGGTCTCAGACTCCGCGCCTTGCCTGGCCGCCAACATCTCAAGCCAGCGCATAGCATCGTCATCACTCAGGCTGGGCGGTGCTGCCTCGACCGGGGCAGCGGGGGCCGCAACCGGTTCAACCGGCGCGGGCGCAGCGGCTTCCTCTTCGGCCACGACGGCCTTCAACCAATCGGGCAACTCCTCGGCGGGCGTGGCTTCGGCGGCCGTTGCCTCGACCTCGGCCGCAGGGGCAGCGGGGGCCGGCGCACTCACGCCCGCGTCGGCGCCGACCTCGCCCAGCCACGCGGGCGGTGTGTCGGTGCGCTCCTCGGGTTTGGTGATGAGGGTCTCGGCCTCGGCGCCCTGCTTGGCCGCGAGCGACTCGAGCCAGCGCAGCGCATCGTCGGGGCTCATCGTGTCGAGGTCGGGCATCGCCCCTTCGACAGCGGCCGGCGGCTGAGATTCAACGGGCGCGGATTCGGCCGCGCGGGTCTCCGCGCGGGCGGCCCGCAACCAATCGGGCGTGTCCTTATCCGCGAGCCAACCGGCGATGGTCTCCGTCGCGCCCGGCTCGGTGTTCTGTGCCCACGGGGGAACGTCGGCCCCGACCTCGGGCTGGGCCGGCGCGGGGATCGCCTCCACTTCGGGGGCAGCGGCGGCCGATACCCAGGCGGGCGGTGTGTCGGTGCGCTCCTCGGGCTTGGTGATGAGGGTCTCGGCCTCGGCGCCCTGCTTGGCCGCAAGCGACTCGAGCCAGCGCATGGCGTCGTCGGCGCTCATGCTGCTCAGGTCGGGAACGTCCTCAGTTTCAGCAGGTGCAGGCTCCGCGGGAGTCGAGGCCGCGCCCAGGGCCGCCGCGGCTAATCCGGCAGCCGCAACCCCGGCGGCGGGCTGGAGCCAATCGGGCAACTCCTCCGCAGCCACGGGCGGAAGAGTCGCGGCGCTGTCCTCGATGACGGGCGCGGCGTTCGGGTCGGGGGCCATTGCCTTGATCCAATCGGGCACGTCGGCCACGGCCTCGGCGGCCTCGGTTTCCGGCTCCTCCCAATCCACCGGCGTGTTGGCGCGGTCAATGGCTTCGGCGGAGGCCGGTTGCAGAAAGTCGGGCAGGTCAACGGCCGGCGGGGCGGGCGGCGTCGCCTCGGGGTTGGCCGCCGGGCCGGTGACTTCCTTCAACCAGTCCGGCAGTTCCTCGGCGGCGGTCGCATTTTTCTGCGGATCGCCCTCTTGCATCCAGGCCGGCGTCTCAGCGGAAACGACCGGCACATCCATCTGTGTCGCGCCGGGCTGCATCCAATCCGGCAGCGGCTCGGCGACGGGCGGCACATCCTGGATGGTTTCGCTCTGCATCCACGCCGGTAACGTATCGAGCGGCGGGATAGCCGCGACGCCGGTCTCGGTCGGTGCGGCGTCGGCCAGCGGCGCGGTCGAGGCCGCCGTCTTCAACCAGTCGGGCAGGTCATCGCCCTCGACGCTGGTCTTCAGCCAATCGGGCATGCTCTCGGGCGCGGCCTCGCCGGTGAAGGGCGTGATGGTCGTATCGAGCGGGGTGGTCAGCCCGGAGGTCGGGGAGGCCTTCATCCACTCGGGCAGTTCGGGTGTGCTGCCGGGCAGCGCGCCGGTGGATTCCTTCATCCACTCCGGCGCCTCGCCCATCGGCGTGGTCGCGGCGAGGTTGGCCGTGACTTCGTCGCCGAGCTTGCCCGTCATCCACTCCGGCTTGGGCGGCTCGCTGGGGGCATTGAGCCATTCGGGCAACGCGCCCGAGCCGGCGCCGCTGAGCGAACTCGGCAGCGGCTCGGTCGTCAGCGGCGCTCCGCCGAGCGGGGCCGTGGGCGGGGCGATGTCCTTCAACCAATCGGGCATGTCGGCCTGGCCGGCCACAGGCGCATCGAACGGCGAGGCCGGCTGCTCGGGCGTCGCCAGCCAGCCGGTGATGCTGCTGCCGGACTCCGACGCGAGGTGACCGGCGGCGATGCCGGTGGTGGCCTTCATCCAATCGGGCATGTCGGTGGCGGCGGCTTGCGCGGGCTGCGCCGGTTCGACGTCTTTCAGCCAGTCGGGCACTTCGCCGGCGGCGGGCATATCCGTGCCCGAAAGCGCACCCGTCAACGGGGCCGTGCCGCTGAGGATGCCGGTGCCGGCCTTCAACCAATCGGGCACGTCCTCGGCCTCGGCGGGCGGGGTTTCGAGTTTCTCACCCAGCGAGGTGGCCCAATCCGGCGTGCTGCCCAGGGCGAGCGCGGCCTCCTGCCCCTCGGCCTCGCCCAGTTCGGGCACGCGCACCGCCTCTGGGGCGACGCTGCTGGCGCTGTGGCCGTTGGCGTACGCCTCGTACGGGTCGAGCGCGGCCAGGCGTTGCTGATAGAACTTGGCCTCGTCGGCGCGATTTTGCTGAGCCAGGATTTCGGAGACGATGCGCAGCGCTTCGAGCGCGTAGGGGATTTTCTGCAGCAGCGATTGTGACAGCTCGGCGGCTTCGGCCCGGCGGCCGGTTTCGAGCAGCACGCGGGCCAGCAGCAGGCTGAGGTCGAGCCGCTCGGGGTCGTCGCGCAACGCGGCCCGCAACTCCAACTCGGCCTGCGGGTACAGCTCGCCCTTCACATACATGCGGGCCAGCGCGCCGCGGGTCAATTGCGCGCGCGGCGGCACCACCCCATCGCGCCGGCCGTACAACCGGCGGAGTTCCTCCTGCGCCGGGCCGTTGGCCGGGTTGGACTCGAAGGCGCGCTCCATGTGCCACAGCGCCGCGTCGAGGCCGCCCTCATCCTCGCGCACGATGGCCATGCCGACATGCGAGATGAAGTCGTCGGGGGCCGACGAGAGCACGCGCTGAAAGATGTCGCCGGCGTCGCCGAAGCGGTTCTTTTCGAGCAGGGCCTTGCCCATCAGCCGGTAGGTCTCGAGGCTTTTGGGGTAGTGGTTGAGGATGTGCTTGCAGTGCGCGATGGCTTCATCGAATTGCTTTTGCTCGATGAAGTGATCGATGTGCTGAAAGTAAACGCGCAGGGGAATGGTGGCCATGACGTTACCGCTCCTCGTTAAGGCAGTATCCTATGGTTTAACTCATTTTGCAACCGGTTGGGTTTTCGCGGGTGCATTTCTACATTTTGGCGGGGCCGCATCCTGAGCGGAGGCCAGCCGCTTTTGCGGGCCGCAGTCGAAGGAGCGGCCAATAATCTGGAATGCACCCGGTTTTCGCCTCACCGCGCACGGTCGGCGCGCCTGCCGCGCGATCACAGGCCATGCGCCGCCCGAACAGCAGCGATCAATTCGCCCACCTCCGGCTCGCGGTACGGCGCGGGGCCGAGCGGGTCGGGCGGGGCGTCGCGGCCGGCCAGCGCATGCAGCGAAGCCACGACGCTGTGGGCGAGCGCTTCGAGGTCGTAACCGCCCTCGAGCACGCACGCCATCCGCCCCTCGCAATGTGTGTCGGCCAGTCGCTTGAGCGCGCGCACGGCGCGAAAGTAGCCGGCGCAGGTGAATTGCAGCGCGGCCAGCGGATCGCGCCAGTGCGCGTCGTAGCCGGCGGAGACGAATAGATAGTTCGGTCGAAAGCGCTCGGCGAGCGGGGTGATGATCTCGGCCAGCACGCGCTCGAACGCGGCGTCGCCGGCCCCGGCGGGCAGCGGCACGTTGACGTTGCAGCCCGCCCCGGCGCCCTCCCCGGTCTCCTCCACCTCGCCGCTCATCGGGTAGATGCCGTCCTGATGCGTCGAGACGAAGAGCACCGAGCCATCCGCGTAAAACGCCGCCTGCGTGCCGTTGCCGTGATGGACGTCGAAGTCCACGATCATCACCCGCCGCGCGCCCAGGGCCTGAGCGTGCCGCGCGGCGACGGCGACGTTGTTGAAGAGGCAAAAGCCCATGGCCACCTCGGGCGTGGCGTGGTGACCGGGCGGGCGCACAATGGCAAAACCGCAGTCGTCCAGTCCTCCAGTGTCTTTATTTGGAGAATCGGAGAGTAGAGAATGCTCCACCATCGCGCAGGCCGCGCCGGCTGCCCGCCGCGCGCACTCGAACGATCGCGGGGTGATGTAGGTTGGGGCGTGGTCGACGTAGCCCGGCGCCTGCGCCATCACCCGTTCGAGGGCCTCGACAAAATCGCGCGGATGCACGCGGGTCAGCTCCTCCATCGTCGCGGGCCGGGGCTCAACGGTGTGGCACTGTTCACTGATCACCGATGACTGAATCGCGTTCAGGATGGCCGGCACGCGCGCGGCGTTCTCGGGGTGGCCGCGCCAGTCGTGCGCCGGGGAGGGGACGGCGGTGAGGAGCATGCTGGCGGCATTCTATCATCCCGGGCCGCGCGGAAAACACAAACGAGGCCGGTGATGCACCGGCCCCGTCGTCGGCAGATAAACCCTCAAGGCCTCAAAGACCCTCGGGATTTGCGCTTACGGTGTGCTCTGAAAACCTACGTCATCAATGAACCAGCTGGAGTGAAGGCTGGAGTCCGTCGTCATGTAAAACTGCAACATCGCCGTCTGGCCCACGTACGCGCTCAAATCAACCGTGCGCTTCACCCACGCGTTGCTCGCCGTGCTGGTCGAGAAATCCACCGCGCGCACCGGCGCGCCGTTGACGCGCACACTGCCGGTGTCAAAGCCCGTGCCCGGTTCGGTCGAGCGGGT
This sequence comes from uncultured Anaerolineales bacterium, assembly GCA_964608265.1. Classification (GTDB taxonomy): domain Bacteria; phylum Chloroflexota; class Anaerolineae; order Anaerolineales; family UBA6663; genus JANWXR01. Next base: position 4,467 of record CAZSNP010000008.1, on the reverse strand, counting down.
CCACTCGTAGTAGTACAGATGAGGCTGGCCGGCGCTCACCGTCACGCTCTGCTGGATGAAGGCGACCTCAGCGTGCACGCCGCCGAGCCAGGTGTGCCACGTGCCGCTGTGCGCAGGCACGCTGTTGACCTCGGAGTCCTGCAAGATCAGAAAATAACCCTGCGAGGATGACTCAGCCCACACGGTCGCGCCGGACTCGAAGTTTCCGTTCGGCACCAGCGACCCGCCGCCGCCCCCGCCGAGGCTCTTGGCCGCCAGCGGCAGGTACACCTTGTTCGTCAGCGTTGCCCACACATCGGCCAACTGCACTGCCGCCGCCGCGTTGACGATGCCGCTGCCACAATTGCCGGTGTTGCAGGTGCTGCCTGCCGGGAAGGGGGTGACGGTGCCCCGCAAGATCGCAGTCGCGTCGGCCACCGTCAGCGTCGGCTCGACCGACCACAGCAGCGAGGCGATGCCGGCGACATGCGGCGTGGCCATGCTGGTTCCGGCGTAGTAAGCGTAACTGTGACCGGCGGGCGAGGTCGTGCCGGCGTTGAGGGTCGAGAGAACTCCATCCGCGCCGCCTTCGCCGCCCGGCGCGGCGATCTCCACCACCGAACCGAAGTTGCTGTAGCTGGCCTTGTTGCCGAAGCGATTCGTCGCCGCGACGGTGACGACGTTGTTGCAATTGGCCGGTCGAAAGCCGGAGGCATTGAGGTTGCTGTTGCCCGCCGCCACGACGATCATCGAGCCGGCGGCTGTGGCCGCATCAATCACCGCTTGATACGTGCCGCACGCCCCCGATCCACCCAGACTCATGTTGATGACCCTGGCCGGGTTGGGGTTGGCGGGCAGGCCCGCCACCGGCAGCCCGGCCGCCCATGTAATCCCGTCGGCGATGTCGGAGACATAGCCCCCGCACTTGCCCAGCACGCGCACCGGCAATATCCGCGCATTCCAGTTGATGCCGGCCACGCCGTCGCCATTGTTGGTGGCCGCGCCGATGGTGCCGGCGACGTGTGTGCCGTGCCAACTGCTGTCGTCGGCCGGGTTGGGGGTCGGGGTGGTGTAGCACTCACCCTGAGCAACCCAGTCGCCCGGGTCACTCGCATCGGCATCGCGCCCGCCGCCGTCGTTAGCCACGGCGATGTCGGCGATCATGTCATAGCCCGGCACGGTGCGCCCCGCCAAGTCCGGGTGGTCGAACAGGATGCCGGTATCGAGCACAGCCACCACAACCGAGGTGATGCCGGTGGTGATATCCCACGCGCCGGGCAGGTTCGCGCCGTACGATCCGGCCACCGGCGCGCTGTAATGCCATTGGCTGCCGTACTGTGGATCGTTCGGCGTCAGCAGTGGATACATGCGGCCATCCGGCTCGGCGTACTCGACGTCGGGCGCGGCGGCGAGGCGCGCTGCGATCTGCGCCACTTCGCTCTCGGGCAATGATTGCGGCAACTTCAGCACATGCGCCTCCCCCGACATGGGGCGGAAGTATTGCAGCGCGATGCCCGCTGCCGCGCTCAGCGCCTCGACCCGATCGGCACCCGCCGCCTGGGCAGCGGTGACGCGCGCATCACGGCTGTAGCGCACGATGAGTTGATCGGTGAATGACTCGGGCGAGCCGGGCGCAACCAGGGGCGCGCGGGACGGCCCGCCGCCATCTTGCGCGCGCACCGCCCGAACCGGAGCGCCCATCACCCCCAACAACAAACCCACACTCGTGATTACCGAAGATACCGCACGGATTCGCATTCAGTTGCCCTTTCCTGGGTTAGGGTGGTGCCCTCTCCGGCCATCATAGCCGAGGCCTCACGGTACTGGGGAATACGGAAGAAGTCATGGGGCAGTGGAAGGCGGCGACAGGCAGCGTCGCATTTCAGCACCAGCCTAAACGCAAACGGGGCCGGCTTTCACCGACCCCGTCCTTTTGTATGCGATCGTATCCGCGATTGGTTAGACCAGCTCAGCCGTCGTCTCGCGCTTGCTGCGCCACACCGCCCAGCCGAGCACGCCGGCCAGCACCACCGCAACCGCGATGACGACGACGTTGCCCGTCGGCACCGTGACGATGATGGGGGCGATGATGACGGAGACCAGATTCACCACCTTGATCATCGGGTTGAGGGCCGGGCCGGCGGTGTCCTTGAGCGGGTCGCCGACCGTGTCGCCGACCACGGCGGCCTTGTGCCGCTCGGAGTGCTTGCCCTGATTCTGGCCCGGGTCCTTCGGCTCGTCCTCGACGACTTTCTTTGCGTTATCCCACGCGCCGCCGGCGTTGCTCATATACACCGCCAGCAACTGCCCCGAGACGATGATGCCCGCCAGAAAACCGCCCAGCGCTTCCACGCCGAACAGCAGCCCGACGATGATGGGCGGCAGGATGCCGAGCAGCGCCAGCGAGATCAGTTCGCGCTGCGCGGCGGTGGTGGAGATGGCCACGGCCTGCGCGTAATCCGGCTCTTTGTGTTTGGGCGAGCCTTTCGGTTCGAGCACGCCGCCGCGGAACTGTTTGCGGACCTCATCCACGATTAGGCCCGCCGCGCGGTTGACGGCGCCAATGGCGAGCGAGGAGAACATCCACGGCAGCGCGCCGCCGAGCAGCATGCCGATGAAGACCTCCGGCACCGAGACGCGGATGCCGGTGGCGGTGAACAGTTGCCCCGCCGGCACGCCGAGCGCGACCTGCACCTTCGTCACGTCGGTGATATACGAGCCAAAGAGCGCCACCGCCGCGATGACGGCCGAGCCGATGGCCACGCCCTTCGTGATCGCCTTGGTGGTGTTGCCCACCGCGTCGAGGTCGGTCATGATGCGCCGCGCTTTCTCATCCAGCGCCGCCATCTCGCCGATGCCGTTGGCGTTGTCGGAGATCGGGCCGAAGGAGTCCATCGCCACGTTATTGCCCGTCAGCGTCAACATGCCGATGCCGGTCATCGCCACGCCGTAGAGGACGAAGGCCGTTTGCAACACGCCCTGCGAGAGGCCGGTGGAGGCGACCAGCGGCGCGTAATCGAAGCCGATGGTGAAGATCAATATCGAAACGAAGATCGTCGCGGCGATGGTGATCACCGACCACACCGCGCTTTCTTTCCCTTGAACCATGCCGGAAAGGATGGTGGTGGCCGGGCCGCCGCGCATGGATTTGACGATGTCCCTGACCGGCGCGCCGTGGGTGCCGGTGAAGTATTCGGTCACCCGCTCGATGAGGATGGCCAGCGCCACGCCCGCGACCACCGCCAGCACAGGCCGCAGCCAGCCGCCCGGCACCTCGCCGAGGCTGTTACTCCCCGCCGCCACGCTCATGTAATACCAGCCCGCGATGGCGAACATCACCACCGACATTCCGGCGGCGTACAAAAAGCCCTGCGAGATCGCCTTCATCGCGTCGCCGCCCGCTTCCTTTTCGGGCGTCTTCACCAGGTAGGTGGAGATGATGGACGAGAGCACGCCCAGCCCGCGCACGATGAGGGGGAAGACGAACCATTCGTTGTGCCCGGTGATGGCGGTCAGCGCCAGGCCGAGGATCAACCCCGAGACGATGGTGACTTCATACGACTCGAAGATGTCGGCCGCCATCCCGGCGCAGTCGCCGACGTTGTCACCGACGAGGTCGGCGATCACCGCCGCGTTGCGCGGGTCGTCCTCCTCGAGGCCCTGCTCGACCTTACCCACGAGGTCAGCGCCCACGTCGGCGGCTTTGGTGTAGATGCCGCCGCCCACGCGCATGAAGAGCGCCAGCAGCGTGCCGCCGAAGCCGAAGCCGAGCAGCGCATCGGGCGCGGCCTTGCCCAAAATAATGAAGATGATGGTGCCGCCGAACAAGCCGAGGCCGTCGGTGAGCATGCCGGTGATGGTTCCGGCGCGGTAGGCGATGCGCGTCGCGCCGGAGAATGTCCTGCGCGCCTCCGCCGCCACGCGCACGTTGGCCTCCACCGCCATCCGCATCCCGATCTGCCCGACGGCCAGCGAGAAGCCCGCGCCCATGATGAAGGCGATGGCGCGGGCGAAGGCGACGTACAGCGTCACCGTGGCCGGGTCGGTGATGCCGACGTTCTCAAAGTGTTCGATGGCCTCGGCCGTGGGCGGCACGATGTAGACCGAGAAGAACAGCGCCACGGTCAGCACCGCGATGAGGGGGAGGATGGCGCGCAGTTGCCGGCCGAGGTAGGCGTTGGCCCCGTCGCGGATCCAGCCCCAGACTTCCTGCATCTTGGCGGTGCCTTTATCCTCACCCAGAATTTGCTGGCGCAGAAACACCGCATACCCCAGCCCGACGATGGAAATCGCGAGGGTGGCGTAGATGGCGATCTGCTCAAAAGAGTTGAGATCTTCCATGAAAAGCCTCCGAATCAGAGAAACGCAGATTTCACCGGCAGTCGGCCTGCCGTTGATGATTACAGGCACAAAACGCGCCCTCCACTTCAGGGCGCGGACGCGGATTTTACTCGCCCGTTTGGGCCATGTCAAATAAGGCGGGAAAAG
>CAZSNP010000007.1:0-102827 GCA_964608265.1 uncultured Anaerolineales bacterium | reverse complement strand
ATCAATCCGCCCGTAATCGGTCAGGCCGAAGGCCTTGTACGTGGCCAGGCCCACTTCTTCGAGGCGCGCGCGCCAGCCCGGCTTGTCCTGCGGGGCGGGGCTGCGCATCTTCACGGCGTGGTAGCCGTAGGCGGTCTCATCGTGTTTGTACGAATAGGCGAAGATACGCTGCTCCGGGTCGGCGAAGGCGCCGTAGTCGTATTCCACCGGGGGCAGCGCGCGGGCATCGCCGTTGCCGAGCACGGCCACGTGAAATTCGCGCGTGTCGAGGAAGGGCTCAACGAGCGCATCACAATCGAGTTCGGCGCGCAGCCAGGCGATGCGGTCGGCGAGCTGGGCGGTGGTGTGCACCACGGCCTCCGGCTCGATGCCGAACGAGCCGTGCTGGGTGCAGCCTTTGACGATGGCGGGGAAGGTCATCCACTCCGCAGCAAGCTGCGGAGTGGTGAGGCGGCGCGCCGGCAGGGTGGGCAGGCCGTGCGCGCGCAAACGCGCCTTGATGTTCTCGCGGTCCATCGCGAAGGCCAGCACGCCGGGGGCCGAGCCGGTGAAGGCGAAGCCGCGCGCCTCCATCTCGGCGGCGGCGGCCGCATCCGTCCACGGCTGCCCGCCCAGCTCCTCGCACCAATTCCAGATCAACCACTCGCGCGGATCATACGGCGCGAGGGCATCGAGCGACTCGAACACCTCGAGCGCGGCATGTTCCCACCCGTTGAGCTTGAGGGCCCCGGAGAGCTGGCGCACCATGCGCCGCGACCAGTCAATATCGGAGGCGGGCCAATCCGGGTTGAGGTTGTTGACGATGAGGATTTTGAAACGGCGGGTCATATCGGCTCCCTTCGGCAACAAGCCATTATAGTGATTTGCGCTGATCGCGCGAATGCGGATAGCCTCAATGCCCTTCGATGAATCTTCTCAATTCACAACACAGCCCTTACTGGCTACGCGCATCCAGTGATAGAGCCGAGTCGTTCTTCTCGCACATCGCAGTCACCACATGATCACCAGCCGCTGAGCATTGCCCGGCGCGGCGAACAAGCCAGCCGGCGCGCGGTGAAAGCCGTGCACGTGCCATATTGGCAGCGGCGCGTTTCTTGACGGGCGGTATCATCGCGTGATACCATCCCGCACAGATGATCGAATCCTTTGCTGACGCCGAAACCGAGAAAGTCTTTCGCGGGGAGAGGTCTCGCAAACTCCCCCCGGCCATTCAGCGGGCGGCGCGGCGAAAGCTGTTGTACTTGCACACTGCCGAGGACTTGCGCGACCTGGCCGCCCCGGCGGGGAACCGATTGGAGAAACTCACCGGCGACCGCGCCGGGCAGCACAGCATTCGGATCAATGACCAATGGCGTATTTGCTTTGGGTGGGCCGATGGCAAAGCGCAGCGCGTTGAGATTGTGGATTACCACCGTTGAGAGGTGCATGATGACCAACCGACTCCCCTCCGTTCATCCCGGCGAAGTGCTGCTGGAGGACTTTATGAAGCCGTTGGGCCTGACCCAATACCGGTTGGCGAAGGACATCGGCGTGCCGGCGCTGCGGATTAGCCAGATTGTGCGCGGGCAGCGGTCAGTGTCGGCGGATACCGCGCTGCGCCTGGCCCGCTACTTCGGCACAAGCGCGAATGTCTGGCTGAATCTACAGGCCGCCTATGATCTGGAGATTGCCCAGCGGCAGACGGGTAAGCGCATTGAGCGCGAAGTGAAGGCCCATCACCGACAGCCAGTCACCGCCTGACACGAAACCGGCCCGCGCTGCTGCAAACAGCCGGGCCGATGACCATGCCGATACGAGCGGCGATGGTGCTCACAGCATAGCACATAGCACACTTCACGAGCCGCCCCAAAGCGCGGGCGGTTTTTTGTTGTGGAGTATCCAAAGCGGCTGAGATCCCGGAGCGCGTCCAGCGCCGCGCGCGGGAGGTCGCGATTGACCCGCAAGAACGTGCGTACGATGGCAAGGTCGCCCAGACGGAAGGTCTGTGGGTGCGCGGTCAGGTCAAAGACGGCACCCCGCGCTTCTATCGGGTGGCGAAGAACAGATCGCCGCCATCGAAACCGAAGTGGCCGACATTCGCGACGGCCTCGACCACGCCACGCGCGATGATATGCGGCGCTACTTCGACCTTCTTCGAGTACGCGGTACAATCGCCGTCGAAAACGACGAAAGGATAATCTACGCCTCATGTCGCTTCGACAAGCAACGGCTGTCGCTTGCGCCAACATCGCCGTCATCAAATACTGGGGCAATCGCGATCATGCGCTGCGCTTGCCGGTCAATCCCTCGCTCTCGATGAACCTGGCCGGCCTCGAAACGCGCACGACGGTCACGTTCGCGGCGGATTTGCCGGAGGACGAGGTGAGCATCGGCGGCGCCAGCGCAACCGGCGCGGCGCGCGGGCGGGTTGTCGAACACCTCAACCTCATCCGGCTGTGCGCGCAAACGACGCTGCGCGCGCGCGTCGAAAGCCACAACAACTTTCCCTCGGGCGCGGGCATCGCCTCGTCGGCCTCAGCGTTCGCCGCGCTCACCGTGGCGGCGGCGGCGGCGGCCGGCCTCAAAGGCAGCGAGGCGCAGTTGAGCGCGCTGGCCCGGCGCGGCTCCGGCTCGGCGTCGCGCTCCATCCCCGCCGGCTTCGCGGAATGGCGGATGGGCACGGGCGATGCAGACTCCTTCGCCGTCAGCATCGCGCCGCCCGAGCACTGGGCGCTCGCCGATGTGATCGCCGTCCTCAGCACGCGCCACAAAGCGACCGGCTCGACCGAAGGGCATGCGCTGGCCGATACCAGCCCGCTGCAAGCCGCGCGCGTCGCGGGCGCAGCCGAACGGCTCAGCGCCTGTCGAACGGCGCTGCTCGAGCGCGATTTCGATTCGCTCGCCGAGGTGGTCGAAGCCGACTCGACGTTGATGCACGCGGTGATGATGACGAGCACGCCGCCGCTTTACTATTGGGAGCCTTTGACGCTGGCGGTGATGAGCGCGGTGCGCGAGTGGCGCGCGGCGGGCCTGCCCGTGTGCTTCACCATTGACGCCGGGCCGAACGTGCACTGCCTCACACCTGCGGAACACGCGCCTGAAATTGCGATGCGCCTGCGGGCCCTGGGCGTGCCGCAGACCTTCACCGCCCTGCCCGGCGGCCCGGCGCGGTTGATTAAGTCCGAGTGAGTGTGAGCTGATCCCCAAAGTGCCTGCGGTATAATCGCCTCGCAGTTTGATTGCGCGCCCTGCGCCATCCGAAATGGAACCCGCATGTTTGGCCTCTCCGGTATCGGCAGTGTGTTGATCTTCATCGTCGTGCTCACCGTGCTCGTCTTTGTGCACGAGCTGGGGCACTTCCTCGCGGCGCGTTTCTTCAAAATTCACGTTGAGGAATTCGGCATCGGCTTCCCGCCGCGCGGCCTCGGCTTCGTCAAAGATAAAGACAATCGCTGGCGGGTGTTCGTCGGGCAGAACGCGCCCCGGCCGGAGGAACTCGGCGGGCCGCGCACGATCTATTCCCTCAACGTCCTCCCCATCGGCGGGTTTGTCCGCCCGGCGGGCGAGGACAACGCCAACGTGATCGGCGGGCTGGCCTCGGCCTCGAAGACCGCCCGCATCGCCGTGCTGGCCGCCGGCTCCACCTTCAATTTGATCTTCGCCGTGCTGGTCTTCGCCATTGGATTTCAGTTGGGCTGGCCCGACCGGGTGTCGTTGTCGGAGGTGCGGCCCGGCTCGCCGGCGGCCGCCGCCGGTTTGCAGAAGGGCGACGTGGTGCTCACGGCCAACGGCGCCGACATCCACCGCCCGCAACAGATCAGCCAGCTCGTATACGCCAGCCTCGGCACGCCGATCGGCCTCACCGTGCGCCGGGGCGAGCAGACCGTGGCGGTGACGGTGACGCCGCGCACCGAATGGCCGCAGGGCGAAGGCCCGATGGGCATTGCGATGGAGTTATCGCTCGTCACCGATTACTCCTGGCCGCAGGCCTTTGGCCGCGCGTTTCAGGAGATTGCGTTTCAATTCGATGAGCTGATCCGCCTGCCCGGCCGGTTGTTGCGCGGCGAAATCCCGCTCGACGTTGCCCGGCCCATCGGCATCGTCGGCATGAACGACCTGACCCGCGTCGCCGTCGAAGTCGCGACCGAATCCAATCAGTGGTTTCCGGTGGTGCAACTCATCGGCACCATCAGCGTGGCGCTGGCCCTCACCAACCTCCTCCCCCTGCCCGCCCTGGATGGCGGCCGCATCATCTTCGTCCTCATCGAAGCCATCCGCGGCCGGCGCATCGACCCGGCGCGCGAGGGGTTAGTGCACCTCGTCGGCATGGTTGTGCTGCTGATGTTGATGGTCGTCATCACATATCAAGACATCGTCAACCCCATCTTCCCGAGGTGAGCATGGCCGCTTCCCCCGAATTCGCCACCGTCCTCGCCCACCTGCGCGACCTGGATCACCCCTTCCCGCCGACCGACCTTTACCTATTCTCAGACCTCAACCGGGCCGATTTGGCCGCGCTCGAACTGGAATGGGCGCAGATCGCGGTGGAGCGGCGGCGGAGCGTAATGCAGGATTTGAGCGAGATCGGCGAGGCGAATGAAGAGGTCAACTTCGAGGCGGTGTTCACCTTCGGCCTCGAGGACACCGACGCCGAAGTGCGGGCCACTGCTATCCGCAGCCTGTGGGAGAGCGAAGACCCGGCGCTGATGGCGCCGTTCATCGAATTGCTGCAGCTCGACCCATCGGTCGAAGTCCGCGCTGCGGCCGCGAGTGCTTTAGGGATGTATGTCTACCTCGGCGAGATCGAAGAGATCCCGGTGGCGCAGGCCAAACGGGTGGAGGAAGCCCTGCTGGCGGCCATTCGCGGCAGCGACGATCTCGCGGTGCGCCGGCGCGCGCTCGAGGCCATCGCCTTCTCCAGCCGCTCCGAGGTGCCGGGGTTGATCGAGCGCGCGTACCATTCGCCCGAGCACCTCCTGCAGGTCAGCGCCGTCTTCGCGATGGGCCGTAGCGCCAATCAGATCTGGGAGCCGCAGGTGCTGAAGGAGTTGGACAGCGACGATCCCGAACTGCGGTTCGAGGCGGTGCGCGCCGCCGGCGAGCTGGAGCTTCAAGCGGCGGTGCCCGAACTGGCCGAGAGGGTAGACGACGGCGACACCCAGGTGCGCGAAGCCGCGATCTGGAGCCTCGGGCAGGTGGGCGGCGATGAGGCCCGCACAATCCTCACCGACCTGCTGCAGGATGCGGATGACGACGAACGCGACTTCATCGAGGAGGCGTTGGAGAACCTCGTCTTCCACGACGACATGCTCAACCTCGAGCTGTTTGACTTTGACGATGATGATGCCGCCGATGACTTCGACGACCCCGACCCGCGCTCGCGTCTGGGCGACCGGCTGAATTAGCTCGTCGCGGATGAAATCCGCTGCTGCAATTGATCCTCCTCTCAGTCTTTCTCGACAACTTACTGCCCATCTTCCTGTGCGCGGCTGCGGGCGTGGCGGTAGGCCGCGCCTTTCAGCCCGACCTGCGCACGGTGACGCGGCTGTCGTTCTACATCTTCAGCCCGTGCCTGGTCTTCTCCTCCCTCACCCAAACCCCCGTCAGTGGCGCCGAGTTCGCGCAATTGGCCGTCTTTACCGCCGGCCACATCGGGCTGATGGTGGCCCTGACCGCCATGCTCGGCCTGGCTTCGCGGATGGAGCGACGCGCGCTGGCGACGCTCATCATCGCAGCGGTGTTTGTGAATGGGGGCAACTACGGGCTGGCCGCCAATCGCTTTGCCTTCGGCGACGAGGCCCTGGCGCGCGCCGTCGTGTTCTACATCTTCAGCACCATCGGCGTGTACACCGTTGGCATCTTCCTTGCATCCCTCGGCAAGCGTTCGCCCGCCGAAGCCGCGCGTGAAGTCGTAACCGTCCCGGCCTTTTATGCCCTCATCGCCGCCGGATTGGCGCGCTTCACCGGCTTCGGCGTGCCGCTGTACCTTGACCGCGCCATCACCCTGCTGGGCGAGGCCGCCATCCCGGTGATGCTGGTTCTGCTCGGGCTGCAAATCGCGCGGATGAGGCGCGACGACTGGGCGCGGGCCAAATTCGGGGCGATGGCGCTGGCTGTGGCGCTGCAACTGCTCGTCGCGCCGCTGGTCGCCATCGCGCTCGCCGCCGCGCTCGGGCTGCAAGGTGTGACGCGCCAGGCCGCCATCCTCGAAGCCTCCATGCCCACCGCCGTCATCACCACGGTGATCGCCCTGCAATATGATCTGGACATGGACCTCGTCACGGGCGTTGTCATCGCCTCGACCTTGCTCAGCCCCGTCACCCTCTCCCCGCTGATTGTCTATCTGCAGGCGGGCGGCTAAAATGCCCGTGAACATTGGCGGGTGAAACCGTCCGCCAACCGGCATGGCACACTTTTTGCAGAACTCCGGGCAACCAAACTTTGAGCGAGAGTGTTGACCATGCCGCGAAATTCAGCCATGACCTTTGTGATCCGCCTGACCGTTGGTATCGTCTGGCTCCTGTCCGCCGCCGGGTTGCCGCTGCGCACCGTCCACGCGCAGACCGGCCCGCGCGTGGTGACGATGGGCGTGCCCGAATATGTCTTCGGGCAGGCGCCGACGTTCACCATCAACCTCGCCGCCGATAGCCCGATCGTGGCCGTGACCCTTAACCTGCGCACGCCCGATGTGGCGTGGACGGTCTCCGATACCGCGCGGTTCATCGCCGGCACAGAGGTGACCGCCACCTACACCCTTCAGCCGAGCAAACGCCAACTGCAGCCGTTCTCGCCGGTGGAGTATTGGTGGGAGGCGCGCGATGAGGCCGGCAACTTCCTCGAAACCGCGCACCAGACTTTTCGCCACCTCGATAATCGCTTCGAGTGGCAGAGCCTGAGCGAGGAGCGCCTCACGGTGTGGTGGTATCGCGGTGATCGCGCCTATGGCCGCACCGCGCTCGACATCGCCAGCAACGGGCTGATGCAGGCCAACCGCGACATCCGCGCGGCTCTTCCCGAAAAGGTTGATATTTATCTCTACGCCAATGAGACCGACGCCCAACTGGCGCTGAGCGCCGCGAACCGGCTGTGGGCCGACGGTCACGCCAACCCGGTCTTCGGCACCATTATCGCCACCGTGCCGCCCGATGATATCGAGACCATCACCCGCATGGGCCGCAAAATCCCGCACGAGCTGACGCACATCCTGCTGTATCAAGCCGTGGGGGATGCCGATCGCTTCGCCGCGCTGCCCGCCTGGCTCAACGAAGGCCTGGCCGTGCTCAATCAATCCAGCCCGGACGCGGCCGCTGCGACGACGTTGGCCGGCGCGCAGGCGAACAATCAACTTCAGAGTTTGGCTGCGCTGTGTGCACCCTTCCCGGCCGACCCGGCTCAGGCCCAGCTGGCCTATGCTCAAAGCGAATCGGTCGTCCGCTACATCCGCGATCGCTTCGGGTCACGAGCCATCAGCAACATGTTGCAGGCCTACCGTGAGGGTCAGGCTTGCGGCAGCGGTGTGCAGACGGCTCTGGGCATGTCGCTGGCCGACCTCGAGGCGCAGTGGCTCAAGGACGCGGTGAACGGGGCCGCGCCGGCCTCTCGCGCCGAATCGGCGCTGCCGCTGCTGGTGGTCGGGGCGATCATGATCGTCGTCGCGCCGATCGTCTTCTCGCTGGTCATACAACGCCCCGGGCGAAGAGCCGCACCGCGAGTGGTATAATCACCGCGCACAAGCCATCCACTCGGATGGCTTTTTTGTTGCGTGCTGGCCGGAACATCGTTCGACGATGCCGCGTTATCAGCCCGCTGACTCACACCATCGCAACACCACCGAAGATGGCCGACTCGCTCGCTCGCCTGCACGCCGTCGTCCACGGCCGGGTGCAGGGCGTCAACTTCCGTTACACCACCCTGCATCGCGCCCAGGCCTTGCGCCTGACCGGCTGGGTGCGCAACCTGCCGAATGGTTCGGTCGAGGTGCTGGCCGAAGGCCCGCGCGCGGCGCTCGAGCAACTCCACGAGTTCCTGCGCCATGGGCCGCCGCACGCTGTTGTTGCCTCCGTGCAGGGCGAATGGCTGCCGGCCACCGCTGAGTTCACGCGTTTCGACATCCACGTATGACCACCCGGCTGGCGCGCCAGAATCCCGAACGCACGGCGTGGGTCGTGCTGTGGCTGGCCTTCCTCACCTTTTGCGCCCTGCTCTACTTCGTGCCGTCCCGGCTGGCGTCGTGGGCGCAGCGCTCCACCGTCAATCAGAACATCGCCATCGAATACAACGGCACGGTTTATTTCCGGCGGCCGGGTTTCGACCGGCAGGAATTGCCACAGGGCAACGTCCCGGTCGGGTCAACGTTGTACACGCTCGGCAACACGCAGGTTACGCTCAACTTCATCGCGCCGGGGACGCAGGCCTCGCTCGCGACGCTAGTGGTGTACGGCGGCGCGACGATCAGGCTTGAGACCGCCGCCAGCCCGCGCTTCCCGTGGTGGAGCACCACCCAGCACGAGATCAGCGTCCGAATTGAAAAAGGGGTTGTGCGGGCCACCACCAACGGCGACCCGCGTGGGCGAACGGTGCGGCTGCAAATCAACGCCGTGCCCAACGTCGTCACCGTGCTCGATACACCGGGCAGCAACGTGCGCATCGACACCGCCTCCCAGGCCGAGACCGTCATCACCGTGCGCGAGGGCGAGGCGCAGGTGAGCGCGCAGAACGAGACGCGCCGCGTGGCCGCCGATCAGCGGGTGGATATCGTGCCGGGCCAGGCCCCCGGGCTGCCGCTGCCCGCCGAGCGCAACCTCATCCGCGATGGCGAGTTTCAACAAGCGCTTGGGGCCAGTTGGAATACGACCGTGTCACCGCCGGGGGATACGACGGGCCGGGTCGAGCCGGGCGCATTCGCCGGGCGGCAGGCGATACGGTTTCAGCGGATCAACCCCGGCTGGGGTGAGGTGGGGTTGACCCAAACCCTCAACGATGTGGATGTGCGCGATTTCAACTCACTCAAGCTGCAATTTGAGTTCTTCCTGAGTTTTCAGGATCCACTGATTTACAACTGCGGTGATCGCGGCACCGAGTGCCCGGTGATGGTCAAGCTCCGCTACGTGGATGTGTTTGGCGCGGAACGAGAGTGGGTGCAGGGGTTCTATTACAACGCCAGCTCGGCCTTTGGCGAAACCGTGTGCCTGCCGTGTCCGGAGCCGTTGAGCGACTCGCATTTGCGTTTTGAGCGTGGCCGGTGGCAGACGTATGACTCGCCAAATCTGCTCGCCATCTTTCGCGTACGCAACGCAGCCCCGGCGGTGCTGAAATCCATCACCGTGTACGGGGCCGGCCACTCCTTCGACAGCTACGTGACACAGATGCAGTTGCTGGTTTCGGATTGAGGTGACGGCTCAGCCGCCGCTACGCAAGCGAACGCGCCCCCACGACGCTGACGATGGCGCTCAAGCGCCCGTCCTCCCCACGCCAGGCCTCGTGGCCGAACCCGGCCGAGGCCGAGGCGACGAACGAAAATGCCGCCCCCATCCCCGGCTGGCTGCGCAAATCCTGATAGTAGCGGACATACTGCTCGCCCTTCAGGCGCGGATCAACGCCGGCTGCCGGGTTGCTGAACTCGGTGATGAACAACAATTTCTCAGGATAGCGCCGGCGATATTCGCGCCAACCCAGGCCGCCGCTCGGCGAGAGCCGCTCGGCCTCGTCGCGCCAATAGCAGTGAATGCCGATGAAGTCGGCCGCCCGCAGGGCCTCCTCGGCCTCGTCGAGGAAGCGCATGTCGTTGGTGCGATTGGGCATCGGAAGGCCGTCGGGCGAGAGGCCCGGCCAACCAATGCGGGCCTCGGGGAAAGAGTACGCGAGGTTGGCCCGCACGCGCAAAAACCACCCGGCGAACTCGCGCCCGGTCGGCCAGTTCACCCCCCAGCCCTCATCGCGCAGGTTCGGCTCGTTGTGCACCTCGAAGTCGCGCACGCCCAGCTGATAGAAACGCCGCATGTCATCAATGACGTGCGAGGCAAACTCATCGGCGCTCACCTGGCGCTCGCGCAAGTCGTCGAAGAGCCGCACCATAAGGTATATCTTCGGGTTGATGGCCCATAACCGCTCCGCATCCTCGGTCGCGGCGGTTGACATCAGCTTCACGGCCTCGACACGGGCCTGCGCGACCACCGCCAGGTCGGCGGCCTGCAGGCGCCCGTCGGCGCGACCGTGCAACCCGACGAGGCACTTCCCGGCCGGCCACACGCGGCTGAAATCAAAACCGGGCCGCAGAGGCAGGAAGCGATCGTTGGCGCTGATGCGGCGGGCCAGCGCCTCGCGCAGGTCGGCGGGCGTTTGCGCGGGCACGGCATCCACCCGCACGGTGGGGAAGTGGCGGGCAAACCAGGCCTGGATGTCGCCGTACTCGGGGTAGCCGTCCGGCACATCCACCACCGTCACGGTGAGCTGTTCGGCGAGGTACCGGCCGGCCGAACCCGGCTCTGCGGTGAGGTTGGCCGCGAACTTGATGACGTAGTCTTTGGCGGCGAACACCCATTGAAAGTAATCGCGCCTGGGCAACAGGATCAATTGAAAATCGGGCATGACACACTCCCTCATTCGTCCGGGAATTGCCGCCGGCCCACCACCTCGGCCAGGCCCAGGTCGTTCCCGGCCTCATCGCGCCAGGCCCAGCGCGGCGACTCTTCCGCGTTCGAGGTGGACATGACATACGCAAACGCGGCGCCGAGGCCGGGGACTTTGCGCAGCGCGCTGTAGTAGCGGGTATACTGCTCGGCGACGGCGGGCCTGGGCTGCTGCGGGTTGCCGAACTCGGTGATGAAGAGCAGTTTGTCGGCGAAGCGCCGCCGGTAGCGCACAAAGCCGAACCCTTCGCGCTCATCGGTCAATTCGCGTTCGTTCACCCAATAGGCGTGCACACCAATCCAATCCGCCTCTTTGGCCGCATCGGCGGCCTCGGCCAGGAACACCTCCGAGTCGGCGCGACCGCGCGCTTCGAGGGTCGGGCCGGGTGAGAGGCCGGGGAAACCCAGCAACGCTTCCGGGAAGCGCGCCCGATACAGATCGAGGACCTGCCGGAACCATTCTGCGAAGCCCCGCCCGTTGGCCCAGCTCGCGCCCCACCCCTCCAGCCGCAGGTTCGGTTCGTTGTGCAGTTCGATGTACCGGATCTGCGGGTCGAAATCGTACAGCCGGGCCACGTCGTCAGCGGTGAAGTCGAAGAATTCCTGCGGCGCAATGCGCCGGCCATCGCCGAAAGGCACGAAGGCCCGCACCATGATGAAGAGGTCGGGGTTGATGGCCCGCAGCCGGGCGACGCTGTCGGGCGTGGCGTACGAGGTGAGCTTGACGGCCTCCACTCGCGCGCGGCTCACCAATCCGAAATCGGCCTCCTGCAACTCCCCGTCGGCGCGGCCATGCAGGCCGACCAGTGCTTTGCCGACCGGCCACACCTTCAACCAATCGACTTCGACCTTGATGCCATAGCGCAGCCCTGTGAACACGCGCACGTTGAGGACGGTCTGCAAGACCTCGGGCGATTGCGCATCAATGAAATCGAGTTCGGCCTGCGGATTGGCCTGCCGGATGGCGAGGGTCAGATCATCGGGCCAGAAGGCCGGGTTGACGATGGTGATGTGGCGGTAGCCGCGCCAATCCACGCGCGACGGCTCGCGCGAGAAGTGGACATCCGGATAGAAGGCGGCGTAGGCCATCGCCGCCGCACCCCACACGGCTGCCGCCTGCGCGTCCCGCGCCGGGAGGAGGAAAAGTTGATAGTCGGGGAGGAGGGGAAAGGTCACGAATCAACGCACCCTGCGCCGCGAGCGCCGTGCCTTGCGAACTCAGAATCCCAGACCGCGTTCCTTCAACGACACAAACCGATGCTGGCCGATGACGAGGTGATCGAGCAGTTCGACATCGAGCAGTTTGCCGGCCTCGGCCAGCGCGCGGGTGACGGCCACATCTTCGGGGCTGGGCGCCGGGTCGCCGCTGGGGTGGTTGTGCACGACGATGATGCCGGCGGCGTTGAGCTTGATGGCCTCGCGAAAAACCTCACCCAGGCGGATGAGCGAGGTATTGAGCGAGCCGTGATAGACCTCGATCGGCCGGCCGATCACCCGGTTGCGGATGTCGAGGGGGATGACGTAGAGGTGCTCCTGGGGCAGCCCGGAGAGTTGATACATCAGCAGGTTGGCGGCATCCGCCGGCGAGCGGACGATGGGGCGTTCCTCCGGCACGCTGATGGTGATGCGCCGGCCCAGTTCGATGGCGGCGGCCAGTTGGGCGGCCTTTGCCTCGCCGATGCCCTTGATCGCGCACAGGTCACCGATGGTGGCGCGATGTAAACCGGGTAGACCGCCGAGTTCATGCAGCAATCGCTCGGCCAGCCGCACCGCGTTCTCGCCCTCCATGCCCACACGCAGCAGGATGGCGACCAGCTCGGCGGTGTTGAGCACAGCCGGCCCGTCGGCCACCAGCCGTTCGCGCGGGCGGTCATCGCTGGGCAGGTCGGTGATGCGCGGACGGTAGTCGCTCATATCCATTTGGGCTTTGGATTGTTCGACATTATACTTGAGCCATGCCCGTCAACCTCAACTCGATCCTCGATGCGGTGTATGTGCTGGTGGCGTGCCTGGGCGCGTTTCTGGCGGCGTTGTGGCTAAGCCTGATCGTGTGGACGTTCCGCGATATGCGCGCCCGCAGCCGCGATCTGTTCGCCGCGATCCTCGCAGCGGCGGTGGTTGCGGTGCTCACCCTGCCCGGCCTCATCATCTACCTCATCCTGCGCCCGCCCATGACCCTCTCCGAGACCTACGAGCAAAGCCTGGAGGAGGAAGCGCTGTTGCAGGAGATCGAGGACAAGCGCGTGTGTCCCGGCTGCAGCCGGCAGGTGAACGAAGATTGGATGATCTGCCCCAACTGCCTGACCAAGCTCAAGAAGACGTGCGCGAGCTGCGGCAAGTTGATGGATCTGCCCTGGAACGTCTGCCCGTATTGCGCCACGCCGGTCGAGGGCAAGAGCGTGGCCGGCAGCGAGGCGGAGGCCGAAGCCAGCGCGGGGTGAGGGCGTCATCACCCCGGCGGACACCAGAGTTGCCTGGCTCCGGCACGCACTCGACGCTCCGCCCCATGCAAGACCCGATATGATGTCCGACCCCACCCTGCAATGGCTGCTCGAGGGTGATCCATCCATCCGCTGGCAGGTGATGCGCGATCTGCTCGACAGGCCGGCGAAACAGTGGCGGGCCGAACAGCAGTGCACGCTCACCGAGGGCTGGGCGGCGGCCCTGCTCGCGCGCCGGGACCCCGATGGCCGCTGGGGCGGCGGTCTTTATTCCCCAAAGTGGACGTCAACCACCTACACGTTGCTGCTGTTGCGCGATCTCGGATTGCCACGCGGCTGGTGCTCGACGGGCTGCTCGGCGTGGCACGCGACGCACAGTTCGAGGCGCGACTGGCGAGGTGCGACCGGTGTATGGTGGGGATGATGCTGCGGCTGGCGGTGTAATTTGGGGTGGAGGATGATCGCGTGCGCGGGTTGGTCGAGAACCTGCTTGCCGAGCAAATGCCCGACGGCGGTTGGAACTGCCGGCGCGGGCGGCGGCCCATCCCGCACCACAGTTCCTTTCACACCACCTTCAACGTTTTGGATGGCCTGCGCGAATTCGTCGAGCTTCGCCGCAGTGGGCTGCGCCAGCGGGTTCTGCGCGCCGAAGAAAACGCGCTCGAGTTCATGCTGCAGCACAAACTCTACCGGTCAGACAAAACCGGCGCCGTCATCAACGAAAAATTCACGCTGTTGTCGTTCCCGCCGCGCTGGCATTACGATGTGTTGCGCGGCCTGAGCCACTTCGCCCGCGCCGGTGCCCCGCGCGACCGGCGGCTTCGCGATCCCATCG
This sequence comes from uncultured Anaerolineales bacterium, assembly GCA_964608265.1. GTDB lineage: Bacteria > Chloroflexota > Anaerolineae > Anaerolineales > UBA6663 > JANWXR01. The sequence goes on along the minus strand of CAZSNP010000007.1, from coordinate 88,944 downwards.
AACTGCTGCGCCGGCGCCAGCGGTCAGACGGGCTGTGGCCGGTGCAGCACAAATACGCGGGGCGCGTGTTCTTCGAGATGGAGCGCACGGGCGGGCCAAGCCGCTGGAACACGCTCCGCGCGCTGCGGGTGTTACGTTGGTGGGAGGGCGCGTAACTTCACAACCTCAGCCACCCCATCTCCACCAGTGCCTGCCAGACGATGCCGAGGCCGGCCACGGTGATGAAGATCGCGCTGCCGGCTGAGGCCAGATACATGAAGCGGCCCGTCATCGGCACACGCTCGAAGAGTCTGCGGGCGTACACGAGCAAGAGCCCGATGCCGGTAAGCGTGCCCGCCAGCCCGAGGCTGAAGACCATCACCAGCACAATCCCCAGCCCAACTTGACCGAGCGCCACGGTCGCCAGCAACAGCACCAGAGCAGACGGACATGGCAGCAAACCGCCGGAGACGCCAAGGGCGATGAGGCTGCGCCACGTCACCGGCTGCCCATCCATGCCGGGCACCGCGTGAGTGTGGTGGCCGCTGCCCCCGTGGCTGTGCCCGCCCGCGCCATGGGTGTGATCGTCGTGGAGGTGATCGAGCGCGACATCCCCGCCGTGAGAGTGCCCGCCCTCGCCGTGCGTGTGATCGTGTTCAGGCGCGCCGGCCAGGGCCATGACCGGGGCATGCACATGGTTGTGCCCATGACCGTTGGTGTGCGCGTGCGCCGCTTCGCCGCCGTGCGGATGCCCGCCCTCGCCGTGGTGGTGATCATCGCCGCCGTGGCTGTGTTCGTGCGCGCGCGTTGTGCGCGCGGCTTCACTCCCGCCGCGACGATGCCCGTGCCCCTTCCCCAGAAAACCCCGCATGCGCTCGACGAACATGTTGAGGCCCAGACCGATGACGAGCAGGCCCGAGAACAGCCCGAGCCACGGGAAGAGAGTCTCGGGCAGGATGTACTGTGAGGCGAAGAGCGTGATTAACCCCAGCGCGAACACGCCGGCGGTATGCGTGATGGTGGTGGCCAGTCCGAGATACACCGCGTGCATGGCTGTGCCGCGCGCGCCGACCAGATACGCGCCGACGATGGTCTTGCCGTGGCCGGGCGTCATGGCGTGCGCGGCCCCCCACATCAGCGCCACCAACAACGCCACCGCCACCGTCCACGGCGTGATCTCGCGCAGCGTGATGTAGCGCATGAAGTCCGCTTCGCTGATGCCGCCGATGACGGTATTGCCCTGCGGCTCAGTCGTCGGAGCGGCGATCGCGGACTGAGCGCCGGCGGGCAACAGGCTGAAGGCCAGCGTGCGTTGATCAAGTGGCGTGCTCAATAACTCCTGGGGATAGGTGCGGAGTTTGTCGCTCACGCTCGTCGTGGCGAAATCGCCCTGCAACGCCACGCCTTCCGCCTGCACCACAACCTCGCGCCAGCCGAGGCGGTCGCTGTACGCATTCAGCGCCAGCTCAAGCGAGACGCTTTCAGTGGAGGTGGTCAGCGCGGCGCTGAAGCCGCAGGTGAGCCGCAACGTGAGCAGGCCGGCCGTGCCCGCCGGAAACTCAATCGCCGACGAGTTGACGACCAGCAGCAGCGGCTGCCCGTTGGCGGTGAGCGCGGTCTGCTCGCTCAATTTCCGGCACTGCGCCTCGCGGTAGGGCGCGGCCTCCGCCGGGTCGGGTTGGCTGTTGCCGTTCGCATCTAACTTGGCGATCTCCTGAAGGGTCGGGATCTCAGCCATGTCGAGGACGTATTCAATCGTGACCGACTCACGCCTCACCGTCAGCCCGGCGTAGTGATTGATGGTGAAGTTGTTGAGGGGGTGGGCGAAGGCGGTAGAAGGGAAGCTCACCAACTGCACAAGAGTCAGCAGGATCACCGCAACACGGCCAGTTTTCATTGGTCACCCGTCCGCTTCAATGGACAATCGCCGCCATAAAGACATGCGTGCATCGCTTTGGCGAAAAGTTCGTGCCCGGCCGGGGTGAGATGCCCCACACCGGCCTTGAAGTACATCGCCTGTATTTCCTCTACGCTCAGACCGGCAGCTTGCATGTAAGCGCCCATGGGCAAGATATCAAGCCGGTTTTCCTCGGCGAACTCAACCAACTCGCGTTCCGGTTTCAGCACATCATACGGTCCGATCACGGCGGGCCAGTCCCGGCCCGAATTCTGCGCGTAGAACTGAGCCGGAAAATACGGGATAGTGACCAGCCGCAGCGTGACACCCTGCTGGGCAAGGAAGACCTTGAATTGCCTAAGGAACTGGGTCGTGATACTACGCGCGTGTTCGGCCTGCGGGTTGCCCGCTCGCTCGAAGGCGAAGCTGCTCACGCCAAACGGGGCGGTTTCCGATGCGCTGGCGATATTGGCCGGGTACGTTGGCACACGTTGTGACTGCCCGCGAAATGAACGCCAGCCATCATCCAGCAGCCGAAGGGTGAACAGTTGGCTCTGCAAAGCCAGGATCGGGCTGAGCGGCTCGTAACCGGTGATCGAGGCATGCCATAACTGATCGGCTTGCGCCACATTGTTCGGGTGGACGTTCACCACGCCATCCCCGCTCATTACGTAGTACGGCAGGCGATCCTCCGGCGCGGTGGTGGTCTGAATGTCGTTGGCCAGATGAAACAGGATAACGACCTCGTCCGGCTTGAGTGGACCGACGGTGAAAGGATAGAGGATCGGCTCGGCGTACGTCAGGCCGTAATCGGGAAAGCCGAGCGCCAACACCGTCTGCGATTCGTCGGCCAACAACTTCTCCAGCAGCACGCCCATGTGTTGATCGTGATTGACCTGGAGCGCCTGTACGTGGGAGTTGCCCGTCAGCACGATCTTCCTCACCTCCGGATCCAGGTTGAACGCCGGGTAATACCAGCCGTAGCGGTTGGTGGCGCCGTCGGCGTACCCCTCGTCAATTTGATAGATGCGCCCATGCGGCACGAACTGCCCGGCGAGGTTGACGATCGGCAGAGCGCGGTTGACGGCAGCGATCTGTAGCCCGACCTCAGCCACGACCCACAACGCGAGAAGGGCCAGCATCGCCTTGCGCCAGGGCTGCACCCTTACCCCCGGCTCAGGCTGCGCCAGCAGGATGATGAGGACCGCGATCAACACCAATGTCAGGATGGCCGTGGCCAACAGCGGAAAAGCCAGCCAGCCCTCCCAAATCAGGATCGTAAAGACGATCGAACTGCACACCCCCATCGCGGCCAGGCCCGCCCACGTGTTGCGCTGCAGAGACGCAATCGCCCTCTTCAACCTCGCGATGCTGTTGTGCGGCGCGATGAGGGCCCACCAGCCGGCGAAGCCCATCGTGTAGAGAAGGATGAAAAGGGAGTACGGAATCGAGTACAGCCCCAGGATCGGGCCCGGGTAGCCGGAGTAAGTCAGCAAATCCACCAGGCCCGCCGTCCACAGCATCACCCCCAGTACCAGCGGGATGATGTACTCGCCCTGGTTCAGCTTGTGCTCCAGCTTTTCTTCGAGCTGGAATGGATCGTATGGCTTTTCGAAGGTACGCATGGCCGCTTTTAACTCAAACGCTCATGGTCAGGTAAACGCCCACTACCGCGATGAGGACACCCGAGTAACGCAAGACCTGGCTGCCCTGATGATTGCGCAACGCGACATAGCCCAGCAATGCGCCGATGACGTGCAGACCGGCGGTCGCAGTCATAAAGCCCAGGATATACGCCACCACATCCAGCGCTGTGCGCGCATTGTGCAGCTCCGCCCCGTGCGCGTGGCCATGAAAGACCGAGAACAACGCCACCAGCACAATCGCCACCACCTCGGGAACGCGGCGGTTGGCCAGCAGTGACGCACCCAACAGGACCACCGAAATGGCGATGCCGTACTCCACATACGGCAGCGGCACGTTGAGGTAGCCCAGCACGCCGCTGCCGGCCATCACCGTCACAAACGTGGCCGGCACTGTCCAGATTGCGCGCCCGCCGATCTGCGCACTGAGCAGGCCGACGGTGACCATGGCCAGCAGGTGGTCGAAACCCAGCAGCGGGTGAAGGAAGCCGTCAATGGCGGTTCCGGTCGGGCTGATGTGCGCCAGCGTAGGCGTAAACAGATTCCACAACATCATGCAGCAACCTCCTTTTCAGGCGGACGGGCTGGCTCGGCGCTCGCGGTGATTGTCGCCGGCGCCAGCGATTTTTGAAGATACTCAGCCAATTGCGAAACGTTTGGCTCAATCATCATCTGCAAATGGTCGGCGGTCGGCATGAGGCGGATTTCGACCCCGCCGTTGATGAGGGCGTCCCAGCCATAGTCCTCCGGCAGGTCTTCCTGATAACCGCGAATGAGCACCGCCCCGGCCTCGTACGGTTGCGCGTGATACCGGGTGAGCAGTTCGGCGTTGTACTGCAACAATGCGTACTGTCGCAGAAACGGCGGTTCGGGCCGCCCCAATTTTTGATAGGCGCGGAATGCGCTCAGCCTGTACCAGTGCTTAAGCTCAATCATCCGGCGCTGCACCTCCCACCGCAACCGTTTGACCACGCGCCGCAGAAGGTAGCGCACGCGCTCGGCCAACGAAAGGCGCGCCATGCGATCGGCGTGCCGCTGCACCCGAGCGGCGACGGGCGCCTCCTTCAGGACGTGACTCGGGCTGAGGGCGTCAATGAGAAAAAGCGCGTCGGTAAGTTGCCCCTCGCGGCGCAATTGTTGCGCCATCTCGTACGCCACCACGCCACCGAAGCAGAAGCCGGCCAGCGCGTACGGGCCTTCCGGTTGCACGGTGCGCAGTTCCTGGAGGTAGTGAGCGGCCAGTGCCTCCACGCTTTCGAGCCGCGCCTCACCTGCCTCGAAGCCCGGCTCCTGGAAGCCGTACACCGGCTGATCGTTGCCGAGGTAACGCGCGACGTTGGCAAATTCGAAGATGCCGCCTCCGCCGTGATGGACAGTAAAGAGCGGGCGGCGCTGGCCGAGCGGCTGGATGGCGATGAGCGACGACCACTGCTGCGCCGCGCCGCCGCTGTCTATGAGGCGGGCCAGTTTTTCAATGGTCGGGGCGTGGAGCAGGCTGGCAAGCGGCAGCCGGTTTCTAAACGTTCGCTCCACGCGCTCCATCAATTGCAGCGCCTTCAACGAGGTGCCGCCCGCCTCGAAGAAGCTGGTGGTGATATCCACCTCGGGCAGGTCGAGAACGGCTCCCCATAGCTGGGCCAGCCTCGCCTCGATTGGGTTGCGCGGCGCGCTGACGCGGTGCGCGGCCGGCGCATGCCCGTTGCTACTCAGCCGGGAGGATGGCGCTGCGGGCTGGGCAACCGCAACCGGCTTTACGGCAGGGAAATAGTCTGCGAGTGAGCCGCCCGGTTCGGCAGCCAGCGCGCGCAGGATGTTCTCAAGGTTCGCCAGCCAATCGGAGATCGTCGCCGCGCCCAGCCGTGTGCGGTCATAAGTCGCCCACACCTCGAAGCCCTCCGCTGAATCGGAGACGGCCAGCGCCAAGGGAAGGCCCGTTTGCAGCGTCCCGTACAACGATCGCCAGCGCAGGCCGGCACCCTCAGCCACCTTCACGGGCGCCTGAAAGAGAAAGAGTGTGTCAAACAGCGGGACGTTGTGCTCGAAATCGCTCCACTCCTGAAGCTGGGCGGGCGCGACGAATTCAAAATCGCGCAGCGCCAGCTGCCGGTTCTGCACCTCTGCCAGCCACGCCCCGAGCGACGCATCCGCCGGCAACGCCAGCCGCAGCGGCACGGTGTTGATGAACGAACCGACTATGCCTTCGACCCCGGACAACTCCACCGGCCGGCCCGAGACCGTGATGCCCAACAACACTTCGGCTTGCCCGCTCAACGCGCCAAGCAGCAGTGCCCACGCGCCCAGCGCCACCGACCCCATCGTCAACCGGCGCCTTTGTGCGAACCGTCGCAGCGAGTCGGCCAACTCGGCCGATAGGGTTTGCCGGGCCTCCGCGTACACGGGGGCCTGCCGGCCCGCGGGCAGAAGGGGCAGCGGCGTGGGGCCGCGCAGGCCGCGCAATTGTTCACGCCAAAAAGATTCGGTGCGCGCCGCGTCCCGCTTCTGCAACCAGGCCACATAATCGCGAAACGACCGTGCCGGAGGCAGGATCGCGGGCCGGCCGCCGGCGCGTTCCGTGTACAGCGCGTTCACCTCGTTGAGGATCAGGCCGATGCACCAACGGTCGAGGATGAGGTGATGCGAAGTCCACGCCAGCCAGTGTTCGGCCGCCGCGATCCGAATCAGAGTCAATCGCATGAGCGGCGGGCGGGTCAGATCCAACTCGCGTTCGCGATCGGTGCTCAGAAAACGCTCCAGTAATTCCTGGCGGGCGGATTCCGGCTCGCCGCGCCAGTCCAGGATTTCAAACGGCAGTGTCACCGTTTCGCGCACGAACTGCATCGGGCGCTTGAGGTTCTCCCACGCGAAGCCCGTCCGCAGCATCGCGTGCCGCTCCACTACGGCCTGCCAGGCCGCCTCGAGGGCCGCCGCATCAAGCGGGCCGCTGATCGCATACACCAGTTGATTGACCAACACCGATGACTCTCGGGCGGCCAACGCGTGCACGAGCATCAGCTCCTGCATCGGCGTGAGGGGGAAGATATCGGCGACATTCTTCATCGCAGCTAACCCGCCTGTTCCAGCAGCTTCGCCAACTGCCCGAAGTCGTCGTCGTCGAGGCCGGCCAGCGCGAAATCGGAGGCCGAAGCCCGCCCGCTCCCCGACTCGAGGCAATGTGCGATCAGCGAGCGCAGGTTCACCAGATACGACTCGCTCAGCCGCCCAATCGTCTCGCGCCGATAGAGCGGCTCGGCGTACGTCCACTCAGTGACCAGTTGCCCGCTGACGATCCACGAGTTGATCTCAATCAAATAGCGGCGCGCGTCATCGGGGTCGCGCGCCAGCCCGGTCGGCTCGGAGGCGAGCGTGAGGCTGCCGGAAGCCGGGATCAACAGCGACGACTGGCCGAGATAATTGAAGACGACCTCGGCCCGGGGTTGGGCCGACAATTGCGCCGCCAACGCCGCATCGCCTCGCAGGTGAAGGAGCATGCCATGCCCGAGCCCGTTGTTCGGCACGGCGCGGAGCCGTTCTTTGACCGCAAGGATTTGCTCGCCCCGGCCGGCCGAGGGGTTGAGAGTGAAGTTGACCGGATACACGGAGGTGAACCAGCCGACGGTGCGTGAGACATCAATGCCCTCGAAAAGCGACTCGCGCCCGTGACCCTCCACCTCCAGCAGCACCGACTCAGTTCGCGCCCACTCGGTCAGCGTCTGCGCCAGGGCGGTGAGCAGGAGCTCGGGCACGGTGAGGCGATAGCTCTTGAGCGCCTCGCCCAGCAACAGCCTGGTCTCCGCCTCGGGCAGCAGGCCCGCCACACGCCGCGCCGCGCCGAAGACATTGGCGGCCTCCGCGTCGTCGCGCGGCAGAGGCGTCACCGGCGCCGCGCCGCTCGCGAGCCAGTAGTTGACCTCCGAGTCGAGCGCCGATGATTGCGCGTACTCGGTCAGCCTGCGGCTCCACGCCGGGAACGATGTGGTCTTGGCCGGCAATTGTACGGCCCGGCCCTGCGCCAATTGCTCATGGGCAGCCGACCAATCTTCGAGCAACACCCGCCACGACAGGCCATCGGTGGCGAGGTGATGGATGACGAGCAGCAGCCGGCTGCCCAATTCCGCGCCGAGGTCGAAATGAACGACGCGCACCAGCTGGCCTCGGGCCAGGCTGAGCGAGCGATGCGCGGCATTCGCCGCCGCCTCAATCGCCGCAGCGTGTTCGTCGCCCGGTCGAGCGGTCAGGTCAACAAAGTCCACGGGCAACTGCGCCGGCATCGGAAGGATCTCCGCCTGCCAGCGTCCGCCGGCCTGCCAAAAGCGGGTGCGCAGCGCATCGTGTTGGCGCAGCCAATGCATCAACGTCTCGCGCACAAGGGCCGGGTCGAGCCGCGTGACGCTGCGCAACAGCACGGCCTGGTTCCAATGTTGCGGATTGCGCAGCGGTTGTTCGAGCAGCCAGTAGTGGATCGGGGTGAGCGGCAAAGGGCCGGTGACCGGCCCCTGCTCATCGCGGGCCGCCATGGCCGCGCCGGCCACAGCCGCCAGCTCGGCAATGGTGGGGTGATCAAAAACCTGCTTGGGCGAAATCTGCAGGCCGGCCTGCCGCGCTTTGGCCACGATTTGAATGCTGAGCAGCGAGTCGCCCCCAATCTCAAAAAAGTTGTCGTGGATGCTGATCATCTCAGTGTTCAGCACCCGCGCCCAGATCTGCGCCAGCGCTTCCTCGGCCGGGTTGCGCGGCGCGACGACGCCGGCGGGCGCGTCATCGGCGACGGCCCCCGGTTCGGGCAGCGCAGCGTGGTTGAGTTTGCCGTTGGGCAAACGCGGCAGCGCCTCCATCATCACCCATTGCGCGGGGATCATGTAATCGGGCAGCGACAGTTTCAACAAGCCGCGCAGCGAGTCGGGGGTTGGCGCGACTTGCCCGGCGTTGCCCACCACATAGGCGACGAGGCGTTGCGCGGCATTCGACGCGGCCAGCCGTTGCGCCAGGGCGGCGCGCTGGTCGCGTGACAGGCGCTGCAAGCGGGTGTGGAAATCGGTCATGTCCATTACTTCACCGCCTTGATCAGCACCATCGAATCGGCCCAGATGGTGTCGCGACTGTCGGGCGGGATGTAGAGCGGAGAGAGAACCTGCAACGTCAGTGAACGGAAATACTTGAACACGAGCCTTTGGTGCGCACGGCTGAACGAATCAATCTCGTTGGTCAGATAGGTGAACACGCCGCCGGGCCGCAGATGCGCCGCCGCGGTCGGGAAGAAATGCTCGGCGAAGGTCACGCTCTGCAGCACCGTCTCCGCATACTCCGCCTCGTTCAGCGGATACGTGTGGAAGAAGATGCCGTCAAACTGGCCCATCTGTTCGGTGACATCCTGCCAGCGGCCCGCCAGCAGACGAATGTCGCGCTCGGGATACTGCGCCCGCCACAGGCCGTAGCGCTCAATGACCGAGTCGTTACACTCCACAATCGTGTGTGACTTCACGCCGCAATCCTGGATGAAGCGCGCAGAGACGCCTCGACCAAAGCCAACCTCCATCACGTCGCCGTGCGTTTCGGTGACGATGCGAGCCATGGCTTCCATCACCGGGATTTGCCAGTCCTCCATGATGGCGTCGTCAGTCAGTTCGGTGTGCGTGCGCTCGTGGATGGCCGTGGTCTCCTGCCCGGGGATGAAGCGGGCGGCGGCGTGATGCAGGCTATTGAGGTCGTCGGCCACTTCACTGAGCAGCTTGTTGAGCAGCCAGTTGCGTTGCGATTGGCGCGGCGGCGCGATGAACTGGTCATTGTGGATGACGAGCGACAACTCGAAATCGGCGGTGCGCCTGAGTTTGCGGATCATGCGCCCACCTCCGCCAGCAGCGCCTCGGCGTACGCCGGGTCGAGGGCGGCCAAAGCCGAGGCCAGCCCGGCCAGGTCGTCGGGGTCAATCCCTGAGCTGCTCGCCCGCGCCATCACCGCCGCCTCGGCCACGCCGGGATGTTGCATGAGTGCGGCCTCGATCTCCTCCAGCTCAACCCGGTAGCCGCGGATCTTTACCTGATGATCAGCGCGCCCAAGAAACTCCAGGCTGCCATCCGGCAGAAAGCGTACGAGGTCGCCCGTCTTGTAAAGCGGCGATTGAAGGAGTTGAGAGTTCTCCAGTTGCCCAATTCTCAAAAACCTCTCCGCGGTCAGTTCAGGCCGGTTCCAGTATCCGCTCGTCAAGCCGTCACCGGCGATGTACAGTTCGCCCGCCACGCCCGGCGGAACCGGCCGGTGATGGGCGTCCAGCACGTAGGCCTGCATGTTGGCGATGGGCTTACCGATAGAGACCATGGACTGAACGTCGCGCGGGATGCGGCAGGCGGTAGCCCATACCGTCCCCTCGGTTGGGCCGTACTCGTTGTACAGCGCGGCATCCGGCAGCGTGGCGTAGTGCCGTCTCACGAGCGCCGGGGTGCAGGCCTCGCCCGCCACTATCACGCAACGCAGCGACCTCATTTGCTCCGGCGCGGCGAACTCCAGCACCAGGTTGTACAGCGAAGGCAGCATGAGCGTGTGCGTCACCGCCCACCGCTCCATGCAGGCGGTGAGGTGGGCGACATCCTTCTCGCCGTCCTGATCGGGCAGGCACAGCGCCCCGCCCTGACACAGCGCCCAGAAGATGCCGGCCACCGAGCTATCGAAGGCGAAGGAGGAGAGCAGGAGATAGCGTTCGGCGCGCTCGGGGTAGAAATCAGAGCGCGCGGTGGTGGAATGCACGAGGTTGCGATGCGTGATGGGCACGCCTTTGGGTTTGCCCGTGGAACCGGAGGTGTAAATGAGGTAAGCGAGGGAGTCGGAGGTTTGGGTTGTTGGAGGATTCGTTATTGGAGAATTGGAGAATTCGGTTGAGTCGAGGCAGAGGACGGCAGCCCGGGTCTCGCGCAGGGAGTCACGGACGCTGCTGTGCGTGAGCACGACCGGCGCGCCGGAATCCGCCAGCACGAAGTTCAGCCGCTCCCGCGGATAGGAGGGGTCGAGCGGCACGTACGCCCCGCCCGCTTTTAGAATCCCCAGCATCCCCACGAACATCTCCATCGAACGCTCGACGCACAGCGCCACCGGCGTGTTCGCCCGCACACCGAGCGAACGCAGGTGATGGGCCAATTGGTTGGCGCGCTGATCGAGTTCGCGGTAGGTCAGCCGTTGATCTTTGAACAGGATGGCCGGGGCATCCGGCGCCGCCCGCGCCTGCTGCTCGACGAGGTGATGGATCAGCGCTTCGCGTGGATAGTCGTAACGGCGGCTGTTCCACTCAACCAACATCCGCTGTCTTTCGGCCGCGGTGAGCAGCGGCAAGTCACGCACGAGCAAGCGCGGCGCGGCGGCCATGCCTGCCAGCAGGGTCTGCACATGCGCCAACATCTGATCGGCCAACTCGGGCGCATAGCGGGCGCGATCAAAGATGAGGTACATCTGCATCGGCGCGCCGGGCACCACCAGCAACGCCAGCGGGAAATTGCTCTGCTCTACATGCCGCACGTCGTCCACCTGCAACCCGCATCCCGCCGGCATCAGCCCACCCTCCGCCGGGTAGTTCTCGAAGACAACAATAGACTCAAACAGCGGTTCGCCGCCGGGCACGGAGCTCCATGCCCGCAATCGGGCCAGCGGCGTGTATTCGTACTCACGCAACCGCGCATTGCGGGCCTGCAATGCCTGCAGCCAGCGATCGAGGGCCAGCTCACCGGCCACACCCACGCTCAGCGGCAGCGTGTTGATGAACAGCCCCACCATCCTGTCCGCCTCGGGCAGGTCGTAAGGGCGCCCGGAAAGCGTGACCCCAAACAGCACTTCGTCCGCGCCGCTGTAGCGGCTGAGGAGCAGCGCCCAGGCCGCCTGCACCACCGTGTTCAACGTCACCCGCGTGGATTGGGCCAGCGTTTGCAGCGCGGCGCTCAACTCAGGTGAGAGGCACACGCGCTTCTGCTCGTAGCCGCCCGCCGCCGTTCGCGGTCGCTCGACGGCCAAACGCGTGGGCGTGCTGAAACCGTTCAACTCACGACGCCAAAAGGCCTCCGCGGCGGCCAGGTCTTGTTTGCCAAGCCAACGGGTGAATTCGATGAAGGGCTTCACGGGCGCCGGGGTGAAGCGCTCGCCACGGCTCAGCGCCGCATACCCGGCGAACACCTCCTTCAGTACGAGATAGGTGGACCAGCCATCGGTGATGAGGTGATGGAAGCTCCACACGAAGATGTGCTCAGCCGGGGCGGTTTGAAAGAGGGCGAAGCGGGCGAGCGGCGCCTGACTGAGATCGAAATACCGCGCGCGATCCTCGCGCAGGAACTGTTCCAGCCGAAGATGCTGCGCCTGCGCCGTATCGGCCTGCCAGTCCTCCACCCGCCACGGCGCTTCCACCTGACCGCGAACCAGTTGCAGCGGCCTCTCGCGTTTCTCCCAGGTGAAGAGGGTGCGGAGCACGGCATGGCGTGCGACGGCGGCCGCCCACGCCTGCGTGAACGCGGCGCGGTTCAGGTCGCCCTTCAGCCGGCATAGCCATTGCTGAAAGTACACGCCCGTCTCCGGCGCCTGGAGGGCGTGGAAGAGAATGCCCTCCTGCGTCGGTGTCAGCGGATAAATGGCTTCGATGTTTCCAGTGCTCAACTTAGTATCCTCGTGCGCCGCGGCATGAATTTCACGGTCGAGAGTTCCAAAGCCATGACTCGCCGCGGCGCATCCTTACGGCCGGGCGCCCTCGGCGAAGTCCGCCAGCAACTCCTGCAGTTCGTCGGCGTTCAGATCCGCGTCGGGGAAATCGGCCGGTGTCAGCGCCGCCACGCCGGCGGTTGCGCGCCGCTCGATTAATGCACGCAGGTGCCCCACAAAGTCAGCGGCCAGGCGCCGCACGGTCTCGCGGTGGTGAAGCGCTTCGCTGAAGGTCCAATCCACTTGCAGACAGCCCCCGGTGATGTGGGCGTTGATCTCCAGCGCGTACGGCCGCTGCGAGGAGGGCGCGCGCGCCAGTTGCAGCGGGCGGGCCAGCCGAAACCGGGTGGCCTCGGCCAGCAGGGTCTCAAACTGCCCGAGGTAGTTGAATAGCACCGAAGGCATCGGTGCAGCCGGCAGCGCGCGGCTCAGGTAGCGCAGCACCCCGTAATCCACGCCGTGATTGGGCAAGGCGCGCTGGGCGTCCTTCACCGCCGCCAACGTCGCCACCACGTCCGCCCGCGCGGGCAGCGTCACCGGGTACACACTGGTGAACCAGCCCACCGTGCGGGAGACATCCAACCCGGCGAACAACTCCTCACGGCCATGTCCTTCCATCGCAATCGTCAGCGTCTCGCGCCCGGCCCAGCGCGTCAACGTTTGCGCCAGCGCCGCCAGCAACGTCTCATTGATCTGCGCGCGAAACGCGGCGGAGACCTCCCGCAGCAGCAGGCGCGTCTCCGCCTCGGTGAGCGAGGCCGAGAGCGTTTGCGCGCCGGCCTCGGTGGTCACGGAGGCGGGTTGATCGAGGGGGATGGCCGGGGAGGCCGCCTCCGTTTGCGCGCGCCAGTACGGCAGGTGAGCGTTCGCCCGCGACCGGGCGTAATCGGCGAGAGACTCCGCCCAGCGTTTGAACGGCGCGGTCCCGGCGGGCAGCGCCACCGCCGCGCCGCGCGCCAGTTGATCGTAAGCCGTCTCCAGATCTCTGAGCAGAACCCACCACGAGACTCCGTCTACCGCGAGGTGATGGATGGTCATAATCAGGCGCTGCCGCTCGCCGCACGAGACCAGCAACGCCCGCACCAGATTGCCGCGCTCAAGGTCGAGCGTGTAAGGCAACAAACGGGCCTGCTCATCGCTCGCCTCGAGTTCGGTCACCTGGAGTTCGGTCACGAGGTCGTCCGGCAGTTCGGCGGGCACGGTCTGCGCCCAGCCGGAGGCGGTGCGGGTGTACTGCGCGCGCAGCATGTCGTGCCGGGTGAGCAGATGCCGGAAGGCCTCCCGCAGCAACGATGCGTCCAGGGGCGTCACGACCTCCAGATGCACGGTCTGATTCCAATGGTGCGCGTCCGTAAAGTTCCATTCGAAGAACCAGTGCTGGATCGGCGTAAGCGGCACCTCCCCGGTCGCCGGCCCCTGCACGGCAGCCGCCGGTGCGGCAGAGCGCGCGACGGTGGCCAGTTCGGCGATGGTCGGGTGCTGAAAGAGTTGATTGGGCGTGAGCGCCAGCCCGGCCTTGTTGGCCCTGGCGATGATTTGAAGGCTAAGGATCGAATCACCGCCGAGTTCGAAGAAGTTGTCGTGGACGCCGATACGGTCGAGCTTGAGGCTCCCGGCCCAAATCTCGGCCAGCGTGCGCTCGGCCGGAGTGCGCGGGGCCACGTAATCGGCGGCCAGCTCGGGCCGTTGCTCGCCGGGCTGCGGCAGCGCGCTTCGATCCACCTTGCCGTTGGGCGTGAGCGGCAGCGCGTCCAATCGGATGAAGTACGCGGGCAGCATGTACTCCGGCAGCGCCTGCGCGAGGTGCCCGCGGAGTTCGGCCGTCGTGAGCGGTTGCGCGCTGACATAGTACGCAGCCAGCCGGCTCACCGCCCGCTCCTCCAGCGGCGCCGGCTCGGTATAGCCGATCTGCGCCATCATCGCCCTGACGCGCGCTTCATCAATCTCGTCGTTCAATTCTTCCAGCGCCTGCGCGCGCGTCTTGTGCCCCAGGCGCACATCCCAACTGTACGGCAGCGCGTAGTTGTGAAAGCCGCGTTGCTTCTTGTGCAGATAGATGCCCAGGTCGTTGATCAGGCAGTTCGTCGAGCGACCGGTATCCGACGGGCGGATCCACGGCGCGTGCTCGCGCAGAAAAGCATACAACTCATCCAGCGGCACCTGGTGATAGCGATAGAAATCCACAAACCGGATGTTGTCGAAGAGCGCGTCGTCGCGGAACACATCCACATCCAGCGAGCGCGAGATCGCATCGTCGCGGCGATGGTAAGCCTTGCGCGCAGCGAGCACGGCCTCGTCAATCAACTCCGGCGTGAAGGCCGGCGCGGTGAAAACGTCCTCGGTCAAACGCGTCTCGAAGAACTGCCCGCGCGAGAGGCCAGTGAGGATGTAGCCGATCTTCTTTTCGCGGGCCAGGTTGGTCGCCAGGGTATAGATGGTCTTGAAGCAACCGTTGCACACGTTGCTGTACTGCTTGAGGCTGTCCACGAAAATGGCGCGCATGTGCGGCGTCGTGCCAAACACGTGATCCACACCCAAAGATTGCACGACGCGCCGGATGTTGGCCCTGGCTTCGTCGGAGATGAAGCCGTTATCGAGCGAGAAGACCAGCGGCTTGAGCCCCGCGCTCACCACCTGATAGAGCATGTATGCGCTGTCCTTGCCGCCGCTGAACAGCACCACACAGTCGTAATCGCCGGTGCGCGCGGCCTTCATCTGCGCGGCGAGAGCGCCGAATTCGCTCGGCGTCTTGAAGTACGCCTCGGCCTTGTCTTTGTAGCCGTCATACGCTCGGCAGAAGTTGCACACCCCGGCCTCGTCGTAGCTGACGCCGGGGAAGTTGGAGGCCAGGCCGCAACGCGCGCAGTAGTCCGCTTCCGCCGGCGTCGCGGCGGCCGTGCTCTGCGTGACGGTGACCACGCACTCGCTCACCGCGGGATGTTGCAGCAACCGCGCTTCGATCTCGCCCAGTTCGATCCGCGCGCCGCTGATCTTCACCTGGTGATCCGCACGGCCCAGAAACTCCATGCGACCGTCCGCCGTCCAGCGGGCGATGTCGCCGGTCCTGTACAGACGCGCCGGGAGGGTTGGTGAATCAGGCTCAACAAATCTCTCGGCCGTCAATTCGGGCCGATTGAAGTAGCCGCGCGCCAGCCCATCCCCGGCCAGGTACATTTCACCAATGACGCCGGAGGGCGCCGGATTCAGGTGCGCATCGAGCACGTAAACGCCCGCGTTGGCCGCCGGCACGCCGATGGGCACCGACGGCGCAGTGTCGCGCGCTTCATCGTAACGGTGGATCATGCAGCCCACCGTGGCCTCGGTGGGGCCGTATTCGTTATAGATCTCGACCGGCCAGCCGAAGTTGTGCGTGATGTCACGCGCCAACTCGGTCTTGAAATCCTCACCGCCGACGATGAACTTGCGGAGGCGCGTGGCGCGCAGGTTGCGGTCCTTGATCATCGCCAGGTGCGCGGGCGTGAGTTTGACGATGTCTACGGCGTTATCTTCGACAACCTGGAAGATCACCATGCCGCGCACGCCGGGGTCTTCGCGATAGACGACGATGCGGCCGCCGGCGATGAGCGGTGTGAAGACCGAGGTGACGGTGAGATCGAACGAGAGCGAAGAGAACAGCGGCCAGCTCAGCCGTTCGCCCTGCGCGTATTGCGCGTTAGCCCACCAGATATAGTTGACCAGGCTGCGATGCTCGATCATCACCCCTTTCGGCTTGCCGGTGGAGCCGGAGGTGAAAATGACGTAGGCCAGGTGGTGAGGGGAGGCAGCGACCGGCGGATTGGTGATTGGAGATTGGGCGATGGCGCCGAAGTCGGCGTCAAGCGTGATGACGCGCGCAATGCTCTGCGGCAGTTCGTTCGCCAAACGCGTTTGCGTGATGAGCACCGGCGCGGCGCCGCCGAGGCCCTCCTCGATATCCTTCAGCATGAACGCCAGCCGCTCTTTGGGGTTGGCCGGGTCAACGGGCACATATGCCCCGCCCGCCTTCAGCACGCCGAGGACGGCCACAACCACTTCGATGGAGTGCTCCATGTAGAGCACCACCAATTGATCGGCGCCGACGCCGAGGGGGCGCAGGTGCGCGGCCATTTGATTGGCGCGCGCGTTCAGCTCCGCATAGGTCAGCGACTGCGCGCCGAAGCGGATGGCTTCGTCGTGCGGGGTGCGGGCCACCTGGGCCTCGAACAACTGCACAATCGTCTGATCGGCTGGATACGGCGCGGCGGAAGCGTTGTACTCCACAACCAGCCCCTGCCGCTCGGCTTCGGTTTGCAGGCTGAAGGCATTGACGCCGCGGGAGGGCTCCGCCAGGAAAGCATCCACCACGCGCAGGAACTGGGCAATCGCCCACCGCTGTTGTTGCGCCGTGAAGACGCTGGCATTGAAATCGAAGTGCAGGGCGAAGCTGCCCGTCGCGCCGAAATCAGCCACCTGCAGGCGCAGGCTGTGCGCGCTGTCACCGGCCTCCGCGTGGACCCACTCCACCTCGGGCGCGAGGCCGGCAAAGGGCGGGAACTGCACATTGACGAAGTTGAGCAACACCTCATAGGCGCGATTTAGTTCGGCGCGGCTGACGCCGGGCCGGGCGTTGGCCAGGCTGCTCTGCACCTCGCGCGCCACGCGCTTGTGCAGCGTGAGAAAGGTGTCGTCATCCGCCACCTCCACCAGTAAAGGGCCAATCTCGATAAAGACGCCGACCGTGTCTTTGAAGGCCGGCGTTGGCCGGTTGTGAAACGGCGTGCCGATGGCCAGTTGGGTGCGCCCGGTGGCGCGATGGAGATAGGCGGCGGTGAGCGTGGCGAAGAGGTTGTACAGCGCCAGGTCGGTGCTGAGGGCGCGCAACTCCCTGCTGGCCGCCTGCGCCCGCAACTTCGCGGAGCGCTCCACGCCCAGATCACACACCACGCGTTCAGTCCGCGTGCCGCGCTGGCCGGACAGCTTATCGAAGAAGGCCAGCGGTTCCGCAGCGGCGGTTTTGTTCTGCCAGTAGGCCTCAGCTTTGGCGTAGCCGGCGGTGGCCCGGAAGTCCCGCTCGAACTTTTGATAGTCGGCGAACTGCGGCCACGCGGGCAGATCGGCCTGCCCGTTCGCCAACCGCTCATACATCTGTGCGGTGCGCTTGTAGACGTTGAGGAAGCCAAACCCATCGGTGATGAGGTGATGCTGGCTGAGGTACCACACCCAGCGATCAGCGGCGAGCCGGACGAGCGCGGTGTCGAACAGGCGCGTGCCGAGGTCGCTCAGCCGCAGACGGCGCTGATCAAGCCAAAGAGCATAGGCGGCTTGCGGATCGGCGTGGGCGCTCAGGTCAACGCTCTCCACCGAGAAAGCCAACGCCGGCAGCACGCGCTGAAACGGCACGCCATCGTCTTGCTGGATCACGGTGCGCAGCGCGTCGGTCCCGTCCACGACACGTTGAAACGCGCGGACGAAACGGTCTGCATCCAGCTCGCCCGTGAAGGCAAAGGTCTGGATCATGTTGTACAGGGGCACATCCGGCGTGAGCTGCTGGCCCAGCCAGATTAGGAATTGCGCCCGCGTGAGGTTGGAACGCGCGAACATTTCATCGTGAACAGGAACAGTGGAGAGACCGCTAGGGCTGGCAGATGTCATTGTGTGATTGCGCCCCTATCCCC
Source organism: uncultured Anaerolineales bacterium (assembly GCA_964608265.1). Taxonomy (GTDB): domain Bacteria; phylum Chloroflexota; class Anaerolineae; order Anaerolineales; family UBA6663; genus JANWXR01. The sequence goes on along the minus strand of CAZSNP010000007.1, from coordinate 71,107 downwards.
GGGGTTTCTTTTGCAGGTACTCGCTCATCGCCGTCAACGTCTGAAAATTTTCCAACACCACGTCCTCCGGCGGCACGACGACATGGAATTCGGTCTCGATGAAGGTGACCAGCCGCACCACGCCGAGAGAATCCACCAGCCCGCTCAACAGCAGGTCGTCGTCATCGTTCAGCACCAGGCTTTGCTCGAACAGCAATTCGTTTGTGATGAAGCGGCGCAGGCGGTCTCTGATATCGACAGCGGCAAGGTTGGAAACGAATGTTTGTGTTGACTGGTTGATCATGACCCTTACCCAAAAAGGTATCTCACGATGTCGTGGAGCCGATGGTTGAAGCCGGGCGCGACGACGCCGTTGTAAAGCGCCGCCGCAGGACGGAGATGAGGCCGAATATCTGAATGGCGATGACGGCGGCCAACAGCGCGCGAACAGACCAGCGCGCAAGCCACAACCGGCCCTCGATGTACTGGTACGCCAGCCCGTGTACGCCGATGAGGCCAAAGGCGGCGTAACTCAGGCGTTGCAACCATTTCCAGCGCCCCACACCCAGGCGGCGCATCGCCCGGTTGTTGGAAATAGTGAGCAGCAGCGCCAGCAGGCACGCCTGAAGCAGGCCGACGGTGTTCGCCAATCCAAAGACCGTCCAATGAAACGGAAACCAGTTGCCCGGCCCGGGCCAGGCATGAAAAAACAATTGCCAGACTTGCCAGCCCTCAATGTGCACAAGCGCGCCGACCAGCATGTGGCCCAGGGACAACCCGCCGGCCCACCAACCCACATCGCGCCGCAGCATGTGATTGGCCGGCCGGGTCGGGTGGCGCAACACGTGTAATGGCCCAATGATGAGCGTGCCCGCCAGGAAGGCCAGCGCCGTATACGCCAGCGACAGGCTCAGCCGCCAGCGCAGGTCGTCGGCCTTGAGGCCAGAACCATCGGCCCACCGTTCGGGTGACAACCCCAGCAGCCCGAAGAACGCCGCGACACTCACCGCGGCAACGAGCGCCAGGATTACGTGCCGGCGCTGGCGTTCGCTATCCGGCATGAGTCTCATTCTCCGTCCGAACAATATGCTGCAACGCGCGCCGGTCAATCTTGCCGGTGGCGGTGCGCGGGAAGTCATCCAGAAAACGGATCGCGCGCGGCACGGCATACGCGGGCACGCGCGTCGCCACATCGGCCTTCAGTTTGGCTTCGGTGACGGCAGCTTCGGTAGCCGGGCGTTTGACGATGACGGCCGCTTCCACCCATTGGCTGCCTTCCCCGTCCGGCACGGCATACACCGCGCACTCGCCCACCGCCGGGTGCAGCGACAACGCAGTCTCCACTTCGTCCAATTCCACCCGGTAGCCGCGCGTCTTGATCTGCCGATCCCTGCGCCCGCAGAAGCGCAGCAGCCCATCCGCATCGCGTTTCATCAAATCGCCGGTGCGATAAAACACATCGTCGTAGTGATCGAAAACTTTGCGGCGGTAGAAGGCTTTGGCGTTGAGGTCGGGCCGCCCCCAGTACCCGCGCATCATCGTCGGCGTGCGCACCACCAGTTCACCGATCTCGCCGTCGGCCACCGGCGCATCGTCGTCGCCGAGCAGCAGCCCTTCGGAGTCTGCCCACACTGCGCCAATCGGGATGGACTCGTCGTAGTCCTCGGGCAACGGGGGCACGGTGTAGTACGTACATTGGTTGACTTCCGCCGGGCCATAAACGTTGCTGATTTGCGCACCCGGCGCCAGCTTCTGCAACTCGCGCAGCTTCTGCGGCGGGAAAGGCTCGCCGCCGTAATTGATCCAGCGCAACGAGGAGAGATCGCGCTGCGGCAGCGCGCCGCGCAGTATCATCTGCACGAGGGCGGTGGTGACCGAATACCAGATCGTCAGCCGCTCCGTCTCGATGAGCCTGGACAGGCTGGCGGGCAGCCGCGTCACCGGCTCGGGGATGATGACGGTGGTGGCCCCGCACAGCGGCCCGGTGAAATACTCGAACGTGCTCATGTCGAAGTGCAGGGGCGAGTGGTTGCCCAGCCGGTCGGTGTGGGTGACGGCGTATTGCTCTGCCGAGAGCCGCGCGTAGGCCAGCCCGCTGGCATGCGTGTGCATCAGGCCTTTGGGCGTGCCGGTGGAACCGGAGGTGTACATCACATACGCCAGGTCAGCCTCCATCAGCAACACCTCGGGCGCGGACAGGCTTGCGCCGTACACCTTCTCCCAGCTCACGGTTCGCACCGGCAATTCGTCGGAGACGCCGATGACACATTCGATCTTTGTCTCGGGCAACAGTTGTCTCACCGCCTCGAGCCTGGCGGGCTGGGTGATGAGGTGCCGGATGCCGCAATCGTTGAGAGCGAACGTCAGCCGCCCCGGCGGGGCCAGCGGGTCGAGCGGGACGTAAGCCGCGCCCGCTTTCCAAATCCCGTAGATCGCCACCGCCGTCTCGAGGCTTTTGTGGAGATAAATGCCCACGCGGTCGCCCCGGCGCACACCGTTCTCAGCCAGCACATGCGCCAGCGCCGTCGCGCGCCGGTGCCATTCGGCGTACGTCAACGCCTGATTGTTGCAGCGCATCGCTTCATGATCCGGATAGCGTGCGGCGCTGTGATCGAGGATGTGCGGCAGCAAATAGATCATCTCACTCACAAACCCAGTGAACGGGCGACGATGTTGCGCTGGATGTCCGAGGTGCCGCCGTAAATCGGCCCGCCGATGGCATCGCGCAGTTCGCGCTCCACTTCATACTCGGTGACGTAGCCGCGCGCGCCGTGGATGCGCACCGCATCCAGGCTGGAGGCCACAAACGATTCGCTGACGGCCAGGTTGGCCAGGGCGGCATCGAGCATGGCGGCCTGGCCGGACTGTTTGCGCCACGCGGCTTGATACGTGATGAGCCGCGCGCTCTCCAGCCGCAGCGTCATCTCGGCGATGCGATGGGAGATGGCCTGGAACTTGCCGATGGATTGGCCAAAGGCCTGCCGCTCGCGCGCGAAACGGATACACGTCTCCAGTTGGCGCGCCATAGCGCCGAGCGCCGGCGCCATGATGCAGGCGCGCTCCCACTCCTGCGAGTCGTTGAAGATGCTGGCGCCGGAGCCCTCGCGGCCAAGCAGGTTCTCAGCCGGCACAAAACAATCGGTAAGGGTGATTTCCCCCATCGGCACGGTGCGCAGGCCCATCTTCTCCATCACCGGGCTGAAGGCGATGCCGGGCGCACCGCGATCCACGAAGAAGATGCTCAGCCCCCACTTGCCGGCCCGGGGGTTGGTCATGGCGAAGATAATGGCAAAATCGGCTACCGGGCTGAAGGTGATGAACAGCTTGCGGCCGTTGAGGATGTAGCCGCCCTCGGCTTTGACCGCCGTGGTGCGCAGGTTGTAGGCGTCGGAGCCGGTCTCCGGCTCGGTGATGGCGTAGCAGCCGATCCGCTCACCCGAGCACAGCCCGCGCAGATAGCGCTCCTTCTGAGCCGCGTTGGCGAAACCGGCGACGGTGGCCAGCACGCTGGTGAGCTGTGCGGCCACGGCGAAGGTCAGGCCGTTATCGCGACAGCCGTAACCCAATGCCTCCAGCCCGGCTACGGTGGTGAGCACATCACAGCCTCGACCCCCGAATTCCACCGGGGCATTCAGGCCGAGCAGACCGGCCTGGCCGCAGCGCCGCCACAGCTCGGTCGAGAAACCACCCTGCCGGTCTCGTTCGGTGAGGTCGGCGTTTAATTCAGATTGCGCAAACTCAATGATGGCCCCTTGCAGCGCCTGTTGCTCAGCGTTCCACGAAAAGTCCATTGCCGTCCTTGCCTGCCCTCATATATTCCAGCTTCTCAAGCGGCAGCTTGTCAGATTGGTGCACAAAGAAATAGGGATCACGTGGGTCGGGCGCGACGCTTTCAATTTCAGCCAGCGATCCAATCCCCAGATCAGCGGCGTAATCACAAAACATATCCAGCACCACCATGTCCTCGAGCGCCCAGCCGGTGGAATCGAACACGGTGGTGATCTCGCGGGCGTGTTGATATCGCTCCGGGTTTTGCACCACCTCGGCCAGCATCGGGCCGATCTCGTGCGGGGCCAGTCGCTGGCACTCGCCTTCCCGGATGGCTTGCTCGGGGAAATCCGGACAGACGAAGCTGCGTTGCAGAAACGGCAGCGGCACTTCGAACTTCCCCGGAAAATCGGAACCGACCGCATTGACATGCAGCCACGGCTTATGCTCACCGTCCGCGAAGACCGGCCCGGCGCCGATTTCCACCGAAGTGCAGGTGCACAGGATGTCGGCGGAGCGCACGAGAAAATCGAGTGAGCCAGCGTCAACGACGCCTATTTCAAGATCGAGGAAAGCGGCGCGATCCCGGAAAGTACGATTGGCCTGCGGATCGACATCATAAACCAGGGCCGCCTCGAGACTGTACACGCGCGAGAGCGCGTGCAGCTGGGTGATGGCCTGCATCCCCGCGCCGATAATGCCGACGATGCGACTTTCGGGGTGGGCGAGGAGCTGGCTGGCGACGGCGGAAGCAGCCCCTGTTCGCAAGGCCGTAAGCAGATTCCCGTCCGCCACGCTCAGCCAGTGACCGGTGCGCGTATCATACGCGTTGATGGTTGAGATAATTGTCGGCAGGTTGCGGAGGGCGGGGTTCGTGGGGTGGTAGCCGACGACCTTGATGGTGACTTTGTTGCCTGCCATCACCGGCATCCACTCGATCAACCCGGGGTTGGGTGTCGCATAACTGAAACCGGCACGCGCAGGGATGCTGACGATGCTCGGATCATATTGGCGGAATGCCAGCGCCAGCCGGCGGATCAATTCGTCCATCAAGCCGTTCACACCTACTCGCTCGGCGATCATTTGCACATCAGCCCGCGCCAATAGCAACGTTTTCAACGCTGAGTCTCCTCGCCGGCGGACTGCTGAGTATCGGGAAGGCTGATGTGGCGAACAACAAGCTCCCGCACTGTCTGCACCTGCCGGTCGGCAAACAACCAGGTAATTCGAATCACAGCGACCGATGCGATTGGTTCTTGGCCTTCGTAAACAGGAGGTCGCTTCACAGATAAGAGATGGCCAGGGGCCTGCAAGGACGGCCAGGCGGTTGTGTCATGGAAGCGGCGATTGTAGTTGCCGATGAAACGGCTCACAAATACATCAAACAACTGTGCTCGCTCTGGTTGAAACTCGATCTGCCCAAAGCGCCTCTCCGCTTCGGCCAGTTGTTCCGGGGTATTGACCCTAACCAATGCGTCGGCGGTGGCGCGATCCAGTGTGACGCCCCAGACGAGGTTGTGGATACGGGGCTCGGGGTCGAGGTAACCGAAGTTTCCAAAGGTCAGCATATCACTGTAAAGTGAAAACATTCGGCTGGGCAAAATGTAGGCTGAGCCACTAGCGCCGTATCCGATCAGACGATACGTATAGGTTACCGGTGTGTCATACCATGCCAGGCTGACCGGCCGGAACCAGAGCGGGCCGCCGCCAATAAGCAGAATGGATAGCGCCAGACTGCCACGGGAATAGAGGACGTTTGGCCCCAACTGACCAATCCGCCGGACGCCAAGAATAAAGAGCGCCGCTAATGTGATCCACATCCAAAAGGCTATGCCGCTCACCAACACGATTCCAGTGTGCAGGCAAATACATCCAACCAACCATGCCAGCGTCAGACGGCGATGCCACAAGGCGAATAATGCGCCAAGCTCCACCATGAGCGTGAAAGCCATGTTGGGCAGCGAGAACCGGGCGAGGAATTCTGTCAATGCCCCGACCGTCGCTGGAGCGATACTGCTGACCCAGCCATGGGCATAGCCTGCCGGCAGCAGGAGGTGGATGAAGGGGTGTGCCCACCAACCCAATAAAAGCTTTCCAATGCCTGACCAGAAATAGGAAGACGCAAACAAGCTCACGCCCAATAACATTACCTCGCTGACTCGCCAGTGGGCGGTGATCACGTACACCACAAATGCCGCACCGATCAGGGTCAGCTCACGCAATGGCATATCCAACGCCGTCCAACTGAACTGCCACTGCAATGGATAGTCAAACTGCCAGGCCAGGGCAAAGGTCAACCATAGGAAGGGTAGAATGAAAGCCGGCCGCCACAGAGCTGAAACGCCCAGGATTACGAGCAGTAGCCGGTCGAGCAGGTGCGCCTGGTCATAGTAATAGTTGAAATCGTAGCCAGCGAACATCCACACATTCATACCGATAAGGCCGCCCGCCACCATCCGCATGACCTGGCCGGATTCCAAGCTAGACCAGCTCCGGAATAAGTAGCGAAAGCGTAAGGCCGCCACCCCCAACAGAATGGCCACCGGACTAAGAAACAACCGACCTAGCAGGCTGGGCGTGAGAATTGGAAGTTCGTATTCATTGGCCGTCAGGTGTGCCGACTGCCGCAGCCAGCTCTGTAGAACGACATACACTGCCAGCAAAGCAGCCACTCGCACGCCCAAAACAAGTGGCGCCCGGGTGAAAGCCGAGCGCCATTGCTCCACGACGAAGAGCTTTGGGCGATTTTCGACGAACATCTTCATATTCAAGTGAGGCACTGCTTGTGAGCACCATTATTCGAATTTGGATAGAGATTGAAATGTTACCTAGGTCGGAGAACGCACGCGATTGGCCGCTGCTACGAATAGTCGCATCAAGACCTCCCCAGCGACCGTGAAGTGGCACAAGCCTTCCGTTAACTCCCTGAGGTGAGAGTGGTGGCCAGTCCGAGATACACGGCCTGCCTGTCTGTGCCACACGCGCCGGCGGGCAGCAGGGTGATGGCCAACGCGCGCTGATCGAGCGACGCGCTCAACAACTACTGGGGCCAGGTGCGGAGCTTGTCGCTCACGCTCGCCGAGGCGTTGACGGCCGCGCCAGCGGCGGCCCGTTGGCGGTGTGCGCGGTCTGCTCGCTCAACTTCTGGCACTGCGCCTCGCGGTAGGGGGTGGCCTCCGCCCGGTCGGGTTGGCCCTCGCCGTCCGCATCGAACGTGGCGATCTCCTGAATGGCCGAGATCTCAACCCCCCTCCGGGGTGGCCGGGCTGCGAAAAGGGCCCGGCCTCCGCATCGCTATCGCGAATTTGTCTTCCGGCTACAATTGCCACCGTTCCAATCACGGTTGGCTTTCTTTCATGCTGCGCCATCTCCTCTTCGACCTGGACGAAACCCTGTACGGCCCGCAAACTGGTTTGTGGGAGGCGATCGGTGAGCGCATCCTGAGCTACATGATGGTGCGGCTCGGGCTGTCGCGCGCCGAGGCCGAAGCGCGGCGAGCGCGCTACCGCCGGGAGTATGGCGTGGCGCTCAACGGGCTGATGGCCGAGCACGCCATCAACCCCGACGACTACCTGCACTACGTTCACGACCTGCCGCTCGACGAGTATCTGCAACCCGACGCCGCGCTCAACGGCATGTTGGCCCGGCTGCCGCTGCCCAAAGCGATCCTCACTAATTCCGACCGCGCCCACGCAACGCGCGTCCTCACCCGCCTCGGCATCGCCCGGCACTTCCCGACCATCATCGACATCCGCGCGCTCGAGCTGGTAAACAAACCCAGGCCGGAGGCTTACGAGCGGGCGCTTCGATTGTTGAAAGCTCAGGCGAGTGAATGTCTGTTCATTGATGACCTGCCGCAAAACCTGGCCCCGGCCAGGCAGTTGGGGATGATGACGATTCATGTCGGGCATGGGCGCAGCAACGGCGCGCCCCCGCCCGGCGCGGATTACGGCGTCGAGAGTGTATTGGCCGTCGAGCGCATCGTGGCCGGGCTGGTCGGGCAAGCGTGATGGAGGCGCTGTTCGGCAACCCCGCCGGCGTCGTGCTGGCGCTGTGCCTGCTCGGCACGGTCTTCGGCCCGATGCTGGCCATCATCTTCCTGCTGCGCGGCGGCCAGGTCGAACTCGGGCGGCTGCGCCGGCTGTTCACCGGCGAGGCCGAGGCCTGGCGCAGGGCTGCCACCGGGCATGCCGCTGCTCAACAACATCAGGCCGATCAGCTCGCCGAACTGCGTCGCCGCGTGAGCGATCTCAAGTCCGGCGCTGAATCGAAACCCGAATCTGAAACCCGGACTCAAAAATGATCCGCACCCTGTACCACAACGCCAAAGGCTCGCTCACCACCGATGTGCCGCAAGCGCACTGGCGCACCGTGCTCAGAGACGAAGGCGGTGTGCTGTGGGTGGATTTCGGCGCGGAGAACGCCGAGAAGGTGGAGCCGGTCCTGCGCGAGACCTTCGGGCTGCATTCACTTGCCATTGACGACGCGCTGCGCGAAACACACGTCCCGAAGATCGACAACTGGCAGAACTCGGTGTACGTCTGTGTGCATGCGGTCGTGTTCGACGAGAAGACGCTGGCGCTGACGACGAACGAAGTGGACATCTTCCTCGGGCGCAATTTCCTGGTGACGTTGCACTGGGAACCGGTGCCGGCGATTGACCGGATGTGGCGGCACGTCGGCGACGACCACGGCGGCCAGCGGCTCGGCCATGGCTCCGATCATTTGCTGTACGACCTGCTCGACCTGATCGTGGCCGATTACATGCCGGTGATTGACAAACTCGATGACGCGCTCGACCGTCTCGAAGACGATGTGTTCGATCGCCCGACCCCGCTGACCCTCAACCAAATCTTCTCGGCCAAACGCGCGCTGCTCCGGCTGCGCCGCATCGTCACGCCGCAGCGCGAGGTGTTGAATCGCCTGGCGCGCGATGACTACCCATTCATCGACCCCGGGGACCGCGTGTATTTCCGCGACGTGTACGATCATCTGGTGCGGCTGGCCGACCTGGTCGAGAGCCTGCGCGATCTCGTCAGCGGCGCGATGGACACCTACCTCAGCGTGGTCTCCAACCGTACCAACGACATCATGAAGGCGCTGACGGTGGTCAGCGTCCTCATGCTGCCGATCTCGTTTCTGGCCGGCTTCTTCGGCATGAACTTCACCGGCATCCCCTTTGGCGACAACACGCTGCTGTGGCTCGCCGTGGTCAGCATGATCCTCGTCCCGGCGGCGATGCTGGCCTGGTTCAAGCGCCGCGGCTGGTGGTAGCGCCGCCTGCTCAGCGCGTGTGCACCGGCAGCGGTCGGGAGAGGCCAGAGGGGGTCGCGGTATAATCCACGCGCAAGTTGTATTCGGAGAGAGTGAATGACGCTATCGGACAGAGTGGCGCTGGTCACCGGCGCTTCGCGCGGCATCGGGCGGGCCATCGCGGTGGAATTGGCCAAACGCGGCGCGAAGGTCGTGGTCAATTACGCCAAAGACGCCGACGGCGCGCGGGCCACCGTGGACGCGGTGCAGGCGGCCGGCGGCGAGGCGCGCGCCCTGCAGGCCGACGTCGCCGACACGAAAGCCGCCGACGGTTTGGTGAAGGCCACGGTCGAGGCCTTCGGCGCAATCGATATCCTCGTCAACAACGCCGGCACCACCCGCGACGGGCTGATCATGATGATGCCCGAGGCGGACTGGGACGCGGTGATTCAGACCAACCTCAAGAGCACGTTCAATTGCTCGAAGGCCGCCGTGCGGGTGATGATGAAGAAACGCGCGGGCCGCATCATCAACATCAGTTCGGTCAGCGGCCTCATGGGCAACGCCGGACAGACGAACTATTCGGCCAGCAAGGCCGGCATGATCGGCTTCACCAAGGCGCTGGCGCGCGAGGTGGCGGCCCGCAACATCACCGTCAACGCCATCGCGCCCGGCTTTGTGCCGACGGCGCTCACCAACGACCTGCCCGCCGAAATCAAAGACGCGACCCTCAAGACCATCCCCCTCAACCGGTGGGGCACGCCCGAGGAGATCGCTTACGCGGTGGCCTTTTTCGCTTCGGACGAGGCCGCGTATATCACCGGGCAGGTCCTGAGCATTGACGGCGGCCTGGCCATGGCGTAGGTGTGGATGACATCCGCGACGCGAAGCAACCCATGAGCAACGAACGACCTCGCACCGGCAAAGTCACCATCGCGCCCGATGTGCTTGTCACCATCGCGCGCCTCTCCACGCTTGGCGTGAGCGGTGTGGCCCGCATGGCCCCGGTTCCCGTCGCCGTGGATCGCCTCTTTCAGCGCCACCCAGCCGACGGCGTGCGCATCGAGATCAAACAGCAATCGGTGCTGGTGGATCTGTACGTCGTCGTCGCGCAGGACGCCACGGTGCGCGACGTGAGCCGCAACGTGCAGGCGGCGGTGGCGCGCGCCATCAAAGATATGGTCGGCATGAACGTCCGGGCCGTGAACGTGCACGTCGAGGACGTGGCGTTTGGCGAGGCGTCACCGGCGACGGGATGAAGGCGCGACGCAAGGCCCGCGAGATGGCGTTGCAGGCCCTGTACGAGGTCGAATGCACGCAGCATCCGTTGGAGGACGTGCTCACCCAGCGGCTGGCCGAAAAACCCCTCAGCGCGGAAGCCGAGAAGTTTCTGCGCACGCTGGTGAGCGGCGTGCTGGCCAACACCCGCGTGCTCGACGCCCGCATCGAGCAACATGCCCCCGAGTGGCCGCTCGATCAGATGGCGCTGGTGGACCGCAGCATCCTGCGCCTGGCCTTGTGGGAGTTTGCCGTCGGCCACCAGACCCCGGTGCGGGTGGCCATCAACGAAGCGGTGGAGTTGGCCAGGGAATTTGGCTCGGACAGCGCGCCGCGCTTCGTCAACGGTGTGCTGGGCGCCGTGGCCGCCGAGCTTGAGCACGACGCGGATCGCTGAGTTACGCCGGTATGCCCGACCTCAACATCTTCGGTATCGGATTGCAGGAGTTGGCGGTCTTCGTCGTCATCCTCCTGCTACTCTTCGGCCCCAACGACCTCACCCGCATGGCCAAATCGGCCGGGCGCTTCATCAACCGCCTCGTGCGCTCTGAAAACTATCAGGTGATTCAGCGCGTCTCGGCCGAGATGCAAAACCTGCCGCGCCGCATCGTCGAGGAGGCGCAAATCGAAGACCTGCAACAGATCGGGCAGCAAACCGGCGAGCAACTCAAATCCGCCGCCGATGATCTGAAAGCGGCGGCGAAAAGCCTGAACGCCAACCCCGCGCCCTCGCCGCGCCTCACCTCCGCGCCACCGTCTGCCCCTGCGCCGCCGCCCCAGCCCGCGACCCCCAACTTCAGCGCGTGGACGCAGGAGTTGGACAGCGGCCCGCCGCCTGATCCCGAGAGCTTTGCCGCATGGACGCGCGAGACGCAGCCCAAGACGGAATGAGCCGCCGGGCGAATGTCAGCCTCTCGCCCGGGCAGCGCGTGCGCGCGGCGCTCGGCCGGATGGTGAGCCTGCCGTGGCGGCTGCTCAAGGCGCTGTGGTGGCTGGCGAGCGCGCCGGTGCGCTGGCTCAACGGCCTGCGGCTGCGCGTCGTCGGCTTCTTCACCGAAGCGCCCGAAGACGCGGAGCTGACCGAGACCATCGCCGAGTCGTTCGAGAGTCGCGACGCGTTCTTCGATTTGATCGGCGCGTTCGGCGAGCACATCGAGGCGCTGCGCGGTCACCTGCTGCGCTCGACCATCGTGCTGGTGTTGTTCTCGGCGCTGGCGTTCTGGCAGGCCGAGCGCATCATGTCGGTGCTCACGGTGCCGCTGACCGGCCAGGCCTACGAACTATTCACCGCGTTGGCGCAACAGCCCACGCTCGACAATGCCACCCGACTGTACACGCTCGGCCAGCAGAGCATCAAAGAGCTGACGACACGCGAGCCGGCCGAGGGCCTCGGCACGGTGATGCGGGTGTCGCTGCTGGGCGGCACGGTGCTGGCCATGCCGTGGATCATCACCGAGCTGTTCCTCTTTATCGCGCCGGGGCTGATGCCCGTCAGCCGCATCCGGTTGGCGTGGGCCATCCCGCTGGCCAGCGTATTGTTTGGCCTCGGCGTGGCCTTCACCTATTTTGTGATGTTGCCGACGGCGATCCCGTTCTTGCAAGAGTTCGGCGGTTTTGCCACTGCGTGGACTCCGTCGTCGTACTTCACCCTCATCACCTCGCTGATGTTCTGGGTCGGCGTGGCGTTTCAGTTGCCCCTCATCATCACAGCGCTGGCCTCGGTCGGGTTGGTGCGCTCGCGGCAACTGCTCACTCAATGGCGGTTCGCGGTGCTCATCATCGCCGTCATCGCCGCCGCCATCACACCCACCACCGACCCGCTCAACATGGCCCTCGTCATGCTGCCGATGAGTCTGCTCTACTTCATCAGCATCGGCGGGGCGTGGTTCGCCGAGCGCGGATTCCGGCGGCGGGCGGCCGAGGCATGATGGCCGAGCATATCCTGCACCTCATGCCGGCGGCCTACTTTCGCGCTCAACCCGAGGACGCACCGTACGCCCCGCCGGGCTTCGCTGTGGAGGGCTTCATCCACTGCACGCGCGAGGCCAGCATCCTGCTCGATATCGCCAACGGCTTGTATCGCGAAACTCCCGGCGACTTCCTCACGCTGGTGATCGATCCCGAAAAAGTGAGCGCGCCGCTGCGCTTCGAGCCGCCCCTCCCCCCTCCCCCACCCGGACATCCCCTCGCGCAGCATCTCTTTCCACACATTTACGGGCCGCTCAATCGTGACGCCATCGTCCTCGTCCGCACCGCGCAGCGCTCGGAGGACGGGAGTTTTATCGCGGTTTGAGAGGTAATTGGAGATCGGAGAATTGAGGATTCGCATAGCCTCAACATCACTCGAAGAATTGCAACCGATTACTTTGTCACACCCTACTGGCTACGCGCAGCAATGCGTTGTCCGTGTCCATCCGCATTGATCCACGCCCAAAGAGCCTATGCCCGGCAAATACTTCGAAGACCTGAACGTCGGCGACAAATTCAAACATTCCACTGGCCGCACGGTGACCGAGATGGACAACGTGCTATTCAGCGCGCTCACCCTCAACTCGCAGCCGCTGCACATCAACGAGGACTTCGCCTCGAAGACGCAGTTTGGCCAGCGCATCGTCCACGGGCTGTTCACGGCGGCGCTGGTGGTGGGGCTGAGCGTGAGCGAACTGACCGAGGGCACCATCGTCGCGAACCTGGGTTATGAGACTATGCGACATCCCAACCCGGTGTTTCACGGCGATACGATTTACGCCGAGACCGAGGTGCTGGAGAAGCGCGAGTCGCAATCGCGGCCCGAGGCCGGGCTGGTGCGGCTGAAACACGTGGGCCGCAAGCCCGATGGCACCGTGGTGGTGGAGTTGGAGCGGACGGTGATGTTTTTGAAGAGGCAGGCATGAGCGGCAGTGTGGGCATCGCGAAGCGGCGGGCGATGCTTGTTCGTCATGCCCACCGAAGGCGACTTTGCCGCCATTACCCGAAAGGTGATGCCAGCGTAAAGGCAGCCCGACTTGGTGGAAGCCCGCGACCGACAATGCTAAACTGTATACAGAATTTATAGAGGTATTGGAGCACAACGATGGGCATCAACGACCTGCTCAAGATGAAACGCGATGAGATTCTCAAGCTCGCTGACCAGCACGGTGCGCGCAACGTCCGTGTCTTTGGTTCAGTGGCACGCGGTGTAGCCGGGCCGGACAGCGACGTTGACTTGCTGGTGGAACTTGAGCCGGGGCGCAGTCTGCTTGATTTGAGTGCGCTGGTGCTGGACCTTGAAGAGCTCCTGGGTCGCCGGGTGGATGTTCTGCCGGACTCCTCCATTTACTGGTTGTTGCGCCGTCGCATCCTGAAGGAGGCCAGGCCTCTATGAGCAAAGACCCACGCGTATATATGGTGCAAATGCTTGAGGCTGCCGAGCGAATCGAGCACTACACGCAGACCGGCCACACTGAGTTTCTCAAGAGTCAATTGCTCCAGGACGCTGTTATCCGTAATTTTCAAATCATCGGCGAGGCAGCCAAACGAGTCCCCGCGGCTTTTCGCCGGGCAAACCCCGCCATTCCGCGGCGTAGCATGACGGCCTTTCGAGACGTACTGACCCACGACTATGCCAGCATAGAAGTCAGTCGGGTGTGGCTGGTGATTCAGAAAGATCTCCCCCTGCTCAAAGCGGCCCCGCGCGCCATCCTGCCTCCGCTCGATCAACTCGAGGCCGAACTCTCGGGCGACGACGAATAACGGTATGCGCGTCCGCCGCTCGCTGCTCTTCGTCCCCGGTGATAGCCGCCGCAAAATCGAAAAGGCCGCCGCCATCGGCGCGGATGTGGTCTGCCTCGACCTGGAAGACGGTGTGGCCCTCAACCAAAAACAGGCCGCACGCGACTCGATCCGCGAGGCGCTGAGCGCGCTCGACTTCGGGCGCAGTGAACGCATGATCCGCATCAACGCGTACGACACCGCTCTGAAGACGGAGGATGTGTCCCAGACCATCACCGCCCGGCCCGACAGTATCCTCATCCCGAAGGTGGAAAGCGCCGACGCCGTGCGCTGGCTCGAGGCACAACTCACGGTCGCCGAAGCCACGCATGGCTGGCCCGAAGGGCGGATCGAAATGCTGGCGATGGTCGAGACCGCGCGCGGCATCGTCAACCTGAAGGAGATCGCCTCCGCCTCATCGCGCCTCACCGCGCTCGTCTTCGGGGCGGAGGATTTGGCCGGCGACATCGGCGCGGCGCGAACAAGTGAAGGTTGGGAAGTATTTTATGCGCGCTCGGCGGTGGTCACGCACGCGGCGGCCTTCGGGCTACAGGCGATTGACATGGTGTTTGTGGATTACAACGACGCGGACGGCCTGCTGCGCGAGGCCCGCCAGGGTGCGCGGATGGGCTACGCGGGCAAGCAACTTATCCACCCGAATCAAATTGCACCGGTGCATGAGGCCTTTACGCCGGATGACGCCGCCATCGCGCACGCAAAACGAGTGGTCGAAGCCTACGAACAGAATCAAGCCTCGGGCTTCGGCGCATTCGCGCTGGATGGCAAGATGGTGGATATGCCGGTGGTGAAAGCGGCGCAACAAGTGCTGGCGAAAGCGAAGGCGGCGGGGAAACTGGTGTAGCTCGGAGGGCAAGATGATGAGCCGACGTTGGATCATCTCGATAAGTTTGGGCGCGCTGATGCTGGCGGCCTGCGCACCGCTCGCGACCGACACGCCGCTGCCCCCCGTTGCCGACGCCACCGCCTCCCCCGCCCCTCTCCCTTCTTCCACCCCTCAGCCGCGCGGTGCACAGGTCTCCGAAATCAGAAATTCAGTCGAAGCCCGGCGCGATACGGCAGTGGAATGGCAGGCCGCGAGCGAGGGCGCGCAGATTGTAACGGGCGGCGGCGTGAAAACGGGAAACGATGCCCGCGCGCGGCTCGACATCAGCGACGGCGCCATTGTGCGGCTGGCCGCCTCCACCACGTTCACGCTAACCGAGCTATCCCCCTCGCCCAACGACCCGGTGACGCGCTTCGTACTCGAAGCCGGGCAAATTTGGATTCAGGCCGGCAAGGCGCTCGGCGGCGTGTTCGAGATTGAAACGCCGACCGGCACCGCCGCCGTGCGCGGCTCGCTGATGAGCGTGGAGTTCTATCCCGCCGACGGGCACATGATCGCCACCTGCCTCGAGGGCGCATGCCGATTAGCTTCGGCGACGAGCGGCAACGCAACTGATTTGACCGCCGGGCAACAGGCCGGCATCCCCGCGTATGGCGGCGACCCGACGCCGCCGCAGCCGCTCGACTCGGTGCGGCTGGCCGAGTGGGTGGCGGAGTTCCCCGAAGCGCAGGCCGCCGCCGCACAGGTCGCGCCCGGCCCCTCGCCCACGCCGACGCAGACGTTTACGCCTCCACCGCCGAACACATTCGTAAGCGTCGAAGGCAGCGTGCAGGCCTCGTCTATTTTCTCCGCCGAGTTCCCGGCCTCGCTGGCGGTGGATGGCGACCGCGCCACCTCGTGGTTCTCCGCCGGCCCGACAGCCGATGGCGGCGTGTCGGTCTTCCGCTGGACAGGCGCGCGTGACGACCTCATCACCTCGCTGGCGATCCTCTCCAACGCCGAACATGCCGATGCCAGCGTCCGCACCGGTTTTGGATTCGAGTCGCTCACGGTGCAGGTATTGGATGCCGGCGGCGCGGTGGTCTTTGAGCAGACCGTCAACCTCGGCGGCACGCCCGATCCCGATATCACGTTCACGCCGAATGTGGTGGGCCGCGAGGTCGTGCTGAGCTTTACCGGCCACGAAGACCCGACCTGCGGTGGTATCAGCGAATTGCAGATCGGGGTCGTGCGGTGATGAGCACCGCTGCCAGCACGATCAACCCCGCGCCCAGCCACTGCCCGCCGTCCATCCATTCACCCAACAGCGGGATGGCGACCAGCGCGGTGATCACCGGCTCGAGCGTAGCGATGAGCGAAGCGGTGCTCGCTTCGAGGTCGCGCAAGCTGAGCGTGTACAACCCGAAGCCGAGCAGCGACGGGCCAAGCGCGAGTGCGATCAGGATCAGCCAGCCGTCCCAGCGCGCGCCGAGGCTGAACATCGCCGCCGGCGTTTGTGTCAGCGCCATCAGCGCCGCCATCGCCGCCGCGCAAAACAGGAAGCCGTAACCGGTCACCGTCCACGCGCTACTGAAGCGGCCCGCGCTCCATCGGCCCATCAGGTTGTAAAACGCAAACGCCAGCCCGGAGGCGAGGCCGACGACGATGCCGCCGGTGTTCACCCGCCACGTCGCGGGCGCTTGCGCCTTCACGACCAGCACGCAGCCCGCGAGGCTCAAGATCACGGCAATCACTTTCGGCCACGTCAATGCCTCGCGCAAAAACACGCGGGCCAATATCATCGTGAAAGCCGGCGAGCTATACGCCAGCACCGTCGCAACCGCCGCGCCGTTGAACTGCACGCTGAACGTCCACAGCGTGTTGAAGGCCGCCAGGCCGATGAAACCATACGCGAGGAAGAATGGGAGATCGCGGCGGGTGAGACGAAGCGCTGCGGGCTGCCAAACCCCCAATCCCACCAGCACCACCGCCGCCATCAGCAATGCGCGCCAGAACGTCAGCGTGAACGGCGTGAGCGGATAGTGCTCGAACAGATACGCGATGAAGATGGCGGTGAACGCCCAGGCCGTAATGCCGGTGAGGGCGACGAGGAGGCCGCGTGTTTGAAGCCAGGTGGGTTTCAATGCCGGCGGAGGAGCAGGGGTGCAGGGGAGCCGAGGTGCTCTCACCTGCGCCCACGCTCCCTCGCTCCCCTGCGCTTCTCAGCGCGTGAGCTTGCGATAGGTGATGCGATGCGGGCGCTCGGCGTCGAGGCCCAGCCGCTTGCGCCGGTCGGCGTCGTACTCGCTCCAGTTGCCGTAGAAGAAACGGATCTGGCTGTCGCCCTCGAAGGCCAGGATGTGCGTGGCGATGCGGTCGAGGAACCAGCGGTCGTGGCTGACGACGATGGCGCAGCCGGCGAATTCCTCCAGCGCCTCTTCCAGCGCGCGCAGCGTGTTCACGTCCAGGTCGTTGGTCGGCTCGTCGAGCATGAGCACGTTCGACCCCTCTTTCAACATCTTCGCCAGCAGCACGCGGTTGCGCTCGCCGCCCGAGAGCACGCCGACCTTCTTCTGCTGATCGGCGCCGAGGAAGTTGAACGACGACACGTAGCCGCGCGAGTTGACCTTGCGCGCGCTCCCCGAAGGAGACGCGCCGCCGAGTTGAATGGTCTCCGCGCCGCCGGAGATTTCCTCCCACACATTCTTCTCGGCGTCGAGCGAGTCGCGCAGTTGCTCGACGTACGCCAGCTTCACCGTCTGCCCAAGCGTCACCGTGCCGCTGTCCGGCCGCTCCTGCCCGGCGATCAGCCGCAGCAGCGTGGTCTTGCCCGCGCCGTTCGGCCCAACGACGCCGACGAGGCTGCCGGGCGGCACGCTCAAATCGAGGTTGTCCAACAACAGCCGGTCGCCATACGCCTTCGTCACGCCCTTGAACTCGATGACGATATCCCCCAGGCGCGGGCCGGACGGGATATAGATTTCCAGGTTTTCGCGGCGCGCCTCGGACTCCTGATCGAGCAATTTCTCATACGCGGTGACGCGCGCTTTGCCCTTTGACTGTCGCGCCCTCGGTGACATCCGAATCCACTCAAGTTCGCGCTCGAGCGTTTTCTGACGTTTGCTATCCGACCGCTCTTCGAGCGCCAGCCGCTGCTGCTTCTGTTCGAGCCACGACGAGTAGTTGCCCCTCCACGGGATGCCATGCCCGCGATCCAACTCCAAAATCCACCCGGCGACGTTATCGAGGAAGTAGCGATCGTGGGTGACGGCGATGACGGTGCCTTGATAGTCGCGCAGATGGCGTTCGAGCCAGGCGACGGATTCGGCGTCGAGGTGATTGGTCGGCTCGTCGAGCAGCAGGATGTCCGGCTCGGTGAGCAGCAGCCGGCACAACGCCACGCGGCGGCGCTCGCCGCCGGAGAGGACGTGGATGGGCGTATCGGGCGGCGGGCAGCGCAGCGCGTCCATCGCCAGTTCGAGGCGGCTATCGAGGTTCCAGCCGTCGTGCTTGTCAATGAACTCCTGCAGCTTCGACTGCTCTTCGATAAGTTTGTCGTAGTCGGCGTCCGGCTCGGCGAACCTGGCGCTGACCTCATCGAACTGCCGCATCGCCTCCACGATGGGCTGCACGGCTTCCTCGACGACCTGGCGCACCGTTTTGCTCAAGTCGAGTTGCGGTTCCTGTTCGAGCAGGCCGCGCGTGTAGCCCCTGCTCAGTTGCGTTTCGCCGAGGTAGTCGCCGTCCACCCCGGCCATGATGCGCAGCAGCGTGCTCTTGCCCGCGCCGTTCAGCCCGAGCACGCCGATCTTCGCGCCATAGTAAAAGCCGAGCGAGATGTCGCGGATGACTTCGCGGTTTGGCGGGAAGATGCGCCTGACGCGCACCATCGAGTAGATGATTTGCTGAGAGTCGGTCATGGGATTTTAGATTGCAGATTTGAGATTTGTGATTTCTGCTCGCGGCTGCGAGCAGCATCGCGGCCTCAAAACAAAACCACACCCTCAGTTTGCGGGTGTGGCATCGGGTGTGCCCCCAAGGGGATTCGAACCCCTGTTTTGGCCTTGAAAGGGCCGCGTCCTGGTCCACTAGACGATGGGGGCGTGGCAGGTCTTCGCCTGCCGACCGCGCGGCATTCTACCACATCAGACACTTTCAAGTTTCACGATCGGCAGGGTGACTCCCTTGCCCGAGTGGGTGTGGACGCGGATCTTGTCGGCGACGCGTTCGCCGAGGGCGTAGTGTTGCGCGGCGTCGGCCTCGAAGCGTTCGAGCACCGTGCGCCGGATGAGGTCGGCGCGCTCGGCCCCGCAGATAATGACAAAGGCTTCCTCATCCGGCCGCCCCAGAAAATCATCCGCGCGGCCCAGCGTGTTGAGCACGCGGTTGAGCATCAACGCCGTGTACCGGAGCAGATCGGAGCCGGCCAGCACGCCGTATTGATCGCGAAACTCGGCCAGATGGCGCAGCCGGAAGTGCAGCACCGCGCGGCTCGCCTTGCCGCGCGCCCGCTCCATTTCGTCGCGCACGATGCTGCCGGTGGGCAACCCGGTCGGCGGGTCGTTGAGGTTTTCGCGCCGCGCCCGGGCCACCGAGTTCTGGACGCGCAGGTACAACTCCTCGATGTCGAAGGGCTTGGAGATAAAATCATCCGCGCCGAGTTGCAGGCCGGTGAGCTTGTCGATCTTCTTCGAGCGCTGGGTCAGAAAGATGGCGGGGATGTAGCGCGTGCGCGGGTTCTGCCGCATCTGCTGCAACAGGTCGAAGCCGTCGATGTCGGGCAAGCCGACGTCGAGCAGCAGCAAATCGGGCAGGGCTTCCCGCGCACTTTGCAGCGCGCTGGCCCCATCCGGCGCCACGCTGAGTTTGTAACCGCGTGCGCCGAAGAACAGCACCAGCATCTGCGCGATCTCGTCATTGTCCTCGATGATGAGCAGGCGAGCTTCACTCATGGATGTTCTCCGCACTCACGGAAGTATTCAATCCGCAGCCGCGGCCAGCGGCGCCGATCGGCGCACCCACAGCCAGCGCGCCGTCAGGGCCAGCGGAACGATGGTCGCGATCATCCCCAGCCCGGCGATCAAGCCGTAACCGAAGGCCGCGAAGATCACGCCGCTGCCCACGCTCCCCGTGCCCGAGACGACGTTGATGATCAAATCCGTCATCCCTTGCCAACGGCTGCGTTCAGCCGGGGCGAGCGTATCGGTCAGCAACGCACCGCCGGCGACGGCGCAGAAGTTCCAGCCGAGGCCGAGCAACAGCAGGGCCGCGGCGATGATGTAGGTGTTTTGCGAGAGCGGCGCGATCACGCAGGCGGTGATGAGCAGCAGACCGCCCGCCACGATCACCGGCCCGCGACCCAACCGATCGGCGAGGCGACCGCTGAACGCCGACGGCGCAAACATCCCCAGCGTGTGCGAGAAGAAAACGATGGCGATATCGCCCAACGAATGGCCGTGATGATCCATGTGCACCGAGGTGATCACCATGACCATGACCATGACGAGTTGCCCGACGATGAGGGCGCTGAGGGCAGCCTGCGTCTGCGGCCGGCGGAGGATTGCCGTCCAGCGCCGGGCAGGGCCGGTGACCACCGTGGTCGGCTCGGGCACTCCTTTGGCCAGTTGGCTCGGGTCGGGCCGCAACCAGCCGGCGATGAGCACCGCGCCGATGGCGAACAGCGCTGCGCTGGCGAACCACGGCCCGACCAGTTCATCGGCCCCGAAGGCGTTCGCTAACAGGCCCATCTGCGGCACGACGACGATCGGCCCGAGGATCGAGCCGAGGGTGCCGCCCAGGACGACGCGGCTGATGGCCTGGCCGCGTTTCTCCATTGGGTACATCTCGGCGGCGGCGTAGCGAGCGAGGTCGTAGCTGCCACGCGACGCGCCCATCAACACAAAGCTGGCGAGAAAAACAAGAAAGTTTCCGAACAGCACGGCCAGGCCCGCACCCACAGCCCCGATCACCCCCACCCCGAAGCCCAGCGTCAGGCCGCGCCGGCGGCCCTGCCCCTCCATGAACCGCGCGAAGGCGTACGCGCCCAGCGCGCCCCCGGCCATGTATAGCGCGCCGGGCACGCCGGCAAGCGAATCATTGTGGGTGAGGTGGCGCGCCACCAGCGCCCCGACCGTCGAGCCGGCGATGAAGCCGGTCGAGGCCAGGCTCTGACCGATGAAGAGCAGCCAGGTTAAACGCTGAACAACCTGAGGCGTTGCCGTTGAAGTTGTCATCGCTGTAGGCAGGCGCGGGTCACTGGTCGCGCGCGTCCGACCCAAACTGCTCCATCCGCTCGCAGATATGGCGCAACTCGCTCCAGTCGCGCCGGGCACAGAAGATTTCGGCCAGACGGGCCAGCAGGTCGGGTTCGGCGTGCGGCTGGCGGATGTAACCGGCGTATACCCGCGCAGCCTCGTCATCCATTCGGCCAATCTTGAGGTACGCCAGGACTTCCTGCGCCAGCGTGCGGGGCGACTCTTTCTCAGCCGCGTGGGCAGCGGTGCGGCGAATGGCGGCCATGAACTCGTTGGGCGTGAACGGTTTGAGCAGCACTTCGTGCACGCCGTAACTCTCGGCCTCGCGGCGCACCGATTGATCTTGATTGCCGGTGACGAGCATGAAGCCGGTCTGAGGGCTGACCCTGGCCAGCTCGCGCAGAGCCGAGAAGCCATCCAGACGCGGCATGTTCAAATCAACCACCGCCACCGTCGGTTGCACGCGGCGGGCCAGTTCAACCGCCTCCTGCCCATCGCGGGCGACGACGACGACTTCGACCTCCGGCTCGTGGGCCAGCATCAGCCGCACATGCTGGCGGAACTCGGGGGAATCATCGGCGACGAGGATACGGAGGTGAGCCATGGGTGATCAGGGGGCAGCCGCCACGCTGCCGTAGTCGTGGTGAGGCACAATCTGCCAGGCGTCCGCCGGCCAATACACGAGCAGGGCGCGCCCGACCAGCCACTTCTTATCCAGCGGGCCCCAACTGCGCGAGTCGGAGGAGTTGTTGCGGTTGTCGCCCATCACGAAGAGTTGGTCCGGCCCGAGCGTCCACGTATTGCTGTTCATGGTGGGCGCGGCGATGTACGGCTCGGTCAACGGTTGGCCGTTGACGCTGACCACGCCGTTGTTGATGGTGACGGTCTCGCCGGGCAGGCCGATGACGCGCTTGATGAAATCGCGCTCGGGGCCAAGCGGATAGTGAAAGACGACGATGTCGCCGCGCTCCGGTCGGCCCCAGCATGCTTCGGCCCACGGCACGCAAAGATAGGACACCTTATCAATCAAAACGTATTCCTCGGGATGCAACGTCGGCGCCATGCTCTCACCCTCGACCCGGAACCGGCCCGTGGCCGCGTTGACGACGAGGTAGATGATGACCGTGAGGATGACGGTCTCGACGATTTCCCGCGCGATGGAACCCCACCGGCTCGCGGCGGGCGCAGGCGCCGCCGTCTCGGCGGGTGGGGTTTCGGCCAGGTTGGTGACGACAGACTCGGCTGGCGCCTCGGCATCGGCCGGGCTGGTGGGTCGCGGCACGCAATGCTCCTATCTCAAACGTACGGCGATTATACGGCGTGCGCGGTCATATGAGCAACCAGTGAGCGTTGGCATCAGGGAGGAGAGGCTGGAGATTGTGTGCGAAGCCCGGCTCAAACCGGCCACGGCCCGGCCGAGGCGGGCTGCCGGAGACCAAACGCAACCAATCAAAGTTGCCCAAAGGCCGTGCCTCAGGTACACTTTGGCGCACACTGACTTGAGCTTGTGGTGGGGCATGGCCGAAAAAGTTCTGATTGTTGACGACGACCGCGACACCCTCAAACTGGTTGGGCTGATTCTGCAGCGGCACGGCTATCAAATCGTGGCGGCCAGCGGCGGGAACATGGCGTTGGCCAAAGCGGCCACTGAGCGCCCCGACATCATTCTGCTCGATGTGATGATGCCGGATATGGACGGATACGAGGTCACCCGCCGGCTGCGCGCCGACGCCGCCCTCAGCCACATCCCCATCGTGATGTTCACGGCCAAGACCCTGCTCGACGACAAGGTCGCCGGCTTCGAGGCCGGGGCGGATGACTACCTCACCAAACCCACCCACCCGGCGGAACTGGTCGCGCATGTCAAGGCGCTGCTGGCGCGCACACAGACCGCGCGGCCCGCGCCGCTAACCGAGCACGCCCGCATCGTCGGCATTATCGGCGCCAAAGGCGGGGTGGGCACGACGACGGTCGCCATCAACGTCGCCGCGGCCGTGGCGCAGACGGGCACCGATACCGTGCTCGGCGATGTGCGCCCCGGCAATGGCTCCACCAGCCTGATGCTCAACATCTCCCAATCGAACGGCATCGCGGCGATTGCGAGCAAGCCGGTCGGCGATTTGAACCAGCGCCTGGTTGGGCAACAGTTGGCCTCGCATGCCAGCGGCATCCGCGTGTTGCCGGCCGCCGCCACGCCGAAGGAAGCCGCCCTCAACAGCAACATCGCGCAGATCGAGCAGATCGTGAAGGTCTTGAGCGCGATGTGCAAACTGCTGCTCCTCGACCTGGGCACCGGCATCACCGACGGCAACCGCCGTCTGC
The DNA here is from genome assembly GCA_964608265.1 of uncultured Anaerolineales bacterium. Lineage (GTDB taxonomy): Bacteria > Chloroflexota > Anaerolineae > Anaerolineales > UBA6663 > JANWXR01. The sequence goes on along the minus strand of CAZSNP010000007.1, from coordinate 47,680 downwards.
TGCAACTGTGCGATCACTTCGTGCTCGTCACCGATCAGACCCGCGTGTCGCTGCTGCAGTGCAAGTCGTTGATGACGGATATGGCTTCGCTCGGGTTGTCGATGGCCAAGGCCGACATCGTCGCCGTCAACCGCGCGCCGTCGAGCAACCAATTGCCGTGGTCGACCGCCGAGCAGATGCTCGGACAGCGCGTGTCGCTCGTCGTCACCCCGGCGGTCGAGTTGGCGTATCAGGCGGCCGACGTCGGCACGCCGATGGTGTTGCTGCGTCCCGACAGCCTGACGGCCGATCAGTTCCGCAAGCTCGCCACCGACCTCCTCGGGAAACTTCGCCTCAGCAATCCATGACCGCGCTGCGTGACCAGATCGAGCGCGCGGCTGACATCCTCCGTCGCGCACGCCACGTGGTCGCGTTCACTGGCGCCGGCATCTCCACCCCATCCGGCATCCCCGATTACCGCAGCCCCGGCTCCGGGCTGTGGGAAAACGACGATCCGTACACCGTCGCCTCGCTCTCGGCCTTTCGCTATCACCCGGAGCGTTTCTTCAGATGGGTGCGGCCCCTGACGGCCCGCATCTTCGCCGCCCAGCCGAATGTCGCCCACGAAGCGCTCGTGGCGCTGGAGGCAACGGGCAAACTCGACGCCATCATCACGCAGAACATTGATGGCCTGCATCAGCGCGCCGGCAGCCGCAACGTGCTCGAGGTGCACGGCGGCCTGCACACGGCCACGTGCGGCCACTGCCACCGCACCATCCTCGCCACCGAGCGGTTGCAGAAATTTGTCGCCGACGGCGAACTGCCGATCTGCGCGGCCTGCGGTGGCATTTTGAAGCCAAACGTGATATTGATGGAGGAGCAGTTGCCGGTGGCGGTCTTTCAACGCGCGCGGCAGGCGGCCCTGGGTTGCCAGGTGATGCTGGTGCTCGGCTCGTCGCTCGAAGTGCTGCCGTCGGCCGGTTTGCCGATGGAGGCCATCAACGCCGGCGCGCAGCTCATCCTCGTCAACATCGGCAGCACCTACCTCGACGAGCGCGCCGACGTGCGCATCGAAGCCGACCTCGCGATTGTGCTGCCCGAAATCGTCTCGCGCGCCGGACTCTCCGTCAATGCCTGACCTCGCCCGTCAAGACACCGCTGCGCAACTCAAGCGCATGCAGCGCCTGATCGAGTTGAGCGAAACCCTGAACTCGACGCTCGATCATCACAGGCTGTTACGCAACATCATCGAGGCGGCGCGCGAACTCACCGGCTCGGAGGCGGCCTCGATCATGCTGGCCGACACCCAATCCGATGAACTGCGCTTCGAGGCCACAACCAATATCGAGGCCGCGCAGATGGAGGGCCTCGTCATCCCGGTGGAGGGCAGCCTGGCCGGGTGGGTGTTCACCAATCGCCAGCCGCTGCTCGTGCCGGATACCGCCCGCGACCCGCGCTGGAACCGGACGGTCGACAGCAAAGTACAGTTCGTCACCCGCTCGGTCCTGGGCGTGCCGCTGGTCAGCCGCGATAAAGCCATCGGGGTGCTGCAGGCGCTCAACAAACACGAGGGCACTTTTACCGATGACGACACCGATCTGATGCAGACCCTGGCGGCCCAGGCGACGGTCGCCATCGTCAACGCGCGGCTGTTTCAGCAGAGCGATTTGATCTCGGAGATGGTGCACGAAATCCGCACACCGCTCAGTTCGATCATGGCCACCGCCCGCCTGTTGCAACGCCCTGACCTGCCGGAGGACAAGCGCGCGCCGCTCATCCTCACCGTGCAGCGCGAGACCGAGCGCCTCAACACCATGGCCAGCGATTTCCTCGACATGGCGAGGCTGGAGTCGGGGCGGATGCGGTTCAAGCTCGAGCCGTTCAACCTCACCGAGCTGATCCACGAGTCCGTTGATGTGGTGCGCCCGCAGGCGTCGGCCCGCAACGTCACGCTTGCGCTCCGCCTCGACCCGGCCCTCACCACGATCAACAGCGACCGGGGCAAGTTGAAACAAGTGTTGCTCAATCTGCTGACAAACGCCGTGAAGTACAACCGCGAGCACGGCACCATCACCGTGACCGCCGGCCCGGTCGGGGCGGGCAGGGAAGTGTGCGTGAGCGTCGCCGACACCGGCAAGGGCATCCCGCCCGAGGCGCTCAAGCTGGTCTTTCAGAAGTTCTATCGCGTGCCCGACAGCGAGGGCTACGCCACCGGCACCGGCCTGGGGTTGAGCGTGGCGAAGAAAATTGTGGAGGTGTTGGGCGGGGAAATAAAAGTGGAGTCGGAGGTAGGGGTGGGCAGCACGTTCAGTTTTGCATTACCGTTGCGTCAAGCGTGAAACGCGAAACGTGATGGATTGTGCCAGAACCAGAATCACGTTTCACGCCTCACGTTTCACGATCTCTGCCAGCGCCCTCAGCCCCAAAACGTAACTCCGCCAACCGAAGCCGCGTATTGAACCGATGCACACCGGCGCGGTGAGCGACTTGTGCCGGAAGTCCTCGCGTGCGTCGGTGTTGCTCAGGTGCACCTCAACCACCGGCAGGCCGATGGCGGCAATGGCATCGCGCAGAGCGACCGAGGTGTGGGTGTATCCGCCGGGGTTGATGACGACGCCGACCGCCCACTTCTGCGCGTCGTGCAGCGCGTCGATCAACGCGCCCTCGTGGTTCGATTGAAACGTCCGCACCTCGACGCCCAATCTGTCACCTTCGACCTTCAGCGCCTTATCTATCTCCGCCAGCGTCGTCGCGCCGTACACATCCGGCTCGCGCGTGCCGAGCAGGTTGAGGTTGGGGCCGTGCAGGATGAGGATGGTTTTGGATTTTCGTTGGGGCATGGGGGCATTATCGCGCCAAGCCGCAGAGACGCCAAGAGCGGCGTGATCTCTCGCAAAGCGCGCCAGGCAAATATCGCAACGACTCCCTTTCTCCCGGACGTGCTTTTCCCTCCGGGAGGGGGGTCGGGGGTGAGGGGTTACGGCGGGTTGCTGAACACCCGCGTCTCCGGCTTGAACGCCGCCCACGAAAACCAGAAGTGGTTGACGGCGACGACAGGCTCGAGCTCGGCGCCCGCCAGCTCGCCGCCCACCGCCTGCCCGAAGGCGTTCCATTCCGACCCGGTCTCGTTATCCACATACTTGCCGGCGACGAACCGCATCGTCAACGGCCTCCCGTCCACTTCGCTGATAAAGGCCGAGGCCGCGCCCACATCGCGCCCGTCGGCGATGGTGCTGGTGTCGAGCGCCGAGGCCGTGCCGGGCTGCCAGAAGACGACGATGTTCTCGCCCCCTGCCCGATCATTCAACACATGCCATTGTTCGAGCACAGCGTAGGGATAGGCGACCGTCTCGCCGTTCAACTCAAGCGCCAGCACTCGCGCCACCGGCGGCAGGCGGCCCGGGGTTTCGGGGCCGCGATAGAGGAACGGTGGCTGCGTTACGTCGTCGTAGCCCACGTAGGGGTTGATCCCGTAGGTTCGGCTGAAGCCGGTCTCACGCGAGAGCACCCTGCCCTCCGGGTGCTGCGCCATGAAGTCGGCCCAGGCGATGATGGTTGCGGGATACAGGGCCAGCCGCTCGCCCGTCAATTCACCGAGGATGGCCTCACCGGTGGCCTGTTGCCACCACGACTCGGTCTGCCGGTCGTACATGATGAGGTTGCTGTAGCGCAGGCGCCCGGTCGTGCCGAAGTCGAGCACGCGCTCGCCGAGCGTTCGCTCAAAGACGATGGCGGTGTTGCACAGCGGGCAGAACGTCACCGTCAACGGCGCCCCGCCGACCGTGTCGTTGACGATTTCGTGCCAGGTCAGAATCTGCAACGGGTACGCGCGCGCATCGTCGCCGACCTGCACAAAGATCACCGGCTCGACCGGCCTGAGCCACGCTTCGGCCTCTGCTACCGAGACAAACTGCGGCGCGTCAATCGGCGGGATGCCGTCTTTGGGCGGGCCGCCGCTGAAAATCTCGCCGAAGGGAACAGAGTGCCGGGTGAAATCGGTTTTGAACTCGGCGGAAGCGAATCCGGGTAGGATGGCCTCGGCGGCCAGCGTGGCCGGCAGCGGCGTGGCGGGCCGCTCACCGGCGGGCAATGTTGCGGCGGGGGTGGCGGTGTCCGCCGGGGCGCAGGCGGCGAGCGCCATCAACCCGACGACGAGGAGCCAACGCATCACACACTCTCCTGCACAAATGACGAGTCCCCGCCTTCACATTAGCCCCGAAACCTTACAAAACAAAAACAGGCGAGACGGTGTCTCGCCTGCGCCGAAAGCCAGGGAGGGAGGGGTTATTTCTTACGGGCGTCAATGTACTCCACCGCGCCGCCGACCGTGGTGATCTTCTGCGCGTCCTCATCCGAGATCTCCGCCCCGAACTTGTCTTCGAAGGCCATGATCAATTCCACGAGGTCGAGCGAATCGGCGCCGAGGTCCTCGCGGAAGCGCGCCTCCGGCGTCACCGCGCTGGCATCCTTGCCCAACTTATCCACGATGATGGCCTTAATCTCTTCGTATGTATCCATTGGGTCTCCTTGCGTATTAGGTGGCAGCGCGATTTTATGACCGCGCCGCCGCTGGGTCAAGCCCGGAACTGCCCAAAATTGACAGCCCTGTTGCCGGTTGATAAGATAGCGCCGCAGATCAACGGCGCGCGATCGGTGGCAAGAATAAAACCCCCGCCCATGTCGAAAGTTTCGGAACAGACCGCGGCCCGCAAGGCCGAGCACATCCGCATCAACCTGGAGGAAGACGTGCGCTCGGGCCTGACCACCGGGCTGGAGCGTTATCGTTTCGCGCATCACGCCCTGCCCGAGTTGGACCTCAACGCGGTGGACACGACCGTGGAGTGGTGGGGCAAACGCTTGAGCGCGCCGTTGCTCATCTCTTCCATGACCGGCGGCACGGGCAGCGCCGGGCCGATCAATCGTCACCTGGCCGCCGCCGCGCAATCCGCCCGCATCGCCATGGGCGTCGGCTCACAGCGCGCGGCCCTCGAAGACCCGCAGCTCGCCGAGACCTTCCGCCTGCGCGACCTCGCGCCCGACGCATTGCTCTTCGCCAACCTCGGCGCAGTCCAATTCAATTACGGCTACGGCGTGGAGGAGTGCCGCCGCGCGGTGGGGATGATCGAGGCCGATGCGTTGATCCTGCACCTCAACGCCGTGCAGGAGGCCGTGCAGCCGGAGGGCGATGTGAACTTCGCCGGGCTGCTCGAAAAAATCGAGGCGGTCTGCCGCGCGCTGACCGTGCCGGTGATCGCCAAGGAGGTCGGCTGGGGGATGTCGGAGCGCGCCGCGCGGCAGCTGGCCGCCGCCGGTGTAGCCGCGATTGATGTGGCCGGCGCGGGTGGCACGTCGTGGTCGCAGGTGGAGATGCACCGCGCCCGGACCGAACAGCAGCGCCGCATCGCCGCGGCGTTTGTGGATTGGGGCATCCCCACCGCCGAGTCGATCCAAAACGTGCGCCGGGCCGCGCCGGCCGTCCGCGTCATCGCCTCGGGCGGTCTGCGCGATGGCGTGGATGCGGCCAAGTGCCTGGCCCTCGGCGCAGGCCTGTGCGGGCTGGCCGGGCCGTTCCTCAAAGCGGCCGACCAATCAGCCGAGGCCGTCCTCGAGACCATCGCGACCCTCACCCGCCAACTGCAAATCGCCATGTTCGCGGCCGGGGCGGGTGACATTGTTGCGTTGCAGGAAACTCAACTCGTGAAACGTGAAGCGTGAAACGTGGGCGTTGCGGCGCCAATCACGTTTCACGTTTCACGCATTACGCTTCATGTCCCTCCCCCTTCTCACCTCACACTACCTCCCCCTCATCGAAGCCGAACTGCGCCGCGCAGTCGGCGACGGGCCGGAGGCTCTGCGCGACTATTTCTTGATGATGCGCTATCACCTCGGCTGGGTGGATGAGGCCGGGCAGGCGTCGCCGAACGGCAACATCGGCAAACGAATCCGCCCGCTGCTGTGCCTGCTGGCGTGCGCGGCCTCGGGTGGCGAGCCGGGCCGGGCGCTGCCGATGGCGGCGGCGATTGAGTTGCTGCACAACTTCTCGCTGCTGCACGACGACATCCAGGATAACAGCCCGTTGCGCCGAGGCAGGCCGACGGTGTGGCAGCGGTGGGGCGTGGCGCAGGCCATCAATGCCGGCGACGCTATGTTCACCCTCGCCCACCTCGCGCCGCATCGCCTGGCCGAGCGCGGCGTCGCGCCGGAGGTGGCGCTGGCGGCGCTGGCCGAGTTCGACCGCACCTGCCTCGCCCTCACCCAGGGGCAATTCCTCGATATGCGCTTCGAGGGCTGCGAGCGCGTGACGGTGGATGAGTACCTGCAGATGATCCGGGGCAAGACGGCGGTGCTGATTGCGGCCTGCACGAAACTCGGCGCGCTGCTGGCCGGGGCCTCGGCCGAGCGGCAACATCACTTCGAGCAATTCGGCCTCAACCTCGGCCTGGCCTTTCAGGTGCACGACGATTGGCTCGGCATCTGGGGCGACCCGGCGGCCACAGGCAAATCGGCCGCCAGCGATTTGGAGCAGCGCAAGAAGAGCCTGCCGGTGGTGTACGGGATGGAGCGCTCGCCGGAGTTCGCCGCGCGGTACGCGCACCCGCACACGCCGGGCGAGCCGGTGGCCGCACTGGCCGCGCAGCTCGACGCCCTCGGCGCACGGGCGTACACAGTGCAGGTCGCGCAATCGCTGACCGACGAGGCCACCGCGCACCTGCGCGCCGCCGCGCCCGCCGGCCCGGCCGCCGAGGCCCTGTGGGAACTCACCGGCTCGCTGCTCAAACGCAATGCGTGACCGTCCTATGGCAGAGGCACTTTCAGCGGGTCGCCACGCGAGGGCGTTAGCTCGGCTCCGCGAACGGAGCGCAGGCGGACTGACGGGGCCCACGGGTGAGACGACCCGCCAGCTGCGCAGGGCGCCGATCATCCGCAACGCCAGTTCATCCCGCCAGAAACTCGCGGAACACCTCGTTCCCCAATAACCGCCCGCCCCGTGTGAGGCGCGCCCGCTCGCCGTCCCACTCGATCAGCCCGCGCTGCCGGAGGGTTGCGAGTTCGCGCGGGTAGCGGGCGGCCAGCGACACGCCAAAGCGCCGCTCGAACTCCGCGCTGCTCACGCCCTCGCGCACCAGCCGCATCCCCATCATCATCATCTCGCCCATCGCGTCCACTTGTTCAGTCAATATGGATTGCGACACGGCGGGCGACAGCGGATAAGGTTGGGCTTCGTCGGCGCTCATCCTTTGAATGTACGCCGCCGGCGCGAGCACGTTCGAATACCGCACCCCCTCCGCCCAGCCGTGCGCCCCTGCGCCAAAGCCCAGGTACGGCTCGTTGCGCCAATACTGAATGTTGTGCCGGCATGCGAATTTTGGATTTCTGATTTTTGATTGCTGATTGTCATCACCTGCCACCCGCAACTCTCCACTTGCCACTTCCCTGGCCCAGTTCGAGATTTCATACTGCACAAACCCGTTGCGTTCCATCGTCTCGCTCGCCCACTCGTACATGTCGGCGGCGAGGTCGGGGTCGGGCATGGGCAGCAGCCCGCGATACACCCACGCCCGCAGCAGCGTGCCGTGTTCGAGCGAGAGCGCGTACGCCGAGAGGTGCTCCGGCCCGAGGGCGAGGACGCGGTTGAGCGTGGCCTGCCACATCGCCAGCGTCTGCTGCGGGATGGCGAAGATGACGTCGAGGTTGAGGTTGTCGAAACCGGCGGCGCGCGCCCAGCTCACCGCCTGCACCACGTCGCCGAACAAGTGCAGCCGGTCGAGCAGCCGCAGCTCGTGCGGATGCGACGACTGCACGCCAAACGACAGCCGGTTGACTCCCAACTCGCGCAGCCCGGCGAGGTAGGCGCGGGTGACCGTGCCCGGGTTGGCTTCGAGCGTGACCTCGCAATCGGGCGCGAGGGTGAAGGACTCGCGCAGGGCAATGAACAGCTCTCGATGCAGGTCGAGCGGCAGCAGCGACGGCGTGCCGCCGCCGAGGAAGATCGTGTGCGCGGCCGGACGCCCGCCGGCCTCGCCCACCCCCCGAATCTCACGCGCCAGCGCGCGCGCGTAGGGCCCCATTTGCGCCTCGAGGCCGGCGTATGTGTTGAAGTCGCAGTACGCGCAACGCACGGTGCAGAAGGGGAGGTGCAGATACAGGCTGAGCGGCGTCATCGAGGCCATGATACACGACGGCGTTCGGGCCGGAGCCCCACCGGTCGGCCGCGCGGCGAGCGGTTACAATCTGTGTCGTGCGCCCCAGCTTGCCCTGCCTCATCATCGGATCGCTCCTGGCCGCGTGCGCGCCCACTGAGCCGGCGCGGCCGGCGACCCTGCCTCCCGCAGCGATGAACGTGCAGCCCGCCGCCCAGGCCGTGCCGACTGGCACATCCGCACCGATACCCACACCCGCCCCGACCACGCCGCCGCCCGCCGATGCGTGCGCGCTGTACGATCCGGCCAACCCGCTGCTCACCCTCGTAGATCGCGCGACCGCCCTGCCCCGCGACTTCGCGCCGACTGATCTCATCACGCTCACGCTGCCCGCGCGCAACGATTGGATCCTGCCGCTGCGAGCGAGCGCTGAGGTCGAGCCGCCCCTGGTCGCGCTGCTGGATGAAGCCAATCAGGCCGGGTTGGCCCTGAAGGTCGTCTCAGCGTATCGCTCGTACACCGAGCAGGCGCTGGCGTATCAGAAGTGGGCCGAGTGGTATCCCGGCCGCGCCAGCGTGATCAGCGCCGAGCCGGGCCACAGCGAACATCAACTGGGCACGGCGGTGGACTTCACCACCCCCGAAATTCAAGCCCGCATGCCCAACCGCTTCCACACCGGCTTCGCACAGACGCCCGAGGGGCTTTGGCTCGCCGAGCACGCAGCCGAACATGGCTTTGTGCTGTCGTATCCCGAGTGGGCGACCGCGCAAACGGGTTATGAGTGGGAGCCGTGGCACTATCGCTACGTGGGCGACGAGGTCGCGCAGCATCTCGCCGCGCGCACGCCGCCGCTGACGCTAAGCGCCTTCATTCAAGAATGTGCGGCGAAATCGTGAGTGGATTATCATGGCTTCACGGGCCTGACAGGTTTTGAAGAGCCCTCAGGCCTCAGCGAGACCCATGCCCTACAGCCTCGTCATCGCCTGCATCGATTCGCGCAATCCGCCCGAGACGCTCGCGGCCCTCGACGGCCTCGAGGTGGCCGTCCATCGCGTCATTGGCTTCGCTCACGACGCCGCTGAACTGTACCGCCACGCCGACGCCATCATCACCGAGCTGCATCCATTCGACGCCGCGCGCATCGCCGCGCTCGACCGCTGCCGCATCATCGCCTGCGCCAGCACCGGCTACGACTACGTGGATTTGCAGGCCGCAGCGCGGCGCGGCATCTGGGTGACGAACTGCCCCGGCTATTGCACCGATGAGGTGGCGACGCATACCCTCGCGTTGATTCTTTCGCAGGCGCGGCGTCTGCCGCAGGCCCGCAGCCTCGCGCGCGCCGGCGAGTGGGATCCGCGGCCGGTGCGACCGCTGCCCCACGTGCGCGGGCAGACGCTCGGCCTCATCGGTTATGGCCGCATCGGGAGCGCGGTCGCGGCCAAAGCGCGCGCGCTGGGATTCCGCGTCCTGGCCTGCGATCCGTACGTGGATGAGTCAGCGATGCGCGCGGCGGGCGTCACCCCGGCGGGCCGCGAGACCGTGCTGCGCGAGTCGGATTACGTATCGCTCCACACCCCGCTCAGCGACGAAACGCGCGACATGATTGACTCCGCTGCCCTGAAGTTGATGAAGCCCTCGGCCTACCTCGTCAACACCGCGCGCGGCGCGCTGGTGGTCGAGGCCGCGCTGCTCGCCGCCGTGCGCGAGCGTCGCATCGCCGGCGCGGCGATTGATGTGCTCCGCGTCGAGCCGCCGCCCGCCGAGCATCCCTTTCTGCATGACGACCGCATCGCCGTCACCCCGCACAGCGCGTGGTGTTCGGAGGAATCCGATCAGGCCGTGTGGGAGTGGGCCGCCGGCTACGTCGCCGCCGTGCTGCGCGGCGAGCGCCCGGCCGCCGCCGTGAACGAACCTTTGGCAGGCTAGCGGTTGCAGGTTCAACATCCCACCGGCAACCTGCAACCTGTGTGACAGACTCCATGCAACTCAACGTCCCTCAATCCACTCAAATGACCCTGCGCGAGGGCTTCATCGAATTCACGTGGGGCCAGCCCGACCCCGCCCTGCTGCCGGTGGAGGCGATGCGGCGCGCGACCGAGTCGGCGCTGAAAGAGTACGGCGCAGATACGCTGGGCTACGGCGCGGCCAGTGGCTCCGGCCCGTTACTGGCATGGGCGCGTAATCGAATGGCGGAGCGCGAAGGCGTGAACGTGACCTTCGACGAGATCATCGGCACGGCGGGGAACTCAGACGCGGTGGATCAAATCTGCACGCTCTTCACGCGGCCCGGCGACATCGCCCTGGTCGAGTCGCCGACGTATCACCTGGCCCTGCGCATCATGCACGATCACGCCCTCGACCTGCAGCCGGTGGCGACCGATGCGGGCGGCCTGCGCCCGGAGGCGCTCAAACGTAAACTCGCGCAACTCAAACGCGACGGCCAGGCCGCGAAGCTGCTGTACACCATCCCTACCCATCACAACCCCACCGGCCTCAGCCTGGCCGCCGAACGCCGCCGCGCCCTGGTCGAGATCGCCGCCGAGTCGAACATCCTCGTCGTCGAAGATGATGTGTACCGCGAATTGACCTACGACGGCGACGCCCCGCCCTCGCTCTTCAGCCTCGCGCCGCGCGGCGCCGTGCTGCGCCTGAGTTCATTCGCCAAGTCGCTCGCGCCGGGGCTGCGTCTCGGCACCCTGGCCGGGCAGGCCGATCAGTTGCGGCGCTTCTCCGACGGCGGGCTGCGCGACAGCGGCGGCGGCGTGAACCATTACGCGGCGATGATGGTCGGCGCGCTGTGCGCGGCGGGCGACTTCGACGCGCAGGTGCTCATACTCAAAGCCGAATACCGCGCGCGCCGCGACGCGCTCCTCGATGCGCTGGCGGAGTTCATGCCGCCCGGGGTGAGCTGGACGCGGCCCGCCGGCGGCTTCTTTGTGTGGGTGACGCTGCCCGAGCCGCTGGATGCCGCCCCCGTGCTCGCGGCGGCCGAGGCCCGCGCCGTCACCTTCATCCCCGGCCACAAGTTCTGTCTCGATGGCGGCGGTCGGGACGCGCTGCGATTGGCCTTCAGCCTGTACCCGCCGCACGAACTGGCCGAGGGCGCGAAGCGATTGGCGCAGGCGGTAAAGGACGCCCTCCATTGAACCGCGAAGCCGCACAGCCCGCAGAGCTTGCTTCGCGCGCTTCTCGTCTCCGCGGTTAGATTCAGAGCGATGATCAAGACCGACTTTCCTCGCCCCATTCGCCTCATCGAGCATGTGTGGATTCCGATGCGCGACGGCGCGCGTTTGGCGGGCCGCGTCTGGCTGCCGGTGGACGCGGAGCAACAACCGGTGCCGGGCCTGCTCGAATACATCCCCTACCGCAAGAACGACGGCACGGCGAAGCGCGATGCGCTGCGACAGCCGTACCTCGCCGGGCACGGCTACGCCTGCCTGCGGGTGGATGCGCGCGGCAGCGGCGACTCGGACGGGCTGCTGCTCGACGAATATCTGCCGCAGGAATTGGACGACGGCCTCGACGTCATCGCGTGGCTGGCGGCGCAGCCGTGGTGCAGCGGCGCGGTGGGGATGTTCGGCAAATCGTGGGGCGGCTTCAACGCGCTGCAGGTCGCCGCGCTGCGCCCGCCGGCGCTCAAGGCCATCATCACCTTTTACTCCACCGACGACCGCTACACCGACGACATCCACTACCTCGGCGGCTGCATGTTCGGGCACGATCATTTGGCCTGGGCCTCGACGATGCTGGCCTTCAACGCGCGCCCGCCCGATCCGCGCATCGTCGGCGAGCGCTGGCGCGAGATGTGGCTGGAACGTTTGGAGAAGACGCCGCCGTACCTCGAAACCTGGCTGCGCCATCAGCGCCGCGATGCGTTTTGGAAGCACGGCTCGGTGAACGAGGACTACGGCGCGATCGAGTGCGCGGTGCTCGCGGTCGGCGGCTGGGCGGATGGATACACCAACGCCGTGCCGCGTTTGCTCGCCGGATTGAAATGTCCGCGCCGGGGCCTCATCGGCCCGTGGGCGCACCAGTATCCCGAGACCTCGGTGCCCGGCCCGGCCATCGGCATGTTGCAGGAAAGCGTGCGCTGGTGGGATCACTGGCTGAAGGGGATTGACACCGGCCTCATGGCCGAGCCGATGTTGCGCGCATACCTGCAGGAGAGCGCCCCGCCCTCGCCGCTGCACGAGATGCGCGCGGGCCGCTGGGTGGCCGAGGCCGAGTGGCCGCCGTGGACCGCAACGACGCAACGGTTGTATTTGAGCGATGGCTCCCTCACGCCCCTCAGCGAAGCGACCCTCTCTCCCGGCGGGAGAGGCGAGTACACGATTCGCGGCTCGCAACTGTGTGGCCTCGACGCGGGCGTGTACTACAGCATGAGCCTGCCCGGCGACGAGCCGCCCGATCAGCGCGCCGAGGATGGGCTGTCGCTGTGTTTCGACTCCGCGCCGATGGAAAGCGCGCAGGATGTGCTCGGCTTCCCATCATTCACCCTGCACCTCGCCGCGGATAAGCCGCAGGCCCTCGTCGCCGTGCGGCTGTGCGACGTGGCCCCAACCGGCGAATCGACCCTCGTCAGCCGCGCCCTGCTCAATCTCACCCATCGCGACGGGCACGAGAACCCGCAACCACTGGCGCCGGGCGAGCGCTACGTCGTCTCGGCGCCGTTGCGCTTCACGGGCCACTCGATCCGGCCCGGCCATCGCTGGCGTGTGGCGATCTCGCCGACATACTTCCCGTGGGCGTGGCCCTCGCCCGAGCCGGTGACGCTGACGGTGTTGGCGGACAGTTACTTTGAGCTGCCGGTGCGCCCGCCGCGCCGGGCCGATGAAACGCTGCGGCCGTTCGGCCCGCCGGAGACCGCTGCGCCGTTGGCGGTTGACGAGCTGCGGCCCGCGGCGCGCCGGCGTTGGGTGAGCCGCGACGCCGTGACGCAGCGCGCCGAACTGGTTGATCACCTCGATGGCGGTGCGTTCCGCCTCCGCGACAACGGCCTGGTGTATTCGGATGTGGCCGAGCATCGCTGGGCCATCATCGAGGGCGACCCGCTCTCGGCGGAGGCGCGCTCGGCGTTTACGATCACGATTGAGCGCGGCGAGTGGCGCACCCGCATCGAGACCGACAGCTCCCTGCGCGCCGACCGCACGCACTGGCACGTGTACAATCGGGTGACGGCCTTTGAGGGCGGGGCCCGGGTCTTCTCGCGCACCCACACCGCCACCCTGCCCCGGGATAACGTGTAATGGATTTAGCGACCGAGCGGGCTGCGCTGCAACTGATGACGGACGACCTCGAGGCCTACCTGCTCTCCGAGGTGGACTTCTGGCCGCTGAGCGGCCTGCGTGATTACGCTCGGTTGAGCCTCGGCATCTATTCGCTCGCCCGTCAGCGCCTGCTGGCTGCGCCGCCCTCGGCAGAGCTGGCGGCCCTCAACGAGCGCGGCGAGGCCACGCTTGCCCAATGGCGCACCAACGCCGAGAAGAAGGCGGCCAAGGAGATGCGCATGCGCGTGCGGTTGTGGAGCGGCTTTGTGGATGTCGGCCGCGGGCGCTACGCCACCGAGGTCGCGCAGCGCGCGATGGTCGGCCTGCTCGTCAGCCGCTACCCCCGCCTGCGCGATTCCCCCGATGGCCAACGCCTCGCCACGCTCGACATCCGCTTGCGCGACAAATATCCTGCCGGCCCTTTTGTGTGGGACGCGCAGCTTCAACCGGCCTTCCCCGCCGATGAGTTTTGGTATCTGTATCGCAAAGGCCCGAGCGGGTAAGGTCAACCGACTCGCACACCGTTGCTAAGCCACTATGCCCGACCTTCGCCTCATCAACGCCAACGCCCACACCCTCGACCCGCAGCGCCCGCACGCGCAGGCCATCGCCATCCGCGATGGCGTCATCATCGCAACCGGCACAAACGCCGCGATCGAGTCGGCCCTGCCCGGAGCGCCTGCGCTCGACCTGGGTGGCCGCACCGTGTTGCCCGGCCTGATCGACGCGCATATGCACATGGAACTGTACGCCCTTGGATTGCAGAGGGTGGATGCCGAGACCGATTCACTCGACGAATGCCTGCGCCGGGTGGCCGAGCGCGCCCAGGCGACGCCGCGCGGCCAGTGGATTCGGGGCCACGGCTGGAACCAAACGCGCTGGGCGGGATTCCCCTCAGCCGCCGATCTCGATGCGGTTGCGCCGGAGCATCCCGTGTACCTCAGCGCGAAATCGGCGCACGCAGGCTGGGCGAACACCGCCGCGCTCAGGCTCGCCGGGATCAGCGCCGACACCCCCGACCCGCACGGCGGCGCAATCCGGCGCGACGCGGGCGGGCAACCCACCGGCATCCTGCTCGAAACGGCGATGACGCTGCTCGAGAGCATCATCCCCCTGCCGGCTGTGGCCGATCTGGCGGAGGCGATGCGGGCGGCGCAGGCGACATTGTGGCGCTATGGGAACACCGGCGTGCACGATTTCGACGGCAAGCGCAGCCTGGCGGCGTGGCAGATTCTGCGCGAGCGCGGCGAGTTGGGGCTGCGGGTGTGCAAGACCATTCGCGTGGCCTATCTCGACCACGCCATCGGCCTCGGGCTGCGCTCGGGCTTCGGCGATGATTGGATTCGACTCGGTAACGTCAAGGTGTTCATGGATGGCGCGCTCGGCCCGCGCACCGCGCATATGATCGAGCCATACCTCGGCGAGCCGGAGAACTACGGCCTCGTCGTCACTGATCCCGAGGAATTGTACGAGCACGCTTCGAAGGCCGCCGCGCACGGCCTCGCCATGACCGTCCACGCCATCGGCGACAAGGCCGGGCATGATCTGCTCAACGTCTACGAGCGCCTCCGGCTGAGCGCGGTGCCGGCGCGACCCTTGCGCCACCGCTACGAGCACGTTCAAATCCTGCATCCGGCCGACTTCAGCCGTCTCGGCCAGCTCGGCGTTATCGCGTCGATGCAACCGATCCACGCCACGAGCGACATGCTGATGGCCGAGAAGTATTGGGGCGCGCGCAACATCGGCGCGTATGCGTGGCAGACGCAACTCGAGGCGGGTGCGACGCTGGCCTTCGGCAGCGATGCGCCGATTGAGAAACCGAATCCGTTCGAGGGCCTGCACGCCGCCGTCACCCGCCGCCGCGCCGACGGCTCACCGGGGCCGGAGGGTTGGTACGGCGAGCAGCGGCTCACCGTGGAGGCGGCGCTGCGCGCCTACACGCTCGGCGCGGCGTACGCGGGTTACATGGAAAACAAAATCGGCGCGCTCGCACCGGGCAAGCTCGCCGATCTCGTTGTCACCGACCGCGACATCTTTGCCTGCGATCCGATGGCGATCAAAGACACGCAGGTGGTGGGGACGATGGTGGGCGGGGAGTGGCGGTATCGTCATCTATAGTTACGGCGCGGCGGGTGTCCCGCGAACCTCAATTCAACCGCGCCGAGCGTCGTGGCGGGGAGTCGTCGTCATCATCGAATTCGATGTCCTCCAATTCATCGGCCAGGTCTTCCAACGCCTCATCAATCGCATCGGCCAGATACGTGTAACCGGCAAAGCCGGGGTCGCTGTCGCACATCTCGACCTGTTTGCCGGCGATGAGGCCGACCACGGCCGTGCCGCTGCCCTCCTGCACTAGCGCCCACCCGACGAGCGGGGTTTCGTACTCGTCCTTGCCCTCCGCGATGCGGGCTGCCCAGCCGGGCGCGGGCATGATTTGGATGATCTTTCGAGCGGCCATGCGGGTTACTCCTTCGTGACGGGTTTGCCTTGTACGCGCGGCGCGCCGCAGATGCGGCACTGAGTCTCTTCCGCCGTCTCGAACGGCGTGCCACAGAACTTGCACGTCGCCATCATCAGGTGTTGATCGGCGCGCGCGCGCTTCTCGTTTTGCACCGCCTGCCACTCATCGTCGAGCTGGTTGCCGATGCGGGCGATGGTCTCGCGGATTTTGTTGCTGAGGATGAAGTTCTCTGCGCTCTCGGTGAGGCGGCCCACGCTCCTGGCCGCCTCGACCACGCCGCCGAGGACGTTGCCTGACAGCACCTGCCCCAACGGCCCGAGCGCCGAGCCACCGACCTGCGCCGCCGCGCCGCCGACCGAGGCCAGGCTGGGCGCGCTGGCGGCGATGTTTACTTCCTCGGAGGCTTGCGCCAACGTGATCGTCACCGCCGTGACCCAGTTGCCGGTCGGCAGCAGTTGCTGAAATTGCAGGCTGGCCTGGTCGCCACGCACATGCGATTGCGGGCGGGTGTCGTGATCGCCGAGCGCGTTGAGGGCATCCACAAACATTCTCAGCGTGGCTTGCGGCGCGCGCGCGGTGTGAAAGGAATACGTCGCCGGCGAAGTCGCATCCTTCACCGCACCGGCCACACCGGCGGCCCCCGCTGCGCCCACCAGTCCGGCCTGACCCACGCCGCTATCCGGTGGGACGCTCGCGGCCGCTTCTTTGGCCTGCCGCATGGCGCGGTCAAGCAGGGATTCGGAGGGTTTGGGGGTTTCGTCACTCATGGGTGGCTCCATCGCAGCTACCAGTCAGTACGTGCATTCTACCGCAGGCCGCTGGCCGCCGCCGCCCAATCCGCTGCAAGCAAGCTGACGCGGGCCGGCAGAGACAGCGCCCGGCCCGGCACAAAATCACCGCCCAAATTTTGGCCGAATCATCTCTTGACCCGTTGCCCCGGCCCGGCTAAAGTTCGAGCACGCATGATGACCGCAACCCACCGTCGTAGCCGCCGTACCATCCGTCCCACCGAGGTCGGCTGCTTGCGTTTGGCCTGAGTCACTTTCCGCGTCGCGTTGCTTTCGCACCCAGCCCTCCTCTATCGGAGGGCTTTTCGTTTCTGATGACTGACTGAAATCCAGGAGAAGCTATGTCCGACTCATCCATCCAGAAAATCGTCCTCGCGTATTCGGGCGGCCTCGACACCTCGGTCATCGTGCCGTGGCTCAAGCACCAGTATCCCGGCGCGCAGGTCATCTGCTTCGCCGCCGACATCGGCCAGGGCGAGGAGCTCTCGGGCCTGAACGAGAAGGCGGTCGCCACCGGCGCGGTGAAGTGCGTGGTGAAGGATTTGCGCGAGGAGTTCGCGCGCGACTATCTCTTCAAGCTGGTGCAGTCGAGCGCGCTCTACGAGAGACGTTATCTGCTCGGCACTTCGATTGCGCGGCCGCTCATCGCCACCCATCAGGTGAAGGTGGCCGAGGCCGAGGGCGCGGATGCGGTCTCGCACGGCTGCACGGGCAAGGGCAACGATCAGGTCCGCTTCGAGTTGACGTACACGGCGCTCAATCCGAAACTCAAGATCATCGCCCCGTGGCGGCACCCGGCGTGGAAGATTCGCTCACGCGAGGATGCGCTCGAATTCGCCGAGGAATACAACGTGCCGGTCACCGCCACCCTCAAATCCATCTACTCGCGCGACCGCAACCTGTGGCACCTCTCGCACGAGGGCGGCGGGCTGGAGAACCCGGCGGCCGAACCGGACGAGGCCATGTTCCAGTTGACGGTGGCGCCCGAGAAGGCGCCCGATACGCCGGAGTACGTCGAGATCGAGTTCGAGCAGGGCGCGCCGGTGGCGATCAACGGTCAACGACTATCCCCGGCGAATTTGATTCTGCAATTGAACGCCATCGGCGGGCGGCACGGGATCGGGCGCGTGGATTTGGTGGAGAACCGGCTGGTGGGGATGAAGAGCCGCGGCGTGTACGAGACCCCGGGCGGCACCATCCTGTTCGACGCGCACCGCGAGCTCGAATCCATCTGCCTCGACCGCGACACGCTGCATTACAAGGAACTCATCGCCGCGCGTTACGCCGAGATGGTGTATTACGGCCAGTGGTATCACCCCCTGCGCGTGGCGCTACAAGCCTTCATTGATCAAACGCAACTGGACGTCAACGGTGTGGTGCGGCTCAAACTGTACAAGGGCAGCGTCATCGTCGCCGGGCGCAGGAGCGCGTTCAGCCTGTACCGCGAAGACTTTGCCACCTTCGGGCAGGAGGACGTCTACAATCAGAGCGACGCGACCGGCTTCATCCGCCTGTTCGGACTGCCGATGAAGGTGACGGCCCTGCTCAACGTGGATGGCAGGGCCGGCGCGCACTACGCCGAGCCGGATTACTCGAAGTTCAAGCGCGACTGATGGAATCACAGAGAGCACGGAGCACAGAGAAAGCTCTGTGCTCCAGGTGTACTCCGGGGTGAGAGGCATGAAAAAAATGTGGGGCGGAAGATTCTCCGAGTCCGTTGACGCGCTGGCCCATCGGCTCAATGCGTCATTGCCGTTCGATCAACGCCTGTGGCGCGAGGATGTGCGCGGCAGTATCGCGTGGGCCAACGCCCTTGGGCGCGCCGGCGTGCTCTCAGCCGACGACACTCAGCAAATCGTTCTCGGGCTGGGCCAGGTTCACGCCGAGTTCGAGTCCGGCGCGTTTGCCTTCGCGCCCGGCGACGAGGACATCCACACCGCCGTCGAGCGGCGGCTGACTGAGCTGATCGGGCCGGCCGGTGGCAAGCTGCACACCGGTCGCTCGCGCAACGATCAGGTCGCCACTGATCTCCGGCTGTGGGTGATGGCCGCGACCACGGAGGTCATCGCGCGCGTTCGCCCTCTGCAGGCCGCGCTGCTCGCGCAGGCCGAGGCGCACGCCGAGACTCTGCTGCCCGGCTACACCCATCTGCAACGCGCCCAGCCCATCACCTTTGGCCACTGGCTGATGGGGCACGCGTGGGCGCTGGAGCGCGATGTCGCCCGCTGCGCACAGTCGCGCGAGCGGGCGAACGTCTGCCCATTGGGCAGCGCAGCGCTGGCGGGCACCGCGTATCCCATCGACCGCGCCGCGCTGGCCGCCGATCTCGGCTTTGCGCGGCCCAGCGAGAACAGCCTCGATGCCATCGGCGACCGCGACTTCGCCGCCGAGTTCGTCTTCAACGCCGCGCTGCTCGGCGCCCACCTCAGCCGGTTAGCCGAGGCGCTCATTCTGTATTCAACAGCCGAGTTCGGCTTCGTGACGATGGCGGAGGCGTACTCGACCGGTTCGAGCCTGATGCCGCAGAAGAAGAACCCCGACATGCTCGAACTGGCGCGCGGCAAAGCGGGCACGCTGCTCGGGTCGTTGACCGGATTGATGGCGACGCTCAAAGGCTTGCCCTCGGCGTACGATAAGGATTTGCAGGAGGACAAGCCGCCGGTCTTCGCCGCCTTCGACACGCTCGACGTGCTCCTGCCCGTGCTCGCGGGTTGCGTCGCGACGATGACGGTGAACACCGGCCGCATGCGCGCCGCGCTCGACGCCTCCATGCTCGCCACCGAACTCGCCGACTATCTGGTGCGCAAGGGCCTGCCGTTTCGCGAGGCGCATCATGTTGTGGGGAGCGTGGTGAGGGAAATGGGGGAGGGACAGGCAAGCTGGGAAACGGCCGCCCTGCAACGCTTCAGCCCGTTGTTCGACGATGATGTCAGCGCGGCCCTCGATTTCCGCGCAGCGGTGGAGCGGCGGAGCGCGGACGGCGGCACCGGCCCGGAGAGCGTGCGGCGACAGATCGAGGCGCTGCGTCAGCGAATTGGGTGAGCGGATTAGCGGATAATGGTCAGGACTGATACTAACATCCGCTCACCCGCTATCCCAATCCGCTGATCAATACGCCCAATCATGACTTCAAAATACTTTGCAAATTACATGATGACGATTTGAACTGGGCTGGGATAATGGCGGGCAATGAACCTGTTGACTGAGTTGAAGCGCGCCCGTCGCCTGCCGAAGAAGCCCTGCGAGGCCTTCGGACATTTGCGCTTGGGACGCTGACGCTCAACCTGAACACACCCCACTCGTAAACCGGAAGGCCTCTCGCTTTGAGAGGCTTTCGTTTTGTACAAGGAGACCGTCATGATGCCCACCGCCACCACCGCCGCCGTCTGCCCCGAATGTGCGGGCACGCTCAACCTGACCAACGTCATGCAGGGCGAAATCGTCGTCTGCCCCGAGTGCGGCGTCGATCTCGAAGTCACCGCCGTCCAGCCGCTCACGCTGGCGCTCGCGCCGCAGGAGGCGGAAGATTGGGGCGAATAACCAATTACCGCGATTAGTTATTTGTAATTGGTAATTGATCATGAAAGTCGGCGTCCTTTACTCCCGCGTCCGTGTCGAAGAGAAGTGGCTGTTCGAGGCCCTCGAGAAGCGCGGCGTTGACTACGATCGGCTCGACGACCGCGAGGCGAGGTTCTCGCTCGAGGATCAGGGCCAGTGGTCACAATATGATGTCGTGCTCGAGCGCAGCATCAGCTATGGGCGCGGGCTGTATGCGTGCAAGGTGCTCAACGCCTGGGGCATCCCCACCGTCAACACCGCCGCCGTCGCCGACACCTGCGGCGACAAGTTATGGACTTCGGCGGCGCTGCACAAAGCCGGCGTGCCGCAACCCAGGCTCCGCGTGGCCTTCACGCCCGAGAGCGCGGTCGAGGCGATGGAGGAATTGGGCTACCCGGTGGTGCTCAAACCCGTCATCGGCTCGTGGGGGCGGATGGTGTCGAAGATCAACGACCGCGACGCCGCCGAGGCCGTGCTCGAACACCGCGAGGCGCTGGGCAACTATCAGCACAACATCTTCTATATTCAGGAATACATCCACAAGCCGGGGCGCGACATCCGCGCCTTTGTCGTCGGCGAGCAGACGATCTGCGCGATCTATCGCTCGTCCGCGCACTGGATCACCAACACGGCGCGTGGCGGCAAGGGCAGCGTGTGCCCGGTGACACCCGACCTGCACGACATTTGTATCCGCGCTGCGCACGCGGTGGGCGGCGGCGTGCTGGCGATTGACGTGCTCGAGGACGGCGAGCGAGGCTACCTAATCAACGAGGTCAATCACACAATGGAGTTTCACACGACCGTGCCGACCACCGGCGTGGATATCCCCGGTATCGTGATTGATTACGTGCTCGACGTGGGCCGGCACAAAGCCGAGTTCAAAGGCCACTATCATCCCGTGCCGCGCGAATTCCCGGAATGATTCTCTCGCCAGGCACGCAAAGTTCGCAAAGGATTTCTTGGCGCTCTTGGCGAGCTTTGCGAGAGAGCGATTGATGACAAAGCTCAAGGTCTCCATCGTCGCAGCCGGCGGCTACACGGGCGGCGAATTGCTGCGGCTGCTGCTTTTCCATCCGCACGCCGAGGTAGCACAGGCCACGTCGGAAACGAAGGCGGGCGAGTACGTCTTTCAGCACCACCCCAACCTGCGCAAGCGCACGCAGTTACAGTTCGTCAGCCAGCAGGCGTTGCAGCCGTGCGATGTGTTGTTCCTGTGCTTGCCCCACGGCGAGTCGCAGAAGAAGATCGAGACGTACCTGCAGCTTGCGCCGAAGATTGTGGATTTATCGGCGGACTTTCGGCTGCGCGATGCGGCGCTGTATGAGAAGTGGTACGGCGAGGCGCACGCCGCCCCGCAACACCTCGGCGCTTTTGTGTACGGCCTGCCCGAGTTACAGCGCGAGGCGATGAAAACCGCGCGTTACATCAGCGGCGTCGGCTGCAACGCGACCGCCAGCAACCTGGCGCTGCTGCCGCTCGTGCGCGCCGGCCTGCTCGACCTCAGCCGGCCCATCATCGTGGATGTGAAGACCGGGTCGTCCGAGGGCGGCGCGACCGTGAACGCCGGCTCGCATCATCCGGAGAGAAGCCACAGCGTGCGCGCCTACGCGCCCACCGGTCACCGCCATACGGCGGAAGTGATACAGGAATTGGGATTGGGCAACGTCCACCTGAGCATGACAGCGGTGGACCTGGTGCGCGGCGTGCTGGCAGCGGCGCACTGCTTTGTGAAGCCGGGCGTGACCGAGAAGGATTTGTGGAAGGCGTACCGCGCGGCGTACAACAACGAACCATTCGTCCGCATCGTAAAGGACCGCAGCGGCATCCACCGCGTGCCCGATCCCAAAATCCTGGCCGGCAGCAACTATGCCGATGTGGGCTTCGACCTCGACGCCGACTCAGGCCGCGTGGTGGCGCTGGCGGCGATTGATAATTTGATGAAGGGCGCGAGCGGCAGCGCGGTGCAGGCCATGAATGTGATGTGCGGCATTGACGAAACGGCGGGGTTGGAATTTCCGGGACTGCACCCGATTTGACGACGGATGACGGACGACCGACGACGGCCATGTTAGCGTGCAGTCGTCAGCCGTCGGTCGTCAGTCGTCGGTCATTTATGATTGTTGTCAAGATCGGCGGCGCGAGTGGTTTGAACTTCAACGCGGTGATGGCGGACATCGCTTCGCATGTTCTGGCCGGGCACAAGCTCATCGTCGTGCATGGCGGCTCGGGCGAGACGAATGTCATTTCGGAGCGACTGGGCCATCCACCGCAGATGGTCACCTCGCCGAGCGGCTTCACCTCGCGCTACACCGACCGGACCACACTCGAGATTTTCGCGATGGTGACGACGGGCCGGATCAGCACCCTCATCACCGAACGCTTGCAGAAGCTGGGCGTCAACGCCTTCAGCCTCTCGGGCGTGGATGGGCGCGTGATGGTGGCCAGGCGCAAAGACGCCATCCGCATCATTGACCCGCAGACCGGCAAGCAGCGGATGCTGCGCGACGACTACACAGGCAAAATCGAATCGGTAAATGGGGAGTGGCTATTGAAGTTGATCGCCGCGGGCTTCACACCCGTCATAGCGCCGCTGGCGATTTCGCCGGAGGGCGACGCCGTGAATGTGGACGCTGACCGCGCGGCGGCGATGGTGGCCGGGGCCGTGCGCGCAGAGCAACTCATCCTCCTCAGCAACGTCCCCGGTCTGCTGCGCAATTTTCCCGACGAGAGCACACTCATCACGCACATTGACAAAGACAAAGTCGAACAGTCGCTGGAGTTTGCCGAGGGGCGGATGAAGAAGAAAGTGCTCGGCGCGGCTGAGGCGACGCAGCTCGGCGTGCCCAAAGTCATCTTCGCCGATGGCCGCGTTGATAAGCCGATTGCGAACGCGCTCGCGGGCAGAGGCACTGTCATTTCTTGATTTCTGATTCTCGATTGCTGATTTCTGATTGCCAATTCGGGTATTCGCCATTTGCTTCATAAGGAGGCGGTATGACGCCCGAAGAACTCAAACAACGCACCAAAGCTTTCGGCCTGCGCTGCATCAAGGTAATTGAAGCATTGCCAAAGTCTCGCACCGCTGACATGTTGGCACGGCAGCTTGTGCGTTCGGGCACCTCCGTCGGCGCGAACTATCGGTCGGCTTGCCGGGGACGGTCTGGCAAGGACTTCGTCTCGAAGGTAGACATCGCCATTGAAGAAGCCGATGAATCGTTGTATTGGCTGGAAGTGATGGTGGATGCCGGATTGATGTCGCAAAAGCGCTTGGCAAGCCTGATAAAAGAAGGCAACGAGATCGTTGCCATTCTCACTGCCACGTCACGCACAACAAAGCGCAATCTCAGACGCACAATCAGCAATCAGAAATCACAGATCAGAGATACATGAGCATCCAAGACATTGAAACCCAGTTCACCTCCGGCTTGTACACCAAGCGCCCCATCGCCATCGTGCGCGGCGAGGGTGCGACGCTGTGGGACAGCGACGGCAACGAGTACGTAGACTGCGTCGGCGGGCAGGGCGCGGGCAACCTCGGCCACGCCAACCCCGCCGTCGCCGAGGCCATCGCGCAGCAGGCCCGCACCATCATCTCGGTGCCGGAGATGTTCTTCAACGACAAACGCGCCGCGCTGATGGAGAAACTCATTGCCATCGCGCCCGGCGACATGCGGCACGTCTTTCTGTGCAACTCCGGCGCAGAGGCGAACGAGGCTGCGTTCAAGTTCGCCCGCCTGCGCACGGGCCGGCGCGACATCGTCGCCGCCATGCGCGGCTTCCACGGGCGCACCATGGGCGCGCTCTCGGCGACGTGGGAGAAGAAGTACCGCGAGCCGTTCGAGCCGCTCGTCCCCGACTTCCGCCACATCGCCTACAATGATCTGGCCGCGCTCGAAGCCAACGTCAACGAACGTACCGCCGCCGTCATCGTGGAAGTGATTCAGGGCGAGGGCGGCGTGCGGCCGGGCACGGCGGAGTTTCTCCTCGGCGCGCAGCGGCTGTGTCGCGAGCACGGCGCGCTGTTGATTGTGGATGAGGTGCAGACCGGCTTCGCGCGCACCGGGGCGATGTTTGCGAGCGAGCACTTCGGCCTCGAGCCGGATATGGTGTGCCTGGCGAAATCCATTGCCGGCGGCCTGCCGATGGGCGCGGTGGTGTTCAATGACCGGGTGGGCAAGTTGCCGCCGCTGGTCCACGGCTCGACGTTCGGCGGCAACCCGCTGGCCTGCGCGGCCTCGCTGGCCGCCATCGGCTACATCGAGAGCGAACATCTCGCCGACCGCGCCGCCGAACTGGGCGCGTGGTTCATCGAACGACTGAAGCAAATCCAGTCGCCCCTCA
Source organism: uncultured Anaerolineales bacterium (assembly GCA_964608265.1). GTDB lineage: Bacteria > Chloroflexota > Anaerolineae > Anaerolineales > UBA6663 > JANWXR01. The sequence goes on along the minus strand of CAZSNP010000007.1, from coordinate 23,145 downwards.
TCCGCGAGGTGCGCGGCAAGGGGTTGATGGTCGGCATCGAGTTGAAGCAGAAGGTGACGCCGTACCTGCAGGCGCTGATGCTCGACCAGCGCGTGCTCGCCCTGCCCGCCGGCCTGACCGTGATGCGGTTCCTCCCGCCGCTCGTCATCTCGCAGACGCAACTCGCGCGCGCCGCCGAGGCGGTGGAAGCGGTGTTGGCGCAGCCGCTGCCTGTGAAAGCTGCTGTCGTTGAAATGGAGTGACACGGTGACCGGGTGACGGGGTGACCTTCCAGATCACCCGGTCACCCGGTCACCGCGTCACCATGTCAAGTATGAGCCGTTTCTCTCAATACCAACCCCGTTCGCTCGAAATCGTGGACGCCACGTTGCGTGAAGGTCAACAGACCTCCCTGCTCCACGACCATCACAAGTATTTCTTCACGCGCGCCGACAAGGAGGAGATTCTGCGCGCGCTCATCATCTACGGCGTGAAGTTTGTGGAGGTGTTCTCGCCGGTGGTCAGCCCGCAGGAACGCGAGGATTTCGCCGCGCTCAGGGCCGTGCGCGATTCGCTCATCACGCAGAAGGGCTACACGTTCTTGTGCGCTCACGTGCGCTGCCACCCGCGCGACGTGGAGGCGGCGATCGAGGCCGGCGCGGACGGGCTGCATTTCTACATCGGCACCTCGGCGGAGGCGCGGGCGTTCAATCACGGGCGCGATCTGGAGGTGATCGTGCGCGAGGCGCGGGCGCTCATCGAAGAAGTGCGCCGGCACTACCCCGATCTGGTGCTGCGCTTCTCGGGCGAGGATGCCTTCCGCACGCGCGAGGCCGATCTCTTTCGCGTGTACGATGAGATCGCGCCGCTGGTAGATCGGTTGGGGATGCCGGATACGGTGGGCGTCGCCACGCCGATGACCATCGCCCAGCGCACCGCCGCGCTGCGGGCGCGCTACCCGGGGATGGAGTTCGAGGGCCACTTTCACAACGATCGCGGCTTCGCGCTGACCAACGCGCTGGCCGCCGTGCGCTCCGGCGTGCGCTACCTCGACACGACCATCCTCGGCATCGGCGAACGCTCGGGCGTCACCTCCCTCACCGCCCTGCTCTTCAATCTGCACGTTGACCGCGAGTACGACAAGCTCGAGGGCTATCACCTGCGCGGCTCGTATCCCCTCAACGTGATGCTGGCGGATAAGCTGAAGATGCTCGTGCCGCCCACAGAGCCGGTGAGCCTGACCAACCGCACGCACACTGCCGGCGTGCATCAAAACGCGGTGCTGCGCGACTCGTCGGCGTACGAGGCGCACCCGCTCGACCAGTTCGGTGTGAGCGAAAGCGAAATCCTGCTCGGCCCGCTCTCCGGCTGGAACATCATCCACTACTTCCTGCGCGAGATCCGCTACTATCAAATTGAAGAGACACAGGCGCGCGACATCGCGCGCGTGTTCAAGGAGCGCGTGTATCAGCTCGCGCCGGATGTGTCGCCGGAGTATGTGTTGATTGAGTTGGCCGAGCGCGAATTCGGGCTGGCGCGGCTGGCGCTGCCGGAGACGCTGCCGCCCGTCGTGCAGCGGCTCGACTCCGATGCTTCACGTTCGCGCGCGCAGGGCACCCCGGGGATTGCAGTGAATGGGAGAGGCGGTTGAGTCTCTCGCAACGCACGCCAGGTTCGCCAGGGATACTTTGCGTCCTTGGCGTGCCTGGCGAGAGAATGCGGCATGGGTAAGACATTCGCGGAGAAGGCCCTCGCCCGCGCGGCGGGGCTGAGGCAGGTAGTGGCCGGGCAGGTGGTGGACGCGCGGCCCGACATCGTGCTCTCGCACGACAACACCGCCGCCATCTATAAAATCTTCAAAAGTATCGGCGTGGAGAAAGTGGCAATCCCGGAGCGGCTGGCCATCACGCTCGACCACGCCGTGCCGGCGCCCAACGCCCAGCACGCCCGCAACCACGCCGAGGTGCGCGAATTCGTCAAACGCCACGGAGTCAAGCACTTCTTCGAGGCCGGGCGCGGCATCTGCCACCAGGTTCATAGCGAGGAAGCCATCATCCTGCCGGGGCAGCTCATCCTTGGCTCGGACTCGCACACGCCGCACTTCGGGTGGATGGGCGCTTTCGGCGCGGGCGTGGGCCGCACCGAGGTGGCCGTGCTGTGGGCGACGGGAGAGTTGTGGTTGCGCGTGCCGGAAACGATCCGGTTCACGCTGACGGGCGCGCTCGGCAGAGGCATCACCACCAAGGACCTGTGTCTGCACCTCATCGGCCACTTCGGCGCGGATGGCGGGCTGTATATGTCGGTGGAGTTCGACGGCCCCGCCCTCGCCACGTTCTCGCTCGAAAGCCGGATGGTCATCCCGAACATGATGGCCGAGTTCGGCGCGAAGAACGCCTACCTGCCGCCGGACGAGGCGGTGTTTGACTATCTGGCGGAACGCAAGGTCAGAAGGCAGGCGGCAGAAAGCGGAAAGCCAAAGCCGGACTGGCAATCCGCAATCCGCAATCAGAAATCAGCAATCCAAAGTGGCGCGCTCTATCCCGACCCTGACGCGAACTATGCCGCGACACATGCGATTGATTGCTCGGCGATTGAGTTGACAGTGGCGTGCCCGCACGCGGTGGATAGCACGCAACCGCTCTCGGCGCTGCGCGGCACGCGGATTCATCAGGCCTTCATCGGCACATGCACGAACGGGCGATTGGAGGACATCGCGCTGGCGGCGGAGGTGATGCGGGGCAGGCGGGTCGCAGCGGGCGCGCGGCTGCTCATCGTCCCGGCCTCTTCCGAAGTGTATCTGGAGGCGGCGCGCCTCGGGCACGTGCAAACGTTAATGGAGGCCGGCGCGATGTTCGGCACGCCGGGCTGCGGGCCGTGCATGGGCAACCACATGGGCGTGCTCGCGCCGGGCGAGGTCTGCATCTCCTCGGCCAACCGCAACTTCAGAGGTCGCATGGGCCAGCCCGACGCAGACATCTACCTCGCCAGCCCGGCGGTGGTGGCGGCCAGCGCGGTCACCGGTGTCATTACAGACCCGAGGGACATTTGAACCGCGAGGACGCAAAGGCTCATCAAAATACGCGCCATGCACTCACAATCAGAAATCCAAAATCAGAAATCAAAAATATCAGGCAAGGTGTGGAAGTACGGCGACGGCGTCAACACCGATGTCCTCTTCCCCGGCAAGCACACCTACACGTTGCGCGAGCCGGAGGAGATCGCCGCGCATGCGCTCGAAGACCTCGACCCGAACTTCACCGCGCACGCGCGACCGGGCGACATCATCGTGGCCGGGCGCAACTTCGGCAACGGCAGCTCGCGCGAGCAGGCGGTGACCTGCCTCAAATATCGCGGCCTCGCCGCCGTGGTGGCCAAATCCTTCGCCCGCATCTACTTTCGCAACGGCATCAACCAGGGCCTGCTCCTCATCACCTGCCCCGAGGCGGTGGACGCTGCGCGATCCGGCGATACACTTGCGATTGATCTGGCGCGCAGCCTCATCCGCCTCGACGGGCGTGAGTACGCCTTCCCCCCGCTCTCGCCGACTGCGCTCGGCATGATCGAGGCCGGCGGCCTCATTGCGCACGTGCGCCGCAAGCTTGGCCTGACGAGTACCGAAGATGTGAAGATTTCTGATTGATAGTTTTTGATTACACGATGACATCACAATCAGCAACCGGCAATCAAAAATCAAAAATCGTCTTGATCCCCGGCGATGGAATCGGCAAGGAGGTCGTGCCCGCCGCGGCTGAAGTGCTGGCGGCGCTCGGTTTGGGATTGACCTTCGTCGAGGCCCACGCCGGCTTCGAGCATTTTGAGAAGACCGGCGACTCGCTGCCGGATGCGACGGTGGCCGCCGTGGCTGCGGCGGGCGTGGCCCTGTTTGGCGCGACTGCCTCACCCTCCACCACCGTCGCCGGCTACCGCAGCCCGATCCTCGCCCTGCGCCGCCACTTTCTGCTCTACGCCAACTTGCGGCCCACCTTCTCCTTGCCCGGCGCGTTCTCGCGGCCCAACCTCGATCTCCTCATCGTGCGCGAGAACACCGAGGGGATGTATGCCGGGCGCGAGCGACGCGAAGGCGATACGGCCATAGCGGAACGGGTGATCACGAAACGCGCCAGCGAACGGATCGCGCGGGTGGCGTTTGAACAGGCACGGCGGCGCGCTGCGACTCTCGGTCGCCCCTCGACAGTTACCATCGTTCATAAAGCCAATGTACTTAAGATCACCGATGGATTGTTTCGCGAGATGTGCTTGAGTGTTGCGGCGCTCTATCCGGATGTGGCCGTGAATGAGATACTGGTGGATACTGCTGCCATGCGGCTTGTGCGCGACCCGGAAAACTTCGACGTCATCGTGACGACGAATCTGTTCGGCGACATCCTCTCCGACGAGGCCAGCGCGCTGATCGGCGGGTTGGGCGTCGCGCCTTCCGCCAACCTCGGCGAGTCGGCGGCGGTGTTCGAGCCGGTGCACGGCTCCGCGCCGGATATCGCCGGGCGGGGCCTCGCCAGCCCCGTCGGCGCCATCCTCTCGGCAGCCATGTTGCTCGATCACATTGGCCAGCCGGCTGCGGCGCAGCGCGTGCGCGCCGCGACCATCGAGACGCTCCGCTCCGGCCTGACCACGCGCGACCTCGGCGGCGCGGCGACGACGAAAGAGATGACCCGCGCCATCGTCAGCCATCTGTGATTGCTGTAGCGGCCCGTCTACCAATCTCTCTCTATGGATGAAGTTGCCCTGCTCGAAGGCCTGTTGAAAATCTACAGCCCGTCATATCACGAGGCCGAGGCCGCGAACTATCTCGCGGCGCAGATGCGCGCGGGCGGGCTGGAGGCGCGGGTGGATGAGATCGGTAACGCGGTCGGCGTCGCCGGCCCGGCCGATGCTCCGCGCACGGTGATGCTGCTCGGCCACATTGACACCGTGCCCGGCTTCATCCCCGTCACCTTTGGTGACGCTGTGACCCGTGACGGCGACCGGCTGAACGGGCGCGGCGCGGTGGACGCCAAAGGCCCGCTGGCTGCGTTCGCGGCGGCGGCCATCCGTGCGCGCGAGCAGTTGCGCGACATGCGCGTCATCGTGGTCGGCGCGGTGGCGGAGGAAGGTGACAGCCGCGGCGCGCACTTCATAAAAGACCGGTATCGCCCCGACTTCACCATCATCGGCGAGCCGAGCGGCTGGGAAAAGATCACGCTCGGCTACAAAGGCAGCGCGTGGTTCGATTACGCGGTGCAGCGCACGCTCGCCCACACCTCCGCGCGGGACGAGAGCGCGTGCGAGGCGGCAGTGGCCTTTTGGAATCGTGTGACGGCCTGGGCGTCGGAGCGCAACGGCGACAACGGCAAAATGTTCGAGCAGGTCATCCCCACCCTGCGCGAGATGAGTTCGGGTTCGGATGGCTTCATTGAAACCGCCCGGCTGAAGTTCGGCATGCGGCTGCCGCTGGGGATTGCGGTGAACGAGGTGCACGCGGCGCTGGGCGCGCTGGCGAGCGAGGCCACGCTCACGTTGCTCGAGGGCGTGCCGGCTTATCGCGGCGAGAAAAACACCCCGCTGGTGCGCGCCTTCCTCAGCGCCATCCGGCAGGCCGGCGGCAACCCAACATTCAGTTTGAAGAGTGGCACGTCGGACATGAACATCGTCGCGCCAGCCTGGGGCACGCCGATCGTAGCTTACGGCCCGGGCGACTCGGCGCTCGACCACACGCCTGACGAGCACATCCTGATCTCGGAATTCCAACGCAGCATCAACGTGCTAACAAGCCTATTGGTTGGTATGGGCCCCTCGTAGTACCTTAGTCCTTCACCCGTTTGCGGATGCAGCCTTTTTCTTGACAAGTGGAGGTTGATACGGCTAAGATGACGGCAGCTTTTCAGTTCACAATTTCGTACGAGCAACGCGGTCCGATCCAGACAGGGCTGCGTCGAGTCGCCTGAGGTCTGCCCTTTCTGACCACAGCGACCAGGCGTGCTGGACATGCCAAAGTGAATCACTGTGTGCTCCTGGCTCGACCACAGTGAGGCGTTCCACCAGCGCTGCGCTTAGCAAGTCTCACAACTGTCAGTCAATTTGATGATATCGCGGCCACCTCGGGTGGGTGGTGGTATTGCGTTGCGTGAGTGGTCACTGTGCGCCGTCAACGGGTAGCCTCGCGAGCAAAGCCGAACACAACGATGATCGTGGCCTTTGCCTTTGTGCTGGCAACGCCGCTGGTCATCTTAGCGCTGCTCGCCGGGTTGATGATCTTGCGCCTGACACAAGCCAAGTCCGTCGCCGAGCAAGTGGCATTGCCCACTCTCGCGCCGCAGGCCACCATTCCACTGCCGATCGCGCCGACAACGGCTATCGCGCCGCAATCTACAAGCGCGTTGCCCGGCCCGACCGCCACCTTGGCGTCGGTGGCCGCCGCCCCACTTACGAACTCAACCGGTTTGCCGACCCTGCCATCCTCGGCTGTTGCGACGATCGCCTTCTCGGGTGGTGAAGGGGCCGGCGTGACGCCGGCAGCCTCAGCTACCCCGCCCGCCGCAGCAACAATCGAACACACACCCACACTGCTGGCTCCCACGCCCACGACAGTTGTGGCCGCGCCTCCTACCTCCCCCCCCACCCTCACTCCTGCCCCGACCGCTACCCCCTCTGACTGGACGTTTGCAAACGTGCAGGTTATGGCCCATCCCAGCCAAAACGGATTGATCGTCGTCGGCGAGATTGTCAACCACACCGGCGTGCCACAGGATGTGCTTGAGATCAGTGGTGAGTTTTATGACGCACAAGGCCGGTTCATCGCTGGGCGGTTGAAGACCACGTTTGAAATCCCGACCAACGCCGTGCCCGTGCCGGCCGGCGGGCGAATGCCCTTTGAAATGCACGTGTTGGATATTGATCAGGCGGCCTCCTACTCGTTGGAGGTGCGCGCCCGAGCCAGCACCGCCCTCGCACGCGAGTTTGACGATTTCATCAACTCGACCCCGGTGACAGCTCGGGGTCGATTCTGCATCAACAGCACACTGCTGCGCCCGGAGCCGGGCCTGAACGAGTACCTGGCCATCGCGCTGCTGTTGCTGGATGGCGACGGCCGCGCGATCGGGTTGGGCCGCGTATATGAGCCAGACGTTGATGAGGTGATGAGCACCCCCGCACATAGTTTCCAGATCTGCGCCGACGACGACCGGCAGGACGTAGCCGGTTTTCTATTGCGCGCCTGGGGGCGCTGACACAGAAAGGAGTCGCCCACTCGCAATCTCACACCATTCCACTCGCAGCAAGTGTAACAGCAGTTCGATGACTTGATCCCATGGAGGGAAACCCCACAATGAAGACTTCTCGTTTAACGCGCTCGTTACGAGTGCTCGTAGGCATGATTACGGCTTTCTCATTAACCATGCCGACCTTCGCCCAGGAGGGCGAAATCACAGCCGAACCGGTGACGGTGGATTCGATTTTTCACGCCCCTAAAGCAGAATCGATCGAGACGATTGAGCGCCTGCAATCCAGCGCCGCGAGCGCGAACGAGCTGGTGAGCGTCATCGTCAAACTAGAGGCCGCCTCGCTGGCCTCTTACACCGGCGGTGTGGAGGGCTTGCCGGCCACCAGCCCAATTGTCACGGGTGATGGTGAACTGGATGTCAATTCGGCTGACAGCCAACTGTATCTGGAGTACCTGGCTGAGCAGACGGAGACGTTCCAGGCCGCGGCCAAGAGCGCCATCCCGGCCAGTGTGGTCACCCATCGCTACGACCTGATTCTGGGCGGCGTGGCGATGGTGGTGCCTGTCGGGCAACTGGATGAACTGGCCGGGCTGCCCGGCGTGCAAGCCGTCTATGAAGACAAACTGCTTCAAATCGACACCGAACGCAGCCCGGCCTTCATCGGCGCGCCGACGACCTGGAGCAAACTAGGCGGCCAGGGCAGCGCCGGCGAGGGCGTGATCGTCGGCGTGCTTGATACCGGCATCTGGCCCGAGCACCCGTCCTACTCCGACCCGGACCCGCTGGGCAAGCCGTATGCCGCTCCGCCAGCGCCGCCGGTGGGCACGCGCGCCTGTGAGTTTACGGGCGGCGCCAACCCGGGCGCGCCGTTTACGTGCAACAACAAACTCATCGGCGCCGACCGCTTCATGGCGACGTACGACGCTCTGAATGCCCTGTTGCCCGGCGAGTTCACGACCGCCCGTGATGACGATGGTCACGGCACACACACATCCAGCACAGCGGCGGGGAATCGCGGCGTGCACGCCAGCATCTTCGGCGTGGATCGCGGTGTCGTCTCGGGCATTGCGCCTCGGGCGCACGTCATGATGTACAAGGTCTGCGGCGAGGTCGGCTGTTACACGACCGATTCGGCCGCAGCAGTGCAGGAGGCCATCCGCGACGGCGTGGATGTGATTAACTTCTCCATCAGCGGCGGTACTAACCCCTACAGCGATATCGTCTCGCTGGCCTTCCTCGACGCGTACAATGCCGGTGTGTTTGTGGCGGCCTCGGCCGGCAACAGCGGCCCCGGCGCAGACACCACCAATCACCGCGAGCCGTGGGTGACGACCGTTGCGGCCAGCACCACCGACCGGCACTTCCTGAGCACGGTCCACCTCACCGCCGACAACGGCGACACGCTCGACCTGGTCGGCGCTTCGGTCACCGATGGCATCCTCACGCCTACCCCGGTGGTGTTCCCGCCCGCCGGCCTCGAGCTGTGCGGTTCGACCGACGGCCCCAGCCCCTTTGCGCCGGGCACCTTCAGCGGCGAAATCGTGGTATGCCGGCGTGGTGGCTCAGCCCGCGTCACCAAGAGCCGCAACGTCGGTGAGGCGGGTGGCGCAGGCATGCTGCTGTACAACCCGGCTCTGCAGGGTCTGGCCACTGACAATCACTTCATCCCCAGTGTGCACCTTGAAAACGACAAGGGCGCGTCCCTGCTGGCGTTCATGGCCTCGCACACTGGTGTGAAGGCGACCTTCACCCCCGGCACGGCCTCCCTGGTGCAGGGTGATGTGATGGCGTCCTTCAGTTCGCGCGGCGGGCCGGGCCAATCGCTGGGCGTCAGCAAGCCCGACGTCACCGCCCCCGGTGTGCAGATCCTGGCTGGGCACACGCCCAACCCCGCTACGGTAACAGGTGGCCTGCCGGGCCAACTGTTCCAGGCCATCCAGGGCACCTCAATGTCCAGCCCGCACGTGGCCGGCGCAGCCGCACTGCTCGCCGATTTGTATCCCGGCTGGACCCCCGGTCAGATCAAATCTGCGCTGATGACGAGCGCCAGGGCCAGCGATCTGGTGAAGGAAGACGGCGTCACGCCCTTCACGCCGTTCGATGCCGGCTCCGGCCGCATTGATCTGCGCAAGGCGTGGGACCCCGGCCTGACCTTCGATGAGACCGGCGCAAACTACGTCGCGTTGCAGAGTCAACTGTGGAACTCGAACTACCCAAGCCTGTACATGCCAGTGATGCCGGGACTGATCACCGTGCAGCGCACGGCGAAGGAGGTGACTGGGTTCGACTCACACTACGTCTCGCGGGTGGAATATCAAGCCGGCCAGCCGCGTGACTTCCGGGTGATCGCGCCGCGTGAGTTGCTCGTCCACGCCAACGGCACCATCACCTTCGACATCACCGTGGATGCGCGCGACGTGCCGATCGGACAGGTGCGCCATGCCGTCGTGATCTTCCGCGAGAAGAACTTCGGCTGTGTGGTTCGCTTCCCGGTCACCATCGTGCGCCGCCAACCGGTGGTGACGATGGACAAGACGTGCGCCCCCGGCACGTTCGCCAACGGCAGCACAGCCAACTGCTCCATCACCCTGGTCAACAATACCTTTGCCCCGGCCAATGTGAGCATGGTGGATAACCTGCCGCGCCAGCTGGCGCTGGTGCCCGGAAGTGTGGTGGGCGGTGACAACCCCAACAGCATCTCGTTCAATGGCACGCTGGCCGGTGCCCAACCGCCGAACGTCGCCATCGCGGCCGGTGCGTCGCCGTTTGGCTTCGTGCCACTAGCGGGCTTTGGTATTGCCCCTCTCACCGGCATCGGCGACGAAACCATCGCCAACCTGGGCTTGCCAGCCGCGTATGCGTTCCGCTATGGAGGCACGCTTTACACGAGTGTCGCCATTGACAGCAACGGCTATGCGGTCGTCGGCTCGGCTACCGCCGCGGACAACCTGTTCAACAACCCCAGCCCGCTACCCAACGCAACGCGCCCGAACAACACGCTGGCGGCGTTCTGGACCGACCTCAACCCGGCCGCGGGCGGAGCGTTGCGTGCCGGCCTCCTGACCGCCGGCCCGAACCGCTTCACTGTGCTGGAGTGGGCGGCGGTGCCGAACTTCACCAATTCGGCGCAGGTCAACTCTTTCCAGATCTGGATCCCGGCGGCCACCAATACAGGCTCGGCCAGCCAAACCAACATCACGTACGCGTACGGTGCGGTAACGGGTGGTGATGCCGGTGTCCTGACGGTCGGCGCCGAGAACCAGTTCGGCAGCCGCGGCGGCACGCTGTACTTCGACGGCACGGGCACCGCGCCCACGGCCGGCGGCGGCGCCGTCGTCACCTCGGCGGCGGGCGCCCCGGGTGAGACCCGCACCATCACCTTCCAGGTGAAGGGTGTGCGCGTCGGCAAGTGGGTGAACTACGCGGAGATGACGGGCGATCTGTGGTTTGGCACGAACATCGCTCGCTTCGCCGGCGAAGTCGTCCCGTAAGCGCCGCGGTCAACGCCGCGGTCGGCGTGGCAGTTCGCATGCGGCAACGTGTGTGAACGGATCCACAAAGAAACAAAACGGCGGGCGCTGCGCGCGCCCGCCGTTTTGTTCTCACAGCAAAGCGAAGGCCGAGCCGTCAGGGAAGCCCGGTTGCGCCAAGTGGGGGCTGGCTGTTCTCACAGCGGAAAGGGCCTCGGCCCTCGCCGCCGTGATAGTAAAAAGTCGTCTTCCCATCGGTCAACCGAATCAGGTATCCTTCGACGAGCACCTGCGGATACAGCACGTCGGGCTGCGGGCAGCCCAGGCTGCCGTCGGGCCAGACCACGCCGGTGAAATCCACAAAGCCGATGTCGTCGGGGTGGCGGCCCAAGTGCGCCGCGAGGTCGGCGCGGGCGCTTTCGACCAGGTCGCGCGCCCCAGGGTCAACGGGCAGCGGTGCGGTGGCGAGTGGCGTCACTTGAACCTCCTGTCGGTCTGCCGTCGCGACCGGCTCGGCGGTCAACAGCGGAGTGGTCTGTGGCGCGGCAGTGGCGCTAAGCGGAGTCGGCGCGGATGGCTGTGCGGGCGAGGGCATGGGGCGACAGGCCGCCAGAATCAGCGCGTGCAAAACGATGTGCAGCAAACTTGATCGCATATTGGTTCCTTTCGATTTCGGGTTGGGGTCTCACTTTAGCGACGTTCAAGGATGCCAGCGGTTCCATAGTGCGAGGATAACCACATGCAGTCTATTTGTCCAAACAGAGTGCGGTGGATGTGGGGCCTGGGTCTGAGTCTGGCGGTGACGCTATCCGGCCTGCTCACCGCTTCGGCGCAGACCGGCCTGCCGGCCACCCTCACCGGCGGCCCAAACGGCGACGCCGATTGGAACATCGTGCCCGATGGGGGCACCGACACCGGCTTGCCCTACCCGCAAGGCATCTGCTCCACTGTGCTCAACCCCGGCATCATGGTGGATGATGCCAGCCTCGGCTCGGAAGTAGATGCGTACGATCAGGCCGGCATTTGGGTCAATGGGCGCGTGTTCACCTCCACCGTTGCCTCGGTCTCGGCAGCACAAATGACCGCCGGGCCGATGGTGACTACCAACGGGCTGAACGTGACTCTGGACTACACCGCACTGACCAGCAGCCCGACGTTGCGCACAATGGTAATAATCGAGAATCCGATTGCCGCACCCCGCCCCATCACCATCACCTTCGCCGTCAACTTCGGTTCGGATCAGGACACACGCTACCTGGCGACCAGCAGCGGCGACACGACCTATGCCGGCAACGATCGCTGGGCCGTGAGTGCAGATGGCACGACGGTCGTGACGGATGTGGTGAATTCGACTGCGGTGTTCGGCGCGGGGAATCCGGCCATCATCCCTGCCTTCGCCGACGATCAGGTATTTGCCTGTCCGGGAGCGGGCAACGCTCAGGAGGGCATCCTGGCCGAGTTTCAAATCTCGGTTCCGGCCAGCAGCACACGGCGGATATTGATCTTTCAGCAAATCAACCTCACGCCCGCCGAGGCGCTCAACGCGGTGGGGGCATTCGATGCACCCATGCGCTCCGGTAACCCGCTGGCCGCCGGATTGAGTCCGGCGGAACTGAGCGAGGTCGTGAACTGGCGCGATTTCTTCCCCGTTTACCTGCCGTTGATCCGCAAGTAACGGCACCTCGCTCACGCGCCATGAATTCACCGCCGAGGCCCCCCGCCAGGCGCCGCGTCCAATGGTCCACTGTGCTGCTTGGCGCAGGCATGGCCCTGTTGGCCCCGATCCTGGCCTCCGTGATTCTCGTCACCCTCGCTCTGTCGCGGCAACTGAATGAGACGCCCGAGGCCGTAGCGGTCTTTACCGTTGCAGCGCGCACTCCGGCAACGGCCCCTCACACCCCCACTGCGGCAGCCGGCCCGGTGGTCGAAGCGCCGGACACGCTGAATGCGGCCACTGCCACCACTGCCGCATCGCCGCCAGCAGCGACGCCCACCGGCTTTGCGAACACGCCCTCAGCGACGGCCACCGTGTCGGGCACGGTGACGGCCAGCCCGCCGGGCACGCTCACACCGGCGAGCGGCACCTCCCCCAGCCCCACCGCTTCCGCCACCCTCACAGCCGCCGCGACGTCCACCCCATCGAGCACGGCGACTGCCTCACCCATCGTCACCACCTCGCTCATTCCGACCCTGCGCAAGGACCAGGGCTGCATCGAGTCGGTCAGCGGCGATCTGTACCTCTACGGCGAGCTGGTCAACGACGCGGCGGTGGGCGTGCGCATCACGAGCGTCCACGCCACGGTGAGGTGGAACGGCGGCGAGCAGACTTGGAACAACGTGTATTTCGAAATCCCCGGTGATGGAAAACTTGCCCCGAATCAAGCCCTGCCGTATCTGATCATCGTGGAAATTGACCGGAACGATTTCCAGAGTTACACCCTCCACCCCGTCGTCGAGACGGCGACCTGGACACCGCGCACTGATTTACGCATTGATGAATATACTCCAGCGGAACAGGGGGACGCCATTGACGTGACTGTGAAGTGGACGAATACCGGCGCCAACACGCCGAACAATGTCACAGTGTATGCAGTGGCTTACGACGATCAGAATCGCATCGCCGGCATGGATTTCCGCTACCTGGCTGCCCAATCGCAACTCACGCCGGGGCAGCACACCGTCTCTCTGCTCATTGATAAAATCGAGACGTGCGGCGCAGGGGTTGCGGTGCGGGAGGCATTCATCTTCGGTGAGTGACGGGCGGGCCGCACAAAGCCGGCTGCGAAAGTCCAGACGGCCACGGAACTTACGTACTAGCTCCGGGGGACATAAATTTCTTGACACGCTGTTTGGCTACGGCTAATATGCAAGCAGATTTGACGGCGAGATTTCGAATGTCTTCGCTACGCTCAACGGCCCTACCCGGTGAGTGACAGTGTTGCCGGTTCTGTCTCCGCCTTGCCCAGTGGTGGAAGCTGTTTGTTCCGGCGCTGACCCGTCCAATCTAACCCGCACGACCCGCACGACCCAATCTATTTCGCTTCATGCCGCGCCGCCTATAGGCGAGCCACGGCGTGACTGGACACACATGGGGCTAGATGTACTCTGGATCCAATGGTTCACCACCTGCGCCACGGCGCCGGTCTTCGGCTGCGCTGTGGCTGGGTATCGGCCTGGCACTGGCAACGCCACTCGTCGCGGGAGTCGTGATTCTGGTTATGGCCTTGCGTGAAGTCGCCCAACCCACCGTACCTTCGTCGGCTGCATTAGTTGCAGTTGCGCCATCGGCGTCACAGGTCGTCACGACCTGGCCGACCGCATCCCCATCGGCCACACCGGATTTTGCGTCCCCCATCACTACCGAAGCGTTGCCTGCCCGCGCAACTGAGCCCGTGACAAACGCGACGAATACCGACTCGACGGCTGCAGTGCCCGCCACGGCGATCCCGTCAGCCGTTATCAACCTGACTTTCCCAACCTCGACTGCCACCGACCCCGTGGTTTCACCGACGGCCCAACGGGTGGCCATTGCGACGCCACACCTTACCGGCTCATGGCTCATTACCGGAGCGCGCAGCTTCTTCGATGCCAATAAGCAACATTATCGTGTGGTCGGCGAGGTGACGAACCTCTCCGCCGAGCCAATGCAATTGGTGGAAGTGACCGGGCGCTTCTACGATGCTCAGGGTCAGCCTATCGCGATGGAGGCGGAGGTCAGTGACTTCTGGCCGCAGGCAGTTGTGCCGGCTGCCGGTCGCGTTCCGTTTGAGCTGGTGGTCGGTGATATCGCATCCGCCAGCACGTTTACCCTGGCCGTCGAGGCGGCTCCCAGTGCCGCGACCCTCCGAACGGATTTCGTAACCACCGTTACCGAGGCCTCGCTGGAAAACAACCGTTATTGCCTGTCGGGCCAAACCCAGAACCCAGGCTCGCGCCTCAGCGAACGATTGACCATCATCGCGGTTGTCTACGATCCCGCCGATCTCGTAATTGATTTTCGGGATACGGTACTTGCGACAGCGGAACAACTCGAACGCTTTGTGGGCGGCCAGACGCTTCGTTTTCGGATTTGTGTGCCGGTGACAACGCATACCATTGAGCGCTACGGCATTTTGACCTTCGGCTATTAGGACGTTTGGAGTCATTGATGCGGTCTATGTTTCGTCCATTGATCCTTGGGTTGGTGGCCCTTGCCATATCCCTCGGCCCCGTTGGCACAGGCCGCCCGAAGGCGGCCGCCGGCGATGGCGTGCTGGCTTTGCCGCCTTATTCCCAGCTCGTCGAGCAGGCCTCGCAGACCTGGGAACAGCAGCCGGGCAGCCTGATCAGCGGACCGACGCAGGTGATCGTGCATATCAACCTCTCGCCGCTGGTGATGGTGAGCCGCAACTGGAGTCACGCGCAGCGGCTCGCCTATCGCGCCCGCATCCTCGCCGAGCAGGATGCGCTGATCCCGCAGATCGAGGCTTTGGGCGGCGCAATCCTCGGGCGCTTCACCCAACTCTCCACCGGCCTGGCGGTGAGCATTGACGGGGAGAAGCTCGACGATGTTCGCGGTCTCGGCAAGGTCATCGGCGTGCATGGCATCTCGACCTACGCGATGGAGCTGACCGACAGCGTGCCGTGGATCGGGGCCTCAGCGCTCCAGGCGGCGGGTCTGACCGGCGCGGGCATTGACGTGGCGGTGATCGATAGCGGCGTGGATTACAGCCACGCGAAGTTCGGCGGCCCGGGGACCGAGGCCGCGTTTCGCGAGGCGTATTGCGGCGCGACTTTCAGCGGCACGCCCGACCCCAGCGATCCGAATTGCACCGCCCACCGTTTCGCCGATGTCTCGGGCTACTTCGGTGATCCGCAGTACGGTCGCGACGGCAGCCCGCAGAATCGCGTCGTTGGCGGATATGACTGGGTGGGCGAGGCGTGGCCGGTTTCGAGCAGCGC
Source organism: uncultured Anaerolineales bacterium (assembly GCA_964608265.1). GTDB lineage: Bacteria > Chloroflexota > Anaerolineae > Anaerolineales > UBA6663 > JANWXR01. The sequence goes on along the minus strand of CAZSNP010000007.1, from coordinate 7,538 downwards.
CACCCAACCCGACCCCAATCCGATAGATTTTCAGGGGCACGGCACGCACGTGGCCGACATCCTCGGCGGCGGCGAATCCCATCCGGGTGCGGGCGATGTCGGCGTCGCCCCCGGCGCGAACCTGTGGTCGTTCAAAGCGTGCAGCGCCGTCAGCGCCTCCTGCAATGGTCTCGCGCTGCTGTTTGCCCTCGACGATGCCATGGACCTCGACGACTCGGACCGCGGCGCGTGCACGCCGGGTGTTGATGCGTATTGCCTCGCCTACGACCCGGCTGACGTGATCAACCTCTCGCTCGGCGCGCCGTATGGTCAGCCCGAGGACGATCTATCGCTGTTTGTCAATCTCGCCAGTTACTACGGCTCGCTGGTCGTCGCTGCTGCCGGCAACGACGGCGACCATCCTTACATCGTCAGCCAGCCCTCGACCGCCGAGGCGGCGCTGAGCGTTGCCCAATCCAGCATGCCGCATGACCTCGTGTACTTCATCGCCGTCGGTGACGAGAAAGTGAAAGGCGTGCATCAGTCGTGGAGCGCGCCCATCCCCCTCAACATCACGGGCGTGCTGCAATACGGCGATGGCGCGGGCGGCAACCTCCTCGGCTGCGAGGCGTTTGATCCGTGGTCGCTGGAGGGCAAGGTGTTGCTGGTGGATCGCGGCACGTGCGCGGCCAGTCAAAAGGTCGCCAACGGCAACGCCGCCGGTGCGGTGCTCGTCGTCATCGCCAACAACATCTTCAGCAACACGCCGCCGACCTTCGCTTACGGCGGCGGCGAGATCACCTCGCCCGCACTAACCGTGACGCTCAACGACGGCAACTGGCTCAAGAGCCAGATTGGCCGGGAAGCGTTTGTTTCATGTGTCGAGTTTCTGATTTTGGACGACGATATCGCGGCCAGCTCGGCGCGCGGGCCGCGCATCGCCGACGGCGGCATCAAGCCCGATATCGCTGCGCCCGGCGCGAGCCGCTCGGCGGCGGTGGGCACCGGCGCGGGGACGACGGCCTTCGGCGGCACCTCGGGGGCCGCACCGATGGTGGCCGGGGCGGCGGCGCTCCTCATTCAAAAGTTCGAGCAGCGCGGCCTGCTCGATTCCAATCCCGGCCTCGGCGAGATCCAAACCCAATCGTTCGCCCCGCTGATCAAAGCGGCTTTGATGAATTACGCCCAGATCAACACGACGATCGGCGGCGAGTTTCTCGCGCCCATCACCTTGCAGGGCGCGGGCCGGGTGGATGTGCTGGCCGCCGCGTCCGCCGACACCATCGTCTGGGATATCACGCAGTATCGCGCCTGGCAGACGATCGGCGGCGACCCGGTCTGCGCGGTGCTGCCGATCACCGACTTAACGAACTTCCTGCGTTTCATCAAGCCCGACTGCGCCGACGATTTCCCGTTTGGCAACGCGTACTTCAACGCGTGGAACGAGCAGACCGGCAGCCTGTCATTCGGTTACGAAGGGGTCGCGGCGAACACCTCCGAGACGCGGCAGATCGCGATCCTCAATCTCGGCTCGACCACCCGCACCTATGAATTGACTTCAGCCTTCCGCTATGCGGACGATGAGGCCAACGGCGTGACGCTTGAATTCTCGCCCCGAACATTGGCCGTGCCGGCGGGTTTCATCGGCATAGTCGAGGTGACGCTCAAGATCAACGCGAAGAACCTGCGCCCGTGGACGCTTGACTCCGGTTCGTTCGGCGGCAGCGGCACGAATGTCTATTGCAGTGACCCCGATCCACTCACCGGCTGCCCCACCCTGCAACAGTTCGAGCACGACGGGTTCGTCACCGTCGCCGACGGTGAGCACAACGTCGCCCACCTGCCGTGGCAGGTTTTGCCGCGCCGCGCGGCGCAAACGGAGCTCGCCAAAACGATGGCGACGTCGCTGAAATTGCGCAACCCGGCGAAGTATCAGGCCGGCGACACGGATATTTTCGCCCTGGTGGAGATCAGCCCGAACAACTGCGAAGTCGTCAACGAGAAGGGCGAGTGTTTGCTGGCCGATTATGAGCCGGGCATCCTGCCGGGCCTCAACACCACCGCGGTGGATTTGCACGAAATCGGATTGCGGTCTTACACCATCGCCGGGCTGAACGCTTCCCTCGGGTTGCCGCAGCCGGGGGCCGGGGCGCTCGCCGATGAGGTGATTGAGTTTGGGCTGACGGTGTATGACCGGCCGTTCCGCGCCTCGCACAACTATCCGGTTGAGTTTGATCTCTACGTCGACGCCGATCGCAACGGCGTCGCCGATTACGTGATCTTTAACGCCGATGTGGATGCGGCCCGCGGCCTGCCGCTGAGCGGGCGCAACGCGGTGTTTGTCCGCGACATCAACCCCGCCGACGGCACCCGCCCGACCACGCCGTATTTCTACAGCGTCACCGATTTCAACTCGCAAAACTGGATCCTGCCGGTGCCGGCGGCCGCCATCGGAGCCGACAGCACGCGCCCGTTCAACTTCTTCGTGTTGGCTTACGAGAACTATTTCAATCGCGATTTGTGGGATTGTTCGCCCCGCAACTGTGGCCAGTATCACATCTTCCAGACCGGGCTGCCCCGGATTCAGCCACAGAGCAACGCCGTCCAGGTTCCGCCGCAGGGCAGCTACACCGTGCGCTACTCACGGCCGGCCGGCGGCGACGCTGCCTCGCCCTCGCAGATCGGCCTGTTGTTCCTGTTTCGCGCGGCTGAGGCGGGGAAAGAGTCGACCGCGGCCCTGCTGCCGTAGCCGTGCGTCGCCGAGGCCGAACAAGAAACGCCCGCTCCTTCGGCGGGCGTTTTGTTTTCAGGGTTGTTGGATGTTCGGGAGCGTGATCACCATCGTGGGCGGCAGCGTGCCGTCATCGTTCGTGATCGGCGACTGACACAGGACGAGGTGTTGCCCCTTACCGGTGCGGTAGTCGAATTGCTGGCCGCCCCATTCCACCACAATGCGGTAGCCATCCACAATCGCCTGGGTGTATTCGAGGCCGGGCTGGGGACAACCCAGTGAACCATCATTCCATTGCACCGCCTCCGCTTGAATGACTTCGAAGTCTGCGCGCAGTGCGCTCGTGCGGACCTCCAGATCCGCCGCGATGGCTTCCCACAATTCCGGCGGGATAGCGGCGACTTCCGGCGGGCGGGCCGGCTCAACGGTAGCCGGCGCCCGCCCGGCCGGCAATTCACGTATGGCGGTTGGGGCAACATCAGGCGGCGCCGGTGTCGCGGTCACTGCGAGCGGCGGAGTTGGCGCCGCCGTTCCATCCGGGGCCAGGGGCGCACAGGCGGCCACGAGCAATGCGACGCAGATCAATTTCAATTTCATATGGGGTGCCTCCACTCCTCGAGGTGGACGGCTGGAGTATAGCTGCGGTTCCGCTACAACCGGTGGCGGGGATAAGAGCCGAGCACGCGCAGCATGGGCGCATATTCGCCGAGGTGCTCGAGGGCGCGTCGCGCGGAGGGGTCGGCGGTGGAGCCGGCGAAGTCCACGTAGAAGAGATACTCCCAGACCCTGCCCACCAATGGCCGCGACTCGATTTTGGTCAGATCAAGATCTCGCAGCGCAAACACGCTGAGGGCCTTGAACAGGGCGCCCGGCTGATTGTGGAGCGTGAACACGATCGAGGTCTTGGCCTCACCCGCCGGAACAACCGGCGCCGGCGCGATGGCGAGGAAGCGCGTGTAGTTGGCCGAGTCATCTTCGATGCCCTCCGCCACGATGGGCAGGCCATACACCTCCGCCGCGCGGCGCGAGGCAATGGCGGCCACCGCCCGGTCACCCTGCTCCTTGATGATCTTCACGCTGCCGGCGGTATCGTACGCCACCTCGACTTTGACTCCGGGCAGCGATTTGAGATAGCGCTCGCACTGCGCCAGCGCCTGCGGGTGGCTGATAACCTTGCGGATATCCCTGAGCGCGACGCCCGGCAGCGCGATGAGGCAGTGACGCACGCGCAACAAATGCTCCCCGACTATCGAGAGCGAGTGCTGGATGAGCAGGTCGTAGTTGCGGTGGATGCTGCCCGCCACCGAGTTCTCAATCGGCACCAGGCCGAGTTCGCACGCGCCCGATTCGACTGAGGCGAACACGGCATCGAACGACTCGTGCGGCACCGTCTCGGTGCCCGGGCCAAAGTGCGCCAGCGCTGCCGCCTCCGAATACGCGCCTGTCTCACCCTGAAAAGCGACACGCATCACAGACACAGGTAAGCCGGACGGTGGGCGGCGGATTTGAAATCCACCGCACGCGGGGAAGAGGTTTGCCTCATTTGCCGGCCATGACCGGCAGCTGCGATTCAACCCTGACGTAGTCCAGCCATTCCGCCGAACGCGCATGTCGTCCGTGAATCGCTTCCTGATATGCCTGCTGGATCGCGCGCGTGACCGGCCCCATCTTGCCCGCGCCGATGGTGCGGAAGTCAATCTCGCGCAGGGCGATGCACTCGGCGGCCGTGCCGCACACAAACACCTCATCGGCGGTGTACAGCTGGTCGCGCGAGAGGGGCGCTTCGATCACTTCGTAGCCCAAATCGCCCGCGAGGGTGATGAGGGTATTGCGGGTGATGCCCTCGAGCTGCGGCGCGAGGTTGGGCGAGAAGATTTTTCCGCCGCGCACCACGAACAGGTTCTCGCCCGTGCACTCGGCGACGTAGCCCTGCGGGTCGAGCAAAATCGCTTCCTCGAAGCCCAATCGCATTGATTCGGTTTTCGCCAGCACGCTGTTGGCGTAGTTGCCGGTGATCTTGGCTTTCGTCATCATCACGTTGGGATGATGGCGCGTAAACGTCGCGATGTTGGCGCGGATGCCGGCCTCAAGCGCCTCCGGGCCGAGGTAGTTGCGCCATTCCCAGACCGCAATGCCCACGTGCGGCTTGCCGGCGTCCACCGTGAGGTTCCATCCGCCCTCGGCCAGATAAATCAACGGGCGGATGTAGCACTCATCAAAGCCGTTGGCCGCGACGACCTGTCGCGCCGCCGCCATCAACTCGTCGGGCGTATACGGCAGTTCGCGGAAGCCAAGCACGCGCGCCGAGTTGTTCAGCCGCTCCATGTGTTCGCGGTGGCGGAAGATGGCCGGGCCGCGATCCGTCTGATAGGCGCGGATGCCCTCGAACACGCCGACGCCGTAATGCAGGGCCGGGGTCAGAAAGTGCAGCGTCGCTTTTTCGTACGAAACCAGCTCGCCGTTCATCCAGATGAATTGTGATTTCATGCTCATGTCTCCGTATCCTTTCTCTTTGTGGCCGGCCAGGCGGCCCTTCGCGCGACGGGCGTCGGTTATTACAGGAGTCGGCGTACGCACTCAGGGCGACAATGACAGAGTCGTTGCCTTTCACAAGCGCCGGATAATCTCGTCCGTCATTTGCGTCGTGGTCGCTGAGCCGCCGAGGTCGCGCGTGCGGCAACCTTCGGAGATGGCCGCGTCCACCGCCGCCTCCACCGCCGCCGCTTCCGCATCCAGCCTCAGTGAGTGCCGCAGCAGCATCGCCACCGAGAGAAGCGTGCCGACCGGATTCGCAATCCCCTGGCCGGCGATATCCGGCGCGGAGCCGTGGATCGGCTCGTACAATCCCGGCCCATCCTCACCGAGCGAGGCCGAAGGCAGCATGCCCATCGAGCCGACGAGCACGGCCGCCTCGTCGGTGAGGATGTCGCCGAACATGTTCTCCGTCACCAGCACGTCGAAGCGCGCCGGGTTGGCGACGAGCTGCATCGCCGCCGTGTCCACCAGCATATGGTCGAGCGTGACATCGGGGTTGGCTTTGCCGATCTCGATGGCGCACTTGCGCCACAGGCGCGAGGTATCGAGGATATTGGCCTTATCCACCGACGTTACCTTCCTGCGCCGCGCGCGCGCCAGCCGGAACGCCAGGCGCAGAATGCGTTCGATTTCGAAGTCGTGATACTCGAGCGCGTCCACCACTTTCACGTGACCGTTGACCTGCTCACGCGTCTTCGCGCCGAAATACAGGCCACCGGTCAATTCGCGCAGCACCATCACATCCACCCCGGCCAGCTTCTCGGGCCTGAGCGGCGAGGCATCCACCAGCGCGGGATGCACGCGCACCGGGCGCAGGTTGGCGAACACGCCTAGCCCTTTGCGCAGCGCGAGGATGCCCTGCTCGGGCCGCACCTTGCTGTTCGGGTCGTCATACTTCGGCGCGCCGACCGCACCCAACAGCACCGCATCCGCGGCCCGACACGCCGCAAGCGCTCCCTCGGTCAGCGCCGTGCCGTGCACGTCAATCGAGCCCCCACCGATGAGTTGTTCGCTGAACTCAAAACTGTGGCCGTGCTTGCGGGCGACAACTTCCAACACGCGCCGGCCCTCCGCGACCACCTCCGGGCCGATGCCGTCGCCGGGCGTCAATGCAATGTGTGCTTTCAATGCTGCTCCTGTCAATGCCTGAAGGCCGACTTCAGGCTTTCATTCATGCCATCGTCAACCCGTACTCCACCGCATCGGCCAGCGCGCGCCAACTGGCTTCGATGATGTTGGGGCTCGCGCCCACCGTCGTCCAGCGGCGGGCGCCGTTCTGGGTATCGATCAGCACCCGCGTGGTCGCGGCGGTGCCGTCGTTGCTGTTGAGGATGCGGACTTTGTAATCGGCCAGTTGAAATTTGCGGAGCACGGGATAGTGCGGCGCAAGGGCCTTGCGGAGCGCTTTGTCCAGCGCGTTCACCGGGCCGTTGCCCTCGGCGGCGGTGTGCAGCACTTCGTCGTGACCGGGCACGCGCACTTTCACCGTCGCCTCCGCGAAGATGCCCCGCCCCTGCCGGTGCTCGACGTTGACGGAGAAATCAATCAGGTCGAACGGGGCCTGGTAGGTGATCTCCTGCCGCTTCATCATCAGCGCCACCGAGGCCTCGGCGGCCTCGAAGGCGAAGCCCTGCGACTCGAGTTGCTTGATCTCGGTCAGCACGCCGGCCACTTCGTCGCCGTGCTCGAACTCCAGCCCATATTCCTCGGCCTTGCTCAGCAGATTGCCGCGCCCGGAAAGCTCGCTGACAACCACGCGCATCTTGTTGCCGACCGCCTCGGGCGCGACGTGCTGATAGCTCTGCACAGTGCGGCGCATGGCCGCGACGTGGATGCCGCCCTTGTGCGCGAACGCGCTTTTGCCGACGTAGGCCAGGTGTTCATCCGGCGCGAGGTTGGCGACCTCGGCCACAAAGTGCGCGACATCATATAGGTGCTTGAGGTTGCCTTCGGGCAGGCAGCGTTGATGCAGTTTCAATTCAAGGTCGGGGATGATGCTGCACAGGTTGGCGTTGCCGCACCGCTCGCCGTAGCCGTTGATCGTGCCCTGCACCTGCATCGCGCCTTCACGCACCGCAGCCAGCGTGTTCGCCACCGCGCATTCGCCGTCGTTGTGGGTGTGGATGCCGTAGGGGTGCGAAATCTGTTCGCGGATGCGCGAACAGATTTCGCCAATCTCCCACGGCATCGAGCCGCCGTTCGTATCGCACAGCACCACCGTCTCCGCGCCGCCGCGCATCGCCGCGCGCAGAGTCTCGACCGCATACGCCGGGTCGGCTTTGTAGCCGTCGAA
>CAZSNP010000006.1:0-115774 GCA_964608265.1 uncultured Anaerolineales bacterium | reverse complement strand
AGTGGATGTAGCGCGTGGGGATGGAGATGCAGCCGGCCGGGATACCGACGCGCGAAATCTGCATCGCCGCCGCGTCGGTGGTGCCCGCTTCGAGGATTTCGAGTTGATGCGGAATGCCGGCCTCGCGCGCGCGCTGCACCAGCAGGTCTTTCACGCGCGGATCGGCGATCATGCCGCTGTCGCGCACCTTGATGGCCGCGCCGCCGCCCAGCGCCACCGCCATCTTCACGCCGTTGGGCGTGTCGCCGGTGCGGGTGACATCCACCGCGATGCCCACCTCCGGCTCGACGCCGAAGGCCGCCGTGGCCGCGCCGCGCAGCCCCACTTCCTCCTGCACGCTGAAGACGAAAGCCACCTCGTGCGGCGAACTCTTGAGCGCCCGCATCACCTCAATCAACACGGCCACGCCGATGCGGTCATCCATGCTCTTCGCAATCAACCGGTGCTCGCCCACCTCTTCCATGGGTCGCCAGAAGCCGGCGGCATCGCCGACCTGCACCGGGCAATCGGCCCTGCTCGTCGCGCCCACGTCAATGAATAGCTCCGCGAGCGCCGGGGCCTTGCTCGCGTCGTCGCGGCGCGCGTCAATGCCGATGGTGCCGATGACGCCGTCCGCGAAGCGCACCCGCCCGCCGAGGGCGTACATCGTGTTGACGCCGCCCAGGTTCTGAAAACGCGCGAAGCCGCGCGCGTCGATGTGCGAGACGATGACGCCGATCTCATCCATGTGCGCCGAGAGCATCACCCGCTTGCCACTTTTCGATTTGGTCTTTAGCACGGCGATGAGGTTGCCGAGCGGGTCCACGCTCAACACATCGGGCAGGCCGCGGATTTCAGCGCGCACGATCTCGCGCACCGCGGCCTCATGCCCCGGCGGGCCGTAAGCTTCGACGAGTTTTTTGATGAGTGCTTTCATAATCGCTTCAAGCGTCTCTCGCAAAGCTCGCCAAGAACGCTAAGTCTTTTCTTCGCGGGCTTTGCGTGCTTGGCGAGAGACTCAAGGTGACAAACGTGTAATGCGCCAAATGTCGCTCTCACGCCGGTAATGCAGCCGGTCGTGCAGGCGATGCGGCCGGCCCTGCCAGAATTCGACCTCGACCGGGCTGAGGCGATAACCGCCCCAGTGCGGTGGCCGGGAAGGTTCGCGGCCGGCGTATTCGCGCCCGAGTCGTTCGAACTCGGCTTCGAGCGCGGCGCGGTCGGGCAGCACGCTGCTCTGCCGCGACGCCCACGCGCCCAGTTGCGCCTCACGCGGGCGGCTGGCGAAGTACGCATCCGACTCATCCGCGCTGACCTGCGTCACTGTGCCGATGACGCGCACTTGCCGATGTAATGGTTGCCAGTGAAAGACGAGCGCGGCGTTTGGATTCTCCGCCAGCTCGCGCGCCTTGCGGCTGTCGTAATTGGTGAAGAAGGTGAAGCCGCCCGCGTCCACGCCTTTCAGCAACACCATCCGCGCCGAGGGCTGCCCGGCACTCGTCGCCGTCGCCAGCGTCATCGCGTTCGGCTCTTCGAGGCCGGCCGCCACCGCCTCCGCAAACCAGCGTCCAAACTGCTCCATCGGGTCAGCGGCCACATCGGTTTCGTTCAACCCGACCGTTTCGTACTCGCGCCGTAACTCTGAAAAAGCCTCGGTCGGCATCACTCGTGAAACGTGAGGCGTGAAACGTGATGGTCGCGGGACCGATCCCGTTTCACGTTTCACGCATTACGCTTCAGCACCTTCGCATCCCACCCCTTCAGCGCCGAGTGCATGAGCTTCACCGTGCTGCGCCAGTCGGCGTGGCGGACGTGCGCGGCGCCGGTGTGCAGATAGCGCCCCGGCACGCTCACGCTCACACTCGGCACGCCGCCGCGCGACAGATGGATGGCGCCGGCATCGGTGCCGCCGCCGCCCGGTTGCCGGAATTGATACGGGAGGCCATCGCGCGCCGCCGTGTGTTGCAGATGGCGCACCAGTCGCTGGTCGGAAAGCGTGGCGCGGTCAGCGAGGTAGATCGCCGGGCCGAGGCCGAGCCGCGTGTTGTATTCGACGTTCTCGCGCTCGTCGAGCGAGTGGGGCAGATCGTAGGCGGGTGTGCAATCGAGGACGAAGGCGGCGACGGGTTCCACGGCGAAGCCCGCCACCCTCGCGCCGCGCAGCCCGACTTCCTCCTGCACGGTGAAGGCGGCGTGCAGTTCAAACGGATACGGCCCGCCACGCAGCAACTCCACCAGCGTCGCGCAGCCCAGCCGGTCGTCGAGGGCTTTGCCGCGCAAGGTCAGGCCAGCGCCGAGCACGTCGAACGTGGTCGCAAACGTGCCCCGCTCGCCGGCTGGCGCCAGCTTCTTCGCCGCCTCCGCCGACTCCACGCCGAGGTCAATGCGCAGCGAGCGCAGCTTGACGACGGTGTTGCGCTCCCTGGCATCAAGCAGATGAACCGGCGCGGCGCTGATCACGCCCGGCAGCCGCCCCGCCCCGATCCACACCGGCTTGCCGATCCACGCGCGCTCATCCACGCCGCCGACGGTTTCGAACTTCAACGTGCCGTCGGATTCGTGGCCGGTGACCATGAAGCCGACCTCATCCATGTGCGCGGCCACGAGCACGCGGTCGGCGCGCCGCGCGCGGCTGCGCTTGACGGCCAGCACGTTGCCGACCGCGTCCACCCTCACCTCATCGGCGTGCGGGCGGATGGCCTCGAGGATGAGTGTACGCACCGCGCCCTCATCGCCCGACACCGACACGGCGTTGGAGAGCTGGGCGAGGAAATCCAACTCAGGCGAGCGGACAGCGGGCTTGGTAGTCGGTCGTTTGGCCATCACTGACTCAGCATCGAATTACGCGAGTTGCACGCAGGAATGACTCAATCAAGCGACAGGCTGTGCATGAAATCCGGTTTCAGCTCGGCGATGAACTCGGCCAGCAGCCGTCCGACGCGCTGCACGTCGCTGACGGCCACGACTTCGACCGGCGTGTGCATGTTGCGCAGCGCGATGCTGACGACGGTGGTGGGGATGCCGGCCCGCGCCACTTGTATGCCGAAGGCATCGGTGCCGGAGTGGGTGGCCATCGGCTCGGCCGAATGCTTCATCTCCAATCGCTCGGCGGTGGCTTTGATCGCCGCCGCCAGCCGGGGATGGATGTTGGGGCCGAAGCCGATGGTCGGCCCGCCGCCGAGGGGATAGGTGCGCTCATCCTTCACCGCCGCGCCCGCGCCGTGCGTCACATCAATGGCGATGGCGAGTTGCGGCTGGAGCGCATAGGCCGCCGTCATCGCGCCGAGCAGCCGGGTCTCCTCCTGCACGGTGGCCACCGCGATCACATCCCACGCCTGCGGGCGAACGCGCAAGTAGTCGAGGCACGCCGTTACCGAGGCGACCGAGGCGCGGTTGTCGAGGTAGTTGGCCGCGAGCAGCCCGCCCTTCAGTTCGGCCGGCGGCTGCGCGAACGAGATCACGTCGCCCACGCTCACGGCCTCAGCCAGTTGCGCCTCGGGCAGGCCGCAATCCACCAGTAGCTCACTCACCGGCACCACGCCCTCGCGGTCGGCCCTGGGCAGCAGAAAGGCCGGCGGCTGCACCACGGTGCCGGGCAGGTCGCGCTTGCCATGCACCATCACCGGCTGGCCCGGCATCACCCGCGCATCGATCCCGCCGATGTGGATGACGCGCAGAAATTCTCCATCGCGCGCCGTCACCATCAGCCCGATGGAATCCATGTGCGCGGCCAGCATCAGTTTGGGCCGGGGCGCGGGGCCGTTGCCGGTCTTCGTCGCCCACAGGCTGCCCATACGGTCGGCGCGCACCTCATCGGCCAGGGGTCGCCACGCGGCGGCGATGGCCTCGCGCACGCGGGCTTCATACCCTGCCACTCCGGGGGCGGCGCACAGTTCTTTGAGATGGGCGAGAAGCTCCATGGCCAGGTCAGGGAGTGGTCGAGGTCGGCGAAGGAGTCTCGCTCGGCAGCGGCTGCGTGGCGGTGGGCGTGTCGGTGTCGGTGGGCGTGGGCGGCGCCGTCGTCGCCGTCGGGGTGAACGTGGCCGTGTCGGGCGCGGGTGTGTTCGTCACCGTCGGCGTGGCGGTGATGGTCGGCGTCCCCGTCGTTGTGGGGGTGAGGGTGAGCGTGACGGTGCCGGTGCCGGTCGGCGTGCGCGTCACCGTGAGGGTGACGGTCGGCGTGCGGGTCGGCGGGATGAATTGGGTCGGCGTGGGTTGCAGCGTCGTGGTCGGCGGGCCGGGGGTGAACGTCACCGCCGGGGTGAGGCTGGGCAGCGGCGTGACCGAGGGGATGGCGCCGGGCGTGACCGGCGGGTTGGTGACCGCAGGTTGCAGCGTGGGCGTCGGCGTGCGCGGTTGAAAGCCGCGCTGATCGGCCAGCGCCAGCAGGATGAAGCCGAAGCAGTAGCAGGGCAGCGTCAACAGGATGATGGCAGTCAGGATCGTGTACGTGCGCTGCCGCCCGCTCTCAACTCGCTCCATATTGGTTCCGGTCTCCGGGACGCGCGGCATGATAACAGAGGTCGAGAGTTCGCGCCAAGACGCAAAGACGCCAGTTTTCGATTAGCGTCTGTGTGCCCTGGCGCGTGACTCCCGCAGCACCGCCCACGGGAAGGCGACCACTGCGTTGAAGACGCGCCGCAACCGCCACGGCTGCCGCCACAGCCGGTAGAGCCATTCGAGGTGGAGCGAGCGCAGCCAGCGCGGCGCGCGCGGCACCACCCCGGCGATGAAGTCGAACGCGCCGCCCACCCCGGCGGAGACCGGGACCTGCAACCTAGCGCTGTTTCGCGCAATCCACTTGTCTTGCTTCGGGTGGCCGTACGCCACCAGCAGCACTTCCGGCTGCGCGGCGCGCACGCGGGCGATGATAGCGGCCTCGTCCTCGGGCCGGGGGCTGCCGGCGAACGTGCCGGCCAGGCTGAGGCCGGGGTAGCGCGCGCGCAGCACCTCGGCGGCCCGCTCCGCCACCCCCTCCGCCGCGCCGAGCAAAAACAGTCGCCAGCCGCGCCGCGCCGCGCGCTCGGCGATCCGCTCCACCAAATCGGAACCGGCCACGCGTTCGTGCAACGGCTGGCCGAGCCGTCGCGCCGCCCACAGCAGCCCGATGCCATCGGGCACGACGAGGCCGGCGCGATTGAGCGCCTCGAGGAACTCGCTATCGTGCTGCGCCTCCATCACAAACTCGGGGTTGCACGTGCAGAGTTGCTGGGGCGCCGGCGCAAGCTCCGTACGCGCGGCACGGATGACGGCCTCGATCCAATCCAGCGCCTCGGCCATCGTCACATCATGCACCCGCACGCCGAGGATTCGGGTGGAGGGTGGAAGGTGGAAGGGAGAGGGACTCATCGGTGAGCCACGCGTTCCAAAATGGCGAGGGCTTCGCGGGCAGCGCGTTCCCACGAGAATCTTTTGATCTGCTCGTAACCTTTGGCGATGAGGGAGTCGCGGATTGCCGAGTCGGCGAGCACGCGGGCGATGGCGGCGGCCAGCGCACCGGCATCCAGCGGGTCAACGGTCAACGCCGCCTCCCCGGCCACCTCCGGCAGCGACGAGGTGTTCGCGCAGATCACCGGCGTGCCGCAGGCCATCGCCTCGAGCACCGGAAATCCAAAGCCCTCGTACAGCGAGGGGAAGACGAAGGCCGCCGCGCCGGAGTACAGCCCGGCCAGGTCTTCATCGGGCACGCCGTCGAGCACGCGCACGCCGGCCGCGCGCGCGGCGGCGAGGATGGGTTGCGCGAGCCAGCCGGGCCTGCCGGCGAGCACAAGACTGCTAACGGGCGATTGATGATTGGCGGCCTCGATGAGGCGGAGGAGGTTCTTGCGTGGCTGCAATGTGCCGACGTGCAGCAAATAGCGCTCGGGCAGATTGTATTTCGCGCGGACGGCCGCCGGGTCCACGCGGCTGAGCGACTCATCGCGGCCCGGGTACACGACGGTGATTTTGTCATCGGGCACAGCGTACAGTTGCACCAGGTCGCGACGCGTGGCCTGCGAGTCGGCGATGAGATGCGCCGCCCGCCGCGCCGAGAACCGTGTTGACCAATCGAGGTACAGCCGTTGCGCGAGCGGGTGCGCGCCGGGGAAGCGGCGGTAGCCGAGGTCGTGCACGGTGACGACGGCGGGCACCGGGCAGACGAGGGGCCGCACATGCGCGGGCACGAACAGCACCTCCGGCGGATGGGCCATCATCTCCCACGACAGCCGCCCATGGGTCCACACACGCGGAAAGGGGATGACGCGGAGCGCGGCCTCGGGGAAGAGCGAGGGTGGCGGCGCGTCGCGGAAGTAGAGGGTGACGCGGTGGCGGGCGGCCTGCGCCAGCATCGCCCGGATCAAGTTGAGCGCGTAGCTCTCCGTCCCGGTGCGGCGTGCGGCTGTCGTGCGGCTGGCGTCAATGCCGAGGTGCATGAGTGCGGGAGTGCAGGGGGTGCGAGGCGCAGGGGAGAAGACACCCCTGCGCCCCGCGCTCTCGCACTTTTGTCTGTTACGTCAGCGCGAACTTTTCGATCGCCACCGCTGCGCCGTCCTCGTCCACCGGGGGCGCGATCCAATCGGCGACGGCGCGCGCGCCGGGCGAGGCGTTGCTCATCGCCACGCCGAGGCCCGCCCACTCGAGCATGGCGATGTCGTTGTCGTTGTCGCCGATGGCCAGCACCTCCGCCGCCGCAACGCCGAGATGAGCGCACAACCATGACAGGCCGCTGGCCTTGCTGATGCCGGGCGGCAGACCCTCGACGAAGTTCGGATGCGAGTTCATCAAATCAATCGCCATGCCGTCGGCGCGGAGCAGGCGGCGCAAGTCGGCCTCGACCGCATCGCGCTCGGCCGGGTCGTGCACCGAGACGAGGAATTTCGTCGGCACCTCGGGCATCTCGGTGAGGAAATCCTCGACGTGCGTCGTCGCCGTTACACGGAAGAGGGCGCGCAGCACTTCGGGCGGGCGCTGGCTGTTGGGCATGTAGACCATGCTCGGGGTTTCGAAGTGCACGTGCCAGTCACGTTCGGCGGCGTGGGCGACGATCCATGGCACGACCTCCGGCGCGAGGCGCGACTCGTGCAGGCTGCGGGCGTTGACGGCGTCGTACACCTGCGCGCCCTGCAGACACACCAGCGGTGTGGTCAGGTGCAACTGCGCGGCGAAGATCTGCGTCGGCTCGGCCCCGCGCCCGGTGGCCAGCGTCACGGCGACGTTGCGTTCGAGTGCGCGCGCAATCGCCGCCCGGACGCGCGGGGCGATATTGAGGTCATGGCCGACGAGAGTGCCGTCAATATCGAGGACGATGAGTTTGATCACTTCGATTCACAAGGCGTAACTCACACGCTGTAATCGGCATCGTGAATCGCGCCTTCACGGTACTTGCTGCAGTTCGCTCGTCAACACCCAGAACCCTTTGCGGCTGTCGACGTCGAGCGGGGCGCGGTCGTAATACAGCTCGAAGAACTGGCCGTCCGGCGCCGCCGACTGCGGGCCGAGGGCGCGCACGCGGAAGTAGTAGCGCCCGACGCCCCACGAGCCTTTGACCGCCGCGCGCCGCGCATGCTCGGGGCGCATGTTGCGCGCCATGCGGCCCTTGCGCGCGTAGTCGTGCCACTCTTCGACCAGCTCGATGACGCGATACGTCACGCCGTGCCACTCGAACGCGTTCGGGCAGGGCGGCGCTTTCTCGAACGCCGGTGGCGCATCGAACTGCGCCTCGACGTTTTCGCCAATGAAACGAATAGGTTGTAAGGTCATTCCCATATCTCTCGCCAAGCACGCAAAGGCCGCAAAGAAAAACCCGGCGGGCCTGGCGAGCTTTGCGAGAGATCGCTTCAGGTCTTTACCCGCACAATGCGATCCAGCCCGGCGTAGTCTTTGAGCACCGCGACTTGCGCCGAGGGGAAGGCAGCCTGCGCAAGCGCCGCGGCCGCCGGCCCCTGGGTCGCGCCGATTTCAAGAAGCAGCCAGCCGTGCGGCGCCATTACCCGCGGCGCATCCACCAGCAGCCGCCGAACCCACAACAACCCATCCGGCCCGCCGTCGAGCGCGAGGCGCGGTTCGTGTTTGATCACCGGCAAGGTGCGCAGTTCGTCGCTGGCGATGTAGGGCAGGTTGGCGCACAGCAGGTTGAAGCTGGAAGGCAGAAGGCGGAGGGCGGAAAGCAGATCGGATTTGAAGAAGGCGATGCGGCGCGCCACGTTGTGCCGGGCTGCGTTCGCGCGCGCGACCGCCAGCGCCTCGTCGGTGACGTCAACGGCCGTCACGCTGGCCGCCGGGCATTTGGCCGCAATCGTCACCGCGATGCAGCCCGAGCCGGTGCCGACATCCAACACCCTTTGCTCCGTGGTCTGTGGGGCGAGGAACCGCAACGCCTCATCCACCAACAATTCGGTCTCGGGGCGCGGCACCAGCACCTGCGGATTGACGGCGAGGTCGAGGCCGTGAAATTCACGCCTGCCGGTGAGGTAGGCCAGCGGCTCGCCCGTCGCCGCGCGGCGCGCCAGCGCCTCGAACCGCTCCGCCGACTCGGGCGAGGGCGCGGCGGTGTCGCAGCTCAGCAATTGTGTTCGCGTAAGGCCGAGCGTGTGGGCGAGCAGGGCTTCGGCGGTGAGGCGGGGCGAGTCGATGCCGGCTAACGACAACGCCTCCGTCACGGCAGCGAGTCGTTGAGCAACTTGAATGTCGGCAGCAATAGTCGAAGCACTACTTGGCGCCACTATTGAAGGCAACGAGCTTCTCCCAGTTGATACTACCATCGGGGTTGCAAAATACCGGAATGAATTCGCCGAGGTACTTGTTTATGGCGTTTTGCCAAGCGACCCGGTACTCTTCGCGGTGCTTCACGACGATTTCATCTTCCATATAACGGACCAATTTGAGATAGAAGTCAGGGTCCCCCGTCAACTCTTCCCAAAATCTCTGTCCCGCCAATCGACGATAAATCAGCTTAGAACTGGTTGTCTTTGGGCCAAGTCGCCCATATGCATGACCGAGGATTGGGTCGAACTGTTTGCCGATTTTGTTTAGTCGGCGCTGGAGTGTTCTGAATTGATCATCTTGCTTGCGCGACTGACTACTATTGAAAGGGTTGGGTCCGGACTTGACTGAGATAGCTTTGTAAGCGGTATCTGTCTCGATAGCAATATCCACCCCTTCGCTCGGCGAGACCACCCCTCCGGAGACGGCTTTGGCTATGGGTTCAAAAAAGACGTCTCCAAACAGAGTTTCCTCTGAGGAACTCAAGTAGGCAGCCAGGATTCCTTCTATGATTTCTGTTGCGCTTTGCGTGCCAATGGCTCTGAAAAGATAAGGGTTCTTGCGCTGTAGGATGCCGTTGAGGCGTAGTGTACTCAACCTATTTAGCCGGCGCCTATAAAATTCCTGTAGGCGCTCGGCAATATGAATTCTCAGTTCAGCACTCGAGTCACCCATTACCATTCACCTCCGCGTAGTCGAAAAGACTTGGGGTAATTTCGGCAATAGCCGCTTCAGCCAACTCGAAGTATTCCGGCTTTATCTCTACCCCAATAAAGTGCCGTCCGAGCTTTCGGGCTGCTACCGCTGTTGTTCCCGAGCCAACAAATGGGTCCAACACGATGTCACCCGGCTTAGTAAAAAGTCGAATGAACCACGAAGGCAACTCCAGTGGAAATGCGGCGCTATGTCGCTTGTTTGTTACTTCGGTAGCAAGGTGCAGCACATTGGTTGGATATACTTTTTCACGACCAATCCAATTGGCCACACGCTTGCCAAAACCGCTTTGCGAGCGCGACTCGTCTCGAACAACATCGTTCCGAGTCAACTTTGCCAGGCGTTTCTCCGCCCACTGGCCCATTGGTACCATAACCGCTTCCTGAAACATCTGAAACTGCCTCTGCTTTGTAAAGTGATAACAGTGTTCCCATGCATCGCGGAAGCGGTTGGGCCACTTGCCCGGATAGCAGTTTTTCTTGTGCCAGCAATACTCCTCCGTCCACAGCCAGCCTTGTTTTCGGAGAGCGATGACCAACTCCATGACGTAGGTGTGGCGCTCGCCATCTACTGCTGGCTCTTTGATGTTGAGAATGAAGGAGCCATCCGCTTTCAAGACCCGCTTGAGTTGGGCCGAGACAGGCAGAAACCACTCGACGTACTTGTCCGGGTGAACACCACCATAGCTTCCTTTTCGCCGATCCGCATACGGCGGTGAAGTCACTATTAAGTTGACGCTCTCGTCGGGGAGGGTGGGCAGAACATCCAAACAGTCTCCCAAGTAAAGAGTGTCTGTTTTGAAGCTCCTATCTTTCAAAGCCCTGGGCTTTTTGCCGTTTACTGAAAGCCGTGACTTCATGTGCTACTCCTCATCCTCTTCCGCACCCACCGGCAGCGCCTCACCCGAGAGCTTGGCGGCCTGTTCGCGCGCGGCCAGCTCGTCGATGAATTGATCGAGGTCGCCATCGAGCACGGCGGGCAGGTTATGGCTCGACAGGCCGATGCGGTGATCGGTGACGCGCGACTGAGGGAAGTTGTAGGTGCGGATCTTTTCGCTGCGTTCGCCGCTGCCCACCTGCGCCTTGCGCTCGGCGGCCTCGGCCTTCTGGCGGCGCTCGGCCTCGATGTCGTACAGCCGCGCCCGCAGGATGCTCATGGCCCGCAGCCGGTTCTGCGTCAGCGAGCGCTCATCCTGGCACGTCACCACCAAGCCGCTCGGCAGGTGCGTGATGCGCACCGCGGTGGCGTTCTTCTGCACGTTCTGCCCGCCCGCGCCGTTGGCCCGGTACGTATCAAGCTTGATGTCGTTGGCCGGGATGTCGATCTCGACCTCATCCATCTCGGCCAGCACCGCCACCGTCACCGTGGAGGTGTGGATGCGGCCTGCGGATTCGGTGAGCGGAACGCGCTGCACCCGGTGCACGCCCGACTCGAACTTGAGCCGCGAGTACGCGCCCTTGCCTTTCACCTCAAACACTATTTCTTTGTAGCCGCCCACGCCGGTTGCATTCATCGAGATGATCTCGGATTTCCAGCCGCGCGCCTCAGCGTAGCGCGTGTACATGCGGAACAGATCGGCGGCGAAAATGCCGGCCTCCTCGCCGCCCGCGCCGGCGCGAATCTCAAAGATGACGTTCTTGTCATCGCGCGGGTCTTTGGGCACAAGCAGCGTCTTCAGCCGTTGCTCGAGCGGCTCGCGGCGCGCTTCGAGCTGCCTGACCTCGTCGGCGGCGATGTCGGCCATGGCGGGATCGTTGAGCAACTCGCGCGCACCGTCCAAATCCTTGAGCAGCGCTTTGTATTCGCGGGACGCAGCGACGACCTCCTCAATCCCGGCGCGCTCCTTGGCGTACTCGGTGATCCTGGCATAGTCGCCGCTCACACCCTCAGCGAGCAGCCGGTTGAGTTCTTCGTAGCGGGCTTCGATACTGGTGAGTTTGTCGAACATAGTCGGTACAGAAAGCAGAAGGCAGAAAGCGGAAGGCAGCGAGGCTGCCTCCTGCATTCTGCCTTCTGCCGACGTTCGTTTGGCTAGCCGGCGGCTTTCAGCCTGGCGATGATCTCCTGAAACTTCGCCTCGGCCTCGGCTTTGGGGAACTGAGCGGTGCCCGCGCCCTTGTGCCCGCCGCCGCCGTACTCGGCCAGCAGCTTGCCGACGTTGGTGTTGCAGGTGCGGTTGAAGATGCTGTGCCCGAGCGAGATAGTGCTGATGGCGCCGTCGCGCCCGTCGAACAGGCGCGCCGAGACGTTGACCTGCGGGAAAAGGGTGTAGATGATGAAGCGGTTTCCCGGAGGGATGTTGGCCAGCCCGCGGAAATCGGTGACGACCACGTTGCCCTCAACCCTCGAGTACTTGAGCAACGCCTGGCGATAGGTTTCATCCTCGGCGTGCAGCCGCTCGACCATCAACTTCACCTCCGGCACATGCAGAATCTCGGCCAGCGGTTTGGTCTTGAGCAGATCAATCAGCATGATGAAGTACATCTGCAATTCGATGTCCTTCAGCCCGGTGCGCGGATCGACGGTGTACGACAGCAGCACGTAATCGCGCGGGTTGAGGACGTCGTCGGTGGTGAGCTGCGCGCTGTCGATCCGGTCCGTGGCCGCGACCAGTTCCTGGAAGCGGTTGATCTTGTCGTTGCTGTCACCATGATAGTGGTCGTAGATCAACCGCGCCGCGCTGGGGGCCATGCCGAACTTGCCGGGCACCGAGGTGAAGGCCGCCATCGGCGCGCCGAAGTCCTCCTCGGAGGAGTGATGGTCGAACCACAGCACGCAGTTCGGATGGTAGGGCAGGTTGGCGATCACCGAATTCTCGGGGACAAGGACCTTTCCATCCTGAATGTCCTTCGGATAGGCAAACTGAATCGCCTCGACATGCTCCACCGAGGACAACAGCACGGCGCAAACGAGGCCATCCCAATCGGCACGGGTGATCAGACGCATGGAATGACTCCTATCAATGTGACATAGGCATTATAGCCTGAGACTGCCAAAACTTCACGAAATGAACTCCGCATTGACTCGCTTCTTCGCCCAACGGTATAATCTTTCGCGTTGTCTTAGCACTCTCTTTGCGCGAGTGCTAACGGCGCAGCCATTATGGAACCGCTGAGCGAACGCCAGGAACTGATTCTCACGCTTGTGGTGCGCGAGCACACCGAGTCGGCCAACCCGATCAGCTCGAAGGGGTTGCTGGAGAAGTATCAGATCGGGGTCAGCTCGGCCACCATCCGCAACGAACTGCAGGCGCTGACCGAGAAAGGTTACTTGCGGCAGCCGCACACCTCCGCCGGGCGCGAACCGACCGAGGCCGGTTACCGCTACTTCGTCCAGCGCCTCATCGGCGATACCGAGCTACCGGCGACCGAGCAGCGTCTCATCAGCCACCAGTTCTATCAGGCCAAAGGCGATGTGGTCCAATGGATGCGGCTGGCGGCTTCGGTGCTGGCCCAGCATGGCAAGGGCGCGAGCCTGGTCACCGCGCCGCAGCAGGAGAGCGCGCAGTTCAAACACCTCGAGTTGATCTCGACGCAAGGCCGGCTGGTGCTGCTCGTGTTGGTGCTCAACGGCGGCGAGGTGCGCCAGCAAATGCTAACGCTGGCCGAGCCGGTCTCGCAGGAGAATCTCACCGCCTCGGCAGCGCACCTCAGCGCGCTCTGCCTGGGCCAGAACACCGAACAGGTCGCCGCGCATATCGCCGCCCTGCCGACGCTCGAGCAGGAAGTGCTGCGCTTGGTGGTGGAGTTGATGCGCAAGAGCGAAGGCTCCGCCGGGGTGGATGTGTTCCGCGACGGAGTGAGCAACGTGCTGTCGCAGCCGGAGTTCGCCAAATCCGAATCGGCGCAACAGGCGCTCAAGGTCTTGGGCGAGCACACCTACCTGGAAGAGTTCCTCGGCAAGGCCCTCTCGCCGCAGATCGGCGGGGTGCAGGTCGTCATCGGCGGCGAGGACAACTGGGAGGAGCTCAAGGATTTTTCGATGGTGCTCACCCGCTACGGCGTGCCCGGTTACGCCACCGGCGCGCTGGGCGTGCTTGGCCCCAAACGCATGGCTTATGGCCGCGCCATCTCCACCGTGCGCTACGTCGGCGGGCTGATGAGCAGTTTGATCTACGAGATCTACTTCGAGTGAGCGTCTAACGTAAATCAAAGCCGGGCCGCGGACAATCACCGCGTTGTCTGCGCTTTTAGTGTGAGAGAAGTATGGAAGACGAGATCAATCCGAAGCCTCAACCGGCGGCCCAGGTGGAGGCCGCCCCTACCAATGGCGCCGCTGCCGCATCGGGCGAAGCGCTCGCGGCGCCCGACATTGCGGCCCTGCAGCGCGAACTGGAGGCCGCCCAGGCCAAATCCGCCGAGTACCTCGACGGCTGGCAACGCTCGCAGGCCGAGTTTCAAAATTACAAGCGCCGTGTGGAGCGCGAACGCACCGAGATGATGCAGGGGATGACGGGCAAGGTTATTGCACGGTACCTCGATATTTTGGATGATTTCGACCGCGCGATGAGGGGCCAGCCGGCGCCGGCGGAGGTCGCCGACGCCGATTGGCCGAAGTGGGCCGAGGGCATCAACCTGATCTATCGCAAGTTTCAAAATGTGCTCGACGCCGAAGGCGTGACCCGCATTGAGGCCGAGGGCAAAGACTTCGACCCGAATCTGCACGAGGCGGTGGTGCACGAAGAGAGCGACGGGCACGCCTCGGGGCAGATCATCGAAGTGTTGCGCCACGGATACAAACTCGGCGACCGGGTGATTCGACCGGCGCTGGTGAAGGTTGCCAGGTAGAGAATTGGGGGAGTGGACCATCCGCCACACCTCTGATCATCAAGCTCAGGAGATTTTTCATGGCAAAGATTATTGGCATTGACCTCGGCACCACCAACTCGGTGGTGGCCGTCATGGAAGGCGGCGAGCCGGTAGTCATCCCTTCGTCCGAGGGTTCACGGTTGATCCCCTCCGTGGTCGCCGTCAACCCCAAAACCGGCGAGCGCAGCGTGGGGCAAGTGGCGCGCCGGCAGGCGGTGCTCAACCCCGAGAACACCATCTTCTCGGTCAAACGGTTTATGGGCCGCAAGTTCAACGACGACCAGGTGCAAAAGGCGCTTAAGGTCGTGCCGTACAAAGTGAGCGCAGCCCCCAACGGCGATGTGCGCGTGCACATGGGCGGCAAGGAGTATTCACCGCCGGAGATCAGCGCCATGATCCTGCAAAAGATCAAGGCCGACGCCGAGGCCTACCTCGGCGAGACGGTGACGCAGGCGGTGATCACGGTGCCGGCCTATTTCAACGACTCGCAGCGGCAGGCGACGAAGGATGCGGGCCGCATCGCCGGCCTCGAAGTGCTGCGCATCATCAACGAGCCGACCGCCTCCTCGCTCGCCTACGGCCTCGACAAGAAGAAGGAGGAGAAGATCGCCGTGTACGACCTCGGCGGCGGCACGTTCGATATCTCCATCCTCGATGTCGGTGATGGGGTGTTCGAGGTGCGCTCGACCAACGGCGACACCTTCCTCGGCGGCGACGACTTCGACCAGCGCATCATCAACTGGGCGGCGGATGAGTTCAAGAAAGAACAGGGCATCGATCTGCGCGCGGACCGGCAGGCGCTGCAACGCCTTAAGGAAGCGGCGGAGAAGGCCAAGATCGAGCTTTCGACGGTGACCCAGAGCGAACTCAACCTGCCCTTCATCACCGCCGACGCCAGCGGGCCGAAGCACATGAATGTGACCCTCACCCGCGCCAAACTCGAGCAACTCTGCGATGACTTGATCCAGCGCTCGATCCGGCCGGTGACGCAGGCGCTCGACGATGCCAGCCTCAAGCCGAACCAAATTGACGAGGTGGTGCTGGTCGGCGGCATGACGCGCATGCCGGCGGTGCAGGAAGCCGTCCGCAAGATCTTCAGCAAGGAGCCGAACAAGAGCGTCAACCCCGACGAAGTGGTGGCGGTCGGCGCGGCGATTCAGGCCGGCGTGCTCGGCGGCGAGGTGAAGGATATCCTGCTGCTCGACGTCACCCCGCTCACGCTCTCCATCGAGACGCTCGGCGGCGTGGCCACGCCCCTCATCGAGCGCAACACCACCATCCCCACGCGCAAGTCGCAGGTCTTCTCGACCGCGAGCGATATGCAGACCTCGGTGGAGATCAAGGTCGTGCAGGGCGAACGCCCGATGGCGACGGACAACAAATTGCTCGGCAACTTCATCCTCGATGGCATCCCCCCGGCGCCACGCGGCGTGCCGCAGATCGAGGTGACATTCGACATCGACGCCGACGGCATCCTCAAAGTCTCGGCGCAGGATAAGGCCACGCAGAAGACCCAGCACATCACCATCACCGCGTCGTCGGGTCTGAGCAAGGATGAGGTTGAGAAGATGGTGAAGCAGGCCGAGGCACACGCAGCCGAAGACAAGAAACGCAAAGAGGAAGTGGAGACCCGCAACGCCGCCGATGCCGCCGTGTTCACCGCCGAGAAGGCGCTGCGCGATGGCGGCGACAAGGTCCCGGCGGAGGTGAAATCCGAAGTCGAGGCCAAGGTGGCCGCAGTGAAATCGGCCCTGGAGGGCAAAGACCTCGAAGCGATGAAGACGACCACGAGCGCGCTGTATGAAACGATTCAGAAGATCGGCGCGGCGATGTATCAGCAGCCGGGCGCCGGCCCCAACATGGGCGGCGCGGACGGCGGCAACCCGCCGAGCGGCGACGGCAACAAGGGTGGGGATGATGTGGTTGAGGGTGAATTCAAAGAGGCGTAACCCGCCGGGGCAGGGCCTGTCCCTGCCCCGGACAAGGGCCAGCCCTGCCTCTACGATACCCGAATGGCCGACAAGCGCGATTACTACGACACCCTCGGTGTGGGGCGCAACGCCAGCACGGATGAGATCAAATCCGCGTTCCGGCGTTTGGCCAAGCAATACCACCCGGATGTTAATCGAGAGAGCGGGGCGGACGAACGCTTCAAAGAGATCAACGAAGCGTACGCCGTGCTGAGCGATGATCAGAAACGCGCGGCTTACGACCGCTTCGGCCACGCCGGGGTTAACGGTGGCGCGGGCGCGCCGGATTTTTCCGGCTTCGGCGTCGAGGATATCTTCGAGACGTTCTTCGGCGGGTTCGGCGGCATGGGCGGCTCGCGCTCGCGCCGCGCGCCGCGCCGGGGCACCGACCTGCGCTACGACCTCACCCTCACGTTCGAGGAGGCCATCGCCGGGATCGAGAAGGAAATCGAGATCACGCGCAACGAGATTTGCGAGACCTGTCGCGGCTCGGGCGCGGAGCCGGGCACCACGCCGGTGCGCTGCGCGACGTGCAAGGGCAGCGGCGAGGTGCGGCAGGTGCGCCAAACCTTCCTCGGCTCGATGGTCAACGTCAACACCTGCCCGACCTGTCGCGGCACCGGGGAGGTCATCACCTCGCCGTGCACGACGTGCAATGGCCGGACGCAGGTGCGCCGGACACGTCGCCGCACCATTGGCATCCCGCCGGGTGTGAACAACGGCGTGCAGATTCGGGTCACCGCCGAAGGCGAGCCGGGGCTGAACGGCGGGCCGAACGGAAATCTGTACGTCGTTATCTCGGTCAAGCCACACAAGTATTTCCGTCGCCGCGAGGACGATATCATCCTCGAAGTCGCGCTGAACATGGCGCAGGCCGCCCTGGGCGCGGAGGTGCAGATCCCCACGCCGTACGGCAACGAGAAGTTGCGCATCCCGGCTGGCACCCAATCGGGCACGATCTTTCATCTGCGCGGCAAGGGCGCGCCGCGGCCACAGCGCGGCGGCAAGGGCGAGATGTACGTCGTCGTCAACGTCGTCACGCCGACCGAGCTTAACCGCGAGCAAAAGAAATTCCTCGAAGAACTCAAAAAGGCGCAGGGCAACGACGCCATCCCGCTCGAACGCGGGCTGCGCGATAAATTGAGCGACTTGCTGGGGGAATGACCCTGTGCAGCGTAAAACGTGAGAGGCGCCTCCGCCTGTGGAGGCGCTCACGATTCACACGGCCCGTTTCACGTTTCCTATGAACTGGCTCGAAGTCTCATTGACCGTCCGTGCTGAAGCCGCCGAGGCGGTGAGCGAGGTGCTGGCGCGCTTCGCCCCGAATGGCGTCGCCGTTGAGGCCACGGCATTCACCGTGACACCCGACGACCACGGCGTGCCGGTCGGCGATGTGATCGTGCGCGCGTATCTGCCCGCCGACGGCGCGCTCGAAAGCACGTGTGCCCGGCTCGAGGCAAGCCTGTGGCACCTCGGCCAGATTTTGCCGCTGCCCAACCCGAGCTACACGCCCATCGTGGAGCAGGATTGGTCGGAGGCGTGGAAGAAAAACTTTCAACCGATCCGCATCGGCAAACGGCTGATGATTGTGCCGGCCTGGCTCACCCCCTCGCTCGCGCCGGAGGATGTGGCGCTGCGGATTGACCCCGGCATGGCCTTTGGCACGGGCACCCATCCCACCACACAGCTGTGCCTCGCGGCGATCGAGCGTCACCTCAAGCCGGGGCAGCGGGTGATTGACCTCGGCACCGGGTCGGGCATCCTCGCGGTGGCGGCGGTGAAGCTGGGGGCTGAGCACGTGCAGGCCTTCGACATTGACGCGGAGGCGGTGCGGGTGGCGAAGGAGAACGCGGAGATCAACGGCGTCACCGACCGCATTCACATCGAACAAGGCTCGCTGGCCGAACTGCTGGCTGCGGGTGAGCGCGCGCCGTTCGTGCTCGCCAACATCCTCGCCACGGTGATCGTGCGCTTGTTCGATCACGGCCTGGCCAGGCTCATAGCGCCGGGCGGGCTGATCGTGCTCTCGGGCATCCTGGATTCGCAGGCTTACGAAGTGCGCGCGGCGCTACAGATCCACGGCCTGACATGTGTGGCGCAGGAGCAGATCGAGGACTGGGTAGCCATCATCGCGCGCCGGACCGCTTAGGTTGAGTTTTGCAGTGAGCCGTCGCATTCACTCGCTGGGCTCGATCGGCACGAAGCGCACCGAATCCCCCGGCGCGAGCAGAAACGGCGCCTCGCGCTGCAGGTCAAACATCTTCAACGGCGTGTGCCCGAGGAGGCGCCAGCCGCCCGGCGACTCGAGCGGGTAGATGCCGGTCTGGCGCGCGGCGATGCCGACCGAGCCGGCGGGCACGCGCAGGCGCGGCGTTTCGAGCCTCGGCGTGGCGATGCGCGCCTCCACCTCCCCCAGATATGCAAAGCCCGGCGTGAACCCCATCATGTACACGCGATACTCCGGCGCGGCGTGGATGTCAATCACCTCGCGCACCGAGAGGTGATGATGCGCGGCCACAAAACCCAGATCGGGCCCATCGTAAACGACCGGGATTTCGACGCGGCGGGGCGAGGCCGCGGCGAAGTTCGCCTCGCGCGCGACGGTCTCGGCAACGCGCTCGCGCACCTCGGCGTAATCGATCTCCGCTGAATCGTAATGGATGAGGAGGGCGCAATAACCGGGGACGACCTCGCGCAGACCGGGGAGGGCCGCGGCGCGTAATTGCGCCGCCAGCGCGTGCACGCGCCGGTTGAGGGCCGGGTCAATGCGCTCGCCCAATTGCAGCAGCAGGGCCGAATCACCCGACGGCGTCAGCCTCATCCGGGCACGCGCAGCACAATCGCCGTGATGTTGTCGGGGCCGCCTGCGTTGCGCGCCTGTGCGATCAACTCATCGACGGCCCGTTGCGGCGACAGAGCCAGCAATTGCGCTTCGATCTCGTCGTGGGGCACGACTTCGCTCAACCCATCCGAGCACACCAGCACCGCCTCGCCCGGTTCGAGCCGCAGGCCCTGGTTGGATTCGGACTCTTCGGTGGACACATCATCCGACAGGCGCAGACGAAAATCCGGCTTGGCCTTCACCCGGTCGTTGATGTATTGCAGCAGCACATGCGCGTTAGGGTGGCCGCGCGCCTCCTCCGGCGCGATGATTTTGTTATCGAGCGCGGCCTGTAACCAGGTGTGATCCACGCTCACCTGCCGCAAACGGCCCCGCCGCAGAACGTAGAGGCGGCTGTCCCCGACGTAACCGAGGTACAGCCGCTGGCCGATCATGAGTGCGATGGCGCAGGTGGTGCCCATCCCACGAAAGTCGAGGCTGGTGTTGGATCTTTCGGTGATGGCCGCGGTCGCGCGCGCGACCGCGGCGGTGAGGATAGGGCGATAGTTCACATCGTCCGCCTCGGCCACCGTCGTTACGATCGCCTCGACCGCCAGCTCCGCCGCCACCTCGCCGGCGCGGTTGCCGCCGATGCCGTCGCACACCACGGCCAGCGTCACCGGCTCCCCTTCCAGCGTACGAAAGAAGCGCAAAGCGAAGCGGTCTTCGTTGTGTTTGCCGGTTTCCCCGGCGTGGGTGCCCGCGCCGGTGAGCAGCGGCGAGCCAGTGGCAGCGATCAGCGGCATAAGCGTTGCGCGACGCGGCGATCCACCTTGCCCATCGGGTAATCGGCCAGCCCGGAAGGAAGGACCCACTTGCCCGCTGTCGCTGTGCCCGTCTTCCACTCACACTCGAACACGTGCGCGCTGACGCTGAAGTGGGTGTAAGCGTGCTTGATGATCTGCACCGGCGCGCCGATGACGGCTCGGACGCCGAGGGTGAGCCGCAGCCCACGCTGGAGGGCTTGGGCCTGGGCGTCACCATTCTCCACCCGCACCGCCGGAAATTGCCATAGCCCTCCGAGCAACTCCGTCGAGGCGCGTTGCATGATCAGCACCCGCCCCCGTTTGCGCAGAACGGCCAGCGCGAGGGTGTGATGGGGCGTACGTCGGCGCTTGGCCGTGACGGGTCGCTCGTGCTGCAAGCCAAGCCGTTGCGCTTCGCACAAGCCGCGCAATGGGCAAAGCAAACAGGCCGGGTTGCGCGGCGTGCAGATTGTCGCGCCCAGATCCATCAGCGCCTGATTGTGTTCGCCGGCGTGGCCGGTGGGCACCAGACTTTCCGCCAGGGCCCATAAGGCCTTTTCGGTGCGGGGTGATTTGATATCCTCGGCATGATTGAACACCCGCGCCAGCACGCGCTTCACGTTTCCATCCAGCACGGCCGCATCCGCGCCGAAGGCAATCGACGCAATCGCCCCGGCAGTGTACGGCCCGATTCCGGGCAAGGTGCGTAGCTCATCGACCGTGCGCGGCAATCGTCCACCGAATACCCCCATCACCTGTTGCGCCCCGCGGTGCAGGTTGCGGGCGCGCGAGTAGTAACCCAATCCCTCCCACAAGGAGAGAACGTCGCGCTGGCTGGCCTCGGCCAGCGCTCGCAGAGTGGGAAAGCGCTTGAGCCATCGCTGATAGTACGGCGTCACCGTTTTGACCTGCGTTTGTTGCAGCATGATCTCCGCAATCCAAATTCGATAAGGATCACGGCTGCGCCGCCATGGCAAATCGCGTTGATGGTGAGCGAACCATTTCAGCAATCGCTTGGAAAGAGCCGCTGACATGGGGGTGATTATAGCGTTGCGGGCTGTGGATAACGACCCGCTTTCTGTGGATAAGCCTTGAAAAACGTGGAAAGAAGTGTGGACGCCGTCGGCTGTTCTTGGGATAACTGCTAACCGGGTCAGACCTGCGCACGATTCGAGTTCGACTCATCTGCGTAAGTTCGATTCCAGCGCGATTGTATTTGGATTAAGGGGTGTTGAACTTGCAGGCGAGGGCTTCGCCGTAATCACTTGTGCTCATCAAACCTCCTTCAAAGAAAACTGTGTCGGCAACCTCAGTGTCTCTACGCTCGAACGAAGCCCTATATTTAGGGCCATCGAGGTCAAGCGGGGTACCACTGGGGGGCGACGATCCTTCAGGCCGTTCGCAGAGCTTGTCGTCTCGTCTTAAGTTCCGCCGTTCTTAAAAAATGAAATTCTTTTACACTCGCGCAGTGATTGCATATTGAATCCCCCAGGTCGTTTTGCTAGAATGCGCGCACTCTGGAAACGGTACACGAGACTCATCATTGACTCGGAGGCGGCGCAACCCTCTCGCGCTGTTCTCGGCTCGCAGTCCACGCCGGACATTGTCAAGTAAGCCACCGATTACGAACCTCGCTGCAAATGCAGCGAGGGGTGTTTTTGTCGGCGGTCATGAGGGTCAGTGTCGGGGAACGACGCATGCACACAGAGAAGCTTTGGCAAACCGTACTCGGGCAACTGCAAATGGAGATGCCCAAGTCAACTTTCGACACCTGGGTGAAAGACACCTCCCTCGTCGCGCATGAGGATGGCACGTTTGTCATTGGGACGCCCAATGCCTATGCCAAGGATTGGCTGGAGAACCGGCTGCGCAGTTCGGTCAAACGCACGCTCAGCCATGTCGCCGGTCGCGAAAGCATCGAAGTGCGTTTCATCGTGTGGTCGAACCAGGCCACTGAACGCCCGGCCGAGCCGCTGACCGAGGCACCCACGACCGGTGAGCCTTACCCGGAGGCCATCCCAAGCAAGCTCAACCTCAAGTACACGTTCAGCAACTTCGTGGTTGGGCCGAGCAATCGGCTGGCGCATGCGGCCTGCATGGCGGCCTCGGAGAACCCCGCTCGGGCGTACAACCCTATTTTTCTGTACGGCGGTGTGGGCCTGGGCAAGACCCATTTGTTGCAGGCCATCGGCAATGCCTGTGCCCAGCGCGGGTTGCAGGTTGTGTACGTCTCGTCGGAGGAGTTCACCAACGACCTCATCAACGCCATCCGCACCCACACGACCGAGGCCTTCCGCGAGAAGTATCGCAGCATTGATGTGCTGCTGATCGACGACATTCAATTCATCGCCGGCAAGGAATCGACGCAGGAGGAATTCTTCCACACGTTCAATACGCTGCACGGCCACGACAAGCAGTTGGTGATTTCATCGGACCGGCCGCCAAAGGCGATGGTAACGCTGGAGGAGCGGCTGCGGTCGCGCTTCGAGTGGGGCCTGACAGTGGATATTCAACCGCCGGACTTTGAGACACGGCAGGCTATCCTGCGGTCGAAAGCGGAACGCACCCGCCGTCAGGTGGACCCCGCCGTCATCGAGTTGGTGGCCCGGCGCGTGCAGAGCAACATCCGCGAGCTGGAGGGGGCCCTCACCCGCGTGCTGGCGTATGCCGATTTGATCGGGCAACCGGTATCGATAGCGCTGGCGGCTTCCGCCATCGCCGACCTCTCGGCGAAGCGCCGCGCGCTCACAGCCGAACAGATTATCGCCGCGGTGGCCGACTTCTATCACACCACCACCGGCGCATTGCTCGGCCCCGACCGGTCGAAGGACATTGCCTGGGCGCGCCAGGTGGCAATGTACCTCATTCGTGAGGAAGCCGAGGCCTCTCTGCCGGCCATCGGCGAAGCCCTGGGGAATCGCGATCATACCACCATCATGTACGGCTGTAAGAAGGTAGCCGACGCCATCGAACGAAATGATGGCACGCGCCGGGAGGTCATCGCTTTGCGCGAGCGTTTGTTTGGCCAGGTAGGCCTGCCGGCTTGAGTGAGCGGGTATCCGAATAATTCCGGGGCCTGTAATGGCCCCGTTTCTGTTTAATCGGCATATCTGGGGGATGGTTTGTTTGGGCCAGCGACTTCAGCTCAGGTTAGGAAAGCGTTATGTTGCAGATTGCGCTTCCAGATGTGGATAACCTCTGAATAACTGTGGAGAATAGGGGTGCTTTGGGGATAACGCTCGAAAGTTTGTCCGATTCAATACAAGCCCGGTATTCGCCCTTACCTGTATATGGGGGTGGAGCTTTTTCCCAAGTCTGTATATTTGGCGCAGATTTTGGCATCGCTGCATGGCAATTCTCCTCTCCCCAGTCTCCACATTTCGTTCGCCCTGTTGTGTGGAGACGGATACCGGCCTCAGGGGCCATATATTCGGTTCAACAGCCCGCGCTGACTAGATCTACCGGGGGGCGCAGCGCGTGGCGCTTTGTCCACAAATCCACAACAACTACTACGACGACGATATATCTACTTAAGTTACTCATCCTTTCTCTGTGAAGTGATCGTGATGGATTGAAATTCAAAGGAGATGCGGCGCAGGTTGTCCTCAGCGTCGTAACCGCGTAACACAATCCGCTCAATCAACTCCGGCGAGGCCACCTCAAGGCAAAGCTCAAACAGAGCCTCCAGCGAGGCAAAGGGCATATGGGTCTCACGTAAACCAGTTTGACGCTGCCATTCACGCAGCACGATCTCTCCCGTCTTCAATCTTGAGCTTGTCATTGGATTTGAGTTCCTCAACGGGCCAGGCGCGTCCTGGCTTCAGCCCGATGGACGTCGAGGTCGCGACTGAGGGCCATCCAATCCTCGGTGACGATTTGCAGACCGGTGCTGCGATCAGGCAGGAACATGGCACCCCCGAGCCAAAACCTCAGCCAGCGTTCCGCCAGAGGATAACCCTTCAGATCAACGGCAACGGCGGTTCGACCCACGAAAGGCTCCACCAGATTACGGCGCATCCCACGCAGTTCGCCGGCCGTGAACTTGACCGGCCTGACGTTGCGAATGCGTGAGTAGGCTATGGCGATGCTGAAGAAAGGCACCGTCAGCTGGAGGAATTTGGGCCGGCACTGCACATAGCACCAGGCCGGAGCAAAGATGGCGAAGAGGGAAAGAGCCAGCGCCAGCCCGGTCGCCGCCAATAGAAAGTAACGGGTGAGGATAAGCGCCTCAACGCCGGCCCACTGTGGCGCAAACCACCACAGCACGGCAAAGCCGGCGGTGATCGTCAGGGCCGGCCAGCGCCAGCTCTGAAAGCGGCGTTGATGGATGAGCAGCGGATGGCGCTTCACACGAGTCAAAAAAGCGGACAGGTTGTTGAGCCTGTCCGCTGGCGATCACAGACCATGGGCGGCGCGATGTTCGGAGATTTTCTGCCGAAGGCTGGCCCGCTGTTCGAGGGCCGACTGCACCGGGTTGGCCAGCGTGGCGC
Source organism: uncultured Anaerolineales bacterium (assembly GCA_964608265.1). GTDB lineage: Bacteria > Chloroflexota > Anaerolineae > Anaerolineales > UBA6663 > JANWXR01. The sequence goes on along the minus strand of CAZSNP010000006.1, from coordinate 91,444 downwards.
TGAACGTGGTCTGCGCCTCGTTGACGGCCGAGAGTAATTTCTCCGCCGGCGCCAGCGTTTGCTCGCGCAACGGCGCGACCAGTTTCGTCTGCCAACTGTTCGGGCCGCCGCTGACGTAGCGCGACATTTTGTTGAATACCCGCTCGTCGGTCTGCGCCGTCATGCCCGAGGTTTGGGTGATGAGCGATTGAGCGCCGTCGAACGTCGCCCGAGTTTGCTTGCCGATATCAAAGGGCAGGTAATCGAGCACGAAGGTGATGAAGCCGCCGAAGACGGCCACCACTCCGGTGGCGGCGTGGGTCAGGGTGGTCTGCGCTGCCTTCTCCACCGCGAACAGCCCGAGCTTGAGGTTGATGATCTGATCGCTCAGCCAGGCCAGCCCATCGTGGAAATCCGGCAGCACTTTCTCGAAGTCATCGAGTAACCCGCGCGCTGATTGCAGGCCGCTCTGCACCAGCGGCATCAGGCCGAGCGCGCTGGTCAGGCCGGCGGCGGCGGTCTGTAATCCGTTCTGCGCCAGCGCATCCAGCCCCACCCCCTCGAGTTGATCGTACAAACCGATGAGGTCTTTGTACTCGGTCAGCTTGCCCTCGGCCCCGGTGAGCCGGGCCTGCAGGTCCGCGAGTTGGGTGCGCAAGACCTCGGCCTCTTTTTGCGAGTCGGTCAGCGCGGTGGCGAGTTGAGCGTTCTGGGTCGTGGCGGCCGCCAATTGAGAATCAAGCGTGACGACCTGCTGATTGAGCGTCGCAAACGAGCCTTCGAGGGTGGTTTTCTCCGCTTGTGCCGTGGCCAGTTGCGTTTGCAGTTGTGACAGCGCGGCGCGCGCCGCCTCGGTATCGGTCGTTTGACCGTAGGCCCAGGCGGCTCCCGCGCCCACCGCGACGCCGGCCACGCTTAAGCCCGCGGCCCGCAAAAACAACCGGCGTGAGAAATCCAAGTTTGCAGCCATACAGACCTCCTTCGGCTTTGCCGCAACAATGGACTGATTATAAGCGTAGGCCGCATCAGAAGAACATAGGCAATCTCGGTTGGCTTGAGGCGATGTTATACTCGCCGGATGACTGAGGATTTGATTGAAGCGGCATTGAACTTCGCGGCTCGCGCACATGCCGGTCAAAAACGCAAGGGCACCGACGTGCCGTACATCGTGCACCCGGTGGGGGTGATGCTGGCCCTCATCCAGCACGGCGAGACTGAAACCGAAATGCTGGCCGCCGCGTTGCTGCACGATACCGTCGAGGACACCGGCACGACGCTGGGTGAGTTGCGGGAGCGATTTGGGCAGCGGGTAGCGGCCATTGTCGAGGGTTGCTCCGAACCGGACAAGGGCGATACATGGGAACACCGCAAAGAGCACACGGTGGCTCACCTGCGATCCGCCCCGCGCGACGTGCAACTCGTGGCCGCCGCCGACAAATATCACAATTTGCGCTCATTGGTAGTGGATGAGGCGGCCCTGGGTGATCAGTTGTGGGGGCGCTTCAAACGCGGCCGGGCTGAGACGGGCTGGTATTACCGCGCGGTGGCCGCCAGCCTGCTCGAAACCGACCTCCGCGAGCACCCCCTCGTTCGCGATCTGCACGAATTGGCCGCCAGTTTCTTTGCGGATCAGATAGATGGGTAATACCTCCCATCCTCAACCCGCGCGTATGGGAACCGTAGGTTAGGCGTAGGTTGTCGAACCAGTGGTGAGGAGGGGGGTGTGCTATTTTGACTGGCAGAAGGGCATAACTCTTCTTCTCCTCCTTGAGAGAGCCCGGGTCGGCGTCCCGGGCTCTCGCTATTAACCCCCCGCCCGTGCCGCTATAATCTCAGCGTGGAAACCTCTCAGCGGCAAATAACGCGGGCGGCCGTCGTGGTGATGGCGGCATTCTTATTGAGCAACCTCACCGGCCTCGCTCGCCAAATCCTCATCGCTGATGTTTTCGGCACCAGCCGGGTGCTCGATGCCTTCACCGCCGCGGCTCGTTTCCCCGATATCCTGTTCAACCTCGTCGCCGGCGGTGCACTGGCCTCCGCCTTCATCCCCACGCTCACCGGCTTCCTCACCCGCGACGACCACGCCGGGGCCTGGCGGCTCGCCAGTGGCGTGATGGTGCTCATGTCGTTCGTGCTCGCGGTGGTCTCAAGCCTGGCCGCCATCGGCGCGCCGCGGGTCGTCGCCATCATCGCGCCGGGGTTGGAGGGCGAGCAACGGACCTTAGCCGAGTCGCTGCTCCGCATCCTGCTCCTCTCCCCCACGATTTTCGGCGTGAGCGGCTTGTTGATGGGCATCCTGAATGCCCATCAACACTTTCTGCTGCCGGCCTTGGCGCCGACGTGCTACTGGCTCGGAATGATTATTGGACTGCTCGTGTGGGTGCCGGGCATGGGGATTTTCGGGTTGGCGTGGGGGGCGGTGCTCGGATCAACCTTGCATCTGGCCGTGCAACTGCCGGCTTTGGTGAGGCTGCCGCAGGCGCGCTTCACGGTCTCGTTTGGCCTCGCCAATCCTGCAGTGCGCGAGGTGATGGTGTTGATGGGCCCGCGTTTGCTGGGCGTGGCGGCGGTACAGCTCAACTTCCTCGTCAGCACCGCCCTGGCAACGTTTAGCCTCGGCGGCGCGAGCGCGTTGGATTATGCCTGGCGCATCTTCACCATGCCGCAAGTCATCATCGCGCAGGCCATCTCGATTGCGGCGCTGCCGGCCTTCTCAGCCATGGTCGCCCGGGGTGAGATCAAAACGATGCGCGCCAGCCTGGCCGACACGATGCGGATGATTCTCTTCCTCGCCATCCCGGCCACCATCGGGTTGTGGGCGCTGGGCCCCGCCATCATCGGCATGCTCTTCGAGCGCGGACAGTTCGATGCCACCTCGACCGGCCTGGTCGCCTCGGCGCTGACGTTCTATGCCCTCGGCCTTGTCAGTCATTCGCTGGTCGAGATCCTCTCCCGCTCGTATTATGCGCTGAAGGATACATGGACACCGGTGCGGGTGGGCGTGGCGGTGATGGCCCTCAACACCGCGCTGAATTTTCCGCTGGCAACGGCCCTCGGGCACGCGGGCCTCGCGCTCGCCAACACGCTTGCGACGACGCTCGAGCTTCTGGCACTGGCCTGGCTGCTGCGGCGGCGATTGACTGGCCTCGACTTTGCCCGGGTGTGGCCGGGCCTGTGGCGCACGGCGTTGGCGTCGCTGGCGATGGGGCTGGCGTTGCTCGGGTGGATGACGCTCACCCCGCAATTTCCGGCGTGGAGTGTGGCATTGGGAGGGGTGGCGCTGGGGGGCGTTGTGTTTGCGTTATCGGCCTTTGCATTGCAGGTGCCCGAAGCGCGTTTGCTCCCCGCGCTGATCACACGCCGGCTTCTGGCTCGAGCGACGTCCGCGGGCGAATAGCCCGCGCAAGCCCGCATCGTTTTCCCTTATCACGATAATCGAATCTATTTCGCCGATGTATGACGCTCGTCATGCCTCCGCGCACGACTCGGCCCAATAATCAACCCATCCAATTCGGGCTTGAGTCGTTTTGTTTCCAGCTCAAGGAGGCTTTCCATGAAACGACGTGCTTTCACCTTTTTCTTCATAGGGGTCCTCATCGTGGCGGCGTGCGCGCGCCAGACGCCCACCCCCTCCACCACCGGGGGCGGGGTCGGAGGGTTGCCGGCCGATGCAGCTGCCGTTGTCGCCGAACGCGGCCTGACGCCCGATGACGTGTACGCCGCGGTCAAAACCTACATGCCGTCCGGCCAGACCGACCCGTACATCATGCTCTCATCCGGCGGCCAGTCCGGCCAGGTGTACGTTATCGGCGTGCCGTCCATGCGCATCCTGAAGGAGATCGCGGTCTTCACGCCGCAATCGTGGCAGGGCTACGGCTACGGCGGAACCGGCGACGAGGTGCTGCGCGGCGGCTTCATGCCGGACGGAGCGGAGATCAAGTGGGGCGACACGCACCACCCGAACATCTCCGAGACGAACGGCGAGTACGACGGCGAGTTCGCCTTTATCAACGATAAGGCCAACGCCCGGCTGGCCGTCATCAGCCTGCGCGACTTCGAGACCAAGCAGATCGTCAAGAACCCCAACACCACCAGCGACCACGGCGGCGCGTTCGTCACGCCGAACACCGAGTACGTGGTGGAAGGCCCGCAATACGGCCTGCCGATGGGTGACGCGTACGCCACGGTGGACGAGTACAAGGACAAGTACCGCGGCCTGATCACCTTCTGGAAGTTCGACCGCGTCAAGGGGCGCGTGGATATGGCCCAATCCTTCCAGATCGAACTGCCGCCGTACTGGCAGGACCTGTGCGACGCCGGCAAGCTGGTGAGCGACGGCTGGTTCTTCTGCAACAGCTTCAACACCGAGCTGGCGACCGGCGGCGTGGAGGAGGGCAACCCGGCCTTTGAAGCCGGCACCACCAAGAACGACACCGACTACCTGCACATCTTCAACTGGAAGAAGGCCGAAGAAGTCTTCAAGGCGGGCAAGGCCGAGACCCTCAACGGCATCGCCCTGATCTCGCTGCAAACGGCGATTGACGAAGGCATCCTGTTCTTCAGCCCGGAGCCGAAGAGCCCGCACGGCGCGGACGTGACGCCCGGCGGCGAGTTCATCGTCGTCGGCGGCAAGCTCGACCCGCACGTCACCATCTACTCGTTCGCCAAGATTCAGGCCGCTATTGCGGCCGGCGGGCTGGAGACCGACGTGAACGGCTACGGCGTGCCCGTCATCCCGCTGGACAAAGTCATGGAAGCCCAGGTGGAGTTAGGCCTTGGCCCGCTGCACACCGTGTTCGATGACAAGGGCTATGCCTATACCTCGCTGTTCCTCGATAGCGCCGTGGCGCGCTGGACGCTCGGCGGCCCGTACGATGACAAGAACCCGGAAGAGGGTTGGAAGCTCATCCAGAAGCTGCCGGTGCAGTACAACATCGGCCACATCACCGCCGCGGAGGGCGACACCGCCTCGCCCGACGGGCAGTTCGTGGTGGCGCTCAACAAGTGGAGCATTGACCGCTTCGCCAACATCGGCCCGCTGATGCCGCAGAACTTCCAACTGGTGGACATCAGCAAGACCGGAGACCAGATGAAGGTGCTCTTCGACATGCCCATCGGCATGGCCGAGCCGCACTACGCTCAGATCATCAAGGCCGACAAGCTCCAGCCCTGGCAGGTCTACCCGGAGATCGGTTGGAACCCGGACACCAACAGCGTGGACCCGAACGCTATCACCAGCGAGGAGCAGGCGCGCGTGGAGCGCAACGGCGACACCGTCGAGATCTGGATGTCCGTCGTCCGCTCGCACTTCAAGCCCGAGCGCATTGACATCCGGAAGGGCGACAAGGTCACCTGGCATGTCACCAGCCTGGAGCGCACGCCCGACGCCACGCACGGCTTCGCCCTCTCCGGCTACAACATCAACCTGAGCCTGGAACCGGGCGAGACTCAGACCATCGAGTTCGTCGCCAACCAGTCCGGCGCCTTCACCTACTACTGCACCGAGTTCTGCTCGGCCCTGCACCTGGAGATGATGGGGTATCTGACGATCAAGCCGTAGTTGCCTTCACCAAACCTCGCCCCGGCCCTCCCCTTCCCTCCCCCAGAGTGAGAGGGAAGGGGAGGGTGGCAGCGGCCGCGCAGCGGCCGAGCGCCGGGCGGGGTTAGGTGAGGGGCCGAGGCCCCCATGAAACTTCTCAACCTCGATCCCGATGTCAAAGTCCTCCTGCCCGACGGCAGCACGCGCCAGTTGCTGGACTACCTGCTGCCAAGCGCGCTGCTGATGGCCGCGGCCCTCATGCTCATGGTCTCGTTGTTCACGCCGTACTGGAGCATGACCATGACCGCGCCGCAATACCCGAAGGGCCTGAAGGTGGACGTGTACGTCACTCACCTGGACGGCGACGTGCGCGAGATTGACGGCCTCAACCACTACCTGGGGATGCCGCCGCTGGACGAAGGCGGCCGCTTCGAGCGCGCGATCGCGCCGCTCGCCATCGTCGCCTTCGGCCTGCTGCTGGTGGCCGGTGTCTTCGTCCACAACCAGTGGGCGGCCCTGCTGGCGCTGCCCGTCATTGGTTACCCGCTCATCTTCCTGGCCGACTTGTGGTGGATTCTGTATCAGTACGGCCACAGCATTGATCCCGAGTCGGCGCTCGGCGGCGCGATCCAGCCGTTCACGCCGCCCATTCTCGGTCAGGGCAAGGTCGGCCAATTCGGCACCATCGCCAACTGGGAGATCGGCCTATTCCTGGCGTTCGGCGCGGCGGCGGTCGTGGTGGTGGCGCTCTGGTTCCACCGCGCGGCTTACAAGCCGATTGTGGATGCGCGCAAGCGGGCGGCGGTGAGGGCCTGAATCACTGAAGGTACTGAGCGTGTTAGGCGCACCGAGGTTGTGATGCAGACTTACGCGAAGCGACTGGCCCGGTTGGTGTGGGCGGCGATGGCCGCAGGCCTGTGGTTGCAACCCGCCGCCTCTCAGGCAGCCCCGCCCACGGAGCAGGCCTCGCGAGCCGCGTTCATCGTCTCGCCCGCCGGCCCGTACACCTCCATCACTGCCGCGCTGCGGGACGCGCAGGCCGGCGATGTGATCGAAGTGCACGGCGGCGTGTACCCGGCGCTGGTGATGGATAAGGCCGTGACACTGGAAGGCGTGGACTGGCCGGTGATTGACGGCGGCGGGCGGGGGACTGTCGTGCAGATTACGGCGCCCGGCGCAGTCTTCCGTGGCTTTGCAGTGCGCGGCAGCGGCGACGAGCCGGACCGCGACCACTCCGGCCTCATCATCTCCGCCTCGGACGTGGTGGTCGAGAACAACCGGTTGACCGAAGTGCTCTTCGGTATCTTCGTCTCCCAGGCCGACCGCGTGGTGGTGCGCGGCAACGACATCACCGGCAAGGCCAAGTACGCCGAGGCCCGCCGTGGCGACGCCATCCGCCTGTGGTATTCGGTGGACACGCTGATCGAGGCCAACACCGTGCATCAGGTGCGCGACATCGTGATCTGGTATTCGCGCGGCGTCACCCTGCGCGCCAACACCGTCACCGAGGCCCGCTACGGCATCCACTTGATGTACGCCGACGACGCGGTCGTAGAGCATAACCGCTTCGTCAACAACGCCGTCGGCATCTACACGATGTACTCGAAGCGCGTGCGCCTGAGCGAGAACGAGGTGCGCGGCCATCGCGGCCCGAGCGGCTATGCCATCGGCTTCAAGGACGCCGACGATGTGACGGTGACGGGCAATGTGCTGGTTGACAATCGCAGTGGCCTCTTCATCGACGCCGCGCCGTTCAGCCCGCAGGGCTTCGCCCACTTCCGCGACAACGTGCTGGCGTTCAACGATGTCGGGGCCATCCTCCTGACCTCGGTGCGCCGGGCCGAGTTCAGCGGCAACACTTTTTGGGAGAACCTCGAGCAGGTGGCGATTCAGGGCGGCGGCGACCTCAGCCAGTCGAATGACTGGCGCGGCAACTCGTGGAGCGATTACGCCGGCTTCGACGCGCAGGGCGACGGCGTGGGCGATGTGCCCTATCGCGCCGAGCGCTTTTTTGAGGGCCTGACGGATCGCGAACCATTATTGCGCGCGCTGATATACAGCCCGGCGGCGCAGGCGCTCGAATTTGCCGGCGCGGCGCTGCCCATCTTCCGCCCGCAGCCCAAACTGGTGGATGCCGCCCCCCGGCTGCAACCGGCCCCACTGCCGGCGTCGGCGGTCGCCCGCCCCTCCACCTCCATTCCGATGCTGCTCTCCGCCGCCGCCTTGCTCAGCCTCAGCGCCTTGTTGGGAGGACTCATGTTGAAACGCCGATCAACCGCCGAACGCTCACTCCCGCCGGCGAAGGGAAGCGGGGCCAGCGGTGAAAGAAAGTTAACGCTTGTCATTCGCGGCGTGTCAAAACGCTACGGCCAGGCCACCGTGCTCGACGGCGTCTCGTTCGACGCGCAGCCCGGCGAGGCGATTGCGCTGTGGGGGGCCAACGGCGCGGGCAAGACTACGCTCATCAAAGCCATCCTCGGACTGATTAATTTCGACGGCACGATCGAGGTGTGCGGCAGCGATCTGCGCCGGGCGGGCAAGGCCGCGCGCCGCACTATCGGCTACGTGCCGCAGGACGTAGTCTTCTACGAGCAAAGCGTGCGCGAGACGCTGGAGTTCTTTGCGCAATTGAAAAGCCAGAAAGCCAGCAGCCCTCTGCTTTCTACTTTCGATCACCCAGCTGCCCGCATCCCCTCTCTGATGGCCGACCTCGGATTGGCCGACCACGCGCGCAAAAACGTCGCGGTGCTCTCGGGCGGATTGCGGCAACGCCTTGCGCTCGCCATTGCTTTGCTGGCCGACCCGCCCGTGCTGCTGCTCGACGAGCCGACGGCCAACCTCGATGCGCAGGCCCAGCGCGACTACCTCGCCCTGCTCCACAAACTTCGCGTCGAGGAGGGCAAGACCATCCTCTTCGCCTCGCACCGCCTGGAGGAAGTGGAGATGCTGGCCAACCGCGTGGCCGTGCTCGAACACGGGCGCCTGGTCGAGGTGGTGACGCCCGAGGCCTTGCTGACTCAATTGATGCCGTACATCAAGTTGACGCTGTGGGTGCCCGAGACGCACCGCGCCGACGCGCTGGCCCGCTTCACCGGCGCGGGCATGGCGGCCCACCTCAACGGGCGCGGCACCGTCATCGTGGAAGTGCGCGCCGACGACAAGATGCGGGTGCTCAAGCTTATGCGCGAACTGCCGGTGACGGATTATGAGATGGAACGGAAGGGATTGAACTGAAGGAAAGCAGGGCCACGAAGGACAGTGAGTCGGCCCGTTCCCTCGTTGCCCCGGTTTCCCTCTTTGCCCGAACATGATCGAACTTCGACTCCTCTGGCCCATCGCCCAACGCGAACTGCGCGAGGCCTTGCGCAACAAATGGCTGGTCTTCTATGCCCTCGGCTTTGCGGCGCTGGCCGTCGCGCTCTCGAGCGCCAGCTTCGCTACCTCCGGTTACGCCGGGCTGGGTGGGTTTGGCCGCACCGCCGCCAGCCTCATCAACGCGCTGTTGCTCTTCGTGCCGTTGCTCGGGCTAAGCGTGGGCGCGGCGGCGCTGGCCGGTGATCGCGAGCGCGGCACGATGTTGTATTTGCTCTCGCAGCCGGTGAACCGCGCGGAGGTGTTCTTCGGCAAAGCGCTCGGCGCGGCGCTGGCGACGACGGCGGCGATTGCGGTGGGCTTTGGGCTGGCGGGCCTGGCCCTCGGCCTCGGCGGCGACGGCGATGTGTGGGCCTTCCTCGAACTGGCCGGTTACAGCGCGCTGCTGGCCCTCGTCTCGCTTGGCCTCGGCTTCCTCATCAGCGCCTTCAGCCGCAAGACAGCTACGGCGCTCGGCGCGGCCCTCATCGTCTGGCTTGTGCTCGTCTTCTTCAGCGACCTCGGCGTGGTCGGCGTGACGCTCAGCCTGCGCCCCACCCCGGCCTCGCTTTTGGGGATGCTGGTCATCAATCCCCTGCAAGTCTTCAAGCTCGGCGCGATCTACAGCCTGCGCGCCACGTTGGATACGCTCGGGCCGGTCGGCCAGTACGCCGTCTTTCGCTTCGGGGACTCACTGCCGCTGCTGCTGGCCGGGTTGCTGGCCGGGTGGATGGTGGCGGCCTTCGGGTTTTCGTTCGCCCTCTTCGCGCGGCGAGGTGAGGCATGAAGCTCACCCGTCGTCAATTCCTGCGGTGCGCCGCGGGCGCGGTCGCGGCGGTCATCGTCGCCGCCTGCGCGCCCGCCAACGCCGAGCCGACCCCGCCCGACATCGTGTACGGGCAGGATGTGTGCGACACGTGCGGGATGATCATCAGCGACCCGAAGTTCGCCTCGGCGCTGGTGCTCGAGGACGGCAGCGCGCTCAAGTTCGATGACCTCGGCGACATGTTCGTCCATCACATGGATCATCCCAATCTCAAAGTGCGCGCGTGGTTCGTCCACGACTACGCCACCGAGCAATGGATTCGAGGTGAGACCGCCGTCTATGTGGCGGGCGAGTCCATCAAAGCGCCGATGAACGGTGGCCTGGTCGCCTTCGCCGAGCGGGCGAGCGCGGAGCGATTTGCCGGCGACGTGCCCGATGCACAGATTTTGACCTTCGATGAAGCGCGCGCGCATGTGCACATGCGAGTGCACGGATGAAAAACAGATTCCTCGGGGTTTGCCAGACCCTGAGGGTCGCTCACTTGAGGAGACTCGATTATGAAACCGCTTGTGTTTGTATTGACGCTGGCCGCCCTCGTGCTCACTGCCTGCGGCGGGGGTGGTTCGGCCGCGCCCACGCTTTCGCCCGAGGCGCAGAAGTATGCGTCGCTCACCGGCGACGCCGGCAAAGGCAAAACCAAATTCGATGCGACCTGCGTCGCATGCCACGGGCCGACCGGTGAGGGGGTTCCGGGCCTGGGCAAAGACCTGACGGCGAGCGAGTTCACGGCCGGCCTGCCCGATGCGGAGTTGGCGTACTTCCTGGCGGTTGGCCGCGGCCCCGATGACCCGCTCAACACCACCGGCATCGCCATGCTGCCCAAGGGCGGCAACCCGGCGCTCACCGATCAGGATTTGGTGGACATCGTGGCCTATCTGCGCTCAATCCACAAGTGACCTTGGCGGGTGGCTCTCACTGGCCAGCGAAGTGCGCAACGACTTGCCCGGCCGGTGACGGCCGCCCACTCAGGAAGGCGCGGCAATGAGTTCCGATGAGAGGCAACCTGCCCAGCGTACCGATTCGGGCACCGGTCGGCCGCTGCCCGATCCGTATCCCGAGTATATGACCTGCCCGCACTGTGGCGAACTCGAAGTGGAGGTGTGGTGCTATCAGACGCGGGCGCGCTGCCATCACTGCGGCCGATGGATCGCGCACACGCCGGCCACGTGTCGTGGCACCTCCGCGATCTGCCGCGCGGCGATGGAGCTGGAGGCGAAAGAGTCAACGGATTGAACGGACAATGCGGATGGCGATCGGGGTGAAATTCGTCGACCCCGTTACTGCGCCAGCGCGCGCAGGCGCTCTTCGTTGAGGATGGTGATGTACCCGCCGCGCTCGGTCTTCATCAGCCCGTCGTGGGTGAAGCGGCTGATGGTGCGGATGCCGGTCTCGAGCGTCGTGCCCGACATATCGGCCAAATCCTGCCGCGAGAGCGAGAGGGTGATGCGGGTGCCCTCGGCGGTCGGCTCGCCGCAGCGCTCGGCCAGCTTGAGCAGGATGTGCGCCATGCGCCGCTCGACGCGCTCACCGGCCAGCGAGTGCCCTTTGACCAGGGTCAGGTGACGCAGCCCCAACATCCGCAACAATTGGAGCGTGACCTTCGGCTGCTGAATCAGAAACTGCGTGTACGCATCGGTGGGCAGGCTCACCAGCGTCACGTCCTCCATCGCCTTCGCGGTGGCCGGGTGGGTCGGGAACAGCAGCACCCCGCCGCCAAACGCCTCACCGGGCGAGATCAACTCGATGATGACCTCGCGCCCGTCCTCCTCCTGATACACAATCTTCACCCGCCCGCTGTCCACCACCCACACCCGGTCGCACGGGTCGCCCTGCAGAAAGATGGTCGCATCCTTGGGCAGATGGCTGACGTGGCAGTATCCGGCCAGGTGACGGAGGTCGGCCTCGGTGGCCTCGGCGAAGAGCGGCAGGCCGCGCAGGAGTTTCGAGTTCTGATCGGTGACGGTTGTCATATTGGTTCGCGACGTGGCAGCGTAAGCTTATCTCACCTTGCCGGTTTGGTGAAGGAGGTCGCCGATGACGTACGCCATGTTTGACTTGCTCAATGATCAGCCGCCCGTCCCGGAGGACGGCATCCTCAGCCGCACGCTGTACACAGACGCCGAGGTGAAAGTGGTGTGGTTTGGTTTTGGCGCCGGGCAGGAGCTATCGCAGCACACCGCCGCGCAGCCCGCCATCCTTCACTTCCTCAGCGGCGAGGCGCACTTGCAGCTTGGGGAGGACGAGCACAGCGCACACGCCGGCACGTGGGCCCACCTGCCCGCCGGTCTGCCGCACAGCGTGCGCGCCGCCACGCCGCTGGTCATGTTGCTGCTGTTGTTGAAGAACGCACCGTGAACGCCCGACCTCCAGTGCTCGCGCTCGCCGGCCTGGCCTTGTTGGGTGGATTGTGGGCCGCGCTGGTGCGCGTGGGCTGGCCGTTGCCCAACCTCCCGTTGCCGGTTGCGGGGCAGCACGGCGCGCTGATGATCTCCGGCTTCCTCGGCACCCTCATCAGTTTGGAGCGCGCCGTCGCTCTGCAATGGCGACCGGCCTTCGTCCCGCCGCTGCTCTCCGGCCTCGGCATGCTGGGGTTGATGCTCGGCCTGCCGATCGAGGCTGGCCGAGCCCTCATCACGCTCGGTGCGTTCGGCCTCGTGCTCGTCTTCATCCGCATCGTGCGCAGGCAGCCGGCGACGTTCACGGTGGTGATGGGCCTCGGCGCGTTGATGTGGCTCGTCGGTGATGGGCTGTGGCTGATGCGCCGGCCGTTGCCGCAGGTCGTGTTGTGGTGGATGGGCTTCCTCGTGCTGACGATTGCGGGCGAGCGGCTGGAGTTGGGCCGGCTGCTGCGCCCCGGGCGTTGGGCGCACGGAACCTTCCTCGCCGCGCTGGCGCTGCTGATCGCCGGGGCGGCCCTCGCGATCGTGTCGCTGGCCCTGGGCTGGGCCATCGCCGGCCTGGGCGCGATGGGTTTGGGCGTGTGGCTGTTAGCCAACGATATCGCTCGCCGCACCGTGCGACAGACCGGACTGCCGCGCTACATCGCGGTGTGTTTGTTGCTTGGGTATGGCTGGCTCAGCCTCGGCGGACTCGCGTGGCTGGCCTTCGCGGCGCAGACCGATAGTTCGCGGCACTACGACGTGATGTTGCATTCGGTGCTGCTCGGCTTTGTCTTCTCGATGATCTTCGGCCACGCGCCCATCATCCTGCCCTCACTGTTCGCTCGCCCGCCGGTGTACTCGCCCATGTTCTACGGCCCGCTGGCCGGGTTACACCTCGCGCTGGCCGTGCGGTTGCTCGGCGATTTGGGCGGCCTCAGCGAGTGGCGCTTGTGGGGCGGGCTGTTCAACGTCCTCACCATTCCGTTATTCATCGGCTTGTGGCTCGTCGTGATGGCGCGGTCACGAGTCACGGTCGCACGCCCACGCTGACGTTGGGGCCGGCAAATCCAAAACCGGTATAATGCCGCTATATCAACGCAGATTTTCCACGGCGGCGTATGACCTCGTCTCGACTCAAAACCGGCACGCTCGACGAACAAAAAGCCTGGGACCGCTATTTCGAGTATCTCATCAAAGCTCTGCGCGATCCCGATCCCTCGGCCCGCGCCCGCGCCGCCCACATCCTCGGCGAGAACCGCGAGCCAAACGCCGCCGAGGCGCTGAAGATGGCGATGATGGACGACGCCGACATGACGGTGCGGAACGAGGCAGCCGTGGCGCTGGGCCGCCTCGGCGTCGTCGAGCCGTTGATCGATGCGCTGGCCATGCCCGATGCGCGGGTGCGCCTGACCGCCACGCAAGCTCTCGGGCAGATCGGCGACCCGCGCGGCATCAAGCCCCTCATCGTCGCCCTGCGCGACTCGTCGAATGAGGTCCGCAGCCACGCGGCCTTTGCGCTCAAGAAGATCGGCGCGCCGGCGGTGGAGGCGTTGCTGGCCGCGCTGCGTCACCCGGAGGCGACGGTGCGTTGGGCCTCGGCCCGCATCCTCGGCAGCCTGGGCGACAAACGCGCCCTGCCCGAGCTGGAACGTCTGGCCCGCGAGGACGACGCTCCCGTTACGATGCCGATGGGCACCGGCCCGTTGCGCACGACGCGGCCCCTCAACACCGTGGGGCAAGCGGCGAGACAGGCCATCGAGAAAATCAAAGACAAGAAGTAGGACGCGGATTCACGCGCTCTGCGCCCCCCAAAGGCCTATATGCCTCAAGAAACCCTCGGCTACGTTGAAATGGAATGGACGTGCCAGCGTTGCGGCACGAAGAACCCCGGCCTGCAAAAGGCGTGCAAAGCCTGCGGTGCGGCCATGCCCGCCGAGCAGCAATTCGAAAAACCGGCCGAGGGCCAGCTCATCGCCGAGAAAGAAAAACTTGAGCAGGTCAAGAAGGGCGCGGATATCCATTGCCCGTTCTGCGGGGCACGCAACACCGGCGACGCCAGGACGTGTGTCAATTGCGGCGGCGATTTGAGCAAGGGCCAGAAGCGCGAGGCCGGGCAGGTGGTGGGCGCGTATGCCCCAGCGGCCAACGTCAAAGTGAAGTGCCCGGCCTGCGGCACCGAGAACGCGGCCAGCGCCTCGCACTGCGCCAGTTGTGGGCGGCCGCTGGGCAACGCGGCAGCGGCGCCAACCGCTGCGCCCGCCGCTCGTCCCGCCGCCAGGACTCCGGCGTGGCTGCCCATCGTCGGCGTCATCGTTGCCCTGATGTGTTTGCTCGGCATCGGCTTTTTCGTCTTTCAATTGCTCAGCACCACCGACACAACGGCTACGGTGCAATCGGTGCGCTGGCTGCGCACCATCGGCATCGAGGCCCGCGTGCCGGTGGATCGCGAGGACTGGGCCGACCGCATCCCCGGCGAGGCCGAGGTGGGCCAGTGCGCGTTGCGGCCACGCGAGATGCGCAGCGCGCCCGACCCCAACCGCCGCTCCGAAAAAGTCTGCGGCACGCCGTACACGATTGACGAGGGCAACGGGGTGAGCCGCGTGGTGCAGGATTGCCAGTATCAAATCTACGATGACTTCTGCGCCTACCGGGTGCTGGAGTGGAGGGAGGTCGAACGCATGGAAGCGCGCGGCGATGACCTCAACCCGCGCTGGCCGCCGGTCAGCCTCGGCAATGGGCAGCGCGAGGGGCAGCGCGGCGAGCAGTATGCCGTCGTCTTCGCCGGCGACGGCGCAACGTATACCTTCGAGCCGGGCGCGGCCGAGTTCGCGCAGTTCACGCCCGGCAGCCAGTGGACGTTATCCGTCAACGGCCTCGGCGCGGTGACGGGCGTGCAACCGGCGCGATAAAATTCGGCTGCCAACGCGCCACACCAGAACGATCACACCGCAGAGACGCGGACAACGCAGAGTCTGCCTGAGCGACTCTGCGAACTCAGGGTCTCTGCGGTGAATTGCGTCTTGCGCTGAAGGCCGCCTCTAATTGTATGCAACTTGAATTGACCCGTGACCCCGGCTGTTTCGACCAACTCAAGACTGAATGGAACGCGCTGCTCGCGCGGAGCGTGTGCCGGGTGCCGTTTCTGCGCGCCGAGTATCAGCGCGGGTGGTGGGAACATCGCGGCGGAGGCGAGTGGCCCGAGGCCGAGTTATGCGTGGTGACCGCGCGCGAGAACGGGGAGCTGATCGGGATCGCGCCGCTGTTCGCCGCGACCAACCGCGATGGTCGCCGCGCGCTGTTGCTCGTCGGCAGCATCGAAATCTCCGACTACCTCGATTTGATCGTGCCCCGCGAAAGGCTGGCGGAGTTCTGCGCGGCGCTGCTCGAACGCCTGACGGCGAGCGATGTGCCGGAGTGGGAGGTGCTTGACCTCTACAATCTGCCGCAGGCCTCGCCGACGCTGGCCGCGTTGGCGCAAGCGGCGGCGGCGCGCGGCTGGGCAGCGGCGACCCGCCCGCTCGAGCCGGTGCCCGCCATCCCCTTGCACAGTGATTGGGAGACCTACCTCAACACGCAGGTGGAGAAGAAGGAGCGGCAGGAGATCAAACGCAAGTTGCGGCGCGCCGAGGGTGGGGAACAGACGGTGACGTGGCGCGTGGTCAACGCAGATAGCGACATTGCCCTGGAGACGGATGCGTTCATCAGCTTGATGGCGCTGACCCCGGACAAGGCTCGCTTCCTCACGCCGGCGATGCGGGCGCAGTTCCGCGCCACCATGCGCGCCGCCGCCGCGAACGGCTATCTGCATCTGGCCTGGCTTGAGATTGATGGTGACCGCGCGGCGGCGTATTACAGTTTCGATTTCGGCAACCGGCTGTATGTGTACAACTCCGCCATTGACCCGCGCTTCAACGCGCTCTCGGCGGGCTGGGTGCTGCTGGGCTATCTGCTGCAGTGGTGTCTGGCGAACAAGCGCAGCGCCTTCGACTTCATGCGCGGCGATGAGGACTACAAGTTCCGCTTCGGCGGCGTGCCGGGCCGCATCCATCGGGTGCAACTCAGCCGCACGCTGACGGTGGCTGAGCTGGGCGGCGAGCCGGCGCCGCTGATCAACCCGGGCGAGGCCGATCACTTCCCGCCGGAGAGTTGAACCGCACGGAGAATGAGAAACGGCTCATCCTGCGATGAGCCGTTTTGTTTTTCGTGTGAGCCTTGCCGGAGATGATTAACTCTTGGCCGCCATCACCCTGCCCAGGCGGCGCGCCGGCCGGCTGAGGGCGTTCTGCACCTGGCGGGTGAAATCCTGATGGGAGATGGGCTTGGCCAGGAAGCCATCGGCCAGCATGGCATCGGCCTTCATCCGGTTCTCGCCGGTGCGCCAGGCGGTGATGAAGATGATGGGCGCATTGGTGATCGGGATAAGGCGTTCGTACACCGCCCAGCCATCGGTCTCTTCCAGCATCACGTCGAGCACGACGACATCGGGCTGGGTGCGCCGGCAGGCCGCCACGGCCTGATCGCCGTTGGGCACATACTCGTGCTCGTAGCCGAGGATATCCGTCATGTGGCCGAGCAATTCGGCCATATCCGGATCGTCATCCACAATCAAAATACGGGTCATCGCCGGCAAGCATACCAGCAAACAAAACCGCCGACAACGGGCCGGCGGTGGTACCTCAGTCATTCGACCGATGGCGTTGGTTGGTTGAGCGGCGCGTCGCGCACCGTTATCCGTACGCGAAGCGCTCCTCTTTCCACACATCGGCTTCGTTGTGATAGCCGGCCTGCTCCCAGAAGCCCAGACGATCCTGCGCGAGAAACTCCAGCCCGCGGATCCACTTGCCGCCTTTCCAGAAGTACGGCGTTTTGTGGCCGGCGCCGACGATGTTGCCGATGACGCCGCGCAGCGGGTAGCCGTGATCCGCTTCGAGCGGCTTGCCGTCGAAGTGCGTGGCCAGCAAGAAGTTGGGCGCGTAGGCGACCTCGAGCGGCACGTTCACCGTGAAGCCGTACTCGCAATGTTGCAGCAGGTACCTGGCCGTCGGCCTGGGCCTGATAAAACCCTCGTCCACCAGCGTCCTGAGCGAGACGCCCTTCCATTCCGTGTCGAACTTGCTCCAGCGCGTGACGCAGTGGATGTCCATCTTGATCGTCGTGGTGGGCAGCTTGTTGAACTCGGCCCAGCTCCAGGTGACCTCACTCTCGACCTCGCCGAAGACGCGCAAGTTCCACGTCTCGGGGTTGAAGGGTGGCACCGGCCCGTAGTGCAGCACCGGGAAGCGTTGGGTCAGCGACTGCCCCGGCGGTAAGCGGCCTTCTTTTTTGACCTGTTCTTCCTGTTCCTTGCGCCCAAATAAGCTGCTCAGCATCACGAACACTCCTTTGCTCGACAGACAACTTTCAACCCGCGAACGTTACACCCTTCACCCCCCGAACAGCGGCAGATGCCCGAGCGCGATGATTTTCTCCCACTGCGAGCGCTCGCCCTCGGTGAAGATGGCGGCCTCGGCCACGACGTGCGCCCCGGCCTTGTCGAGCACCAGCCGCATACCCTGCAACGTCGAGCCCGTCGAGATCACGTCGTCAACCAGCACGACGTTCTTGCCCCGGATCAGCGCGTGATCTTTTTCGTCGAGATACAGCGTCTGCGGCTGGCCGGTGGTGATGGAGAGGGTTTCGGCCTCGAGGGTGTGGCCCATGTAGGGCTTGTAGCTCTTGCGCAACACCACGTACGGCTTGCGTGTGTTCAACGACAGCGAGTGGATCAGTGGGATGCTCTTGGCCTCGGCCGTCACCAGGACTTCATAGCTCAGGTGACTGAGTTTCTCGGCCAGCGCCCGGCCCGCCGCCTCGACCAATTCCGTGTCGCCCAAAATGTTGAGCACGGCGATGCGTAAGCCGGGCTTGACTTCGAACAGCGGCAGTTGACGCCTCACGCCGGCAATCTCCACGGCATAGGTTTCACGCTTTTGTGGCATACGCCTCCTCAGGTCGGGAACGTTCAAATTATACTGCGACGGGGTGACCACTCCGCCGCCCGGCCTCGCGGGTCGCCGGAACAGTGTGTGTGCAAAGTCGCCGCGTTCGCCCTCATCCCCCAGCCCCTTCTCCCGCTGGGAGAAGGGGAGTCGGCACACATGATTTGGAGCGGCCTTCCGATGACACGACCCACACCCTCTCCCAGCGGGAGAGGGCCGGGGTGAGGGCGAAAACCCGGCGCGGGCTGGGCTTGGCACTCGCCCTGATCGCCGGAAAGCCCGTCCTTGACGATTTTTGATCTGTCTGTACAATTAGACGTATGTCTAATCAAATCGGCGAGCCTGAAACCACGTCCGAGCTGGTGCAATTCTTCAAGGCCCTGGCGGACGAGACGCGGTTGAAAATCGTCGGGCTGCTGGCCCGCGAGAGCCTGACCGGCGAGCAGCTCGCCGCCATGCTGGATGTGAAAGCGGCGACTGTCTCCCATCACCTGGCTAAGCTGGCCGAGGCCGGCCTGGTGGATGTGGAGGGCCAGCGCGGGCGCGAGAAGCCATATCGGCTGCGTCTCGACGCCATCCATCACATGGCCCAGCGGTTGCTGGCGCAGGAGACGCTGCCCCAGATCCCCCGGGCCGCCGACGGCGTAGACGTGGAGGCCTTCGACCGCAAGGTGGTGCGCGACTTCACCCGGCGCGACGGCTCGCTCAAGGAAATCCCGGCGCAACAGAAAAAGTTGCAGGCCGTGCTGCGCCACATCGTCAGGGCCTTTGAGCCGGGGCGCGCCTACACCGAGAAACACGTCAATCTCAAGCTGGCCCGCTTCCACGCCGACAGCGCCAGCCTGCGCCGGTATTTGATCAGTTACAAGTTGTTGCAGCGTGACGCCGACGGCGCGCGCTACTGGAGGCCCGAATGAGCACACACTCTGCCGAGGCCGCTGAGGCGTTGGCGACCTTTCTCAAGACGATGGTGGACACCGAACGATTACAGATCGCCGGTGCGCTGGCCCGCCAGCCGCAGACCGCCGAGCAGCTCGCGGCGCAATTGAAACTGAAGCCGGCGACGGTTGCGCGCCAATTAGAGAGGCTGGCCGAGGCCGGTCTGCTGCGCTCTGAAGTGAAGGGCGTGCACACACGCTACGCCCTGCACCTCGAGGCGATGCGCCGGCTGGCGGGCAGCCTGGCCCCGCGCCCCGCCCCGCCCGAACTCCCCGGCGACCTCGAAAGCTATGACCGCGAGGTGCTGACCAACTACCTGTCCGCCGACGGCTCGCTGAAAGAGATCCCAATGCAGGACAGGAAGCTGCTCGTCATCCTGCGTTTTATCGCCGCGCGGATCGAGGCCGGCCGGCGCTACACCGAGAAGCAGTTCAACGAACAACTGGCGCGCTTCCACACCGACGTGGCCGCGTTGCGCCGGTATCTCGTGGACTACGGTTTCGTGCAGCGCACAATCACGGGCAGTGAGTATTGGCGGGAGTAAAAGCGGGAAACGAGGGAAGGGAAGGAAGCGACGCCGATGCTCTGTCCGTCGTTTCCCCGGTTTGCCTCAGTTCCTTCAACCGGCCGGCTCTCTAAAGTCGTAAATCCCCTGTTGCAACGCCCAGCGGCGGCCACAGCCTGAACACAGAAGGAGGCCGCCGTTGTCGCTTAGGTCGAGCGAGTGACATTCGGGGCAGCGGAAGAATTGGCCGGCGGCGGCGACGACGGGACTCTGCCCCGCCGCCTGCGCGCGGACGAAGACGCTCGGCGAGAACTGAAACCACGCGCCGGTCGGTTGCAGCAGCCCATCGAGCGCGACGAGGAGAGGTGTGGGGAGGGCGCGTTTGAGCAGCGGCACGCGCAAGTACGACAGCGACCGCACGGCGCGCACATCGAACCCGGCGCGCCGCAGCCAATCGAGCATCGCGCCGGGGTGAAAATCAAAATTGAGCCTGACGAACTCCACCGGCTGCGGGTCAAACGGATTCCACGACTGACGCCGGAGCAGCCAGCGCGCGATGGCTTTGAGATTCTGTTTGTTGGCGAACTCGAGGATGAAGGTCGCGCCGGGTTGCAGTGTGGCCCGGATTTCTTTCAGCGCGGCGGGCGCCTCGGCGAGGTGATGGATGACGCGGATCATCGTGGCCGCGTCGAAGAGGCCGGGCGCGAACGGCAGCCGGTACACATCCGCCGCGACGTATATAAACCGGTCACTGCGACCCAGGCGCGCCTGCGCCTGTTCGAGCTGCGTGCGCGAGTAATCCATCAGCACGATGCGGTCGAAGCCGGTGTAGCGCGGCGTGTTGCGCCCCGCCCCCGCGCCGATCTCCAGCAGCAGCCGGCCCGCCGAAGGCAACAAGGCCAGCAGTGCGCGGGCCTCGCTGGCATCTTCGTAAGCGCGTTCCCCTTTATCCCAAAACTCAGCCTGATACTGCGAGCCTTCGTAATCGCAAACCGGCGGGCGGTGCGGCATTCGCCGGCTCATTTCTGGCCGGTGAACAACTCGCCCCACGACGACGGCACGCCGTTGAGCATATCGTTGTAGGGCTGCACGATATTGACCAGCCGCGCGAACGGCGGCTCGAGCTGGGTTTTGTTGAGGGGGATGTCCACCGGCACTTTGAGGGCCACCGGCACTTTGAGCACGACGGGCACAGTTTGGCTCACCGGCACGGTCAGGCTGAGTTGCACCGGCAGGGCCGTGCCGGCGGGCAGGACGATGTTGGCCGTCGCATCCCGCAGCGTCAGCCCGCCCGACACCAGGTTGACCGTGGCGCCCTGGATAGCCACCGGCTCGGTCGTCACCACATTTGTCACCTGGTTGAGCGGCAGATCGAACACGACGGGGATGGTGTCGTTGACGGTGATGGTGTCGTTGACGCCGATGGTCGTTTGGATGCTGGCCTGGTTCATCTCCACAAAACTGGAGTGCAGACCGCCGATGAGCGGTTGCGCAATCTGGTTTTTGATCTGGAAGATGAAGCCGAGCGCGACGAGCAGCGCCAGCAACAAAATGATGTTCATCGCGAACGAGAACAATATCACTCCGCGCCACACGTTGCCGGTGAGCGGCGCGGTCTCACGTTTTCGCAATTCACGTTGGATGGTCTGCATCATTGCCTCCGTTGTCTGCCGTCGTGGCCGCGATGATAGCACTCGCGTATCCCCAAAGCAACCGGCCGACGGGCAAGGCCACCCGACCGGCCACATCTACATGAATTTATGTTGCAGCTATTCATCGGTGAAGCGCGTGTCGTCGAGCTGCTTGCGAAGACGCTCCTCGGGCGAGGGCTGGGTGATGGGAATCGAGTCCCCGCCGGGCGCGACCTCGGCGGCCTCTGCTGCCGCGAGTGCCTGCGGCGTGGCGCGGCGCACCAGGCTCCACTTGCCGCAGTGATCGCACCGGTCGAACTTGCCGCCGACAGCGTTGAGGCTCCAGATGTGTAGCGGGAACGGGCGGCCACACTTCGGGCAGACCGCGCCGCCCAGCCAGCCGTAGTTCCGCCGCGCCCCCAACGGCACCGGCCCGGCACGGCGCGCGATGAAGAGTTGCAGCGCCATCACGAACACGAAGATGACGGCCACGCCGCCGAACACCATCCCGGCGATCTGCCCACCAACGCGCCAACCCTCCTCCGCCGACACGAATTCGAAGCGGCGCGTATTGCTCGTCAGCGTGCGCCCGTCGTGCGTGATGGCGGTCGCGGTCAGGTCATGCCAGCCGAGGCCGTAGTCGCCGGTCTCGAAATCCACCCGGAAAGGCGGCGCGGTCACGGTGGCCACAACAGCCTCATCCACTTTGAACGTCACCGCGGCCAGGTCGGCCGGCCCTTCGACCTCCATCCGGAAGCTGCCCTGAATCCGGCTGCCGCCGCCGTAGCCGAAGTTGCGGCGCACATACAGCGTCAACTCGTCGCTCTGGGCCGACGCGATGCTTGAACCGCAAAGGGCGCAAAGAGCGCAAAGCAAAACAATCCGCCATCGGCAATTCGCCATGCGCTCCCTCACTTCCATTTTGTCAAAATCGTCTCGCGCTGGAAGAGGCGCGCGCCGGCGTAAATCAGTGCCACGTCCAGCACCACGAGCACGAGTGCGGCGGCGAGCAGCAGTTGCAGGTTGAGCACGATGACGCCCGCAATCTGTCCGAAGACGAGCGCCAGGAGGGGCACGATCAGGGCGCCGGAGATCTGCTCGGCGACGCGCGGGTCGCTGACACGGGAGGAGACGATGAGGGCGAAGTTGACCGACAGCACCGAGATGAGCGGGCCGATGAGGAAGGTCGCCGCCAGCCATACCGGGCTGAGGGCGGTAAGCAGGGCGACCGAACTCGCGCGCACCAGCGGCAGCCCGGCGAGGAAAAGAAGAAAGCTCGCCCAGGTGGCCAGCACCGCCGGGATGACGGCGGCCAGCCCCTTGCCGATGAGCAATTCGATGGTGGTGATGGGCGTGGCCAGCAGCGGCTCCAGGCTGCGGGTGGTCTTCTCGCCGACCACGCTGTAGGCCGCAATCGCAATCGGGATGAAGAGCGGCATCATCATAAACAGCGGCAGGAACTGGTTGAGGAGGTAAATCTGGAAACAATCCATCACCGCGATCGGCCCGCATTGCCGAACCATGGCCGGCGGCAGGTCGGCGATGTCGCCGCTGACGGAGCCGGGGTTTTGATTCGTGGCGAACAGGATGCCGAGCGGCAGCAACGTCAACAGCAGAGGCAGCGCGCTGACCGTGAAGATGACGATGCGGTTCTGAAAGACCTCGGCCCACTCTTTGTCAATGATGGTCTGTATTCGTTGCATGTTGGCCTGTTGCAGGTTGAACGTTCCACGCGGAACCTTCAACCGTTTTGGATGAACTGAAGGTAAATGTCTTCGAGCGAGTGGCGCAGCTCGCCGACGAACCGCACCTCCGCGCCCAATTCGACCAGCCGGCGCACGATGGCCGGGTTGTCGGCCTCCGGGTCATCCAGCCGGACGAGCAGGCGGGCATCGACGGCGCGGGCCTCCTTCACAAACGGCAGGGCGGCCACAGCCTCGGCCCAGCCCGGCTCGATGCGGCTGAGGTGGAAAACGACCTGCCGTCCATAAAGCCGCTGCCGCAGCGCCGCCGGGGTGTCCACCGTCATCAGCCGGGTTTTGAAGATGGCCAGCCGGTCGCACAGCCGATCCGCTTCGTCGAGGTTGTGGGTGGTGAGGAAGATCGTCCGGCCCTCGGCCCGCAGCTCGGCGATGAAGTCGCGCACCAGCCTGGCCGCCTCCGGGTCGAGGCCGGCGGTCGGCTCATCGAGGAACAGCACCTTAGGCTCGTGCAGCAGCGCGCGGGCGATGGCCAGTTTCTGCCGCATGCCCTTCGAGAAGCTCCCGGCCAGGTCGAGCCGCCGCTCCCACAGCCCCAGCATCCGCAAGTAGCGGCCCACCGCCCCCGCCGGATCGGCCACGCCGTACAACCGGGCGAAGATGAGGAGGTTCTTCTCCGCGCTCAGCCGGTCGTACATCCCCGGCGTCTCGGTGAGGATGCCGACGCTGCGGCGGATGCCGCCGTCGTCGCGGCCCACGGTGAAACCGTTGACCGTCGCCCGCCCGCGCGTCGGAGCGATGAGCGCGCACAGCATCCGCACCGTCGTCGTCTTCCCGGCCCCGTTCGGCCCGAGGAAGCCAAACACCTCGCCTTCCTCCACAGAAAACGACAAGTTATCCACAGCCGTTATGGTCGAGCCCCTGGCTGCGCCGGGGAAGATTTTGGTCAGGCCCTCAACTTCTAGCATCCGTACCTCCGGTAGGAGCGGATTGTAGCCGCGACGGTCGCATCCGGAACAACACCCGCAGGCTGAGGGCCGCGACCACGGCCAGGGCCGCCTCCGATGCCAGCGGCCCAGCCCATTGAAACACTCCCACACCGATGAGGTTGGCCAGCCCGTGCCAGCCCATCGCCGCAATCAGCCAGGCGAGATTGCGGCGCACAACGGACTGCAGCACGATCACCGACAGCGCAATGTGCAGGCAGAGCGCGAACACGCGCTCGACCGCGCCCAGCACGGTGAGATAGGGCGGCTGCGACCAGTAATCGGCGACGGCTTTGGCGGTGGCGGCCTGTTGATCGGCGGGGATGGGCAGGGCAGCCGCGTCCACCGATTGCAGCACGACCATATTGACGAATGTCAGCGCCACCAGCGCGCCGAGGATGATCGCCTCGATGCCGCCGTGCCCCGCGCCGAACGTCACGGCGTTCTCCCACGTGCGCGCGTCCTTCACCGCAAAGCGATAGCCGAGATAGCGAGCACCCTCCTCGAACAACCCGGCGGTCAGGCTGAGCGTGACGATGTTGAAAGCATTGCTGTAACCCTCGGGGATGGACGGCAATGCGCCGGTTTGAAACAGGGCCGTCAGCCCGGCGAGCAGCGGCAGCCGCACGAGTTGCGAAGCGATGAAGGTCAGCGCGCCGGCCACAATCAACCGCCACGCAAAACCCGCGCCGCCCCACCGGCGCCACAGGAACAGCCACAGCGTCACCGGCAGGCCGAGCATCAAAACAAAATTGACGGTGTACGTGACGTACAGCACATGAATTCCTTTGAGCCGATGGTTCTCAAGCCGTGCTACGCCGAAGTGTTCCCGTTCCCGGCGTTTTGCGCCAGCGCGACCATTCCGCTCAGCCCGCCGAGGTTCATCGTAACAGCCCCGGCCCGTACAGCCCACGGAACTTGCCGAAGCGCAGCACCACGGCCTTCTCCCACTGGTTGGCGAACTTCAACGCGAACAGCCGATACGGGCCGATCAGGGTGAACGCCGCGAACGTCACGGCGGCCCATGCCTCCGACATCCCAAAACTGTAATTGCCAATGGCGGCGGCCTGGCCGCCGAGGCCCAACATCACGAAGAACAGCGTGAGCGAAACGGCATTGGCCTGGCGTGAAGCCACGGTAGGGGCGGGGCTTGCCGGGGGCATGCCCTTCATCGCCTGATCGGTGGCAGTTTTGATGGCGGCAAACATGGCTCAATCTCCTTTTGCCTTTCGCGCGGAAAGTCCACCCTCCACGCTCTTGCGAATCTCATCGGCCTCATACCCCAGGCGCTCGGCCTCGTCGAGGTAGCGCGCCGTCAACTCAACCAGCTTGGCCCGCCGCAATTTGCGCCGCTCACCCGAGTCGGGGATGGGCTGGTCGAGGATGTAGGTGCCCCGGCCCTGCTGGGCCGAGATCACCCCCTCGTCGTGCAACATGCGGTAGGCGCGGGCGATGGTGTTGAAGTTCACGCGCAAATCGCTGGCGAGCTGGCGCACGGTCGGCAATTGGTCGCCGGGCTTCAGCCGCCTGGCCGCGACCAGGTGCTGCACCTGCTCGACGATCTGCGTGTAAATCGGCTCGCGGCTGCGAGGGTCAAGCGTAATCGTCATAGCGCGATTGAATGAATTGTATCAATGATTGAATTGTATGAGCGGCGGCCCGTTTGTCAACGGACGGCCGGCTGACGGATGGGCAGCGGATGGGAAACGGAGAGACGGATGGCAGCGGATGGGAGACGGGAAACGGTGGCGGCGGACTTGCGATAACGGTCTCCGTCCCTTGTCGCCATTCGCCGCCTGCGGCCCGTCTGTATCCGCTTATCCGTAGCGCGGGGCAACAGTTGTCGGAGCTATCCGCTGCCAGCTTCCGCTTGCGTTGCCCGCCTCATATGCGCGTGGTAGAATCACGCGCAGAAAGCGGAGGGCGTTCTACAGAGAGAAACTTGGCCGTGAATAAAGCCAAACCGTTCCTCGTCAACGAGAATCCGAACTACAAATTCGCCGAACTGGCCAAGATGCCGGAGACGCAGTTGGTGATGCTGGCGCCCCTGCGGGTGTGGGAGCGCCTGGCCGAATACATCAACGCCTTCGAGGCCGTCAGCCTGGCCGGCCGCTTCGGCGCCGACCCGGGCGACTATGAATGGGAATGGCTTGATAACCCCGAGGCCGTGCGTTGGTGGCGGCGCAACCAGGAAGGCTACGAATCGCTGTTCGGCATGGTCGTCGGCGTGCGCCGCCGCGACATGGTGGAGCTGTACGGCATCGTGGATGTGGACGACACCAGCCCGTTCTTCGCCGACGTCATCCCCGACGAGGCCATCAATCCCATGCCGATGCGGGCCAAACTCATCGCCCGCGAACGCGGCCGGCGCGAGGAAGATGTGCTGGCCGAGTTGTACCGCGAGTATTTCCGCAGCAAGGCGATGCTGACCAGCGACAACCCGGGCGAGCCGAGCACCCGGCGCGGCACCATCCGCGAGGTGGAACGGTTTCAGGCCGCGCTCAAGGGGTTGTTCGAGCGCTCGACCAGGGCGACCCTGCCGTCGGAGGCCAATCGCCAACCACGATGATTCGGCCGTTTGACTGGCGCGATGTCTCCCTCGTCCAGCAATTGAGTGAGCAAGGGGTTTGCCTCGACTCGATTGCGCGACTCACGCGCGAAAACCAACCTCTGCAAAACGCACTTCTGGCCTATGTGATGCCCGGCGCGGGCGCGCCCACCCTCATCTGGAAAAAAGACGGCCAGGCGGCCATGGGCCAGTTGCGCCATCGCGCCGGCGAGGAAGTGGCGCGGGCCCTGTTCATCTCACCGGCGTGGAGCGAAGCCAACGACGGCTGGTATGCGCTGGTGGATCGGTTGGCGGTCGAGGCCGGCGAGCGCGGCGGGCACAACCTCATCGCCGAGGTGGATGAAACCAGCGGCGAGTTCGAAGCGTTGCGGTTGGCGGGCTTCGCCATCTACGCGCGCCAGACGGTGTGGCGCCTGACCGGCGACGTGGCCGTCACCCTGCCGGCGCTGACGATGCGGCCCGCCGTCACCGCCGATGGATTGTCCGTCAGTGTCCTCTACGCCAACGTTGTGCCGCGCCTGGTGCAGCAGGTGGAGCCGGCGCCGAAGCCCGGGCGGGGATTTGTGTTCGAACGTGACGGCGACATCATCGCTTTCCTCGAGGTGAAGCGCGGCCCGCTGGGGATTTGGGTGGAACCATACTTGCACCCGGAAGCGTATGACCTGTCGGAAGCGATGTTATACGCCGCGCTGCACAGCCTGGCCGGGGCCAACCGCGCCGGACGGCCCGTGTATGTGTGCGTGCGGCGCTATCAAGATTGGTTGCAGGATATTTTGCAGACCGCGCATTTTGAAAACCTCGGCTCGCAGGCAGTGATGGTGAAACGGTTGGTCGCGCGCGTGACGGAACCGCTGCTCAAACCGCTCCCGGCCATCGAGGGCCCGGCGCCCATCGTGCGCGCGCGCATCGAGATTTACGAAAACTGATCCACGCCTTCGCACGACGACCTGCCCGGCAGCCCGGCCGTTGCCGAACGTCGCGGCCTCGGGTGCGACATCGTGGATAAGACCCCACATGCAACGACGCATCACTGACGATCTGCACGCCCTCATGGCCGTCATCCCGCCGCACATCGGCGAGGCGCTCGCCGCCGCCGACCGCACCGACGAGTTGCTCGAGGTCATCCTCGACCTCGGCCGGGTGCCGACTGCCCGCTATGTAGACACCGAGCTGGTGCTCTCGCCCGACGAAATCTCGCGGGCCGACATCGACTACCTCGTCACCCGTATCGGCGATTTCGACGCCGACAACCGGGCCGGCATGGAGCGCACGTTGCACCGCATCAGCTGCATCCGCAACCGGCGCGGGCAGATCGTCGGCCTCACCTGCCGCGTGGGCCGCGCCGTCTACGGCACCATCGACATCATTCAGGACATCATCGAAAGCGGCAAAAGCATTTTGATGCTCGGGCGGCCGGGCGTGGGTAAGTGTGTAACCGGTGACACGCTGTTGCTGACGGAAAATGGTCTGCAGCCGATAGCCGACTTCGTGCCGGACGCATTGGACGATGATCAATTTGCGCCATTAGCACTTAATGTATATGGGCGCAATGGCCTCGAGCCCTGTTCCTACATATACAACGGCGGCTACACGGAAACGCTCAAGGTCACCACCCGGCAGGGTTTTTCGATCCAGGGTACCCCTGAGCACCCACTGCTGGTGCTCTCAGCGACGGGCGAACTGGAGTTCAGGCCGCTCGCCGATTTGAAACTGGGCGATCACCTGGTCATTCAGCGCAATCAGAAGCATTTCGGCTCAACGACCCATCTACCGGCGTTTGACTTTATCGCGCGCACCAATGCCCTGAACACCCCTGTTCCCGATCACTTAACCCCTGAGTTGGCTCGATTTCTCGGGTACGTGATTGCTGAGGGTACGCTCTCGCGTGACAATCAAGTCTATTTCTCACATACCGATCCGGAAATTCAAGAAGAAATGGTGCACCTTACCAGCACCCTGTTCGGCTTGAATCTGCGGCGACATTTGAGTGGCGGACAGTGGAATGGGAAAGACTTCCGTGTGTTCGGCGTCAAGCTACGCCGGTACCTGGAAGGCCTCGGGTTGATCCAGGGCCTGGCAGCCTCAAAGCGCATTCCCAGTTGTATTTTGACGGCGCCCAAGCCGATGGTGACCGCCTTCCTTCAGGCTCTGTTCGAAGGCGATGGCTCTGTCTACGGCCCCGTGGGGCGAGTGGAATTTGCATCCGCCTCGCGCGAGCTGGTGTCTCAACTGCATGTGCTATTGTTGAATTATGGCATCGTCGGAAACTTCCGCGCTAAGCGTGACCGCAAATATGAGCGTGATTACTTCTATCTCACGCTGCTCGGCGAAAATGTGGTGACCTTTGAGCAAGAGATCGGCTTTGTCTCAACGCGCAAGCGTTCCAAGCTGGCTCATTATGCTGACGCATTGCGGGCGCAACCGCGTAACCCGAATCTTGATGTTGTTCCCTATCAGACAGAACGGTTGCGAGCCTTACGCGTCCAGGTCGGTGTTGTTTCCGATCGATTCGCGCGCTTTACGAAGTCGGATCGGCGCTCGCCGAGCTACCACACTCTCGGAGAAATCCTCAGCGAAGCACAGGCCGCCACCGCCACCCCCGAGTATCAGACGCTGGATGCACTTCATCGTGCCCGATTCTTCTTTGATGCCGTTGTCAAGCTTGAGACGAGCGAAGATTACGTGTATGACCTCACAGTGCCAGGGACCCATTCGTTCTTTGCCAACGGGTTTGTAAGTCACAACACGACCATGTTGCGCGAGGCGGCCCGCATCCTGGCAGAGAACAAGCGCGTCGTCATCGTGGATACGTCCAACGAAATCGGCGGCGACGGCGACGTGCCGCACCCGGCGGTGGGCCGCGCGCGCCGGATGCAGGTGCGCGAGCCGAACCTGCAGCACGAGGTGATGATCGAGGGCGTGGAGAATCACAACCCCGAAGTGATCGTCATTGACGAGATCGGGCGCGAGCTGGAGGCGCAGGCCGCGCGCACCATCGCCGAACGCGGCGTGCAGCTCATCGGCACCGCGCACGGCAACACGCTTGAAAACCTCATGCTCAACCCGACGCTGGCCGAC
The DNA here is from genome assembly GCA_964608265.1 of uncultured Anaerolineales bacterium. Lineage (GTDB taxonomy): Bacteria > Chloroflexota > Anaerolineae > Anaerolineales > UBA6663 > JANWXR01. The sequence continues at coordinate 61,982 of CAZSNP010000006.1, read as the reverse complement.
CTCATTGGCGGCATCGAGAGCGTCACCCTCTCCGACGAGGAAGCCCGCCGGCGCGGCACGCAGAAGACGGTGCTCGAACGCCGCGCCCCGCCGACCTTCGATGTGTTGATTGAGATTCAGGATCGCGAGCGGCTGGCGGTGCATCACGATGTGGCCGTGGCGGTGGATACGTTCCTGCGCGGGCGGGCGCGCGCGCCGGAACTGCGCTATCGCGACGCGAACGGCGAGGTGAAAATGGAGGCCGCGCCGGAGTGGTCGCCGCCGGGCAAGCAGCGCGGCCCGCGCGACTCAGCCATCCGCCCACCGCGCGAAGCGCAAATCCGCACGGTGGGCGAGCGGGCCGAGGGCGAGGCCGAACCGCCGCGCGGCAATGGCTCGCTCGAGGCGATTCGGATTTATGCGTACGGCATCGCCCGCAACCGGCTCGAACAATCAGCGCGGCGGCTGCGCGTGCCGGCCCTGCTGGTGGATGACGTGGACAAAGCGCAGGCGCTGGTTACGCTCAAGACGTACTATCGTCAGCATCAGCGCCCCATCGCCGACGCCGAGGAGCGCGGCCTGCCGATCTACGTGCTGCGCGCCAACACCAGCGGCCAGATCGAGAACTTCCTCTCCGACCTGTTCAACCTGCGCGTGGAATCGGCGCCCGGCGAGAACCTCGAAGAGGCCATGACCGAGACGCAGCAGGCCATCGACGCCGTGATGCGCGGCGAGCCGTCGGCTGACCTCACCCCGGCCTCAGCCTACGTGCGCCGCATGCAGCACGAACTGGCGCGCAAGCACAACCTCATTTCGCACTCGTACGGCAAAGAGCCGAGGCGCTGGGTCAGAATCTTCCGAGATTGACGAAGGACGATTGACGAAGAACGAAAGCAGAGCCATCCACTTTCGTCCTTCGTCTCTGGTCTATCGTCCGTCGTCATGCTCATTACCTTCGAAGGCCCCGATGGCTCGGGCAAGTCGACGCAGATCAGGTTACTGGCCGAGCGGCTGACCGCCGCCGGGCACAACCTGCTCGTCACCCGCGAGCCGGGCGGCACCGAAATCGGCGAACAAATCCGCCACGTGCTGCACGATCTGAAGAACAAAGCCATGCAACCGCGCGCCGAGTTGCTGCTGTATTCCGCCGCGCGCGCGCAACTGGTCGGGGAAAAAATCAAGCCGCACCTGGCGACGGGCGGCATCGTGTTGAGTGATCGCTTTTACGACAGCACGCTGGCCTATCAGGGCTACGGCCACGGCCTCGACCTCGACGCGCTGCGGCAGATCACGGCTTTTGCCACACAGGGCCTCACGCCTGACCTCACACTACTGCTTGATATTGATGCAGAGACAGGGCTGCAGCGCCGCAAACACAACGCCGGCGAGTGGAACCGGCTCGACGATTATGCGCTGGCCTTTCACGAACGCGTGCGCGCGGGCTACGGTGAATTGATGAAGCTCGCACCGGAGCGGTGGGTGCAGCTCGACGCGGCCCAGCCGGTGGGGGCCCTGGCGGCGGCGGTGTGGCAAGTCGTTGAACAGAGAATAGAAAGTAGAAAGTAGAAGGTCCACTTTCTACTCATCGTCCATCCCGCCCCCCATCCCCTCGCTCCCGCCCGCCAGCTCCGGCATATCCTTTTCAATCGATTCGGGGGACTCGCCTGACTCGAGGCGCTCGGTGATTTCGCCGAACTCGGGCGGCAAATCCTCGCCGACCTGCTCGCCCATCTTGCGCATCGCGCGGGCAATGGATTTGGGATCGTTCTCATCCACGTCGCCGAGGAAGGATGGGTCGGACATGTCCTCCATCCGCCGGTCTTCGCTCTTCATCACCCGCACCCGGTTGATGAGGCGCTTGAGCTTCTTGTTCTTGCACTCCGGGCAGGCGACGGGCTTCGCCCCATAGTCTTTATAGCTCTGAAAAACCGAGACACGTTTCTGGCACTGGGAGCAAAAGTAGTCGTAGTAAGGCATAGGTCTGTCGTCAGTGATCGGTCGTGGGTCAATCGAACCCATTATAATAACCCTTACCCTGTCACTCAAGGAAACGTTTGTGGCCGACGATTGGTCTGAAATTTCAAGGCGCGAACCGCTGTTGATCGTCATCTCCGGGCCGTCGGGCGTGGGCAAGGATACGGTGCTGCAACGCATGAAGGAGCGCCGTATGCCGTTTCACTTTGTCGTCACCGCCACCACCCGCCCGCCGCGCGCCGGCGAGGTGCACGGACGTGACTACTTTTTCCTCTCGACCGATGAGTTCGCCGAGATGATCGAGCAAAAGGAATTGCTCGAATGGGCGCGGGTGTACAACGACTACAAAGGCATCCCCAAGCAACAGGTGCGCGACGCGCTCGCCTCCGGCCACGACGTCGTCATGCGGCTCGACGTGCAGGGCGCGGCCACCGTGCGCGAACTCTCGCCCGGCGCGGTGATGATCTTCCTCGCGCCCGCCTCCGAGGAAGAACTCGTCAACCGGCTGCGCGAGCGCAAGACCGAGACCCCCGAGGGCCTCAAGCTCCGCATCGCCACCGCGCGCCGCGAGTTGCACCGCATGGGCGAGTTCGACTACTACGTCGTCAACCCCGATATGGCGCTCGAAACGACGGTCGACCGCATCATCGCCATCATCGAGGCCGAGCACAGCCGCGTGCATCCGCGCAAAGTGTCGTTGTAATCCCTCCGCCCACGCCCCGGGTTGCGCCCCGCGCTGCCCGCCTCGGCTACAATCCTGACCGAGGCCGGGGGCCGCTGGCCCGAGAGAGTTGAAGACGATGGAACCCACGCTTGTCGAAGATCTGCTCCGCCTGGTGGCGGTCGCCGCCCTGGTGCTGGCCAACGGCTTTTTCGTCGCGGCCGAGTTCTCGCTGGTCAGCGTGCGCCGCACCCGCATCGAAGAACTGGTGCAACAGGGCAAGGCCAGCGCCAACGCCGTCAAACGCGCGCTCGAAGACCCCGACCGCTTCATCGCCGCCACCCAGCTCGGCATCACCATTGCCAGCCTCGGGCTGGGCTGGCTGGGCGAGCCGGCGCTGTCGCACCTCATCGACCCGCTGCTCGTGCGGTTGCCCGAGAGCTGGGTGGGCGCCGCCAGCCACTCCATCTCCGCCGCCCTCGCCTTCGCCGTCATCACCTTTCTGCACGTCGTCATCGGCGAGCTGATGCCCAAATCCATCGCCCTGCAGCGGCCCGAGGCCACCGCGCTTGTCGTTGCCCAGCCGACGTTGCTCACCGAATTGTTCTTCAAGCCGGCCATCTGGGCCCTCAACGGCACCGGCAACTTTCTGCTGCGCCTCATCGGCATGCGGGCCGCCAGCGGGCACGAGATGGTGCACTCGGTGGAGGAGTTGAAGATGCTGGTGGAGGCCTCGGAGGAGGGCGGCATCCTCGAGGACACCGAACGCGACATGCTGCACGCGGTCTTCGATTTCGGCGACCTGACCGTGCGCGAAATCATGGTGCCCCGCACCGAGATGCTGGCCGTCAACGCCGATGCCCCCCTCGAGGAACTGATCCAGCTCGCGGCGCGGCACTCGCGCTCCAAGTTCCCGATCTACGAGGGCGACCTCGATCACATCCTCGGCATCGCGCACGTCAAGGATTTGGTGCGCGTGCAACACGACGAGCGGCAGGCGGCCACCGTGCGCGGCCTGGTGCGCGAGGCCTTGTTTGTCCCGGAGAACATCCGCCTCGACACGTTGCTGCGCGAGTTCCGCCTCAAACGCCAGCACCTCGCCATCGCCCTCGATGAGTACGGCGGCACCGCCGGGCTGGTCACGCTCGATGACCTGGTCGAGCAAATCATGGGCGAGGTGCAGGACCCGTTCGAGAAATCCACCCCGGAGATTCAACGCCTGCCCGATGGCTCGGCCCTCGTCGACGGCTTGACGTTGATCGAGACCGTCAACGAGCACCTCGGCCTCCGGTTGCGGGATGAATATTACGATACGATTGCCGGCTATGTGCTCGGCCGGTTGGGCCGGGTGGCCAAAGTCGGCGACAGCCTCGAGGTTGATGGCTTGCGGCTCAAGGTCGAGGCGCTCGACGGCTTGCGGATCGCGCGCCTGTCGCTGTTCCGCAAACCCGAGCCAGGCCCAACGCCGGCGGTGAATGATGGCGAATGAGTGAGATTTCGATTTGGAACTGGGTCGGCCTGGTCTTGTTGCTGGCGATTAACGCCTTCTTCGTGGCGGCGGAATATGCGATGGTGCGGGTGCGCAAGACCCGCCTCGACGAGTTGGCGCAGCGCGGCGTAAGCGGGGCCAATTCCGCGCAGATCATGGTCAGCCGGATAGAGCGCTACATTGCCACGACGCAGGTCGGCATCACCATGGCCGGCATCGGGCTGGGCTGGCTGGGCGAGCCGGCGCTCTCGCTGGCGTTCTCGAATTTACTCCGCGTGCCATTGCAAGCGGTGGATGAGACCGTGCGGCGCACGATCGCGGCGCTTGTGTCGCTGTTGCTCGTCACCTTCATCACCGTCGTCGTCGGTGAGCTGGTGCCCAAGGCCGTGTCGCTGAGCTACCCCGAGCAAGTCTCGCTGGGGGTCAGCCGCGCCGTCCTCATCACCGGCCAGGTCTTTCGCCCCTTTATCTGGGCCCTCAACCATACGGCCAACCTCGTCCTGCGCCTCATCGGCCTGCCGAGAGTCGGCGACACCCAGAGCAGTTACACAATCGAGGAACTCAAGCTGCTCGTCGCCCAATCCGAGGCCAGCGGCGTGCTGGCGGATTCGGAACGCGAGATGCTGCACGCCGTCTTCGACTTCGGCGAGTTGACGGCGCGCGAGGCGATGGTGCCGCGCACCGAGATGCTGGCCGTCGAGGCCGACCTGCCGGTGCACGAACTTATCCATCGCGCCATCAAGTACCCGCACTCGATGTTCCCGGTGTACGAGGGCGACCTCGATCACATCGTCGGCATCGCCCACGTCAAGGATCTGGTGCGCGTGCAACATGACGAGCGCCGCGTGGCCACCCTGCGCGGTTTGATGCGCGAAGCCCTGTTTGTGCCCGACACGATTCGGTTGGATAAACTCCTGCAACAGTTCCGCGTCAAAAAACATCACCTGGCCATCGTGCTCGACGAGTATGGCGGCACGGCCGGGCTGGTGACGCTGGAGGATGTGGTCGAGAAAATCGTCGGCGAGGTGCAGGACCCGTTTGATCGCTCGACCCCGGAGATTCAGCGCCTGCCCGACGGCTCGGCGCTGGTGGATGGGTTGACGTTAATCGAAACCGTGAACGACAAACTGGCCCTCAACCTGCGCGATGAGCACTACGACACCATCGCCGGCTATGTGCTCGGGCGATTGGGGCGCATGGCGCAGGTGGGCGATACGCTCGAGGTCGGCAGGGCGCGGCTGCGGGTGGAGGCGCTGGATGGGCTGCGGATCGCACGTTTGTCGCTGGTCTTCCTCAAGCCGGAGGGCGACGCGCCCGTGGCCGACCCGTAAGCGCGAATTTCGTCAAAATTGACACATTGAAAACGCACGGAGTATAATCCGGGCCGTAGTCGGAATAATTCTGTAGGTTGAGGAGACCTGACCCCTGCGTGGACTGACCAACGGCTGGGCGTATGTGCACTCACTCGGCGTGACCAGACTTTTCCGGTTACGCCGTTTTGTTTTGACCGTCAGGTCACAGAAAGAAGGTTTTATGGCGAAATCCGACGACAAGATCACGGTAGAGGGCACGGTGACCGAGGCCATGCCCAGCACCACGTTCCGCGTGCAATTGGAGAACGGGCACACGGTGCTGGCCTATCTCTCGGGCCGGCTGCGGAAGAACTACATCCGCATCCTGCTCGGCGACCGCGTGAAGATCGAGCTGTCCCCGTACGATCTCACCCGCGGCCGCATCACCTATCGGTACACGGCCCAGCAAAACGGCCCATTGCCCGAAGCCGCCAAGTAGCTTGCGCTGTCGTTGAGTCCTTATCTACAATGGAACAACGCCGCCTCGTTCGGGGCGGCGTTTGTTTTGGCCGACTCAATCCAGACGAGGCTCATAGGGTCTGACCCATATCCGTACGGAGATTGACCCTTTGCCTCTGCCCCTCACCGGAGGAGCAGCAGCGCCACCGGCACGCCGACGATGACGGCCAGGAAGAGCGCCAGCGTGCGCGTCGAACCGCCGATGTGGTCGGTGAGATAGAGCAGGCCGTCCTCGAAGGGGCGATAGATCAACAGCAGGATGATGAGGGAGATGACGGCGACGCTGACCATTTGCACCAGCACCACCGTAAAGGCGCCGGTGTTGTTGAGCAACAACGCCGCGATCAGCGTATCCACAAAGGTGGTGATATTGGCGCCCATGATGTAGGGGATGACGTTGCCGCGCCGCAGATAGCCGCGCACCGCCAGCGGCACGAGGATCGAGAGCGAGACCGAGACCGACATCGTCACACTCGTCACTGCCAACCCCAGACCGAAGGCAGCCAACGGGTGAGTCAACCATCGCGGGTGTTGTCGTTCGGCGCTCTCCTCGAGGCGAAAGCTCGGCAGGCCCGAGTCCATCAGGTTCATGCTCCACCACAACACCCCAAAGCCCAGGCCGAAGATCGCCCAGCGCGGCAGCCAGGCCTCGGCGCTGTTCACAAACGGGTCGAAGACCATTTCGAGCGCCGACACCAGCCGCGCGGCCGCCGAGAGGCGCACCCACTCGAAAGCCCGCGCCGTAAGCAACCCATACCCGATGACGAGCGCGGGCAGCTGAATGGCGAAGGTCGTCAGCAGCGCCAGCAACCCCATCCGCAAGCTGTTGCGCCGGTCGTGCCCGCGCAGCGCATACACAAATCCCAAAGCCAGCACGATGAACGACGCCCCCATCCGGCTGCCGACGATCATCCAGAACGCGCCGAGTTGCGAAAGCGCGCCGGCGTCGAGGAAGGCCAGCGCCAGCGCGGCCACCGGCGAGCCGGAGAGGACGACGTAAGCCGCCAGCCAGCCGAAGCCGAGCGCATTGGCGAGGTTGACGACGGCGACTTCGCCGACAAACGGCGCCAGGGCCCTGGCCCCGCTCTTAAGCCACTGAATGGCGAGGATGAAGAAGAAGAGCGCCGCGATGAGGATGGCGACCTTGCGCCAGCTCACCCGCGCCATTGTTCCGCGCGCCCCCGTCGTACCGGGCACCGGCGGCCCCTTCATCGTTCTCCTTTGATCTCGCTGTGCAGCCGGTCGAAGAAATCGCTCAAGTATTGGTGCCGTTCGGCGGCGATAGCGCGGGCGGTGGCGGTGTGCAATCGATCTTTGACACGCGAGAGCTTGAAGAGGAATTCATGATACGGCGTATGCGGCTCGCCCGGCTCCTTTTGCAGCGTGGCGCGGAACTGCGCCGACGGCTCGCCGGTGAGCGGTTCGCCGGCCAGCGCGGCGTACGCCATCGTGCGCGCGGCCCCGATCGCGCCGAGCACGTCGAGCTTGTCGCTGTCGAACATGATCTGCGCCTCGAGCGTCTGTGGCCGCTCGCTGCCGCGATAGCGGTGCGCGCGGATGCAGTGCTGCACGGCGGCGATGCGGTCGGCGGGCCAGCCTTCGCCAGCCAAAACTTCTCGCGCAAACTCCGCCGAGTCTTCGTGATGGGCGGCCCGCCGTTCGCCATCACTCGGCGCGGCTCCGTTGGCATCATGTAACAACACAGCCGCGCGCACGATCTCCACATCCGCACCTTCGACACGCGCGATGCGCTCGGCCAGCGCCAGCACCCGTTGGATGTGATCGAAATCGTGGACGGCATCTGCGCCGGCGTACCACGCGCGGGCCTGGTCGAGCGTCGGCATCTCACTCGCTTCGGCGCAGAAAGGCGCTCAGCGCCAGCCCGGCGATCAACCCCACGATCCCGCCCAACGCAAAACCGATGACGCCGCCAATGCCGAGCAGCGTGACGTTGACGTTGGCCGGATTGAGAGGGGCAATGGGCGTGGGGATGAAAACCGGCGGGCCGACATACGGGGTCGGTGTCGCGATTGCGGCTGCGGTCAGCGCCGGCCCGATTTGGGTTGCCATGGCCTGCGTCATCACCGCCTCCGGCGTGCCGCGCTCGTAGCCGGTGAAGTCGGTGCGCGGCGCCTGCCCGCTGGCCGCGATCACTTCGTTGACGGTGGCTTCATCGTTCGGCGCGGTGGCATCGAACTGGCTGAGGTAAAACGCCGAATACCCGTTGACCTCGTCGCCCTGAAGGTAAAAGATAAGGGTTTGGGTTGGAGCGACGTAGGAGAGGCACACCGACGAAGGGCCAAAGCGATTGACCGAAATGACTTGCGGGCCGATACCTTTGAAGTAGCGACTGACCTCGATGACGGCGAGGTCGGTCTGCGAGGCTGGGTCAAGCTGCACCGCGATGACCGTGCCCTCGAGCACGAGGGGCGCGGCCTGCGTGCGGTCTGTGGCGGTGTAACCCGGCAGGCCGCCGGGCGGCGGGGTGCAGGCGTGGGCCGTGCGCGGCGCACCCCACAGCACTACCGTGATCATGGTGAGCAAAGCGAAACGGCGAAACGGCATGGTATGACGCGTGAAACGCAGGGCGCCGCGACTCACGGCCGCTCGGGTTGGCTCAGCCTTCGGGCGTGTTCTCGGCTTTCTTGCTCCCGATCGCCACCAACTGAATCTGCACCTGATAGCGCTTGCCCTCGATTTCGAGTTTGCCGTTGGCGTAGAAGCCTTTCGAGCCGGTCTTGAACTCCTTGGGCGGCAGCGTGTACATCCCGAGCAATTGGCCGTCGGCGGTTTTGACTTCAGCGATGATGATCATGGAACCCTCCGCTTGAAAAGGTCAACGGATGACACGGATTGAACGGATTTTATTGCGACACGATCCGCGTCGTCCGGTCAATCCGTGAACGCCGTCTCTCCCAGCGCAACGACGAACGCAATCGCCAACTCGCGCGTGTGGCTGAGGCTGAGCGACCATTCACGCAGGCCGAGCGTGTGCGCCAGGTGCAGCGCGCCACCGTGCAGCCGCAGCTCCGGCTGGCGATTGTGGCCGCTGATCACCTCGATCTCGCGCCAATCCACCTCGGTGATGCCGCGCCCCAGCACCTTCATCACCGCCTCTTTGGCGGCGAAGCGGGCGGCCAGCGACTCGGGCCTGCGCCCCGAGCTCTCGCTCTCGTGGGCGGTGAAACAGCGTTTGAGAAACCGCTCGCCGAAGCGGCTGAGCGTGCGCTCGATGCGGGCGATCTCGATCAGGTCAACGCCGGTGCGAAGCATATGGCCAATGGCCAATGGCGAATGGTCAAGCGCGGCCCGCGACCTGCCATCCGCCATTCGCCATTTGCTACTCAGGCCCGGCCACCGCCAGCGCCGCCTTCTCCGCGCTCAGGAATTCGCGCGCCACCGCCAGCACCTCATCGCGGGTGATGGCGCGGATCAAATCGGGATAGCGCTGCACGTAGTCGAGGCCGAGGTCGAACATCTCCATCGAGCTGACCAGCGAGGCCACGCCCTCGTTGGTCTCCATGCTCAGCGGCATGCGGCCGATGAACTGGGCTTTGTTGTCCTCCAGCTCGGCGGCCGTAACCTTGCGGGTGGTGATCTTTTGGATTTCGCGCCGGATGAGCTCCACCGCGCGCTCGACGTTGTGCGGGTTGACGCCGGCATACGCGTACCACGCGCCCGGCCCGAGACCGCCGCTGACCGAGGCGGCGGCGTAATAGGCCAGGCCGCCCTTCACCCGCACCACATGCCCGATGCGGCCGCCCATCCCAAAGACGCCGAGGATGTTGTTGGCCAGCCGCGCGGCCAGGAATTGCGGGTGGCTGCGCGCCGGGCCGGGGACGCCCAGCACGATGTCGCTCTGCGATTTGCCCGGCATGGGCACATGCCGTTTCACCAACCCGTTGAGCGGGGCGACCCGCGGCAAGGGGGGGTGGTCGATCTGCGAGGCGTTGCCCCAATCGCCGAAGTGTTTCTCGACCAGCGCCATCGCCGCCTCGGCAGCGATCGAGCCCACCACCGTCACCGTCATCCCGCGCGGCCCCCAGTGGGTGCGGTGAAAGGCGGCCAGCTCATCGCGGGTGAGGGCGCTCACCGTGTCCTCGTATCCCTCCTCATCCACCGCGTACGGGTGGCCGGCATAGGCGAGTTCGTAAAAGGCCTCGCTGGCGCGCGAACGGGTGTCGTTGGCGTGGATCTTCAGCCGGGTGAGGATTTCGCCGCGCAGCCGCTCGACCTGATCGGTCGGGAAGGTCGGGCGGCGCAGCGCGTCGGCGGCAAGGCTCATTATCAAATCGAGGTCCTCCGCCAGGCACTTGGCGTAGAAGCCGGAGGTATGCGTGCCGCCCGAAACACTCAGGCTGGCGGCGGCGGATTCGATCTGCTCGTAGATTTCGTCGAAACTGTAGCGCTCAGTGCCGCGCATCATCGCCGCGGCGCTGAAGTCGGACAGGCCGGCTTTGTCGCGCCCGTGCCACAGCGCGCCGACGCGCACATCGCAATCCACCACCACCGACGGGCTGGTGAAGTTCTCGCGCGCCAGCACGACGATGCCGTTGCTCAGCACGCGGCGGGTGATGTTCTCGGGGCCGGGGACGGAAGAGACTGCGGTCTTGGTTTTTGGCATTGAGTCTTTTCAGAAGGCAAAAGGCACAAAGCAGCCGGCAACCGGCAACCGGCTGCCTACGGCTTACTGCCGACTGCTTTCTGGGATGAAGTGACCGACGGTGCGGTTGGTCGGCGTGAAATACCGTTGCGCGACCCGCTGGATGTCGGCCACGGTGACGGCCTCGAGGCGCGCGATGTACCGCTCGAACCACGAGTAGTCTTGCAGGATTTCGGTGAAGCCGAGCCAGAAGCCCTGATTGGTCACGCTCTCCGCGCCGTAGGCGAAGAGCGCCCTGGCCTGCTTGATGGCTTTGCGGAGTTCATCATCGCTCACCGGCTCGTGGCGCACGCGGTCGATCTCAGCGTTCAGCGCCTGCTCCACCGCCTCGGCGCTCTGGCCGGCGCGCACGGTGGCGTAAAACGTGTACAGATACGGGTCGACGGTCGGCATCAGGCTGCCGCCCGCGCTGGCCGCGAGGCCCGTCTGCACCAGCGCCTTGTACAGCCGCGATGATTTGTTGCTCGTCCCGCCGCCGCCGCCCATCATGTTGAACGACGACGCCCCGGCGAGGATGCTGTCTAGGGCCGTCATCGGAAAGAAGTCGGGGTCGGTGGCCGAGGGGGCGTGATAGGCGATTTGTACATACGCCGTCTCGCCCTCGCCCGACACGCTCAGGCGGCGCTCGCCGCGCTGCTCCGGCTCGGGGCGCGGGCGCAGCTCGGGCAGCGACATCGGCTTGTGCTTGCCAAAGAGCTTCTCGATCCGGGCCAGCATCTCCCTGGTTTTGAAATCACCCACCGCCACGGCGATGGCGTTGTTGGGCGCGTAGTAGCATTGATAGTGGCCGTACAGGTCGGCGCGCGTCATGCTGTGCAGGTCGGCCTCGTCGCCGATGACCTCGTGATGGTACGGGTGCACGCGGAAGGCCGCGCTCTGCATCTCCTCGCCCAGCCGGAAGGTCGGCTCGTTCTCATACATCTGCCGCTCGGAGATGATGACGGTGCGCTCGGATTCCACTTCCCTGGGCGGGAAGAGCGCCGCGCGCATCCGGTCGGCCTCGAGTTGCAGGGCGAAGTCGATCTTGTCCGCCGGCATCGTCTCGAAATAGGCCGTCCAGTCAATCCACGTCATAGCGTTGCGCACACCACCATCGCGCGCCACCTGCCGGTCGGAGGTGGTGCCGGGGAATTTCTTTGTCCCCTTGAACATCATATGCTCGACCCAGTGACTGATGCCGGTGATGCCGGGCTTCTCGTGCCGCGAGCCGACGCGATACCACACCCACCACGAGATGACCGGGGCGACGCGCACTTCTTTGAGCAACACCGTCAGGCCGTTTTTCAGTCTGGTTTTGTACACACCGTTGGATTTGGCTTTCATTCAAGGCTCCGGGCAAACGAATGGAAGTGTCGGGTGATGCCGGTACACCCGGCGATGAACTCGCCGGGCATTGGGCAAAGGCAAGGCCTTCGCCTTAAGCGCAACGCAGCCGCGCTTTGCCGCCCGCTGAAGCGGGCTTGATCCCCAGCCGGGTTTGCCCGGCGCAACACCTGGCCCGGAGATTCATCTCCGGGCGAAGATGGCCGCGAAGCAATTTCGAATTGAGGAGATGGCGACAGTATACCAAATCAAAAGACCCGACAGGGTTTGCAAACCCGTCAGGTCTTTGGGGATGCTCGGCGCGGCTCAATACTTCAGGCTTTGCCGTTGCTGTACCCGCGCCCCATGCCGCGATAGTTGAAGCCGAGTTCAGTAAACCGCCTCGGGTCATAGAGGTTGCGGCCATCCACAAAGTTGGGGTGCTTCATGGATTGTTTTATGCGGGCCAGGTCGAGTTGTTTGAACTCGTTCCACTCGGTCGCCAGCACCAGCGCGTCGGCGCCGTCAGCCACGTCGTAGGCGTTCTCGCACATCGTCACGCCCGGCATCAGCTTCTCGGCCACGTGCATCGCTACCGGATCGTAGGCCTTTACCGTGCCGCCCTCGGCAAGCACGGCGCGGGCGATCTCGGTGGAGGGCGCATCGCGCATGTCGTCGGTGTTGGGCTTGAAGGCCAGCCCGAGCAGGCCGACGGTCTTGCCCTTCATCGAGCCGATCATATCGCGCAACTTGAGGATGACCTGGCGCCGCTGATATTTGTTGATGTCCATCACCGCCTGCAGCAGTTGCGGGTGCTTGCCCTGCGTCGTCGCCATATACGCCAACGCCTTCACATCTTTGGGGAAGCACGAGCCGCCGTAGCCCAGGCCGGCGTCTAGGAACTGGCGACCAATGCGGGTGTCGTAGCCCATGCCCTCGGCCACCTCCTTCACATCCGCGCCCAGCGCCTCGCAGATGTTGGCGATCTCGTTGATGAACGAAATCTTGGTGGCGAGGAAGGCGTTCGAGGCGTATTTGATCATCTCCGCCGTGCGCAGGTCGGTGACCTGGATGCGGGCGCGCAGCGAAAGGTGCAGTTCGGCGACCTTGTTGGCGGCGTCGCGGTCGAGCGAGCCGAGCACGATGCGGTTGGGGTTCATAAAGTCGGCGATGGCCGAGCCTTCGCGCAGAAACTCCGGGCACGAGACCACGCTGAAGGGAATGGGCTTCGGTTGCCTGGCGCGCACGATGTCGGCCACCCAGTCGCCGGTGCCCACCGGCACGGTGGATTTGTTGACGATGATGATCGGTCGCGTCATCGTCTCGGCAATCGCCTCGGCGGCGGCGCGCACGTACTTGAGGTCGGCCTCGCCGTCCACCCCCTCCGGCGTGCCCACGGCGATAAAGGCGAAGTCGGCGTTGGCGAGCGCCTCTGCGTACGAGGTGGTGAAATCGAGCCGCTCGGCGGCCACGTTGCGCTTCACCATCTCCTCCAGCCCCGGCTCGTAGATCGGCAGGATGCCCTTCTTCAAATTCTCGATGCGCTCTTCATTGATATCGAGCGCGATGATGTGATTGCCCAGGTCGGCGAAGCAGGTGCCGGTCACCAGCCCCACATAGCCCACACCCACCACAGCGATGTTTTTCACAGTCTTGCTCCTTCAGTCCCCCGTAGCCCGTGAACAGTGGCCGGAGGCGCAGCGATGATAGCATGGCCGTTTTGATTCACGAGTAGGACTTCGGTAGGTCAGGCTAACCGCTGCTGCCTTCCGGATACCGGGGTCTGTCGTCCGGCGTCAATCCCAGCCGCGCTCGGCCAGCTCGTCCTCGTCGAAGCCGAAGAAGTGGCCGAGTTCGTGGACGAGGGTGACGCGGATTTCGTGCCGCAGCTCCTCCTCGGTGCGGGCGGCGGCGGCCAGCGGCTCGAAGAAGAGCGTGATGCGGTCGGGCTGCATAAACACATCATCCGCGCCGCGCTCCACCAGCGGCACACCCTCATACAGCCCGAGCAAATCCTCGCCCTGTTCCTCGCCGGGCCGGTCAACGATATCGAGCATCACCCGTTCGGCCTGCACGCGCAGATCCGGCGGCAGCTTGCCCAGCACCTCCTCGGCGATGTCGAAGACCAGCTCCTCAAAGAATTCGCGTGAGACCCGCATGGGGCGATTGTAGCCGGTGGGTATAATCGCTGGCAAACGGGACGAGCCGTGTGTAAGAAGCGTAGGGTGGCGTATGTGACCACACTCCGCGCCTCGTTCGGGGTTGGCGCTTCTGCGCTACGGGGCGGCGCTAAAGCGCCTACTACCAACATGCTTTCTCTGCATTACCTCACCTTCGCCTTTACGCTTTGGCTCGGCCTGTACCTCGCGGCGCGCAATCCGCGCAACACCGCACTGTTGTTTGCGGGATTGGGCACGCTGGCGTACTCCGCCGCGCTGGCGATTGAGGGCCTGGCATCGCTGAGCGAGGCCGAAACACTGACCGCGTGGCGCTGGCCGGTGCTTGCCCTGCCCGCGTTGTGCTGGATCGTGGCGCTCAGTTTCGCGTGGCGCAACCGCTCCGACGCGCAGCCGCGCAGCCCGCGCGCCCTCATCGTCGTCGCTACGCTGTTCTTCGGGCTGGGCCTCGGGTTGATCGTCTTTCCGTCCAACCTCCTCCCGCGCACCTGGGCGCTGTGGCTGATCAGTTTTGATTTCGTCGCCCTCAGCCTCGCCATCGCCCGGCTGGATGCGTTCGAGGCAGGCGAGAGCCTGTGGCGCGATATGCTGCGCTCGTTCGCGGCCTCGGCCTTTGCGGTGCTGGTGTTCGGGGGATTGGTGGCAGTGGGGATTTGGTTGGGCACCGGCCTCACGCCGGCGATGTTCGCGCTGCTGCTGGCCGTGACCGTGGCCGCGGTCGCCATAGAGATTTTCGCCGACCCATTGCAGACGCTGCTCGACCGGTTGACGATTTCGCCGAAGACGGGCGAGGCCCGCGCCGAGTTGCGGGCCGTTGCCGCCGCCCTGCCGCGCGCGGACGAGGGCGTTGATCCGCTCACGCTCGACGAGGCCGAGTTCGCCCGCCACACCCGCCGCGCCCTCAGCCACATCGGCGACCTCTCGCGGCTGGCGGCCAGCCCGCTGACCCGCCTCCCGGCGGTGACCGCTCGCTGCGCGGCCCGCGGCGTCCGCGCGGATTCGCTCGAGCGCGCGGTCGAACTCAAAGCGCTGCTGTCGGAATCCATCCAACGCCTCAAGCCGCGTGGCCGCGACCCGCAAGGTCGCAGCGACTTCGGCACGACGGATGAGTGGCGGCACTTCAATGCGCTGTACTTTCCGTATGTCGCGGGATTGAAGCCGTACAGTGTGCGCGCCGAGCCGAACGGCGCCTCCGCCGACGAACGCGCCGCGCTCGAATGGTTCCGCGCTCAGGTGCCCGAGCGGACGCTGCACAACTGGCAGACTGCCGCCGCGCGTTTGGTCGCCGCAGACATAAGGGCGCGCGCCGATTGAAATTGGCAGCCGCTGGCAGTAGTTTTCGTTCACTTGGCAGGGGCGATGCGATAGGGTGGAGCCAACTTCTCAATCGAAAGGCTCCACACATGTCCACCCAAACTCTCACACACGACAACTCGACTCTGCTGCACCGGGCGCTGCTCATTGACGCTGCCGCCTCTGCCCTCACCGGGGCGGTGTGTGCGCTGGGCGCGTGGCCGCTGGCGGAATTGATGGGCGTACCCTCACCCATTGCCCTGCTGATGATCGGCCTCGGCGTTGTGGGCTACGCCGCGCTGGTATATCGCATCGCCGCCCGCCGGCCGATTTCCCGCACCGAGGCCTTCATCCCAGTGATCGCCAACGTGGTGTGGGTGATCGCCAGTTGGGTGTTGCTGCTCGGCGGGTGGGTGCCGTTCACGCCGGCGGGCTGGTGGATCACCGCCATCATCGCCGACTTCGTCGCGCTGTTCGCCATCGCGCAGTTCATCGGCATTCGACAGATGGGGAGGTGAAGGCCTCGTCCAGATTGGCGGCGGGCCAATGCGGATGTACGTCTATGATCCGGCGACGGATACCTGGGAGGCGACACGCGCACTGCTGCCTACGGGCCGCGAGCACCTGGCTGCCGTCGTCATCGGCGGCGGGCCGGTGGCCGATGTCTCGCAGAGCAATCGGGTGGATATTTTTACGCCGTAAGAACACGTCAGTTCGGGATAAGGCCGCGCCCTTCGACTACGCGGCTTGCGGAGAAGCTGCGGCGCATCCTGAGCGGAGGCCCGCCTGCTCTTGGCGGGCCGCAGTCGAAGGAGCGCCGCTCCGCTCAGGGTGCTTGTTTTATTCTGTGTTATCCCGAACTCACGTTAAGAACAGACCCCGAGGGTCTTCAGGGCCTTCGGGGTCTCGCTATGTCCAAAGATGTAGCCCGCCCCCTCGCCGGAGTTGGTTGCGCCCGACGGCGTGCGCCGTATGATCGAACGGGTACAATCGGACTCAGTTGCCGGGTCAGCACTGCCTATCAATGCGACTCGGCATTTTTCTTTCGCGCGGGCTGAAACATTTGCGCTATAATGCCTGCCCTATGAGTTTTCTCGGTTCTTTGTTTCGCAAACGCGAGCCGGCGAAGGGCAAAGGCAACAAAAGCAAGCCGAAGGGCAAAGGCAACGGCCGGCGCGGCACCCAGCCGCCGCCCCCCGACCCGGGCATGTCGCTCGACCGCAAGCTCGACATCGCCGGCATCATCCTCGTGCTGGTCGGGCTGCTGTCGCTGCTCAGCCTGTTCTCCGCCGATCAAAGCGATTTCCTCAAAGCCTGGCTCAACCTGTTAGCGCAGGTCGCGGGCTGGGGGATGTACGGCCTGCCGCTCGGCCTGATCGTCATCGGCGGGTGGATTGTGTTGCGGACCTTCGGCGACAAGCTGCCGCGCGTGGAGTTCGAACGGCTCGCCGGTATCAGCCTGCTGTATCTGGCGTTGCTCACCAGCCTGCACTTTTACGCCGCGCCGGCGAATGAATTGATCTGGCCGACGATGCGGGCTGGCGAGGGCGGCGGCCTGGTTGGCGCCATCCTCCTCTCGGCGCTGTTCACCGCGCTCGGTCAGACCGGCACGTTTGTGGTGCTGGCCGCATGGTGGGTGGTGGCGATTGTGTTCACGCTCGGGCTGTCGGTGCCGGAGATGGTGCTGGTCGTCGCCGCCGGGATGCGCCGGCTGCGCGGAGAGCCGCGCGAGGCCGCGTTACCGCTCCCGCGTCGGGCACCGGATTCCGCTGCGCCGCGCGCCGCTGCGCCTCCGGCCCCCGCTCCCGAGCCGCGCCCTGCTCAACCCAAGCAACCGACGCTCAAGCCCGCCGAGGTCGCGCCCAAGGGACAGAAGCCCGCGCCCGTCGCGCCGCCGGCGAGTGTGCCCGCGCCCGCTTACGATCAACCGCTCGTCATCGGCGGCGAGCAAGTGTGGTCGCTGCCGGTGATGGAGGACATCCTCGAGTCAGGCACCGACACGACGGCGGATGATGATTTCGACCGCAAGCGGGTCAAGACCATCGAGGAGACGCTGCACTCATTCGGCGCGCCGGCCAAGGTGGTCGAGGTCAATCGCGGCCCGACGATTACGCAGTTCGGCGTCGAGCCGGGCATCATCGAAATGCGCAGCGGCAAGACGACCAAGGTGAAGGTCGGCAAGATCGCCGCGCTGGCCGACGACCTGGCCCTGGCGCTCTCGGCCAAAACCATCCGCATCGAAGCGCCGGTGCCGGGCAAGGGCTTCGTCGGCATCGAAGTGCCCAACGAGCACAGCGCGATGGTGGCGCTGCGCGATGTGATGGAGAGCGAGCGCTTTGGGAATTTGAAGAACTCGTTGCGCCTGGCCCTTGGGCAGGACGTGTCGGGCAACGCCATCGCCGCCGACCTGACCGCCATGCCGCACCTCCTCATCGCCGGCACCACCGGCTCGGGCAAGAGCGTGTGCGTCAACAGCATCATCGCCGCGCTGCTGCTGCAAAACACGCCCGACGATTTGAAGATGTTGATGGTTGACCCGAAGCGCGTGGAGCTGACGGCCTACAACGGCATCCCGCATCTGGCCATGCCGGTGGTCGTCGAATTGGAGCGCGTCGTCGCCAGCCTGCAGTGGGTGATGCGCGAGATGGACGAGCGCTACCGCAAATTTGCCAAGGGCGGGGCGCGCAACATCGCCGACTTCAACGAACGCGCCAAACACACCGGCGAGAAGAAGCTGCCCTACCTCATCGTCATCATCGACGAACTGGCCGACCTGATGATGCTGGCCCCCGACGAGACCGAGCGCATCATCACCCGCCTGGCTCAACTGGCGCGCGCCACCGGCATCCACCTCATCCTCGCCACGCAGCGCCCGTCGGTGGATGTGGTCACCGGGTTGATCAAGGCCAACTTCCCGGCGCGCATCGCCTTCGCCGTCGCCTCGAGCGTGGACTCGCGCGTCATCCTCGACCAGCCCGGCGCGGAGCGGTTGCTCGGGCGCGGCGACATGCTCTTTCAATCGCCCGACGCGGCGGCCCCCATTCGCTCGCAAGGCACCTTCGTCTCCGATGCCGAGATTCAGTCGCTGGTGCGCTACTGGAAGGGCGCGCGCGGTTTCGACACCGCGCAGATGACGAACGTCGGCGACACCGTCGTCACCCCGCCCGTCAGCCCGTCACCGGACACGAGCCGCGTGGTGGCGGTCGGTCACGGCGTCGCGCGGCACAGTGAACCGGCCCCGCACAGCGAACAGAAGCCGCTGTGGGATCCGGCCCAATTCGGCGAGCCGCTCGGCAAACCCGAGGGCGAGGACGAACTGCTTGAAGAAGCGATCAAGGCGGTGCGCGAGATGAAGAAGGCCAGCATCTCGCTGCTGCAACGCCGGCTGCGCATCGGCTACACGCGCGCGGCGCGGTTGATTGACGTGCTGGAGGAAAAAGGCATCATCGGCCCGGCCAAGGCGGGCGCGCAGCAGCGCGAGGTCATCGGCGCGGATGAGGTGTACGACCCGAACCAGCGCGCGGCCTCGAGCGACAGCGACACGCGCCAGTGGGACGCGGAAGCCGAGTGAAGCCAGCGGCAGTTGACGGGCGGCGGGGGGCATCTGCGTTTTTGCTCGCGTGCTGGTTGGCGGCCTGTTCCGGTACGCCGACGTCGACTCCGGTTTCCCTCGCCACGCCGCTCCCCGCCGCCGGCGTCTCCTCCCCCACTCCGACAACGGCCCCCGATACGACCCCGACCGCAGCACCGGCGAGCGTTCGGGTGAGCGTGTTGGCGGATGAGTCATCGCCCGTGCGCGCGCAGGTGCAAAGCTTCGCCGCAGTGAATGGCTGGACGTTTGTGCCCGCGCCCGTCAGCGCCGAGTCGCTGCGTGAGCAGGCGCAGGCCGGCGTCGAGGTGATCGTCATCGCCGAACCGGGGCTCGGCCCGGCGATTGCCGAAGTCGCGGGCGAGCATCCCCAAAGCTACTTCATCGCCCTGCACGCCCAGGTGGCCGAGCCGCCGGGCAATGTGCTCGCGCTCGGCGGGCCGGGCGATCGAATCGATCAGGCCGGCTTCCTCGCCGGCCTCGTCGCAGGCCATGCGACCGAGACCGAACGCGTGGCCGTGTTCAGCGACACGACCACGCCGACCGGACTGAAATATCGCAACGGCTTCCTCGCCGGCGTGCGCTATGCCTGCCCCCAATGCCAGCGCGACATCATTGATATGGCCGGCTCCGAGGCCACGGAGTTTGCCGGCGGCGAGGGCGCCAAGGTGGCGGCGCTCGGGGCGGATGTGGTGTTTGCAGCGGCCGGGCAGGCGGGCGAAGCCGCGCTCGTCGCCGCGGCGCAGAATGGGGCGTGGGTGATCGGTTCGCCGAGCAGCGCAGTGCGACCGGCGGAAAAAACGCTGACTCAGGTTTTGATGGGCAGCGCCCCGGCGCTCGCGGCTGCCCTGGCTCATTATCGCGACGGGCAGCCGCGAGCCGGTGTCGAGCCGCTCTCGTTGGCGAACGGCAGCCTCGGGCTTGAGCCGTTCTCGCCCGCCGCCGACCTCGTGCTCTCGCCCCTCGACCGGCAAGAGATCGAGGCCACGATCCGCAAGCTGGCCGACGGTTCATTGGAAACCGGCGTTGATCCGGTGACAGGGGAAGAAAAGTAGGCTGGCAGCGGATGTCATCAACGGATGCCCACGGATGAACGGATTGAAACGGATACGCGCCATCCGTGACATCCGATACAAAATCCGCTGCCACCATCCGTTGACGATTTTGCCGTATACTTCGCGCCGTTACTTTGTCATTGAGGAGTCATCGCAACTATGGAAATGGAATACGGCAAGGCCATCACCTATCCACGCCAGGACCCGGGTTGGTTGATGAAGTGGGGATTGGCGGGCCTGATCAGCATCATCCCCGTATTGGGCACCATCCTGCTCTGGGGCTACGGCGTCGAAATCGCCCGGCGCGTTATCAAGGATGAGGCCAACCCGCTGCCCGAGTGGGGCGACTTCGCCGGATTTCTGATGAAGGGCCTGTACGTCTTTGTTATCCGCTTCGTCTATTTTCTGCCCCTCATCATCGTGGCCGTGTGCACGGCCGTGCCGCTGGCCGTCATCGGAGCGGCGCAGTCGGGCGGCAACGATAACGAGACGTTGAGCACCATCGCCGGCTTCGTGGGCACCTGCCTCGGCTGTGTGGGCCTGGTGTACGGCCTGGTGGCCGGGATGATGGTGGAGGCGGCGATTGGCCGGTACGCGGCCTCCGAGCAAATCGGCGAGGCGCTGCGGGTGGCCGAGGTGTGGCAGATGGTGCGGGCCAAGCCCGGCATGTACCTCATCGTGCTGCTGCTTTCGGCGTTGCTCACCGCGCTGCTCACCTCGCTCGGCGTGATCGTGTGCGTGATCGGCGCGGCGTTCGGCGCGGCCTATGCCGGACTCATCAGCGCGCATCTGCACGGGCAGGCGTATCGGTATGCGATGGCGCAACGCGGGCAGTGAGCGCGTTGCGAAACAATCAACGGCGACTCACTCGAGTCGCCGTTTTCTTTTGGGCCGTTGGGCCTGCGTCGCCGATAGCCTCGGCGCGCGGCGGCTTACGCGCTGACCCGGCCCTGCATCCGCCACCACAACAGCCCGCCGAGCGCGCCGAGGCCGGCCATCAACGCCACCTCGAACACGCCGAAGCAGCAGGCCGCCAAGGCCGACTGCACGTAGAACTGCGCCGGCTCGGGCGTGGGCACCGGCCCGGCCTGGCCCAGCGCGCGCAACAGGTTCTCGGTGAACTCCGCCGAGCGCTGCGGCCCGATGACGACGGCCGCGGCCAGCCCGCTGATGAGGTGCGCCAGCCACGCCCCCAGGCCGGCTATCGCACCGGCCCCGGCGCCGCGAGCGAGGGCGCGCCTGTTCACCTCCGGTTGCTCCCACAAACCGGCGCAGTAGCCGGCCCCAACCCCGGCGAAGAGCGCCAGGCACGGCAGGCACAGCGGCAGCACAAAGGCCGGCGGGCCACCGAGCACCAGCATCGCCAGACCAAAGATCAATCCCGCGCGGATCATCGCCTCACCTCACCCAATCTCCAGCAGCACCTTCAACACGCCGGGCTTCTGCGCGTGCTGCATCGCTGCCAGCGCCTCGCGCAGCGGATAACGCGCGTGGATGAGCGGTTGCACCTCCACCTCGCGCTTCGCCAGCGCGGCCAGCGCGCGCGGGAACGGGCCGCAGCGCGAGCCGACGATCTGGACCTCATCCACCACGACGCGGCTCATATCCACGCTGAGCTTGCCGGCGTAGGTGCTCTTGAGCACCAGCGTGCCGCGCGGGCGCAACAGGTTACGGGCAAAGTCGAAGCCGAGCGGGCTGCCGGTGCATTCGACGACGACGTCGGCGCGCGCCGAGGGCGGGTGACTCATGTGGGTGGTGCGGATGCCGCGCGCGACGAGCAGCGCCAGTTTGTTGTCGTGTTTGCCCAGCACCGTGAGCCGGCAGCCGGTGGTGGCGATGACTTGCGCGCACAGGTTGCCGAGCTTACCGTCGCCGACGACGTAAACAACGTTGTCCGGCGCAATCGGCACCTGCTCGAGGATCTCGAACGCGGCGGCCAGCGGCTCGGTGAAGACGGCGGCCTCGTCGCCCACCTCCGCCGGGACGCGATGGAGATTCTCCACCGGCAGCGTGAGACACTCGGCGAACGCGCCGTTGCGCCCGAGGATGCCCAGCACGGTGCGATTATCGCAATGGGTGCGCCGCCCGGCGCGGCATTGTTCGCAGTGGCCGCAGGCGGCGTTGATCTCGCCGCAGACGCGGGCGCCGTGCCATTCCCCCGCCGACTCCACCGTGCCGACGAACTCGTGGCCGAGGATGCCTTTGAAGGGATAGTAGCCGCGGGTCAGTTCGACGTCGGTGTTGCAGATGCCGGCCTTGAGGACGCGCACCAGCACTTCACCGGGTGGCGGCGCCGGCGCTGGCCAGTCGGTGCGCAGAGTCAGCCGCTGCCCCTCCAGCCAGAGGGCGTTCATACCCGGATGAGCCTCAGACCTGACAGGCGGCGCGCACAAGTGAGTAGAACCAAGAGCTTCGCTGCGCCATCTGTCAGGTCTCAGCCGATTTCTACTTCTCGTAAGGCTGCCCGTCCGCCGCCGGTGGGATGGCGCGGCCGATCAGGCCGGCCAGCGCGATCATGGTGGCGATGTAGGGCGCCATCAACAAGAACGCTGACGGGATGGGGACTTTGAGGATGGCCAGGCGGCCTGCCAGCGCCTCGGCCAATCCGAAGATAAGGCTGGCACCGGCCGCCCCAAACGGTGTCCATTTGCCGAAGATCATCGCCGCCAGCGCGATGTAACCGCGCCCGGCCGTCATCAACTCCTCGAAACGACCGACCGAGCCGAGCGTGAAGTACGAGCCGGCAAACCCGGCCACCAGGCCGCCCAGCACAACATTGATGTAACGCACGCGGAAGACGTTGATGCCGAGCGTGTCGGCGGCCTTGGGGTGCTCGCCGACCGCCCGCGCGCGCAGTCCCCAGCGCGTATAAAACAGGCCGACGTGAATGACGATCAATAGAATGTAGGCGCCGTAGGTGTAGATGTTGCTGTCGAAGAAGATGCCGCCGATGAGCGGGATGTCGGACAACAGCGGGATGGACACGTTTTGAAAGGTCCCCGGGTTATTCAGTTCCTGATAGACCTGTAAGAACTTGCTGGAGATGTAACTGGTGATGCCGATCGAAAAGATGTTGATGACCGTGCCGCTGATGATCTGATCCACCTTGTAACGGATGGAGAGCACCGCGTGGACGAAGGCCAGCGCCCCGCCGGTGAGCGTCGCGGCCAGCACGCCCAGCCACAGATTGTCGGTGACGCTGGCAGCGTAGGTCGCCATCATCGCGCCCGAAAGCATCAAGCCCTCAATGGCGATGTTGACCACGCCGGCGCGCTCGCACAAGATGCCGGACAGCGCCCCCAGCGTCAGCGGCACCGCCCGCAACACCATGTTGCGCAACATACCCGCCAGATTGATGGATTGATCGCGCGTGGCCCAGGTGAGGAAGGCAAAGATGAAGAACAGCACGATCAGGCCAAGCATCACAATGGTCGCGCGACCAAAGCCGCGCACCAGTTGATAGGCACCGACCGCCGCCGAGAGCATCGCCAGAAAGGTGACGGTGCCGAACGTCGGCACTTCCCAATCCGGCAGGCGTTCGGCCGCCGGCACACTGCCCTGATTGAGGCCGTAGGTTGAAACCGCCGCCGTATCCACACCCTGTGCGAAAAGCCAGTACATCGCCAACGCGATCAGGATAAAGACCACGCCATAGATGCGGCTGCGCGTACCGTGGGCCTGCTCTGCAATGGATTTTCGAGTGAGTGCCGAAGTCGTCGTGGCCATAGGAGTTGAGTTGCCACTGACCAGTTGCAACTGGCAAGTGGCGACTGGTTCGCCGTTATTTACCCCAGCCGCGCGTGAACACCGTTCCCTCACCGGGGCCGGCGGTCTTCAACCGGTACAGGAAACGGATGATAGCCGGGGCGGCAATGAAGGCGATGATCAACGCCTGAATGATGTCAATGATATCAACCGGGATGCGGGCGATATTCTGCATGCGCGTCGCGCCGCTGCTCAGCGTGCCAAACAACAGCGCCGCCGCCACGACCCCGCCCGGATGGCTCTTGCCCAGCAGGGCCAGCGCGATACTCTCGAAGCCATAGCCCGATGAGAAAGCCAGGGCCAGGTTGTGATTGAGGCCCAGGACCTCGTTTGCGCCGGCCAGCCCTGCCAGCGCACCGGAAAGGCAGAGAGCGATAATGATGTTGCGTGTGATGCTCATGCCGGCGTATTTCGCCGCATTGGGGTTCTGGCCCACCGTGCGCACCTCGAAGCCCCAGGTCGTTTTGAAGAGGAACCACCACACCAGGAAGGCCACCCCCAGCGCAATGAAGAAGCCCAGGTGGAGGCGGATCGGATCGGGCAGGAAGCGTGGCAACTCAGCCGAGGCCTGGATGAACGGGCTAACCGGGTTGGCCGTGCCGGGCCGCTGCAACGGGCCGCGATCACCCAGCAACCACTCGCTCAATCGGAAGGCAATGTAGTTCATCATCATCGTGTTGATGACTTCATGTGCCCCGGTCTTGGCTTTGAGGATGGCGGGGACGAACGCCCACGCTGCGCCCCCGGCGGCGCCTGCCAGCAGCGCCAAGGGGATGTGGATGATTGCCGGCAGGCCAGTGAGCGCGAAGCCCACCCACACCGAGCAGATAGCGCCCACGTAGAGTTGGCCCTCTGCGCCAATGTTGAACAGACCGGCCCGGAAGCCCACCGCCACGGCCAGCCCGGCGAAGATGTACGGCGTAGACGTCACCAGGCTATCGGTGATGGGGAAGAAGGCCTCGGCGATGGCCCGTTGGTCGCCGCTCTGCAGCGCCGCGATCATCCGGCCCGGGTTGCCAAGCGATCCTTCGAACAGCGAACCGTAGGCAGTGGTGATCGCCTGCCACATCGGCCCCAGGGCCGTGCCCGGCGTGGTGCGGATGGCCTCCAGCACGCCCTCATCGGTGAGCACGATCAGCACCGAGCCGGCGATGAGGGCGGTCAGGATCGAGAGGGCGGGGATCGTCAGCGTCTGCAGCACCTGCTGCCAGCGCGCCGTCTTGAGGGGCATTGTCGCTGTTGTCATGGTGGGGATTTGCTCTCCTCGTCCGCCGGCCTAGAAAACCGCTTCAGCTTCCTGGCCCTGCTCGGGCACGGCTACCTGATCGGGGTGAACGCCGGCCATCAGCAGCCCGAGATATTCCTTGTTGACTCGCGCCGCTTCCACCACCGCCACGATCCTGCCGCGATACATCACCGCGATGCGATCCGACAGGGCCATGATCTCATCCAGTTCGGTGGAGACGAGCAACACCGCACAGCCCTCGTCGCGCTTGGTCAGGATGCGGCCGTGGATGTACTCAATCGAACCGACGTCGAGGCCGCGGGTGGGCTGTGAGGCGATGAGCAACCTGATAGGCCGCGAGAGCTCGCGGGCCACGATGACCTTCTGCTGATTGCCGCCCGAGAGCGTGCCGGCACCCGCCGCGATGCCGGGCGTGCGCACATCGAACTGTTTGACTCGTTCGGCGGCGGCCTGATTGACGGCGGCCTCTTGAATGATCACGCCCCTGGCGAAGGGCGCCAGGTAGTATGTGTTCAGCACCATGTTGTCGGCCACCGGATACGAGAGCACCAGGCCGTCGCGCTGGCGATCCTCCGGGATGTGAGCGACCCCCAGCTCGGTGATGGCGCGCGGGCTGACGTGGGTGACCTCCTGGCCGGCGATGCGCAGCCGGCCTGTAAACGGCGGGCGCAAACCGGTCAGCACCTCCACCAGTTCGGTCTGACCGTTGCCTTGCACACCGGCCACGCCCACCACTTCGCCCGCGCGCACGTCGAGGTCCACACCGTCCACGGCCACGTTCTCACGATCATCCAGCACGCGCAACCCATCGACCTGCAACACCACTTCACCGGGCCTGGCCGGCGTCTTGTGCGCGACCAACTCCACTGCGCGGCCCACCATCATCGAGGCCAATTCGGCCTGCGTGGCGGTCCTGGGGTCGGCGTGGCCGACGACCCTGCCGAGGCGCAACACCTCGATGCGGTCGGCGATGGCCAGCACCTCGCGCAGCTTGTGGGTGATGAAGATGATGGACTTGCCCGTCTCCACCAGCGAGCGGATGACCTTGAAGAGGTCGTCAGCCTCCTGCGGCGTGAGCACTGCCGTCGGCTCGTCGAGGATGAGGATGTCGGCGTTGCGATACAACAGCTTGATGATCTCGACCCGTTGCTGCAGGCCGACGGGCAGGTCTTTGATGTACGCCTGCGGGTCAACCGGCAGGCCGAACTGCTGCGAAATCTGGGCGATGCGTTCCGCGGCACGCCGCCGATCCAAAATCGTACCGGCCACCAGCGATTCGACTCCCAGCATCACGTTCTCGGTCACGGTCAATACCGGCACGAGCATGAAGTGCTGATGCACCATGCCGATGCCGGCGGCGATGGCGTCGTTGGGGCTGTGGACGGCGATGGGCTTGCCCCGCACGATAATCTCGCCCTCGTCGGGCTGATACAGGCCGTAGAGCACATTCATCAGCGTGCTCTTGCCGGCGCCGTTCTCGCCCAGCAGGGCCAGGATCTCGCCCTCTTTCAGCGTCAGGTCAATGTGGTCATTGGCCAAAACACCGGGGAAGCGTTTGGTGATGCCGCGGAGTTCGAGGATGGGAGCCATAGATTGTTGAATTTGGACTCAGGGTCGGCGAAAGTGTAACACACGGATATCGAGAAGCAAACTGGCGACCCAGGTAGCCGCTGGGTCGCCAGTGAAAACACCATCGTATCGTGACCGGCCTTACGGTTTGGTCTTCAGCTTACGGGAGCGAGCTGAAGCTATTGACCTTGATCTTGCCGGAAGAGATGTCGCTGGCGATCTGCTTCAGGTCATCCTTCACCTTCTGCGAGACCTGCCCGTCAAAGTTGTGGAACGGCGCAATGCCAATCTCCCCGTTGGCCAGCGTGCCCACCTTCAGTTCGCCCGCAAACGATCCATCGGCCACCGCCTTGGCCGCCGTCTGCACCGACAACTCCAGCCGCTTGAGCACGCTCGTCAACACGATGTCGGCATACTCCGACGCGCTCACAAACCAGTCGGTGTCCACGCCAATGATCATGGCGTTGCCCCGCTGCTGCACCGCCGCCGCCGCCCCCAGGCCGACCGGCCCGGCCACCGGCAGGATGATGTCCGCCCCTTCGTCCATCAGCTCTTCGGCGCGTTGGCGACCCTTGTCCTGATCCGAAAAGTCACCCGTGAACAGCCCGTCCTTGGTGGCGTTGTCCCACCCCAGCAGCTTGACCTTAGTCCCGTTCTGCTTGTTGTAGTACTCGATCCCTTCCTGGAAGCCCACCATGAAGTCGGCCACCGGCGGGATGTTGATGCCACCAAACGTCCCCACGATCCCCGTCTTGGTCTGCGACGCCGCCACATACCCGGCCAGGAACGCCCCTTCCTGCGTGGCGTACACCTGCTGCCACACGTTCGGCACCGCCTCGCTGTAGGCAAAGTCCAGGATCTGGAACTTCTGCTCCGGGTTGGCCTTGGCCGCCGCCAGCGTGGCATCGCCCAGCAGGAAGCCGACCGTCACGATCAGGTCACACTCCGAAGCGATGAACTCGTTGATGTTCTTCTCGTAATCCGTTTGCTGCTTCGACTCAAGATACACCGCCTCGGTGCTCAGAGTCTTGGCCGCTTCCTGCGCGCCGGCCCAGGCGGTCTGGTTGAACGATTTGTCATCCACCCCACCCGTGTCCGTCACCTCGCAGATCTTGCCCTCGAGTGAGAAGGCGGCCTCGCCCAGCGAGCTGAAGCTATTGACCTTGATCTTGCCGGAAGAGATGTCGCTGGCGATCTGCTTCAGGTCATCCTTCACCTTCTGCGAGACCTGCCCGTCAAAGTTGTGGAACGGCGCAATGCCAATCTCCCCGTTGGCCAGCGTGCCCACCTTCAGTTCGCCCGCAAACGATCCATCGGCCACCGCCTTGGCCGCCGTCTGCACCGACAACTCCAGCCGCTTGAGCACGCTCGTCAACACGATGTCGGCATACTCCGACGCGCTCACAAACCAGTCGGTGTCCACGCCAATGATCATGGCGTTGCCCCGCTGCTGCACCGCCGCCGCCGCCCCCAGGCCGACCGGCCCGGCCACCGGCAGGATGATGTCCGCCCCTTCGTCCATCAGCTCTTCGGCGCGTTGGCGACCCTTGTCCTGATCCGAAAAGTCACCCGTGAACAGCCCGTCCTTGGTGGCGTTGTCCCACCCCAGCAGCTTGACCTTAGTCCCGTTCTGCTTGTTGTAGTACTCGATCCCTTCCTGGAAGCCCACCATGAAGTCGGCCACCGGCGGGATGTTGATGCCACCAAACGTCCCCACGATCCCCGTCTTGGTCTGCGACGCCGCCACATACCCGGCCAGGAACGCCCCTTCCTGCGTGGCGTACACCTGCTGCCACACGTTCGGCACCGCCTCGCTGTAGGCAAAGTCCAGGATCTGGAACTTCTGCTCCGGGTTGGCCTTGGCCGCCGCCAGCGTGGCATCGCCCAGCAGGAAGCCGACCGTCACGATCAGGTCACACTCCGAAGCGATGAACTCGTTGATGTTCTTCTCGTAATCCGTTTGCTGCTTCGACTCAAGATACACCGCCTCGGTGCTCAGAGTCTTGGCCGCTTCCTGCGCGCCGGCCCAGGCGGTCTGGTTGAACGATTTGTCATCCACCCCACCCGTGTCCGTCACCTCGCATACTTTGCCTTTGGCAGCCGGAGGCGAGGTGGGCTGCGGAGCAGTGGTTGGGGCGGTCGTCGGCTGTGGCGCTTCGGTGGTGACCGCCGGCGCGCAGGCCGCCAGGACCATCGCGGCCAGCACGAAGCCGGAGAGCAACTTGTGCAAATGCTTCTTCATTGGGGTTCTCCTCCTAAGAGAATCGTAGACGTGAACAAAAGGGTGAGCCAGGAGTGATTTAGCCGAGAGGGTAACACCTCCTTTCACACAAGCTGCGGAAGGATTTGCTCTGCAAGCAGATTGAGAGGCATTTGGGAGCTGACTTGATCTGCGGCGATTATACAGGGGAATGTTAGGGCGCGGCAAGCCAAAGCGGGTGTATCGGAGTGTCAAGGTGTCGAGTGTCAATCCAGACGGGTCAAAGGCTGTGCGCTCGCGGACACGCCACACCACCCTGCGACACCCGACACTTCACTGCCCGTTCGCGACCAGTTGATACACCTCGCCGGCGCGGTGATTGAGCACGTATAACTCGCCCGCTTGATCTTCTCCGAAGGAGCTGATGGCAAAGTCCGTCTGGCCAAAAGTCTGCCGCTGCCATACTCCGGCGGCGTCACGATACAACATCCAGATGATGCCGGAGCAATAATCGCCGAAAAGGTAGACGCCCGTGAGCGCCGGCAACATCTTGCCGCGATACACGTAGCCGCCCGTCACCGAGCAGCCGCCCTCGGCGTGCGTGTACTCGGTCACCGGCGGGATGACGCCCGCCGGCGCCGCAGCGGAGTCTTTGAAGTCGCGGGTGCCCTCGAAGAAACGCCAGCCGTAATTCTCGCCGCCCCGGCTGCCCGCCGGCTGAAAGTTGATCTCCTCGATATCGCCCTGCCCGACGTCGCCCATGTATAAGTCGCCCGTCACCCGGTCGAACGAGTAGCGCCACGGATTGCGCAAGCCGTAAGCCCAAATCTCGGGCCGCACGCCGGCCTGCCCGAGGAAGGGGTTGTCTTCGGGGAGGAGGTAACTGCCGCCGGCCTCGGGCGGCACATCCACGTCGATCCGCAACATCTTGCCCAGCAACTCGCTGAGGTCCTGCGCGCGGTTCTCCGGGTCACCGGCCGAGCCGCCATCACCCAGGCCGATGTACAGGTACCCATCCGGCCCGAAGGTCAGATCACCGCCGTTGTGATTGGCGTAGGGTTGATCGACTCTGAGGACGATGACCTCGCTGTTCGGGTCGGCCCGGTCGGCGTCCTGGCCGACGCGGAAGCGCGCGACGACGGTGTCGCCGTTGTTGTCGGTGTAGTTCACAAAGAACAACCCGTTGTCGGAGTACTTTGGATGGAAGGCCAGGCCGAGCAGGCCCTGCTCGTTGCCGCCGTCATCCACCCGCTCGCTGAGGTCGAGGAACGGTTCAGGCAGCAGCGCGCCGTCGCGCATGATCCGAATCGTGCCCGGCTGCTCGACGATGAACAGCCGCCCGCTCTCATCACCGGCATGGGTGAGGTAGACCGGCTCGGCCAACCCGTCGGCGATTTTGCTCAGCGCATACGCATCGGGATTGAGGGCGCTGATCGGCGCCTCGGTCGGAGGGGGCGTCGTGGGGCTGGGGGCAGCGGTCTGCGTGGGGGCGAGCGCGGTTGCGGCCCGGGTCGGCGTGCGCGTGGCGGTGGCGTTCGCCGTCGCGGTCGGCCGCGCAGCGGTGATGATCTGAATCGGCGCGGCGGTTGGCGGCGGCGCGAACACACCGCACGCCGCGACAGCACACAGGCCGATCAGGCTGAGGCGAAACAGGCTATGGTTGGGCAATACTTTCAACATCACTCACTCCGCAATTCTGTTTGTCGTTCTCAACCCTCACCCCGGGACATTTGCAAAGTCAATCACAGGTTAGGCATTTCGCCCTCACCCCATCCCTCTCCCGCTGGGAGAGGGAGTAAGGCCGCGTCTATTTCGGGGCCTCCCCTTCTCTTAGCGGGAGAGGGGAGCACCTCGATTTCACCCCCCGCTCTTCAGCACCGGCCGGACATCCAGAAACACCCAGCCATCGGTGTTCGAGTCGTAGGCGTATTGATACTGGTTCTGCCGGTGCTCGCTGCTGGCGACGAGGTTGTAATTGAACTTGACCGCCTCCACGCGCAGGCCGGCGGCATCGCTGAAGGTCAGGCGCCGCGCCTTGTCATCGCCGCGCGGGTCGTGCTCGGCCAATGAAAAATCCACCCGCGCCGGCCCGGTGAAGTTCCCGCGCGCGTCGAGCGCGAGGGAGCGGACCTCGGAGGTGCGCGCCGAGCCGAAATACAGACGTTTGTCCTTCCGCCCGTTGAACACACCCAGGCCGATGGCATCCACCCCGTCGAACTGCGCGGCTACACGCGGCTGCGCGCCCAGCTCGACGCGAAACAGGCGGCCCACCTCGGCGGCCCGGGTCGAGCCGGCTATCGAACTGACGTACAGGCTGCGCGTTTCGCAATCGTAGGTCACGCCCATCAGCCCGTACGGATTGGTCTGCGACGGCGGCGCGGCGGCGGGCAGGTCGAGCAACACTGCCAGTTCACCGGTCGCGGAATCCACGCGATAGAGCCGGGTCTGTTTGACCGGCGCATTATCGAGCAGGCTGATGCGCGGCGCGGGCACCACATATACATGGCCGTTCTCGTCGAGCGTCAGGCCGCCCAACCAACCGGCGTCATCCCAGGTCGGATGTTGATACACGCGTTGCCCACCCGCGCCGTCCGGTTGAATGAGGACGAGGCCCATGCGCCGATCATCCGACGTGCTGAGCGCAGCGGTGTTTGGATCGAAGCCCTGCGCGGCCACGAAGCTCGGCAACTGGCGGCATGCGGTGACGCCGCCCAGTTTCCCCGGCGGCGCGGGCGTTGCCCCGGGCAGGCCGCCGTTGAGCCACAACCAAATCGCCGCGCCGGCAACGATGAGCAAGCCGAGCGGCACAAACCACACCGGCGAGGTGCGCGGTGCGGGAGCTTTCGCCCCGGGGGCGGGCTTCTTCTTCGCCATGTGCCCTCACCGCACCGGCACGAACATCGGCCCGGCGGCGCACGGCCACACGCGCGGCACGTACACGCCGTTTTCGAGCACGGTGTCGGCCCAGCAATACTCGCGGCCCGGCTCGCCGTCGTTCTTGAGCTGAGCCACATACCAGATCACAATCGGCGCGGCCTCGATGCGTTCCGGCTCGATGAACTTCTCCGGCCCCTGTTGATAGTCGGTATTGCAGCACGGGCCGATGGTGATGAGGTCTGACTCGCCTTCGTCTTTGTCGGCGTGATAGCGCGTGACGTACACCCAGGCGTTGTCGCCGCGCCCGCCGTCGCCGAACTGGCCGCGCCCCGGTTCGATGAAGTAGCCGCTGCCGGCCGCATCGGTGTAGCGATACTGATAGCCCTCCGGCGTGAAGGCGGCCTCAGCGGATTGCAGTTGCCAGCCCTCCTCGGCCCACGGCTGCCACATCGCGCCATCCCACTCGGCGAAGGTGAGGGCCTCCGCTGCCGGTTGAATGCGGATGACGGGCCGGTAGGTGCCATCGGTGCCGCAGCCGCGCCCGAGGCTGACGACGACGACGCGGAAGCGCCCGTCGGTGTAAAACTCATAGCGCTGCTGGTAGCTGTAATTGCACGGCAACGGCCAGATCTCGCTGCGGAACTCCTGCGTGAGGGCGAAGCCGCCGGGGAGGTCGCCCACCTCCGGCCCTTTGAGCGCGACGACGGCGGCGGCGCTGAACACCGGGCAGCCGACCGCATCGCTGTAGCCGAAGCCATCGCTCTGCGAGTAGTTGACGTGCCAGTCCACCAGCTTGGCGCTGGCCAGCACGGGCCGGTCGTTGAAGCGCACCTCGGCGAGGCGCAGCCCGTCGGAACTGGTGAGGCCATAACTCAACGCCCAACCGTCGCGCGCCAGGGTGCTGGTCTGGTCGCAGAAGTCGCGCATCACCACTTCATTTTGCAGCGATTGCTCGGTGATGGGTTGGCCGCTGGTCCGCCCAAGCTCGGTCCAGCGCACGCCGACCAGCCGGCCCTCGGTCAAATCCACAATCGCCCACAACGCCCGGTCACCCGAGACGAACGTCGGCGCGACGCACAGATGCCGCGAGCGTTCGCAGCGCGTATCGTTGAGGGCGGTTTTCGTGCTGGCCATCAGCGCGTTGGCCGCGTCCGGCGCGATGCCCAACGAGGCGGCGAGGCCGGGTTTGGCCAGGGTGGCTTTGACGATGGCCAGGGCGAGGTCGGTGTGCGTTTGATTGACGTCCGGCTGCGTGTCGGAGAAATAGTTGACGGCCAGCACGACGCGGCTGGTCACATCCACGACGGCGACGGTGGTGAGGTTGTAAGCGTAGTTGTACACCTCGACGCGATAGCACTCGGCCTGCTGGCAGGCGACGGTCGCCTCGGTCACATCGCTGGCGCGAAACGGATGGACGTTGAAGACCTCGTTGCGCATGGCCAGGCCGGTGTTGGGGTCCCCGAAGTATTGCACCACGCGCGGATCGGTGACGGCCAGCGATTGCGCGACCTGTTGCGGCTGGCTCAGCCCCTCGAGCAGCAGCACGGGGATGGGGGCCTGCAAGGCGGCTTGCACCTGCGCCAGGCGCGTGGCGAAGGCCGGCACCTCCACGGTGGGCGCTGACTCGGGCAGCAGCTCGGCCACAGTGGTCGGCGCCGGGGTGGGCGTCGTCGCGCAGGCCGCGAGCAACCCGCCGACGACGCTCAATCGCAACAATCTCGCTGTCACAACCAGCCTCGCTTCCACAGGATCGCCGCCATCACCCCGGCCTCGAGCGTGAACGACAGGCTGTTGGCCACGGCCAGCGCCGCGAAGCCCAGCAGCGGTGTGAGGGTGACGCCGGCCATCACGAACACGACCAGATTGAGCGCCGCCGTGAACAGCGGCGTGCGCGCGTCCTGATGGGCGTAAAACGTCCGCGCGGTCACCTCCTTCACCGAGTGGCCCGCCAGGCCGAGCATAAACATCTGCGCGGCCAGCGCCACATTCGCCGTCGCCTCGGCCGTGAAGGCGCGGCCCTCGAAGATGACGCGCACCGCCCACGGCAGCAACGCCAGCGCGATCACCGTGGCCGGCAGCGTCATCGCCACCATCGCCGCCAGCGCGCGCCGCAGCAATTGCCGCAGCTGCGCGCCCTCGCCGCGCGTCACCAACTCCGCCAGCGTCGGCAGCAGCGCCGTCGCAATCGCGGTGCCGAGGATGGTCTGCGGAAACTGCATCAGCAGCCAGCCGAAGTCGAGCGCCGAGATCGCGCCGCTGACGTTGAGGTAGGAGGCCAGGCGGTCGCGGGCGATGGAGAGGGTGAGCAGCAGCAGAAAGATCGTCGGGATACGCGGCCCCATCAGCATGAGCACCTGGCGCACGCCGGGATGGGTGAGGGTGAGCCGCGGCGTCCAGCGGAAGCCGTAACGCACGAGGCCCGGGATCTGGATCGCGAGGTGCAGCACCGCGCCGAGGATGACGCCGACCGCCAGGCCCTGAATCCCCCACCGCGGCGCGAAGGCCAGCACCCCGACGATCTGCCCGAGGTTGTAGAGGGTGGGCGCCAGCGCCGGCAACAGGAAATGCTGGTTGGCCTGCAGCGCGCCCATCACCAGCCCGCTGACGGAGAAGATAAGGGTGGCGAAGATGTTGAGGCGCATCAACTCGACGACGAGGCCGCGCTGTTCGGGCGTGAAGCCGGGCACGACGACGCTGGCGACCAGCGCCTCGGCGAAGATGAAGATGAAGAGGCAGAACACCGCCGTCACCGCGAAGGCGAGGTTGGCAACGAACGAGAACAGCTCCCAGGCCCTGGCGCGACCGGCGCGGCCCAACGTCTCGGTGAGCACGGGGATGAGGGCGACCGAGAGCGCCGAGCCGGAGATCAACGTGAACAGCAAATCCGGCAGGTTGTTGGCGACGTTGTAGGCGTCGAGCACCGAGTTGAGGCCGAAGGACTGGCCGACGAGGCGCTGGCGCAGGAAGGCCACGCCCTTATCCACCGCAAAGAAAAAGGCAATGAGCGCGGAGGCGTTGACGAGCCGGCGAGCGAGGGGGGATCGCAGATTGGAGAAGGCAGATCTTAGATTGGCCACGCGAAGTTCGACAAACGTGCCGGGCGTCTTTGCGTCCTGGCGCGCAACTCTTCTCGCGGCCAACGTTACCACAGACCTATCCGCCGGCCCCGATTCTCAGCCAACGTTTAGCCGTTTTACACAACGCTTACATCTACCGCCAATGGCCATAATGCCTCGGCCCTATTCTGCTCGCAAGTTGAGAATGGGTAATCACAAAGGAGACAAACCATGAACCCCATCAAATTCGGACGCAAGTTGGTTGTGAATGTTCTCGGCGGCGTGGTGGCGCTGAGTCTGCTGCTGGGCAGCGTGGCCCCGGCCTTCGCGCAGACGGACAACCCGCCCGCCACGCCCGACCCGGCCCGGCGCGCCGAGCGGCTCGAGCGCGCTTACGCCCGCGAACAGGAATGGCTTGGCAAACAGGCCGAACGGCTCACCCATGCCGGCGAGATCGAAGCGAAGATCCAGGAATTCATCGACAAGGCCAAGGGCGAGGGCAAAGACACCGCCGCGCTCGAGGCCGCCCTAGCGAGCGCCTCGGCCAAGGTGGATGAGGCCCAGGCCAGGCACGATGAGGCCGCCGGCATCCTGAGCACGCACGCCGGCTTCGACGAGGCGGGCAAGGTCACCGACCCCGACGCCGCGCGCGAGACAGTCGAGAACGCGGGCCGCGCCCTGCGCGATGCGCATCGGCTGCTGCACGATGCCGCTATCGAGATGAAGCGCGCCATCCGCGACTTCCGCCAGGCTAATCGCCCCGCCCCGCAACCGACTGTGGCCCCATAAACGCCGCCGGGAACGATCTGTAATCACGACTGAGCCGGCCACGTACTCGCGTGGCCGGCTCCATTCATCTCGGAGGGATGACGATGCTACGAAAAATAGTGTTGATGACGGTGATGGGAATGATGCTGCTCGGGACGCTCACGGCCTGCGGCGCGCGCCGCGACCGGGACAATGTGGCGCCCGCGCCGGCCGTTCAAACCAGCGCGCCGGTCAGCGCCCCGGCGAGCGAGGCCTTGAGCGCGCAGGCTGAGCAGGAGTTGGATGCGTTGATTGCGGCGCTCGAGGCCGAGGCCGCGCCGGATGAGCTGCGCGAATTTGTGCCGTGAGCGTGGCAGCGGATAGGGCCGGGCCATCCGTTACATCCGCTCCCTCATCCGTCGCCGGGCGGCCTGCACAAAGGCTTTGAACAGGCCCAGCATCTCCGGCGCGTCGAGCAAACACTCGGGGTGCCATTGCACGGCCAGCGCGAACGGATGGCGCGGCAATTCGAGCGCCTCGGCCAAACCATCCGCGGCGCGGGCCGAGACGATCAGCCCCGGCGCAACGTCGCGCACCGCCTGATGATGCAGGCTGTTCACCGTCACGGTTGGCCGGCCGAGGAGCCGCGCCAGCGTCGTGTCCTCCTCCACGCGGATCTCGTGCGGGCGCAACCGGCACTCCGTCACCGTATCGTAGAGATGCTCGTGCGCGCCGCGGTGTTCGCTGATGTCGCGATACAACGTGCCGCCGAGCGCGACGTTCAGCACCTGCGCGCCGCGACAGATGCCGAAGAACGGCTTGTCGTCCGCCACGCTCCAGCGCACCAGATCAAGCTCCACGCGGTCACGCTCCGCGCTGACCCCGCCCATTGTCGGGTGCAGCGTCGCGCCGTACAGCTCGGGCTGCATGTCGCCGCCGCCGGAGAACAGCACGCCGTCGAGACGCCCGTACAGCGCGCGCAGAGTCTCAGCGCGCAGGTTGAGCGGGATGAGGGCCGGCGCGCCGCCCGCCCGCTCCACGCCCTCCGCAATCTTCGCCAGTAGCATATCCAGATTCGGGCGGTCGGCGTCGTCGTCAGGGTGCAGCGTAAGCCCGATCAGGGGCAACGGCATATCATCTCCGCAGCAATGGCAGGTACAGCCGCTCGCTGAGTGTGGGCGGGTTGAGTTCAAATGCGCCGATGTCGGCCGAGGCGCGCGGGTTGCCGAGGATGTCATCGCCCGGTGACTGGGCGGCGTCGGCGGCGTTGAGCGCGGGGCTGGTTGCGCCGAGCGCGCCGTACGCGTTGACCAGCCGCACGAACTCCTGCCGGATGGTGGCGTTGCCGCTGGCGAAGGCCGAGCCGTTCCACTTCGGCAGCACGACGCCCGACTGCGCGCCGAGCAGCGGGTCGCCGATGACGCGGTGCGTATCGGCGACGTTCGGGTTGACCTGATCGCCCGCCGGGATGGCGGCCCCGCCGTTCCAGTACAGGTTGTTGTCGAGCACAAGGCCGGTTACTTCCGAGGGCAGCCCGTCGGAGAAATCGTTGCCGCCGCCGCCGCCCGCGCCCATCGTGCCGGTCGGGTCGGACCACAGGTTGTTGTAGAAGCGGATATTGGTGTTGACGGGGTTGCTGCCCTCGCGATTGAGGCGGAACGCGAAGGCCAGCGCGGGCAGATCGCCGACGACGGTGTTATTGCGGAAGGTGATGTTCTGGCCGCCCTTCACCCCGAAGGCCGCGCGCATCTCATCCGCTGCGTTGCCGAGCATCAGGTTGTTCTCCACCATCACCTCCTGCGCCTCGAAGAACGGTTGCCCGTCCTCGCCGATGAGGACGAAGTTGCTGCCGCTCGACCCCTGCCAATTGAGGAAGAGGTTGCGGCGCACGGTGATGCGCAAGCTGCCGACGTTCGCGTCGCTGTGGCCGTTGCTGTCCTTGATGACGATGAAGCTGCTCGTGTCGAGGTCGCGGTCGTTGAAGAAGATGTTGTCCGCCACGAGCACGTCGGTGACGGAGTTGATGTCAATGTGCTCGTCGCTGCCCGACTGGTTGTAGAAGACGTTGCCGGTCACGGTGACGTTGGCCGCGCCGTTGTTGATCTTCAAAATGTCGTTGTTCTCGCTGTCGTGCAGCAGGTTGTCGCGCAGCACGATGCCGCTCACGCAATCGCCGTCGGCGCAGCCGGGCTGTGAACCGCGCAAATCCTGAATCTGGATGACGAGCGCGCCGGCCCCCGGCCCGGTGTGGGCGATGTCGAATCCCTCCAGCGTGATGTTCCTGCCGTAGAAGCACTTGATCACCGTGGCGGTGTGCCGCAGCCGGGCGAGGTAAGGCGTCTGCGAGCGGAGGGTGATGCCGGAGGCGAAGGCGCGGCTCAACTGCACCTCGCCGCTGTACGTGCCGGGCTGCACGAGGATGAGGCTGCCGTCGGGCACGGCGTTGACGGCGTGAGTGATGGTCGCCCACGGGTTGCCCGCCGAGCCGTTCCCGGTGGCGTTACTGCCGGTGGTGGCGACGTAGTAGGTGCCGGGCTGCGCGCTGGTAGTCTGCCGAGCGCTCAAGGCCAGGGCCAAAACCAACCCGGCGATCACAGCCCGTCGAAGCGTTTTCATCCTCGCCATTGTATCAATTTGCCCTCCGCTGCTTCCCGTAAAAAGCCATCCCTCATCGTTCAGGTGGGCAAAGATATCAAACAACGCTCTTAATTGGTTTCAAGGAGGTACGTGTCACCCCGAGCGAAGCGAGGGGTCTCTACCCAAGCCTGGGGCGATTTGCGGCCAGCCAGAGATGCCTCGTCGCTCCGCTCCTCGGCATGACATTCGACCTCCTTGATTTCAATTAAGAGCGTCCAACAAACGACCCACTTTCAGGGGGATGATAAACGCGCCACCCGGCCCTTCGCCAGGGGCCGGGCGACGTTGGCATTGATGCCGGGCGGATGAAGAGGGGAGTTCATCCGCCCGACTTTTTCTGAAAAGGACTGCCGATGTCTTCATCCAAACCCACGCTCTATCGCCTCATGTTGTTGGGCTATGCCCTGGTGCTCGTGCTCGCACTCGTCATCGCCCTGGCCCCGCAATAAGCCGCATCTGCATACCGGCCCGGCCGCGGGGCTGCACTCCGCCACCTCCGGCCGGGCCGGTTTTGATTCCCTCGTTCAGGTTGTGCCAGCGCCGTAACCGCCTGGCCGGATTCCATCCTCGCCCTTGACAGCAGCCTGCGCTGCGTATAATTGCCGCAGCTCAGTTACTCAACGCAGCAGTGACTTTTCGGGAGTCGACGCGCTCCGCCGGACACGGCGAGCGTTTCGGCTCTTCTCTTTTGTCAACGGCGCGAACCGGATGGGTCGCGCTGTTGACCCATGACCGCATGAAGGAGAAGAGAGATGAAGATTCAGTTTGCGGGCCGGGTGTTGATCCTGGGCTGCGGCTCGGTGTCGCAGTGCCTGCAGCCGTTGATCCTCCGTCACTTCGAGATGGATTTTGCCAGGCTGACGATCATGGATTTCGAGGACCTGCGCCATCTCATCCCGGATACGTTGGCGGCCGGCGCGCGCTACGTGCAGGATCGTGTGACCCGCGCGAACATGGACACGCTGCTCGGTCAGCACGTCGGGCCGGGCGACCTGCTGATTGATCTGGCCTGGAACATTGACTGCAACGACATCGTGCAATGGTGCCACGACCGCCAGGTGCTGTACCTCAACACCTCGGTCGAGTTGTGGGATCCGTACGAGGACGCCGGCGCGGTGCCACCCGCCGAACGCACGTTGTACGTGCGCCACATGCGCCTGCGCCGCCTGCGCGATTCGTGGGCCGAGCCGGGCGCGACGGCGGTGGTCGAGCACGGCGCGAACCCCGGCCTCGTCAGCCATTGGACAAAGGTCGCGCTGCTCGACATCGCCAAGGCCATGCTCAAACAAGGGCTGCCCCAGGAGGCGGGCCGCAAGTCCGCCCTCGAACGCGCGCTGGCCGACGAGCACTATCCGCAACTTGCCTCCCTCACCGGCACGAAAGTCATCCATATCTCCGAGCGCGATACGCAGATCAGCGACAAGCCCAAACGCGTCAACGAATTCGTCAACACCTGGTCGGTGGCCGGTTTTCACGAGGAAGGCGTCGCCCCGGCGGAGATGGGCTGGGGCACCCACGAAAAGAAACTGCCGCCGAACGCGCATGTCCATCACTTCGGGCCGTGCAATCAAATCTGCCTGGCGCAGATGGGGATGAACACGTACGTGCGCTCATGGGTGCCGCTCGGTGGCGAGATCATCGGGATGGTGGTGCGGCACGGCGAGGCCTTCACCATCTGCGACCACCTCACCGTGTGGGAGGCTGGCGAGTTTGGCCGCAAGCCGATCTATCGGCCCACCGTGCACTACGCCTATCTGCCCACCGACGCTGCCATCGCCTCGTTGCACGAGTTGAAGATGCGGGGCTACGCGCTGCAGGACAGGCAACGCATCATGAACGATGAAATCCTGAGCGGCATGGATGAACTCGGGGTGCTGCTGATGGGCCACGACCTCACCGGTTGGTGGACCGGGTCACAGCTCGACATCCACGAGGCACGGCGGCTGGTTCCGGGTCAAAACGCCACCACGTTGCAGGTGGCCGCCTCGGTGCTCGGCGCGGTGGCCTGGATGATCCGCAACCCGGCTCGCGGCGTGTGCGTGCCCGACGATCTGCCGCACCGTGAAGTGCTGGCGGTGGCCGACCCTTACCTCGGCCCGTGCCCCTCCGTGCAGACCGATTGGACGCCGCTGAAGAATCGCTTCGACCCGTTCGAGCGCTGGAACAATCGCGGTCGCCCGGCCGCCGAGGATGTGTGGCAATTCGAGAGCTTTGTGGCCTGGTAAGCTCCGCCCGGCCATTGCGCGCCGGCCTGACTGCAGGCCGGCGCCTTTTTGCGGTTGTTGGCCCCCGTTAGCCTTTAGTTTGCAAATCAAAAACCAACCGAGTCCCTATTCTGCCGGGCCGCCATCCCGCATAGAATCGCGGCGTTTGAGGATAAGACTATGGATTGGTTGAGACCTGACTCGCCGCTGGGAGTGACGGTGCTCGTGCTGCTGCCGGTGCTGGGCTTTGTGCTGATCGCCCTCGGCGCCCGCGCGATGTACGAACGCGCCAAACTCCAGAGCACGCCCCAGACGCGCCGTGTGTTCACCAGCCGGGTGAGCATGCCTGCCGGTGACCTCGAGAAGCTGGCCACCGATTACTATCGCAGCCAGGGCTACACCATCCTGCGCGACGGGGTGCCGGGTGAAAAAACAAAGGAGATGATCGTCGTCAAAGGCGGGCAGCGAACCCTGATTCGCTGCGAGGTGAGTGACGACCTGCCCACCCCCGAGTTGATTGAGGCGCTGGCTCACACGCGCGACGGGCACAAGGCGCAGCGGGCTGTCTTGCTGGCGCCGGCCGGCTTCACATCGGAGGTGCGCCAGCGCGCGGTGGCGCTCGGCGTGGAGTTGCGCGACAGCGTGCAGATTGACGTGATGCGACGCGTGACCGAAGGCCGCGCCGAGAGCCTTTCAGAGATGGGCCGGCCATTGTCTTGAGCCATCATCGGTGGAAGGCCCGAGCTGAATGAGCACGACGAGCACTGACGCGTTACTGCAAGCCTACGCCTATATCAAAGCCGACAACCTCACCGCCGCGCGTACCCTGCTGAGTAAGTATCTCCGCAACAACCCCAACTCAGAACGCGCCTGGCTGCTGATGAGCCTGGCCGTCGCCGAACCGGCGCAGCAGCGAGATTGTCTACAGCGGGTCCTGCTCATCAACCCGTTCAACACCGCTGCCCAGACGCGCCTCGCGCACCTGACGGGCACGCCCGCCCCGTCGGCGGTGAACGGCAACGCCACGCCGGTGCCCGCCCCGGTCGCCGAGACGGTGACGCAATTGGCGGCCGTCGCCCCCGAACCGACCTCCAGCGAAGCGGCGACCCAGCCCGTCATCGAGCCCGGCCAACCCGGCGAGTCAGTGCCCGCGGCCCCGGCCCCGATGGTTGAGCCGCCCGCAACTCCCAGGCCGCGCGCCTTCTCGGGTTGGATCATGCCCGTCATCATCCTGGTTTGGGCCATCATCTTCATCGTGCTCCTCGGCGTGGGCGCGTACATGGTGTTTGGAACAAACGCAACGCCAACGCCGCCGGCCACGGCAACACAGGCTGTCGTCAGCACACCGTCTATTTTGTTGCCGGCCCCCACCCTCCCGCCCGAGTGGACTGCCACGCCCACGCCGCAGCCGACGGATACGCCCACCGCGACCGCTTCCCCAACGGTCGTGACTGCCACGCCCGAGCTCTCGCTCACGGTCACAAGCCGCCCATAAGGTCAACCCTGCACACCTAATTCCAACCGGAAGTCCTATTCAAACCGAATCTTCATACCGTTTACAATTCGAGTCAGTCACTGACCGCTCCGCGCCCTTTTCTTGCAACATAACCGGATGACGCACGGGAACAGCGCGTGAGGGCGCAGCTGAGTTCTTTCGTCTCTATGAGTTCTACGCCGACCAAGGTTCTGTTTGCGGCCTACCAGCGAATACAGGCAGGGGAAATGCCTGCGGCGCGGGCTATGCTGAAGAAGCTGCTGCGTTCGCACCCCAACTCGGAGCGCGGCTGGCTGTTGTTGAGCATGGCCGTGCCCGATGCGGCCCGGCAGCGCGAGTGTCTGCGGCGCGTGCTCCAAATCAACCCGTTCAACACCGAGGCACAAGCCCGGCTGGCCAGCCTGACCACCGGCCCTCTGCAAACCGAACCCGTCGCCGATACCAATTTGCTCACTGCCCCCGAGCAACACGACGTCGCGCCGGTGGAGGAGCCAGCCGACGTTCACGCACCGGTCGAGGCGGAGGCCGTGGCCGATGTCGTCGCGTTCGACGAGCAACCGGTCACCTCGCCGGAAGCTAATATCCCATCGTCCGATCCGCAGCCGGCCGAGGCAGCGCCCGCCGCGGTTATGCCGCTGCCCGCGTCGCCGCCACCGACCCACCCGAGCGTCACCGCCAGCCTCACTTCCCCTCCGCCCATCGCCTCGGGCGTCAGTCCGGTCGTCACCTTCGAGCCGGATCGTCCGGCGCCGAAAACCGAGCCGCTGGTTACGCAGCCCGTTCCCGAGGTAGTGCCGGACAAAGTCGAGGCGCGGGTCGAGGCGGAAGTCGTCGCCGCGCCCACCCCCACGGATACGCCCATCGAACCGCCGCCGGTTGCCGCTGTGCGCGAGCCGGAGCCGGTTGTCGTTGACCCGGCCGTGAACGTCGAGCCAGACACCAGCGAGAAGCGGTCGCATCGGCGCACACCGCGCAAACAGAAACGCGCCGAGCGGCCGGGCGTTGACCATCGCGCCCAGCCGGCTGAAGCGCCGCGAGAGTCAGGCTCCGCTTTGCCCTCCGTCGCCGGCGAGCCGGAGCCAACCGAGAGATCGTCTCGGGGCAAGGCGCGCAAACGCGCTCGGCCCCTGACGCCGAATGAGCGCCCGCCGGCCTCGGAAGCGCCGGTCGTCGAGGTCGCGCCTCCCGCGCCGATGACCAGCCCGCCTCCGCCGGCCGCGCCGCCCGCCTCGCCCGTGCAAGCGGTCGTCAATTGGCCGCGGATGTACGAGCAACCCAACGCTCCTGCCTCAGCCTCCCTGCCCGAGCGGGCGCCCACCAACCCGCCGCCTGCTCAACGTTGGGATTTGCCGCCCGCGCCGCAGCGCGACTCGTACGACGAGCAGCCCTGGCCCAGCTACATGTTGCCGCTGGCGCTGCTGCTGTGGGCGGCGCTCGTCATCGGCCTCTTCTTCCTCCTGGCCCGCTTGTTGATCGGGTAAGTCGCTCGCCGCATTGCACCGCGAACAATCTCCGTCGGCGCTCTTGATGCGCCAACACAGGCCGCTATAATTCGCTTCAGTGGAGGTAGCAATGGACGCTATCAATGTCACCATTCGTGGGCACACGCTTTCTTTACCTGAAGAACTCTGGGAGATGCTACCCGACGGTCAGGCAGTGCAGTTGCGGCTTGATAAGAACGGCGTGTTGATTGTCACCCCGCTTGACGAAGACGACCTGGCCGAGTTGCCCGGTTTGCAGCGCCTGTTTGAAGAGGCATTGAACGAACCGCTGGATGCTTTGCCACTCGCTGAGGCCCTGGCCGAAATCGAACGCGAGCGCAACGCCCGATGACGTATCGCGTCGAGATCGCACGCGAGGCCCGCAAGCAGATTGCCCGTCTGCCAAAGGATGTGTCGGACCGCGTGCTCGACGCCATCGCGGCGCTGGGCGACGACCCGCGCCCGTTTGGATGTGTGCGGCTCGCGGGAGATGTGCGCTGGCGCATTCGCGTGGGGGATTATCGTGTACTCTACTTGATCGCCGATACGGTGCTTGTGGTCACGGTGGTGCGTGTGGCCCACCGCAAAGATGCGTATCGCCCGTGAGCTACAGCATCAGCTCAGCGTCGTGTAGAATATCCAGCGCTCAACGCGGGTGTCGCCAAGTGGTAAGGCGTCAGCCTTCCAAGCTGATATGCGTGGGTTCGAATCCCATCACCCGCTCAGCCCCCTCAAAAAGCGGAAGGCAGTCGGCAGAAAGCGGCGCCGGCTGCCTTCCGCTTTCTTCCGACTGTGACTACGGTGTCGGGGTCGCCGTCTCCGTGCCCGGCGCCGGGGTGGGCTGCTCGCGGATCGGCACGCCGATCGACTCTTCCCACGG
Organism: uncultured Anaerolineales bacterium; assembly: GCA_964608265.1. GTDB lineage: Bacteria > Chloroflexota > Anaerolineae > Anaerolineales > UBA6663 > JANWXR01. The sequence goes on along the minus strand of CAZSNP010000006.1, from coordinate 17,832 downwards.
ATAGCGTGTGTAGCTCAACCCATAGTAAGCCTCGACCACGCGGCGGAAGATGGGCGCGGCGAAGTCGGAGCCTTGCCCGGCGTTTTGCACCACAACGGCGATGGCGATATCGGGCCGGTTCGGGTCGTTCTGGCAGGTGTAGCCCGTGAACCACGCATCCGGCTCCTGCGTGCCAAACAGGCCGGGGTCCTCGGCGGTGCCGGTCTTGCCGGCGAGGCAGATGCGGAAATTGCGGAAGCGGTCGCGGGCTGTGCCGATCGGCTCGCGCGGCACGTTGCGCATGCCCTCCTGCAGCGCGGCCAACTGCTCCGGCTCGAGCGGCAGCGTGCCGGAGACGATGGGCGCGAAGGTGAAGGTCGCTTCGGCGGTCGCTTCAGCGGTCGCTTCGGCGGTCGCCGGCTCGCCCTCCCCCGGCGGGCGAATCGCGCGCACGAGTTGCGGCGTGTACAGCGTGCCGCCGTTCCCCACCGCCGCCGCCATCCGCGCGATTTGCAACGGCGTCACCAGCACATCGCCCTGCCCGATGGAGAGATTGAGGCCATCAATCGCGCTCCACGCCGTGCCCTGAGTCTGCTGCTTCCACTCGGGGCCGGGGATCTGCCCGGCGCTTTCCTCAATCTGACTGATGCCCGTCGTCTGCCCCAATCCAAAAGCCTCTGCCGTCTGGGTCAGCCATTTCGGATTCCAATTGAACAGGGCGTAGCCCATGTGCCAGAACCACGGATTGCACGAGCCGGTCAGCCCCTGCACCAGCGTCAGCTCGCCGTGCCCACCCTCCAGCCAGTCCTTGCGAGTGAAGCTGGGGTCAGGCGTTTCATTCCATTCACCATTGCAGGTGTAGGTCGTCTCCGGCTCAAAGAGGCCGGAGGTGAGCGCCGCCGAGAAAGTGACGATTTTGAACACCGAGCCGGCCGGGTACGCCGATTGCGCGGCGTGATTGAGCTGCGGCTTGCGCGGGTCGGCGAGGATTTGCGCCGCAGCGCCCGCGTTGCGATTGAACGGGCTGAAGAGGTTGGGGCTGAAGGTCGGCGCGGAGGCGAGCGCGAGCACCTCGCCGGTGTTGAGGTCCATCACCACGACCGCGCCGGTGAAATCGCCGAGCGCAAACTGCGCCGCCTGCTGCAAGTCAAGATCAATCGTCGTGTACACGTCCTGCGCCGGCGTCTGCGGCGTGGCGGCGATCATGCGGATGAAGTTGTTGTCGGCGTCGCGCAATTGCAATTGCCAGCCCGGCCTGCCGCCGAGATACGGCTCAGCCCACGCCTCGATGCCGGTGCGCCCCACCCGTTCACTGCCGGTGTAGCCGCGCCGGCGATACCCGTCAACTTCTTCGGGGGTGAGGAAGGTGGTGTAACCGGTGACATGCGCGGCGGCCCCGTTGCCCGGATAGTAGCGGTCGTTGTATGCAGTGAGTTGCACAGCGGGGATGTCGAAGAGGAAGCCCAGATTGCCGATGTCGTCGGCCCGCACCTCGCCGAGAGCGAAATACTGATCGGCCACCGCGCCCTCGATGCGCCGCCCGAGCAGGGCGGCATTGGTGCCGAGCAAGCGAGCAACACTCTTGAGGATGTTATCGGCGTCGTCGCCCAGCAGCCCGGGGATGAGGCCGACCGCGAACGCATCGCTCGGCCCGGCCAGCAGCAGGCCGTTCCGGTCGTAGATTGCGCCGCGCTCAACCGTCAGCGGCACCATGAGCAATTGTTGCCCGTTCACCAAATCCGGCCAGATGAGGGCCGGCGCGAAGACGATGCGCCACGCGCCAGCCTCCCGCTGCAGCGTGAACGCGAGGTCGCTTTCAAGAGCGCCGACGCCGTATGTGTCGTAGCTCACGCGGGCAACGGCCTGCGCGGCGTCGCCGGTTTCGTTCGCCCCGGTCACCTGCGCGCTGACCGAGAGGGCCGTCAGCGTCTCCATCTCTTTGCGATAGACGGCGGCGAAGTCATCGGCGCTGAGGGCGGCGCGGCTCTCGGCGGCGAGCAACGCGTACATCGCAGCATAATCGCCCTCGGCCCACGCGCGCAGATAGGCCTCGGTCGCCGCGCGGGCATCGGGCACCGGCGTGGGCGAGGGGGCGATGGTCGCGGCCACGGTGGCCGGGGCGGTGGCCGCCGGCGTCACGGTCTCGGTGACGGCGCAGGCCGCCAGCCAGCCCAGCCCGAGCGCGCCCGCCAGCCACGCGGCGGCATATTTCTTGCTTAACATCTCACGTTATCCAGTCGCAGAGCGCGCGCATCATACCACGCCGACTTGAGCGCCATCAGCGAGCGGCGCGCCGATGTTATACTCAAGCCACCATCCCATGACCCATATCCTCATCGCCGAGGACAACCTCGACATCATCAACGTAATGGAAGATTTGCTGCTGGCCGAGGGCTATCGCGTCACGCGCGCCCACAACGGCGAGGAGGCCTTCACCGCCTTTCAACGCGAGGCGCCCGACCTGATCGTGTCGGATGTGATGATGCCGCGCATGGATGGTTTTCAATTGCTCGAGTCGGTGCGGGGGCGGCCCGGCGGCGCGGGGGTTCCGTTCCTCTTCCTCAGCGCGCGCACCGAGCAGGCGGCCACCTCGCGCGCGCGGCTGCTGGGCGCCGACGATTACATCTACAAACCGTTCTCTCCCGAGGAATTGCTCGTCGCCATCCAGGCCAAGCTCGAACGGCGCCGGACGCTCGAGATGTTTCATACGCGCGCCGCGCATCTGCAAACCGTCACGATGCTGGCCAACACCATCGAGGCGCGCGAAGCGTACACACGCGGCCACGTCGAGCGGGTGCAGTCGCTGGCGCTGGAGCTGGCCCGGGCGCTGGGGTGGAGCAGCGAGGCGCTGGCCATCTGCGAATTCGGCGCGCTGCTGCACGACATCGGCAAGATCGCCGTGCCGCGCGCCATCCTCAACAAACGCCACAAGCTGTTGTATCACGAATGGGCCCTGTTGCGCCGCCACCCCGAGACGGGCGCGCGCATGCTCGAGGGCGTCGATCATCTGCACGGCGCGTTGCCCTACGTCCGGAGCCATCACGAACATTGGGATGGCACCGGCTACCCGGATGGGCTGAAGGGCGAGGCCATCCCGCGCGAGGGGCGCTTGCTGGCGATTGTGGATGCGTACGATGCGATGACGAGCGACCGGCCCTACCGCCATTCGCTCCCCGACCGGCACGCCATCGAAGAGATCCATCGCTGGGCCGGCAGGCACTTCGACCCGGAGATGGCCCGCGTGTTTGTCAAACTCCGTGAGGCCGAGCATGCGTGAGGTCGCCATCCTCGGCATCGGGCAGACGCCCGTCGGCGAGCATTGGGATAAATCCATCAAAGAGATCGCCGGTGAGGCCGTCTTCGCGGCGCTGACCGACGCGGGCCGCGAGTCGGTGGATGGGTTGTTCATCGGCAACATGCTGTCGGGCCAGCTCAACCGGCAGGAGAACCTCGGCGCGATGCTGGCGGATTGGGCCGGGTTGTGGGGCGTGGAGGCCGTCAAAGTGGAGGCGGCCTGCGGCAGCGGCGGCGCGGCGATCAGGCAGGCGGTGCTGGCGGTGGCCTCGGGGGTGATGGAGTGCGCGATCGCCGTCGGCGTGGAGAAGATGACGGATACCGTCGGGCCGGCGACGACCGGCGGGCTGGCCTCGGCCGCCGACGCCGATTACGAAGCGGCCCAGGGCGTGTCGTTCGTCGCCCTCAACGCCCTCATCATGCGCCGTTACCTGCACGAATATGGCTGGCACAAAGATCACTTTGCGCCGTTCGCCATCAACGCGCATGCCAACGCGCTGCACAACCCCAACGCCCGCCTGCACGAGCGCGTCTCCGAGGCGCAGTATCACCGGGCGCGCACCATTGCCGACCCGATCAACCTGCTCGATGCCTCGCCCATCGGCGACGGTGCGGCGGCGCTGGTGCTGGTTCCGTCCGAGTCGTTGCGGGCGAACGGCCGGCCCATCATCCGCATCGCCGCCTCGGCCTCGGCCACCGACACGCTGGCCGTGCACGACCGGCGCGACCCGCTGTGGCTCGTGGCGGCCGAACAATCGGCGCGCAAGGCATATGCGCAGGCCGGCGTCTCTCCGCGCGATATTCAAATCTTCGAGCTGCACGATGCCTTTTCGATCATGGCCGCGCTCTCGCTCGAAGCGTGCGGCTTTGCGGAACGGGGGCAGGGGCCGCGCCTCGCGCTCGAGGGGGCGATCACCCCGGCGGGCCGCGTGCCGATTGCGACCCGGGGCGGCCTGAAGGCGCGCGGGCATCCCGTAGGCGCGACCGGCGTGTATCAACTCGTGGAGCTGACGCAGCAATTGCGCGGCGAGGCCGGCAAGACGCAGGTGGCCGGGGCGACGCTCGGCATGGCGCAAAACATCGGCGGCAGCGGCGCGACGATTGTCACGCACATCCTGCGCGCGGCCTGACACATCGCGGCGTAATTTGCGCGAAAAGGGCATTTGCGCCACAATATCTCCCGCGTTATCCATAAGTGTGAGTCCCGGCCCAAGTGCAGGAGGCATCAATGAACAAACGTTATTCCATGCTGGCGCTAGGCGTAGTCGGCGTATGGCTGGCGGCGTGCACATTGTCGCTGACCAACCCCGGCGGCACCCCGACCGCCGTATTGAACCAGGGCGCGGGCGACACGCCGGCGACCGGCGGCCAGCCCGGGGCCGATGCCACCATGTTCGCGCTCGGCACCAGCCTGGCGGCGACGCAACAGGCGCAGCAAACCGGCGGCGGCCAGCAACCGGAGGCCACGCAAGGTCCGGCCGCGGTGTCCACCGCCACACCGACTCAACTCACAGGCGCAGCCACGGCCACGACCGCGCCGACGGTCGCCGCGACCGCGACGGCCATCGCGCAGGCCACGCCGACCAAGGCCGCTGTGACCGGCGCCTGCACCAGCCCCTACACCGTTCAGCGTGGCGACTGGATTTACAAGATCGCGCGCGCGTGCAACCTCACGCCGCAGGCCATCATCGCCGCCAACCCCGGCATCAACCCCAACCGCCTCGAGCCGGGCCAGAAGCTTAACCTGCCCGGCGGCACTGCTCCGCCCGCGGCCACAACCCAGGCGCCGAGCACGGCCTGCAAAGGCTCATACACGGTGAAGCGCGGCGACAACCTGTTCCGCATCGGCTTCAACTGCGGCTTCACCACCGAGCAGATGGCGCGCAAGAACAACATCGCCGCGCCGTATCGCATCTTCCCCGGCCAGGTGTTGCAGTATCCGTAACCGCCGGAGCGACTCTCAAAGGGCGCAGCCATTCGCTGCGCTCTTTTTGTTGACCTCCATTCCAAACGTGGGAGCGCGTTGCCCGCGCGAGACTGATGAAGACACTCAAGAGCGAACATATCTTTCATGGCCGCGCCTTCAATGTGCGCGTGGATGAGGTGGAATACGCGCCGGGCCGCACCCACCGCATCGAGGTCGTCGAGCACAGCAGTGCGGTGACGCTGGTGCCGGTGGATGCTGAGGGACGTGTGTGGTTCATCCGCCAGTACCGGCACGCCGTGGCCGAGACGATGCTGGAGTTGCCGGCCGGCACGCTGCACCCGGCTGAGGATCCAGCCCTCGGCGCGCAACGCGAGTTGCAGGAGGAGATCGGCAGGCGGGCCGGCGTGCTCGAGCGGCTGGCCTCGTTCTACCTCGCGCCCGGCTATTCCACGGAGTTGATGCACGCCTACCTCGCCACCGACCTCACCCCCGCGCCGCTGCCGCCGGATGAGGACGAGGCGATCGTGACCACGCCGCTCAGCCTGGCGGAGGCGATGCAGGCGGTGGCGCGCGGCGAGGTGCGCGACGCAAAGAGTCTGGCCGCGCTGTTCGCGGCGGCGCGCCGGTTGGGGTGGTGAGGCTTTCCGGTCGCCCTTGCCGCCCCTCATCCGCTCTGGTAAAATCCCGCCCGCTCAGTAACCGCCCAGCAGGTTGTGGGCGGTTCGTTTTGTCTGCAACAGATTGCGAGAGTGAGTGATGGCTGATTTACTCAAGGCCGTGGAGGCCCCCGTCAACAAGCACGTCCCGGCCCTCAAGCCCGGTGATAACGTCAGCGTGCATGTGCGCATCGTCGAGGGCAACAAGGAACGCGTGCAGGAGTTCAAGGGCATCGTCATCCGGTTGCGCAAGGGCGGCAACCAGGCCAACTTCACCGTGCGCCGCATCGCCTCGCACGGCGTAGGCGTGGAGCGCACCTTCCTGCTGCGTTCGCCGCGTATCGAGAAGGTGGAAGTGTTCCGTAGCGCCACCGTGCGCCGCGCGCAGCTCTACTATCTGCGCGATCTGCGCGGCAAGGCCGCCCGCCTGAAAGAGAAACGCCGCGACGTGTAACGCTCGCCGATCGTCGTTCATCGCCAGGGCGCGGACTTGTGCAGTCTGCGCCTTTTCTGTTGCGCGTGACGCGTAAGATACCCGATGCCCAAACCCCTCATCGGCCTCACGACTGAACACTTCTCCTCCGGTTTCTTCGCGCAGCCCGACCTTGATGTGCAGGGCGTGCTGCGGACGTACATCGAGGCCGTGATCGGCGCGGGCGGCCTGCCGGTGCTCGTCCCGCTCTCGCTCAGCGGCGACGATCTGCGCACCGCCTACGAACGCCTCGACGGCGTGCTGCTGCCCGGCGGGTGCGATATTGATCCGGCCCACTTCAACGAGGCGCCGCACGCCAAGCTGGGCGAGGTGGATGTGGAGCGTGACCGAGTGGAACTGGCCTTCGCCCGCTACGCGGTGGAGGGCGGCAAGCCGGTGCTGGGGGTGTGTCGCGGCGCGCAAGTCATCAACGTGGCATTCGGCGGCACGCTGTATCAGGATTTACCGAGCGAGTATGGCGGCGCGGCCTTATTGCGCCACGCGCATCCGGTGCGGGAGTTTGACCGCGCGTACCTCGCCCATCCCGTGCGGGTGGAAGAGGAGTCGCGGCTGGCCCGCGCCCTCGGCTCGCCCATGGTGCAGGTCAACAGCCGCCACCATCAATCCATCAAAGCCGTCGCCCCATCGTTTGAAATTGTGGCCCGCGCGCTCGACGGTGTCATCGAGGGCATCGAGTTGCCCGAGCACCCCTTCGCCCTCGGCGTGCAGTGGCACCCCGAAAACTTACAGGCTCAGCCGGAGATGAAGCGTTTGTTCGAGACGTTCGTGCACGCGGCGGCGGGGCGTCAAACGTGATCGTCTCCAGCATGACCATGTTTCAGATTAGGTCCAGCTCCCGCGCCCGCAGCGCCGCCTGCGTGCGGTCGCGCGCGCCGATCTTGCCCAGCACGTTGGTCACGTAATTCTTCACCGTGCCCTCGGCCAGGCTCAACTTCTGGCCGATCTCTTTGTTGCTCAACCCCTCGGCCACCAGCCGCAGCACATCCAGTTCGCGCTCGGAGAGTGGCTCATCGAGTTGGGCCGGCTTGGCGTTGGGCGCGAGGCGGGCGAACTCCGCGAAGACGCGCCGCGCGACGGACGGCTCGATGAGCGCGCCGCTGCCCGCCACCGTGCGCACCGCGTCGGCCAGCTCCACGCCCGAAACATCCTTGAGCAAATAGCCCAGCGCGCCGGCGCGTAATCCCTCGAACACGTTAGCGTCGTCGTCGAAGGTGGTGAGGATGATGACGCGCGCGGTCGGATGTTTTTCGACCAGCCGGCGCGTGGCCTCCACGCCGTTGAGCACCGGCATGCGGATGTCCATCAGCACCACTTCCGGCCTGAGTTGCTCGAACGCTTCGAGCGCGGCCTGACCGTCGCCGGCCTCGCCCACGATCTCGAAATCGCTTTCGAGTTCGAGCAACGTGCGCAATCCCTCGCGCATCAGGCGCTGGTCGTCAACGAGCAGGATTCGAATCGGCATGGTGACGGCAAGACTACTTTCTACTTGCTACTTTCTACTCGAACAGAAAGTAGCAAGTAGAAAGTAGGAAGCTCATATGTTGTTCAGCGGCACGGTGAGCGTCACTTGTGCCCCGCCGCCGGGCCGCGCGCCGAGTTCGAGTTCGCCGCCGGCCTGTGCCGCCCGCTCGCGCAATCCGCGCAGGCCAAAGCCGCCGTTGGGGTTGGCCGGCAGGCCGCGCCCATCGTCGGCGGCGGTCAGAGTCAGCGAGGCGTCGGCGACGCTCAGGTATAGCCAGATGTTTTTCGCGCCGGCGTGCTTGTGCGTGTTGGTGAGCGACTCCTGCGCGGCGCGGTACAGGGCCAGCCGTTGCGCTTCGGTGAGGGCGGGAAGCTGCGGCGGCAGGCTGAGGTGCACGGGCAGGCCCGTGCACCTCAGCTTGCCGATGAGCAGCGAGAGCACAGTGATGAGGGCCCAGCCCGCCGCGAATGCGAGCAGAAAGACCGCGCCTTGCGTCACATCCATCCCGTCTTTGAACGTGTTGCTGGTCAGGTACGCGCTGAGGGCGATGCCGCCCAGGATGCCTCCGGGCACGAGCAGGCCGGCGTTGCGGGTAAACAGGCCCCAGGCCAGGAAGATCAGGCTCAGGCCGGGCAGGATGAGCATCCCCATCCATTCGGCGCGGATGAATTGCGCCACCAGCAGATACAGGCCCAGGCCGACGAGGAACAGGCCGCCGATCAGGCCGCCGCGGCGCTTCGTCTCGAAAGAGTTGGTGATGTTAGTCATGGTGTCCTCCGTGTTCGTTTCCACTGCGCTCAGGATAGCGCCGGGCCGGTCACAGGCGTCAGTGCCGGCGGTCACGTCGCGGTCATGTCCGGGCGCTTCCAACCCAAAGCAGGGGCCTTGCCGGCGACGCCTTTGCTTCTTTGCGCCTTTGCGCTAAAGTCCCTGCGCCATGATCGGTGTCTTTGATTCGGGCGTGGGTGGCCTGAGCGTGCTGCGCCACCTCCGCGCGCAACTGCCCCAGGCTGACCTGCTCTACTTCGCCGACAGCGCCCATGTGCCCTACGGCCCGCGCCCGTTGCTCGAAGTGCGCGGCTTTGCCGAGGCCATCACCCGCTTTCTGCTTGATCGCGGCGCCGGCGTGATCGTCATCGCCTGCAACACCGCCTCGGCGGCAGCGCTCAAACACTTGCGCGCGACGATGCCGGCGACGCCCTTCGTGGGCATGGAGCCGGCGGTCAAACCCGCCGCCGAACACACGCGCACCGGCGTGGTCGGTGTGCTCGCGACGCCAGCTACCTTTCAGGGCGAACTCTTCAATTCAGTGGTCGAACGATTTGCGAACGGAGTCACCGTGCTGCGCCAGGTGTGCCCCGGCCTGGTGCAACAGATCGAAGCCGGGCGGCTCGACACGCCGGACACCGAAGCCATGCTGCGCGGCTGGGTCGAGCCGATGCTGCGGCAGAACATCGACGCGCTCGTGCTCGGCTGCACGCATTATCCGTTTGTGATTCCGCTGCTCGAAAAAATCTGCGGGCCGGAGGTGAGGGTGATCGATCCCGCGCCGGCGGTAGCGCGGCAGACGATGAAAGTGGCCGGTGAATGGTTGCGGGTGGCAGGCGGCGAGGGGCGAAGCGCTTACTTCACGAGCGGCGATGTGGCCGGGTTCGAGCGCGCGCTGGAGAGGTTGTGGGCTGAGCGCGGCGCGATACGCGGAGTGCAGTGGCTGGGCGACGCCGTTCGCCTCGTCATGCCCCAATCACTCGAACGCTAACGCTCACCATCGAGGAAGGGCAGCGGGTCGCCGCGATGCACGCGCCACGCCCTCGCGATGCGCACGGTGTGCCCCGGGCAAAGATCAGCAGGGAGGGTTGCCGGGCGAGGTCGGGCTTATCCATTCAGCAAACTGCCCAACGCGGCCAGGCTGACGCGCGAGGTCAGGTCGAGGCTGAGCGGCGTCACCGAAACGAGCTTCTCCGCGACGACGACGTTGACATCCGAGTCCGGCTCGACGCGCTCCGGGTCCAGTCGGTTGACGGCCCGGATGCGGCCCGGCTCGCCGAGGTGCGCGCGTTGCGGCTTCACCGGCAGGTAGTAGCGGGTGCGCGAGAGGCGCGTCATCCGCCAGGGCGTAGCCGGCGTCGCGCCGAGCGGCACATCGACTTTCAATACATCCACATCGGCGGGCAACGGCTGGCGCAGCAGCTTCTGCGCGAAGAAGCGGGTGAAGTGCGCGGCAGCCGCGAAGTCGATGTCGTGTGAGTGCGAGTGATAATACTCGGGGCCGGTCTCCTGTGAGACGGCGAGCGCCGGCACGCCGAAATCCGCGCCCTCCATGGCCGCGCCCACTGTGCCCGAGGCCGTCACCGCGCTGCCGATGTTCTCGCCGTAATTGATGCCGGCCACCACCAGGTCGGGCCGGCGGGGAAGAATCTCCAGCATCGCATGCATCACCGCCAGCGCCGGCGTGGCATCGGCCGCATAGCCGATCCAGCGCGCGCCGTTGAGGCTGAACTCGCGCACCTCGATCACGCCGGTGTGAGTGGCCGGCATGCTGCGACCGACGCTGGTGCATTGCGCTTGCGGCGCCACGACGGTGACGGCGCCGAGAGGGGCCAGCGCGTGCGCGGCCGCCCACAGACCGGGCGAGTCGATGCCATCATCGTTGGTGAGCAAGATCAGTTTGTTGTCGGACATGGGCCTTCCTGTTGAGACCGGTGGCGCAATCCTATCATCGAAAACAAGAACCGCCCCGAGGTGGGGCGGTGTGCCTTCTGCGGTAATGGGTTGCCTCAGGGTTGCACGCGATCTTCGATCTCCCAAACGTGATCGAGCAGATGCCAGGCTGCATACCGCACGAAGAACCGCGCCGACCAGCGCGCGCCACCGCGTGGGCCGCGTGCGGGCATCTTGCCGGTCGCCGCTGCGGCCAACGCCTCGCGCGTGTCCGTCGCCACCCGGCCGATGGCTGACTGCGCCTCACTGGCCGGATCGAGCTTGACCTTCCAACTGATCTGGTGCAGATAAGCCGCATGCGATTCGAGCACATGCGCGACCAGTTTCGCCAGATCGCGCCCGCCGCCGCGCGGGCCGGTGCGCAGCGGCCGGCCGCGCGCCGCCTCCACCGTGGCGGCGAAGGTTTTCCAGCCCGCGCCCAGAATGGATTGCAGGCGGCGCAACTCGTCCGCCGTCACCGGTTGCGAGTCAACGGCGGGCGCGACGCCCGGCGCGCCGAAGTCGGTGCCGGCGCCGCCCTTCAGTCGTTCGGCGACCACCAGTTGTGAGAGGTCGGCGGGCGGGCGAAAGCCGAGGCGAGCGGCAGCGATGGCGCGTTTGTAGCGCGGGCCGTAGTCGAGGAGTGATTGCAACGCCGTGGCCTCATCGCGCCCGCTGCGCGCCCAGCCGGGCCAGTCGAGCGCGGAGGCGAAGACGCGCCTGGCGCCGACCTCAAGAGCCACCGCAATCCGTTCGGGCTGTTTGGCCATGAGACCATCCCCAATAACACAGGCCGGATATTGCTGTCCGGCCCGTGATGATCCACTGAAGTTTAGTGCGCGAGTTGCCGCATCACCAGAACGACCTTGCCCTGGACCTGGACCTGATCCGAATCGATGAAGATGGGTTTCATCGTCGGGTTGGCGGGTTGCAGCCGCACCCGGCCGTTCTCGTTGTAAAAATACTTGAGCGTGGTCTCGTTGCGATCCGTCAGCCACACGGCCACCATCTCGCCGTTGCGGGCGGCCTCGGCTTTCCTCATCACCACGATGTCGCCGTCGTTCACCATCGCGTCAATCATTGAGTCGCCTTTGACGCGCAGCGCGAACAAATCGCCGCTGTCGCTGACCAGCCCGCGCGTCAGTTCGATGTATTCATCGGCCGTCTGCGCCGTATCGCCGACCAGCGTGGGCTGCGAGGCGAAGATGAAGCCGGCCACCGGCACACTAAAAACCTCGTTGACCGACTTGCGCAGCGCCTCCGCCAACCGCACGCCGCGCGACACTTTCAGATCGCGGACGATGTGGCCCTCTTTCTCGAGTTTGGTGAGGTTGTAGTTCACCACTGAGGTCGAGGAGATGCCGACCGCCTCGCCGATCTCGCGGATGGTGGGCGGATAACGTTTCTCATCCGTGAAGCGCGCGATGAATTTCAGGATTTCCTGCTGTCGCGGCGACAACTTACCCTTGGCCATTTCAACCTCCAGGTGCGACCGGATTTGGCCGCACAAATGAGCGATTCGTGACAGCATTTTAGACCGGATGTTCAGCGCCGTCAAGCACGGATTTTCTAGGCCAACAGCGGCCAAATCGGCCGGTATCTGCTGGACGATTCGACGACGCACACGCTATAATCGTCTCCGCCAATTCTCTGACTCGACCCGCGCAGGTGTTGGTGAAGTGTGCGGCACTTCGCAAAAGTGAACGGCAGGGCCGTTCGCCCGACACAGCGCTGGGTGACCTGCCGTAGGAGGGCAGTTGTCATGTCTCTGGATAAGGACGCCAAACAGAAGATCATCAACGACCATCACCGTCACGGAGCCGATACGGGTTCGCCGGAAGTGCAAGTGGCGATTCTGACCACCCGCATCAATCAGTTGACGCAGCACCTCAAGGCGCACAAGAGCGATGAAGCCTCGCGCCGAGGATTGCTCAAGATGGTGGGCGCGCGCCGGCGGCACCTGGCGTATCTGAGCAAGAAGAACCCGCAGGCCTACGAAGCCGTCATCGCCAAACTCGGCCTGCGCCGACGTTAGTCAAAAAACAGCGAAGGGCGAGCAGTGAACAGTCGCAGTCAGGCTGTTCACTGTTTGCTTTATCGCTGACCACTTCTCTTTCACCCGGCCACTGTCGTTGGGTATTGGATACTGGCAGTTGCAACGGTTCGCCGTTGATGCCACTCTCCAGTCCCTGACCTTTGCGCCGGGCAGTCTTGGGGGTGCTCCGCCATGGAGCACGCCCGGTGTTAAGGAGTAACACCATGTCAGACGTAAAACAGTTTTCCATTGAGTTTGGCGGTTCGAGCCTGACGCTCGAAACCGGCAAGCTCGCCGGGCTGGCCAGCGGCGCGGTCACCATCCGCGTGGGCGACACCATGCTGCTGGCCGCTGCCACCATGTCCGGCTCACCGCGCGAGGGGATTGATTTCTTCCCGCTCAGCGTGGAGTACGAGGAGAAGCTGTACGCCGCGGGCCGCATCCCCGGCAGCTTCTTCCGGCGTGAGGGTCGCCCGGGCGAAAGCGCCATCCTCACCGGGCGGCTGATTGATCGCCCGCTGCGCCCGCTCTTCCCCGCCGACTTCCGCAACGATGTGCAGATCATCGTCACGCCGCTGTCGGTGGATCAGGTGCATCAGCCCGACGTGCTCGCCATCGTGGCCGCTTCGGCGGCGCTCACCGTCAGCGACATCCCCTTCGGCGTGGCCCCGTTCGATGGCCCGGTCGGCGCGGTGCGCGTCGGGTTGATCGACGGCGAGTTCGTCATTAATCCCTCATTCGAGGATATGGAGCGCAGCGACCTCGACCTGCGCCTGGCCGGCACGCGCAACGCCATCGTGATGGTGGAATGCGGCGCGAACGAGGTGCCCGAGGACACGATGGTGGCCGCGCTCGACTTCGGCCACAAAGCCATCCAACCGCTGATTGACCTGCAGGAGAAGTTGCAGCGCGAGATCGGCAAACCGAAGAAGACCGACTATCCGAAGTACGGCTTCCCCGAGGAGGTGACGGCGATGGTGCGGGCCATCGTCGGGGAGCGCATGCACGCGGTGGCCGCGCCCGCCGACAAGCAGGGCCGTGCCGCCATCCGCGACGCGATTCAGAACGACGTCATCACGGCCTTCAAAGACAACGCCGAGGTCAAGGCCAGCACGCTGTTCGGCATCCTGCACGACCTCGAGCAGGAGGCCGTGCGCGACTCGATCCTCAACAAGGGCATCCGCCCGGATGGCCGCACCGGCAAACAGATCCGGCCGCTGAGCGGCGAGGTCGGCCTCAGCCCGCGCGCGCACGGCTCCGGCCTGTTCACGCGCGGCGAGACGCAGGCCCTGAGCCTGGCCACCCTCGGCACGCCCGGCGACAAACAGGAGCTGGATACGCTCTCGCCGGACAGCGAGAAGCGTTATCTCCATCACTACAACTTCCCGCCCTTCAGCACCGGCGAGGTGCGGCCGTTGCGCGGTTCGTCGCGACGGGAGATCGGCCACGGCGCGCTGGCCGAACGCGCGCTCGTGCCCGTGCTGCCGGATGAAAAGGACTTCCCGTACACCATCCGCGTGGTGAGCGAGGTGCTGTCGTCGAACGGCTCGACCTCGATGGCCTCGACCTGCGGCTCGACCCTGGCGTTGATGGACGCCGGTGTGCCGATCAAAGCGCCGGTGGCCGGCATCGCCATGGGCCTGGTCACCGACCTCTACAGCAACAGCGGCAAGTACGCCATCCTCACCGATATCCAGGGCATCGAGGATCACCTCGGCGATATGGATTTCAAGGTGGCGGGCACGGCGCTGGGCATCACCGCGCTGCAGATGGATATCAAGATCAAAGGCCTGACGACCCAAATCCTTTCGGAGGCGCTGGCGCAGGCGCGTGAGGCGCGCGGTGAGATTCTGGAATTCATCGCCGGCCTGCTGCCCGCCCCGCGCGCCGACCTCTCGAAGTGGGCGCCGCGCATCATCACGGTCAAGGTTGACCCGGAGAAGATCGGCGCCATCATCGGGCCGGGCGGCAAGAACATCCGCAAGTTGCAGGAAGACACCAGCACCAGGATCGACATTGACGACGACGGCACGGTCTACATCTCGAGTGTGGACGGCGACGGGGCCCGGCGCGCGCGCGAGGCCATCGAGGGCATGACCGAGACGGTCAAACTCGGCGGCATCTACACCGGCAAGGTGGTGCGCGTGGCCGACTTCGGCGCGTTTGTCGAAATCCTGCCCGGGCAGGACGGCATGGTGCACATCTCGCAGCTCGACTCGCAACGGGTGGAGCGCGTGGAAGATGTGGCCCGCATGGGCGATGAGTTGACGGTGATGGTGACGGGCATCGAGAACGGCAAGGTTCGCCTCAGCCGGCAGGCGGTGCTCGAGGGTTGGTCGTTGGAGGAAGCACAATCGCGTGACAGGAAACCCGGCGGGGGCGGCGGTGGCCGCGGCGGTGACCGTGATCGGGAGCGAGGCGGTGATCGCGGGCGGGGCGGTGACCGTGGCGGGCGCGGCAGTTTCCGCGGTGGGCGCGGCGGCGACCGGAACTAATACTCAAGCCGGCACGGGCGACTCGCGAGGGTCGCCCGTGCCGGTTTTACCGGCGATCAGCACAATCTCAACGCCAACGGACACCGAGCGATTGAAAACTCTGGAACGCCAGAAAGCCGAAGAGGATGGCCATGTATAGGCTTTGGAGGAGAAGCAGACCGACGACGGCCATGAGGCCGCCGGCGATCACCGAAAGCCAGAGTGACTTTCTGCCCCCGTCGAGCGGATCGATCCGGATGAGGGCGCTCCGCGCGATGCGGCCACCGTCGAGCGGATAGACCGGCAAGAGATTGACCAGCCCCCAGGCGTAGTTCACCCACAGCAACGTCCCCACGATCGAATTCGCCAACCAGCCGCCGACGGGAACCGTCGCGCGCGGCCATGGGATGATGAAGAGGAACGGCGTGAAGCGGACGGTTCCACCGACTGCGACGACCGCAAGGATAACGAGCGCCGCCAGCAGAAAGCCCGCCACCGGCCCGGCGAGGGAGATGAGGATATCCTGCGCTGTGCTGAGGGCGGCGTAGGCCCGCCGGCCTCCCCAGCCGATGGGGTCCGGCACGGCCAGCCCGCCGCCGGCGTGCAGCACCACATGCGCCGGCTGGCCGTAGGAGCGCATGGCCAGCACATGGCCAAACTCGTGGATCAGGATCGAAACGAAGACGATGACGACCCAGATGAGGAGGCCAACGAGGTCGCCGCCCGACGCGCCGAGCAGCAGCGTCACAACCCAGAACAGCGGGTGCACCCGAACCGGGATAGCGCCCAGATTGAAGCGCAGATCGTAGCGGGTCTCGGGGGGAACATCAAAGAAGCTCATCGTGGCCGCCATTGTACACGCGGCAGCTTACCACTGCGCCGTCATCAGCAGCGCGTCTTCACCGTCGCGGTAGTAACGCGGGCGCTGGCCCACCGGCTCGAAGCCATATTTGCGATAGAGCGTTTGAGCGGCCGAATTGCTCACCCGCACCTCGAGCGTGGCGCTGCGAGCGTGGGCCTTGCGGGCGTCGGCGAGCAATGCGCGCAGCAGCCGGTCACCGATGCCCCGCCGCCGCCATTCCGGGTGCACGGCGATGGTGTTGACGTGGGCCTCATCCACCACCAGCCAATAGCCCGCGTAACCGACCACGTGCCGCGCGACGGCGCGCCCAAACAAGCGATCGAGCCAGCCTTGCGCCGCCAGCGGTTGCGGGTCGAGGGCGACGATGAAGTGCGCGTGTGCGTTATCGCGCACCTCGAAGCGATAGGAGTTCTCGCTCCACGGCTGGGGGAAGGAGGCGCGGTCAATCGCGGCGACCTGCGGAATGTCCGCTTCGAGCATCGGCGCAATCGTGACGAGCGCTCCGGCTGCTTCGGTCATGCGGCCGCGCCCTCCGGGCCGCCGGCGTACAGCGGGGCCAGCGTGGCCGGGTCAGCCACCTCGCCGCGTTGCCAGCGCTCGTAACCCAGCTCGGCCAGGTGGCCCGCCCGCCGCAACGACCGCGCCGGCGAGGTGAGTACCGCCAGCCCGCGCAAGGCGGCCAACTGTTCCGCCGTGGCCGCCTCCCACTCGCCACAGATCAGCGTCGGTCTGCGTATCTCCCCGGCCAGCGCCGACCACTCCATCACCTGTGTCGGACCGACCGCCTCCCAACGCCCGCCATCCCAATAATGCGCCGCTACGATCACTCGCCCGCGCCCGGCCGGCAGCACCGCCAGCGCCCGCTCGGTGCCGGCGGGCTGCGCGTGCATCAGAATCTCAAACGTCGGCACGCCGAGCAGCGGGAGCTTATGCGCGAAGGCCAGGCCTTTGGCCAGCCCCAGGCCGATGCGCAAGCCGGTGTATGACCCCGGCCCGAGGGCGACGGCGATGCCCTCGAGCGCATCGGGGTTGAGGCCCGCGCGGCGCAACATCAACGCGATCTGCGGGGCAAGCTCGACGGTGTGATGCTGGGCCGTGCGCCAGGATTGTTCGGCGACGATACGCTGCCCATCGTGCAGTGCGAGCGAAAGCTGGCGGGTGGCGGTGTCAATGGCGAGGAACATCGTTCACGATCCCCCGAACGCCGCGCGGCGAAATTCCTTCAACAGGGACTCATACCGCCCGCCGTTGGCATCGAGGCGGAAGTTGCGCTTCTCGGTGTCGACCCAGCGCAGGCTGAGCGTGAGGCGCTCCGCCGGCAACACCTCGGCGATATGCTCGGGCCATTCGATGACGGTGACACCCTCCTCGGCGAGCACATCCTCGAAACCGAAGGCCAATGCCTCGGCACCCGACTTGAGGCGAAAGCAATCCAGGTGAAACATGCGCCGCCCGTCGGCGCGACGATATTCGTTGACGAGCACAAAGGTCGGGCTGGTGGCCGCTTCGAGCGCGCCCCAACCGCGGGCCAGCCCGCTGACGAACGTCGTCTTGCCGCTGCCGAGGTCCCCCCTGAGGCAGAGCACGTCACCCGGTGCGAGCAACTCACCCAGGCGCATGCCCAACCGCACCGTCTGTTCGGGCGCATGGCTGATGAAGTCGAGCGCGCGCTCATCGAGGATTGGCATCGCGCGGCGATTATACGTCTCGCAGATGGGGGTCACAAGTTGGACGGTCTGCACGCAGTGACAGATACCGTCGGCCAACAAACGCGGCAGTCGCCGTCCCACCATGTTGCCAACGGTATCACTGATTGTCGGCGGCCGGGCGGGCCGACGCGAACTCGAAGACCGAGTCGGTCTTTGCCGGACCACTCTTGCGTGCCCATAGTTGGAGGATGTTTCTGCCCAATTTACGCCCTCTCGTGCTATCATTCGCGCCACTTTCAAT
>CAZSNP010000005.1:113275-121547 GCA_964608265.1 uncultured Anaerolineales bacterium | reverse complement strand
CTGATGCGCTCCTCAAAGCCTAACCGGTGCAGAAGATCGCACAGGTCGGCAAAGTCAATATTCGTATCGGAGGTTCCGCGCAGCAGTCGCTGCACAAGCTTCTTCTGCTTTGTCACACGACGAGTCTAGCATGAAAGCCTCGGGCCGCGATTAAGTTGCCCACCTCATGCCCAGCGCCACAAGAGAATCGCGCCGAGCAGGCGCAGCCCGGCGCTGATGAGGAGGGCATCGCGCAGATTCAGCCACTCGGCCAGGGCCGGGCCGAGCAGCGAGCCGACGAGGATGCCGAGGTTGAGGGCCAGGTTGTGCAACGCCATGTGCGCCGGCCGGTCGTCGTCGGGCACGCGCTCCATCAACCGGTTCACCAGCCCGCCGTTGGCAATCCCCCACACCGCGCCGCCGATGAAGGACGCCACAAAGAACAGCGTCGCATCCACGGCCAGGCCGTTCAACAGTGGGTACAGCCCGTAGAACAGCGTGCCCAGCACCATGACGCGATGATGGCCGATCTTCGCGCTCAGCCGCCCGAGCTGCGCCGAGGCCACCAGCAACGTCCCCCAGAAAACCGCATGCCCGGCGCTTATGACGCCGTCACTTAACTTGAGTTCGTTGACCCACCACAGGGGTTGCAGGGGGATGGAGGTGTACTGAAAAACGTAGAACGCCAGATAGGCAAACAACAACGAGCCAAACGGCCCGCGGATGAGATCGGGGCGCAGCAACTCGCGCGCGCCGCCGCGCGTGAGAAAGCGCAGCCCCACGGCGGAGCGCATGGCATCGCCAAAACGTAACAGCCCGCCGGGGCGCGCATCGTCATTGAGGAGTTGATTGATGCGCGGCGGCAAAGACTCCAACGGCCTGACGCGACCGAGATAGTAACAGCTCAGCCCCGCGCCCAGCGCGCCGACGGCGAAGACGATTTGATAGTTGAGGGGATACGGCACCCGATCGAGCAGTTGCCCGCACAGCAGCGACACCGCCGTCGAGGCGACGGCCAGCAGGGCGTTGCGTCGCCCGACCACCGAGGCGCGATGCTCCGGCGGCACAACATCGGCAAACATGGCGTTGAAGACGATGGCCAGCACCGTGCCGGGAATCGCCATCAGCACGATGATGATGGGTATCGCCCAGGCTTGCGCCGCCTCGGGCAGAAACCACGGCAGCGCCACGAACACAAAGTAGCCCACGCGATGCCACACTGCAGTCCGGAACGACACCGTCGTGGTGGGCCTGCCCTGCAGCCAGCGCCCCGCCGGCAGGGAGATGAGCAAATTGATGACGGCCGGCCCGCTCGTCAACAGGCCGACCTGCAAGGCACTCGCGCCGAGGCGGGCCGCGTAGATGGCGAGGAAGGCAATCGCGCTTCCTTGCAGCACGCCAAACCAGAACACATCCCAATACAAACTCTGAAAATTCGCCCGTTGGAGCGGGGTTGGAAGCGCGACCATAGGCCGCAAGTATACTCAATCTATGTTGAAAGCTGGTTCGGGAGCAGCGGACATCATGCAACGTTGACGCAACCTTCACGCAATCTACATGGAGTGTGTGACAGGGTATCCCTATACTGTCGCCGACTACACAGGGCAAAGGGATACTCATGCAAAAACAGGTCTGGCTGCGCGTGCTGGCGGGGGTGTCGCTCGTGATGGGGATTGGGTTGAGTTTGACGGCGGCGCATGCCCAGACGGGCAGCGCCGGTAGCCTGCAATTCGACGGCGTGAATGACAGCGTGCGCACAGCGAACCTCCCGCCGCTGGCCGCCTTCACGGTTGAAGCCTGGGTCAAACGCACCGCAGACTCCGGCACATACGAAACCATCCTCTCGGACGCCAGTAGCTCGTACTCGCAAGCCATGCTCACCGTCTTCGTGGACGGCGGCAGCCGGGACTGCGGGGGCGACCAGTTCGCGTACTTTCAACTGGAAGTGAACGCGGTTCAGTGCTCGGGGGTGGTCGCGGATCTGGGCGTGTGGCATCACCTCGCCGTCACGCGCGATGCGAGCGGGACGCGGCGCTTCTTCGTTGATGGCGTGTTGCGCTCGACCCAGGCCAACATCGCCGCCCCCTCGGATAGCAGCGGCGCGTTTACGCTCGGGCGCGCCGGCGACAGCTCAACCGAATACTTCCCCGGTCTGATTGACGAAGTGCGCGTTTCGAGCGCGGCCATGTATACGGCCAATTTCACCGCGCCGACCTCGCCGCTGCCGGTCACGGCCGAGACGGTGGGTCTGTGGAGCCTCGACGAAGGCGTGGGCCAAATCGTCACCGACCGGTCGGGCAACGGGCGTCACGGCACATTGGGCGCAGGCACCAGCGCCGAAAGCGGCGATCCGGTTCGCACCGCCGACAGCCCGCTCGACGCGGGAACACCCATCCCCGCCACGCCGAGCGGCACCCCCTCGACCACACCTCCCCCGAGCGCCACGCTCTCCCCAATAACCACAGCCTCACCGAGCGCGACCGCTGCACCCACCCATACACAGCCCGCCGCGCCGGGCTCGTTTGGGAGTTCGCTGCGATTCTATGGTCATGGCGTCAGCGCGCCCGACCTCGACCGAGTCAAAATCCAAATTGATGACCCCAGGACCGCCAGCCCCGGCTCACCGGCCGACATCGGCGCGACCGATTTCACGCTGGAGTTTTGGATGAAGGCCAGGGCGACGGACAACCCAGCCGGTGCGGTGACCTGCGGCGCGAACATCAATTGGATCTACGGCAACATCCTACTCGACCGCGACCGCTACATGCAGGATCGCAAATTCGGCCTGTCCCTCGCCGGTGGGCGGGTGGTCTTCGGCGTGTCGGGCGACGGCAGCGGCGACACGACCGTTTGCAGCACGACGAATGTCCTCGACAGCCAGTGGCATCACATCGCCGTGCAACGCCGCCGCGCCGATGGCTGGCTGTGGCTGTATGTGGACGGGGTTTTGAACGCGCAGGCCAATGGCCCGGATGGCGATGTGAGCTATCCCGACAATGGGACGCCGGGGTTGTATTGCGGCGGGCCGTGCGACTACAGTGATCCCTACCTCGTGTTGGGCGCGGAGAAGCACGACGCCGGCGCGGCCTATCCGGCCTACAGCGGCTGGCTCGACGAGCTGCGCCTCTCGACGACCTTGCGCTATGGCAACGTTTTCTCCAGACCACAAGCGCCCTTCGCCACCGACGGCTATACTGCCGCGCTTTACCATTTCAACGAACTGACCTCCGGCCCGTGCACCGGCCTCGTCGTCGATAGCTCCGGCGCGGCGGGCGGGCCGAGCAACGGGCAATGTCACTACGGCGGCTCGGGCACGGCCGGCCCGCAGTACAGCAGCGACGTGCCCGGTGGATTTGTTGCGCCCACCGCAACGCCCAGCGTGCCGCAGCCCACGCACACTCCCGCGCCCACGCATACGCCGACCTCGGTCGCCGAGGCGATCTTTGCCGACGGGTTTGAGGGCGGGTCACTCGCGGCGTGGTCGGCCGGCACGACCGATGGCGGCGACCTGAGCGTGAGTGACGCGGCAGCGCTCGAGGGCAGGCATGGACTGCAAGCCGTCATTGATGACAACACCGCCATCTATCTCACCGACCATAGCCCAACCGCCGAGGCCCGCTATCGCGCACACTTCCTGTTCGACCCCAACTCGATTGGGATGGGGAACGGCGATTGGCATACCATCTTTCGCGGCGATGCGGCCAGCGGCGCGACCGCCGTGCGGATTGAGTTCCGCTTCTCGGCGGGAAACTATCAGGTTCGAGCGGGCGCGCGCACCGATGGCGGCACCTGGCTGAGCACCGGCTGGGCAACGCTCGCCGACAGCGCGCACTCACTCGAGGTGGATTGGCAGGCGGCCGGCGTCAATGCCCACAACGGCGCTTTGACCTTCCGGGTTGACGGTGAGGAGCGGGGCGGCCTCACCGGCCTGGATAACGACACCCGCCGCGTGGATCGCGCGCTGCTCGGCGCCGTCTCCGGCCTCGACAGCCGGACGCGCGGCGTCTACTTCTTCGACGACTTCGAATCGCGCCGCACAGCGTCTATCGGGCCATAACGCGCGCCGGCTCGCGATGACGTGCCGGTGAAGACCGCGCCGGTTTTGCAAAACCGGCGCGGTCTCTTATCATGCAGGCATGACCCGCCTCCCCAAAACGAAACTCGCCGCGTATCGCGCGCGCACCTTTCGACTGACACCCGCGCTGCGGCTTCGCTCCGCCGATGATGCGGTTCGCTACGTCAACGAACGCGGCTTCGTCTACTTCTGGCCCATCAGCGGGGTGGCGCTGCCCAGCCTGTGGGCGGCGGTGGCCGGCGACCGGCCGGTGGCCGATGCGCATGATGACCCGGGTCACATCACCTGGGGCTGGAAGGACAGCCTGCTCGGCGCGAAGAAATGGTATTACGCCAAACTGCTGCGCGGCAAGGCGACGATAGTCTCGCTGAAGACGCTGCCTGACTTCTATGCGCTGAGTGAAAACTACGGCGATTACGAACACGACTACTTGAGCCTCTTCACCGAGGGGCGGCTGACACAGGAGGCGCGCCAGGTGTTCGAGGCCCTGCTCGCCAAAGGCCCGCTTGACACGGTGGCGTTGCGCAAAGAGGCGCGGCTGACGAGCAAGGATAGCAACACCCGCTTCGAGCGCGCGCTGACCGATCTGCAGAGCGGCTTGAAGATTCTGCCCATCGGCGTGGCGCAGGCCGGCGCGTGGCGTTATGCCTTTCGCTACGAGATCGTGGATCGCCACTTCCCCGACCTGGCCGAGCGCGCGGGCAAGCTCTCACGCGCCCAGGCCCGCCAGCATCTCGCATCGCTCTACTTCGCCTCGGTCGGGGCCGCAACGGTGAAAGACCTGCACAGGCTTTTTCGCTGGACGCTCGAGGAGACCCGCAAGACCTGCGAGCAACTCGTCTCGCAGAGGATCATCGTCAGGCTGGATCGGGTCGGTGATGAGGCCGGCGAGTGGCTGGCGGTTGCGGAGTTAGCCTCGTGAGCGCCGCCTCGCCCCGTCACATCCCCGTCATCGTCAACCCCGCCGCCGGGCCGGATCGGCCGGTGCTCAAGCTGCTCAATCATGGCTTCCGCGCGGTGGGCGCCGATTGGGACGTGCACCTCACGCGCCGCGCGGGCGATGCGGCGCGGCTGGCCCGCGAGCTGCGAGCGGCCGGCGCGGAGATGGTGGCGGTGTGCGGCGGCGATGGCACGGTGAAGGAGGTGGCCGGTGCGCTGGCCGGTTCGGGGTTTCCGTTCGCCATTTTGCCCGGCGGCACCGGCAATGCGCTGGCGCTGGAGTTGGGCATCCCGCTCGACCTCGCGGCGGCGGCGAGCCTGGCCGGCGGCCTCAACCACAAAATCCGCCCGGTCGATATGGGCCGCCTCGGCGAGCATCTCTTTGTGCTGCGAGCCAGCATGGGATTGGAGACTCAACTCCTCACCGGCACCGACCGCTCGCTCAAAGATCAACTCGGCGCGCTGGCCTATCCCCTCACCGCGCTGCAAGCGGTCGCCTCGGCCACGTTCACCCGCTACACCGTCACGGTTGACGGGCAAACGCACACCTCCACCGGCATCCAATGCACCGTCGCCAATTCAGCCCAGATGGGTTTCGCCGGGCTGACGCTGGCCCAGGGAACGGATGTGAGCGATGGCTTGCTCGATGTGATCGTGCTCACGCACGTGGACTGGAATGTGGTCGCCAACATCGCGGCCAGCAATCTGCTCCGGCAGGATACGGGCGTGGAGGTACAACACTGGCGCGGGCGTGAGATCCGTGTGGAGGCCGATCCCGCGCAGCCGGTGGCCATCGGCGGCGACGTGATCGCGCACACACCGGTGACGGCCTCCGTGTGGCCTGGCGCGCTGCGAGTCATTGTGCCGGCGTGACCGCGCTCACCCGGACGGGTTGCCGAAGCCGGCCTCGCGGGCGCGGATGATGGCCTCGGCGCGCGCAGGGGTTTGCAGCTTGTCGAAGATGGTTTTGATGTGATTGCGGATGGTCCTGGGGCTGATCACCAATGGCTCGGCGATTCGCGCGTTGCTGAACCCGCGCGCAATCGGGTCGGGGAAGAGCAAATGGTCGCCAGAAGGGGCCAGCGCCGCAAAGTAAGTCCGCACCCGCTCGGCCAGCGCCGTGCCCAGCCTCAACCCGCCCTCGGCCACCACCTGAATCGCGTGCACGATGTCGGCCTGGGTGGTGTCTTTCACGATACAAGGGGCAGCCCCGAACACAGGCGCTCAATCACCAACCTCCGGCGGACGTGAGCATGCACAGCGCCCCGGATTGGCGAGGCCTCGTCTACTTATGGCAGTTCTCAATTCGGACGTTGACGGAGATTGTGGGCTGTTTTGGTAACTGGGCGACGAAGGAAATCATAGCCGCCTGTTCATCAAATAGGCATTGACCCCGGATGCGCCACACGGTCTTCGAGCATCGAGGCGCGCAGCAGGTACTCGCGGGCCGTGGCCGGATCGGCGGCCATCCGACTGAATTGCTCGTTGCGCGCCTGCCGCTCGGCCTCGTCGCGCACCACCATCGCGCTGTACGTTTCGTGCGTGTGGCGCTGCACTTTCTCCACCGCCCAGGCCCGGCGCACACGCGCGTACTCATCGAGCGCCGAGTCCGCGCCGCTGGCGAGGGCCGCCGCCAACAGGTGCGCGTCGTGGATGCCGCTGTTCATCCCCATGCCGCCGGCCGGGTTGTTGATGTGCGCGGCATCGCCGGCCAGCAGCACCCGGCCCGCGCGAAAGGTCTCCGCGACGCGCTGATGGACGCTGTAAATGGAAGCGCCCTTGATCGTGAAGGCCGCCTCGCCCACCAGCCGCGCCAGCCGCGCCCGCACCGCCTCCGGTCGCAGCACCTCCGCCTCGTCCTCGTCCGCCCGAATCTGAAAGACCACCCGCACCACATCCGGCAGGTGCAGGATGATGATCCACTCCTCGGGGTCGAAGACATAGGTCACCGGGCCGAGGCCGGGGAAGACACGCCCCAACTCTACTTCGCACGGGATGAGGAGGAAGCGGTCGGGATACGTCAATCCCTCGAAGCTCAGCCCGAGCAGCTTCCGCACCGTGCTCCGCGACCCATCCGCGCCGATGAGGTATGCCCCGTCAACGGTCACTCTTCCGTGCGGGGTCTCGAAGGTTGCGGAAACGGAGGCTGGGTGATGGGTTATCGAAGTGAGTGTGTGATTGAAGTGAACGGCGCTGAGGGGTGAGCGCTGGAGGTGCGGCAGCAGGATGCGGGTGACGCGCGACTGCGGGAGTTGCAGCCGAAAGGGGTAGGGCGTGTCGCCGGCGATCAGCGCGTAATCGAACCGGGCCACCCGCTCGCGAGTGGCGCGCTCCCAATACTCCAGGCTGTCCACGCGATGGCCCTGCGCCAGCACTTCGTCAATGATCCCCCACTCGGCGAACATCTCCAGCGTTGGGGCGTGAAAGGTGCTGGCGCGCGCCTCCGGGCTGAGGTCGGGCAACTGCTCGAACACGTGCGCGGTGTGACCCTTGAGCGTCAGCGCCCGCGCGAGCGACAGCCCCACCGGCCCCGCGCCGATGATGAGAATGGGTAAGTTCATAGTAGGCAAGCTCGTAGTGGGCAAGCTCGTAGTGGGCGCTTCAGCGCCCGGCTTGTTCGTAGTGGGCGCTTCAGCGCTCAACTTATGCGCGAAGGTCATCCCAGCCCTTGCCATAGTCTTTCAACGGATAGCGCGTCCATAGATCACGCAGCCACGCGCGACCCATGTGCTCAAGATACCAATGCACACTTGTCTCTTTCCAGTCGTAAGGTGAGGTGGCGTAGTTGTGTTTGACTGGATTGTAGTGAATGTAATTGAGGGTCGTGTAGTAATGCCGCATCGACCGCATAGCTCTATCGGCAAAGCGAAACCAGACCTTGCGGCCGAGCGCTTCATCCTCCAGGTTCCATTCACGCGACGTGCGGCCATGCACTTTCCTGAGGATTGGCCCCAACCGGCTGAACTCGGTCACGTGTATGAGCAGATGATGGTGGTTCGGCAGCACAACCCAGGCAAGGATTTCCATACCGGCGTTGATGAAGCCCTCAAAGAGTAAATCCAATACGTATTCACGGCGTTTCGGCGAGGCAAGGTGGCTTGCATGCTCGTAGCAGGCCGCCGTCAGAAGATAGACGGTCTGGTTCTGGGCGAAGTGCGGCGGGGAGTGTGGCGGTCGGCCCTGCGCCAATCGCTCGAAGACGAGGCGAGCGCGTTCGTCAGGTGAGAGCTTGCGATATTCGTACATCTTCCACTACGCGGCGGAGACCGCTGAAGCGGC
>CAZSNP010000005.1:109051-113175 GCA_964608265.1 uncultured Anaerolineales bacterium | reverse complement strand
CCATGATCAAGATCGGGAGAGTCATCGGTGTGGCAGTAACCAATAGCGAATGACCCGTTATTGGTTACTGGCTATTGGCCCCGCCAACTGCCACGGCCTGCCCTCCACCAAATTTGTTTTCTGCGAGATGGTGCGATTGGCGGCGGCGGCGGGGTGGAGGTCGGCGCGGGTGAGGCCGGGCAGCGCACTGGCGCGCGTGACTTGCGGATAATTGATGTCCCCCTCGAAGGGCCGCTGCCATTCGGTCCACAACGTGAAGTCGGGCGAGATCGCGATCACCGCGCTCGTCCCGGCCTCGCTCGGGCGGCTGGCGGCGACGAGGTTCATGCGGTTCTCGGCGGCGCGTTCGAGCAGGCCGGTCGCCATCTCCCACCGTTCGAGCAGCGTCGTCGGCACGGCGACGACTTCGACGTTTTGCAGCGTCGCCAGCCTGAAGGTTTCGGGATAAATCGAATCGTTGCCGACGACGATGGCGAGCCGGCCCCATTCAACATCGGTGAACAGCAAACGGTCACCGAGTGAAGTGATCCACGGATGGCGGCCGGCGCGGTGCAGTTGAGGTTGGCGATGAACGATGCCCCGGCGCGTGATGAGGACGCCGAGGTGCTGGAAGCCGCCCGCCGCGCCGTCGGCGATGGTGGTGATGAGGCCGCACTCCGCCGCCGCCGCGTGCAGCGCGGCTTGAAGGGTGGCGACCATGCGGCGTGATTGCGCGACCGCGTCGGCTGGAGTCTCCACGCGGCCACCGGCGAGGTGGAACAGTTCCGGCAGCACGACAAGTTGCACGCCCGCGCGCGCGGCCTCGGCCATCGCCTCCGCCACCTCCTCCACCGCCTCCGGCCCATCGGCTATGGGTTGATACACCGCCGCGTTCATCGTCGCCGCGCCGGCTTTGCGTTCGAGGTTCGCCGGCGGCTGAGCGATGGGGCCGTACAGTTCGGGGCGGCGCGTGGCAAGGATGTCGGTGCCGTCGGGCCGCAGCTTGTTCGCGGCCTGCGCGATATCAATCTCCGCGACCACAACGGCCTCGCCGGTGCGTGGCCCCTTGGCCAGCACCGTGCCGTCCGGCGCGACGATCTGGCTCTCGCCCGCGCCCTCCAAATAGTGCGGGGCGATTTTGAGCCGGGCGGCGACGGCCTCGGTGAGGTGCGGCGGCACCAGCGGCCCGACCTTGTTGGCGGCGACGACAAAGACCTTGTTCTCCGCTGCCCGCACCGGGATGTGCAGCGAGGCCTCGTCGTGCGCGAACGAGTTGAGGCTGTTGAGCAATAACTGCGCGCCGCGCACCGCCAGCCCGCGCGTCACTTCGTTGATGACGCCGTCCATGCACGCATACATCCCCACCGCGCCGAGCGGCGTGAGGGTGATCGGCCCGTTCTCGGTGGCGCGCTCTAGGAAGTTGTTCTCGTTGCCCATCAAAATCTGTTTGTCGTTCACCGCCAGCCGCGCGCCGTCCGGCCCAAACAGCACGTTCGTCCCCGTCACCTTCCCGTTCGCGCGGCGCAGGGTGACGTTGACCTTGATGAAGCAGTGGTGCTCGCGCGCCTTCGCGGCGATGGCGGCGAGGAAGTCGCCGTCGAGGTCAACGGCCACGCGGTAGCAGTGCTCGGCGTCGGCGTACCAGGCGATGTGGTTGATGAATTCCGGCAGCACCATCACCTCGGGCCGGTGCTCGGCGGCGCGGTCAATCATCCGCAGACAGGTGGCGAGGTTGGCGGCCACATCCTCGGTGACGGCGAATTGAACGGCGGCAACGCAGACTCTTTTTTTCGACATCAGCGAGAGGGTGTCGAGTGTCAAAGTGTCGAGTGTCCGAACGCATAGGCAGGCGTTCTGGTCAATGTGGAGGACACCCGACACCGAGCCAGCGCGAAGCGTTGGCCTGACACCCGACACTTTCCTTTCAGAACTCCCTCAATAATCGTCCGGCTCCATATACCCTGTCTTCAACGCCGTTGTCGCGCAGGGCCATCCACCATGTGGCGGCGTTGATGGCGATGACGGGTTTCTTCAGCCAGCGCTCGGCCTCGTCGGCCAGCCGCACCATGCTGAGGTTGGTGCCGACCTGCACCAGCGCGTCCACCTCCGGCCCGTTGACGTCCATCAGCGCGTCGCGCAACTCGTCCTCGGTGACGTGGGCGATGGCGACGGCGGTCGGACACTTCAGCCCTTTCAGCGCCGGCACCTCGAAGCCGATGTCGTTGAAGAACCGGATCACGTTTTTGTCGCCGATGGGTTGATAGGGCGTGACCACGCCGATGCGTTTCGCGCCGAAGAGCTTGAGCGCGCGCTCGCACGCCTCCGCGCCGGTGGCGACCCGCAAGCCCTTTCCCGTTCGCTCGCTGACGCGCTGGATGAAGGCCCGGTTGCCCTCCGCCCCATCCCAAAACGTCTCGGCGCTCATCCCCATCACCATGTAATCGGGCTCGCACGTCATCACGCGGTCAATGGCGTAGCCGATCTCGACGCGGATTTGTTCGAGCAGCCGCTCGAAGGCGTCGTCGCTGCTCAGGTTCTGGTCGCGGATGTGGATGCGCGAGAAGTGGGCGGTCACGCCCGGCACGCGCATCGTGTAAAAATCCGGCTCGACGATGGTGTTGGTGCTGGGCGCAAGCACGCCGAATTTCCTGCGCCAGCCGAGGGCATCGGTCATAGTAAACACTCCTTGAGAAACGACCGCCGACCGCCGACGGAAGACGGCGGTCAGCGGTCGCCGGTCTGGTTGAAGTTCAGCGGCCCTTCGACGCCGACGACGCGCGTGCCGCAGAAGAAGCGGAAGGTCTCGGCGGTGCCCTCTTCGCTGATGCCGCTGATCCCCCACGCCGGGCGCGGCGCCATCAGGCTCAGGCTCATGATGCTCGATCCGTTCACCTTCACGCCGCCGGCGCGGATGTCGCGGCCCAGCCGCAGCGCGCGCTCCTCATCTTTGCCGAACACGTACGCTTCGAGGCCGTACGGCGTGCCGTTGGCGAGCGCGAGGGCTTCGTCATCAGTATTGTATGGATGCACCGTGCCGATGGGGCCGAAGATCTCATCCTGCGCGCCGGTGGAGGCGACGCCGGTGATGAGGGTGGGCGCGATGAAGTTGCCGTGGGCCAGTGCGCCGTCGGGCAGGCGGCCCGCCGTGTGCGCGCGGCCGCCCCTGGCCAGCAGCGCCTCCATTTGAGCGCGGATCTTTTTCAGATGCCCGCTGTGCACCATCGGCCCCATCTCGGTCTCCATCGAAACCGAGTCGCCAATCCTCAGCCCTGCAAGTCTCTCCATCACCGCTTCAATCAAATTGCTCTGCAACGACTGATGCACAATCAACCGCCCCAGTGCGCGGCACCACTGGCCGTTGAGCGACGTCAGCAGCGCGACCACGCCCTGCGCGGCTTCGTCGAGTTCGGCGTCCTCCAGCACCACCACCGCGCTGTGCCCGCCAAGTTCGAGTTGCGCGGGTTTGAAATCGTGAGCGCAGGTCGCGGCGATGGCGCGCCCGCCGGCGAGGCCGCCGGTGAACGACACGCATCGCAGCCGCGCATCGGCGACGAGCTTGCCGCCGGCCGCCGCCCCGCCGTGTACGATTTGAAAAACGCCCTGCGGCAGACCGGCGGCGTGCGCGGCCTCGGCGAACACATCACAACCATGCGGCGCCCACTCGCTCGGCTTGAGGATGGTCGGGCAGCCGGCCGCGAGGGCGTTGGCGATTTTGTGCGCCGCCATCGGCGCGGGCGCGTTGAAGGGGACGAGGCAGAGCGCCGGGCCCCACGGCTTGCGATGCACCTCGACGGTGTGATTGTTCGGGCCGGGCAGGGTCGAGAGAGTCCAGCCGCTCTGCAATTGCTGCGCGGCCAGATGCCAGGCGCCGGTAGTGATGAGGCCGAACAGCGTGGTGAGGCGGTGGATGACGCCGGTGGTGAAGGCTTCGAGTTCGGCGATGCGGGCTTTGCGTTTGTCCAGCTCGGCAGACATCGCGGCGAGGTAGCCCGCGCGCTCCTCGATCGGCATGTTCGCCCACCGGCCGGAGCGGTGGACGCGCTCTGCCGCGGCCAGGGCGCGTTCCAGTTGTGCGTCCGAGGTGGCGCGTTGTTGTTGCGCCCGTTCGCCGGTGTTCGGGTTCTCCAGCCACAGGCCGAGCTCGA
>CAZSNP010000005.1:82794-108951 GCA_964608265.1 uncultured Anaerolineales bacterium | reverse complement strand
TGTTGTTGCGCCCGTTCGCCGGTGTTCGGGTTCTCCAGCCACAGGCCGAGCTCGATGTCCGGCATCGAGAACTCGCCGTCAATGTAGTCGGTCAACGCGGGGATTTCGATTTTCTGCGATGGAGTCATTGATGCTCTCAATCCGTCCGGCGATGAAATCGCCGGGCAACGACCTGCGCCGGCTGAAGCGGGCCTGTGGGCAAAGCCGGATTTGCCCGGCGCCGTTCATGGCCCGGAGATTTTTTCCGGGCGACGATGGCGATGGCGTCACTTTTTCCTGTGCAGCGCAATTAACCCCGACTGCAGTTCGTCTTCGAGCGGGCCGGGTTGATGGAAAACGTGCTCGGTGATGAAGGCCCCGATGAGCGAGGCGAGCAGCGCGCGCAGGGAGTGTTCGTCCGCCGCCGGCGAGTCCGCGAAGGTGCGGCCAACCGTGTCGTCGCGCGGGTGGCAGAGGGTGTGATGGTTCGCGCCGCGCAGGATGACGAGGTAGGCATCGCCGCGCTGGCTGGTGAGGCCCACCTCGAAGGTCGCCGCAATCGTGTCTACGCCGCGCTGCTCCGCCAGCCCCAGCGTCCGGTTGTGCAAATCGCCGATCCCGTCCTCGGTCGCGCCGAGCAGGAGCAGCGGCGTGGCCGAGGGCAGCGGCGCGATCACGCCGGGCGGCCAGCCGCCAAAGGCCAGCGTTGGCAATGGGCTGGAGCAATAGCTGAAGGCCGCAACCACCGGCGGCAGCCAGCGCGGGTCGGCGTTCATCAGCGCCATCATCCCGCCCGCCGAATGCCCGCCCAACACGATGCGATTGAGATCGAGCGCGCCGACCAGCACGCCGCCGGCGTTCATGCGCTGCAGAGTTTCCAGGATCGCGGGCAGCGCAGATGATGAAGGTTCGGTGCCATATCTCTCCGGCGCGAGCGCCTCGCGGCGAATACCGGGCGTGAGGCTGATTCGGCCCGGCAGGTTCTCGGCGACCCAATCGAAGACAACCACGGCCAGGCCGCGCTCAGCCAGTTCCACGGCCAGCCAGTGGTACGAGTGCGCGGGACAATTGACGCCGGAGAAAAAGATGACGACTGGAAAAGGCACATGCGTTGTGTCCGGCAGCAACAAGCCCGTTTCGCGCTCCGGTTCGCCAATGGTCTCCTGCGCCGGGTAGAAGACGCGCAGCACGAGCGTATCGTAAGGTGCGGCAGCGCCTGCGACCCGGGCAGTGTTGACGAGAGAGCGGACTTGCATTGAACCGCTAAGACGCGAAGACCGCAAAGAAGCGCGAAGTTTTTTGCCGAAGCTTCGCGCACGTTGCGGCTTCGCGGTGAATCACGCCGGGCGTGGATTGACCCGGTCGCCGCCCCAGAGGTTGCGCACCAGCCGGTCGGCCAGCACTTTGCCGAACAGGCGCTCGCCGACCACGTTGGCCGGGTCGCGCTCGGCGATGTTGCGACGGATGGCGAGGTCACGCGCCGCGAGCGCCGCCCGCTCGCTCGCGGGCACCGGCGTTCCTTCGTCCACCCACTTCAGCCAGCGGTCGAGCATCTCGTGCGCGAGCGAGCGCACAAAGGCGAGGCGCTCGTCGCTGGGCGGGCAGGTGTAACAAATCGCCGTCTCCGACAGCGCCTGCCGCACATACAACGATTTGCTGGTGAAGTACGCGAGGTCGGGGCGCTTGCGGATTTCGAGATAGCGCTCGTTGATCGGCTCGTAGTAGCGGTCGAGGTACTCAAGGTCGGTCATCAGATCCACGCGCGGGATGTAATCCATATAGAAGAACACGTCGGGCACGGTGGCGATGGCCAGGCCGAAGTGCGGGACGTTGATCTGCGGGCCGAGCCAGACGGTGATGTGGATGTTGCAGAAACCGTACTGCGGGTTGCCGATCCACGAATGCACGAACCAGTCAATCTCGGGGCCGCTGAAGGTGAACTGCGAGCCGGTCGCGCCGGTGCCGGGCAGGCCGTGATAGGGCTGGAAGTCTTTGACCGAGGCATCGGGCCGGAGTTCAAACCGCGCTTCGATCTTCTTCCGTAATTCGAGCGAGATGTCGTAGAGCTGATTGAACACCGGCAGGTTATCCATCTGCGGGCGCTCGGCCAACATCTCGACGACGGACTTGATCGTTTCTTCAGCCATTTGGAATCCTTTCGCTTGACGGTTCAAAGGTTGAAAGCCGCACGTCCCAAACCTTGCCGTTGCTCTCGCGGAAGATATAGCGCAAGAGCACGTCGTCCTCGCCGAGATAAAACTCGGCGCTGTCGTCGTAGCGCCCGCCGATGTATGCATACCGTTGAGCGGCGATGATCTGCCCGTTGATCTCGATGGACGCCGGCCCTACGCGGGAGGCGGAGCGGTGGTCAATCAGCGGGGTCAGCAGCCGCTCGCCGTCCTTCGGATCGAGAATCCACGGCACGAGCACGGGCACGCGTCCCCCGCGCCCCAGCTCCGCGACGCGCCGGATGGCCCGGCCCTGAAAGATGCGGAGCAACGGCGAGACGACGAGGTTGGACGGAGTTGCAAGTTGCAGGTTGAAGGTTGGACCGTGAGCCGTGATGTGGTGGCGTGTGATGGAGTAGTGCGCGGTCGTTGCCGGCACTGCGCCTTCAGCCGAGTGGCGCCAGCGAACCTCGAACTCAAACAGGTCGCCGTCGCGCTCGAGGGCGTCCACTTCAATGGATGAGCCGAAGGCGGGTGCGGCGCGCGAGGCGCGGGTGATTGAGCTCCCGTCGGGCTGCCGGAACACGGCCCACGCCTCGCCCACCCCGGCGTCCGCGCCGTTAAGGCGGTAGCGATAAGTTCCCCGGGCTATCGGCGCAGCGTTCGGCAAACTCATGCTTGACAAGGGTGGGGCATTTGGCGTAACTTGTTACAACATTACAACAATCTCCTTTTCGATGTCAATCACCAATATCCGCAACGGCTACGCCGAGACGCGCTGGGGGCAGGTACATTACCGCACGTGCGGCACGGGCCGCCCGCTCGTCCTGTTGCATCAGACCGCCAGTTCGTCGGCGATGTACGCGGCGCTGATGCCGCTGCTGCCGGGCCGGGTGATCGCCCTCGACACGCCCGGTTTCGGTAACTCGTTCGCGCCCGAGGGGCCGTTGACGATCCCGTTCTGTGCCGAGGTTTTGCGCGCGGCGCTGCTGGATGTGGGCCTGACCGAGTGCGACCTCTTCGGCCACCACACCGGCGCGGCGATTGCGGTGCAGATGGCGCACCATTATCCGGGCTTCGTGCGCCGGCTTATCCTCTCCGGCCCGCCGCTGTTGAGCGCAGAGCAAAAGGCGGCGCTGAAGGCTGGCCTCAAGCCCTTCGTCATGGATGAGGCCGGCGCGCACCTGGCCGCCGTGTGGGATCGCCTCCGCCGCCACGATCCGGCCCTCCCACTCGAAACCGTCCACCGCGAAGCGCTGCTCACGCTGACCGCCGGCACGCGGGCGGCGGACACCTACGATGCCGTCTTCGCCCACGACTTCGCCGGGCAACTGGCTGCGCTCGAAGTCCCGGTGCTGGTGATGGCCGGCGAACACGACACGCTGCGGGCCAGCCTCGAGCCGGCGCACGCGCTGCTGCGCCACGGCTCAATGCGCGTCATCCCCGGCGGCACCACCTACATCTGCGACCGCGAGCCGGGGGCGGTAGCGGACATCGTCAATGAGTTTCTCTCAATGGAAACGGAGGGCGTCTGATGACGACGATCCTGCTCTTCATCTTTGCGCTGGCTCATGCGGCCCTCGTGGTATGGGGCCTGATGTCACTGCGGCGCACGCGGCTGGCGACGATGGCGATGATCCTGCCGGCGATCATCATCCTGCCCTACGAGAATGTCATTATCGCCAGCGGGCGGTGGATTGGGGAAGGCGATTTGCTGCGGGCCTTGAACTGGCCACGCTTCGCCGCCCACCTGTTGCTCGCGCCGCTATGGATCATCGCCGCCGGGTCACTGGCGCGGCTGGCCGGGTTGAAGTGGGCGCAACGGCGCTGGGCGGTGGCGGCGTTCTGTGTGCTGGCGACGGCGTTGATCGTCGCTGTCAACATCCCGAACCTGATCCAGTTGCAACTGCACCCGGCCTGCTTTGCTGAGACGTTACGCTACGCCGAGACCGTCACGGCTAATCAGGTCTGTGCGCCGGGGCAGGCGCTGGCGCGCGGCGGCGGGCCGATTGCCGCTATCGTCGCCGTCGTCGTTGTGCTGATCGTGGCGGGGCTGATCTGGCGCGCGACGAAATGGCCGTGGCTGTTCCTCGGGGCAGCGGTCCTCTTTGTCACCAGCGCCATCCCGCCGAGCGCCGTCGGCCCGGCGCCGGGCTCGCTGGGCGAAGTGGTGATGGGCGCGGCATTCATCGCCACGGCGCTGCGCTTCGGGCGCGAGGCCGTCTCACCACGACACATCGCGCCGCAACCGGCATAACCACGCCGGCCACGAGCCTGGGCCTGCATGACGACTCCCAAATTCCTCGGACCAGGGCTGGCGCGCGGCGCGGCAACGTGGCAGCGGACTACTCCGCCGCCCCGGTAGATTGAGGAGGTCTTCATGTTCCCTCTGGCGCCCGTCGCCCAACAAATCGTCGAGCAATACTCGGTGCCGCTGGCCGTGCAGGATTACGTGCCCGTGGCTCTCTCGGCCACCGGGTTGTTCTTCCTGGCCGAGATGATCAAACATATGGCGCGTGACTCGCGCGTGGCGAACATCGGCCTGCTCGGCGCGTGGCTGGTGATGCTGGGCGGCGGGATCAAGGCGACGTGGAAGTTGAACCTCGCGCTGACGGGCAACGACATTGAGTGGATGGACAACGCGCTGTTCGGGCTGATGGGCCCGGGCTTCACCTGCCTCGCCTGGGCGCTCTCCGCCGGGCAGCGGCTGAGGCGCGGGCAAGCGCTCACCTCCCGATTTGCGGCGGCCTTCCCCTTCATCGTCTCGGCGGTCTTTCTTGCGACTGCCGGCGCGCTCGCCGCGGCCAGCCCCGGGAGCCGCATATGGTTTTTCATCCTGCTGGGCATGACGACGATAGCCAACTTCACGCTTAGCGGCCTCGCCATCCGCCAATCGTGGAGTCAGAACTTGAAGTGGGTGGCCGCGCTCTTCATCGTCAACATGGCCGCGATACTGGCGTTGCAGGGTTTGGCCCGTGCCGGTGACCGCAGCGAAACCATGCAGTGGGTGGAGCAAATCCTCAACACGCTCAGCAACGCGGCCTTTGCCTTCGCGGCGTACAAGCTCAACCGGCACACGCTGAGCGCGTTTGCCGCGCGGACTGCCTGACATGACTGACTCACTCCACCAAAACTATCGCGGCGTCTTCGACAACCGCCTCGGCTTTGGACGGCGACCGGCCGTGCTGGTGGTGGATTTCATCAACGCCTACACGACCGAAGGCTCACCGCTGTTTGCGGCGCCGGTGGCGGCGGCGGTGACCGAGACCGCTGCCGTGCTGGCGCTGGCCCGCGAGAAAAGCGTGCCCGTCATCTACACGCGTGTCATCTACAACCGCAACGGCCTCGACGGCGGCATTTTCGTGAAGAAGGTGCCGGCGCTGCTGAAGATGGTCGAGGGCGAGCCGCTGGCCGACATCGTGCCGCAGCTCCCGCCCGCGCCGCAGGATGTCGTCATCCACAAGCAATACGCCAGCGCCTTCTTCGGAACCGCGCTGGCGGCCATGCTCACCGCGCAGGGGGTGGATACGCTCATCCTCACCGGCTGCTCGACCAGCGGCTGCATCCGCGCGACGGCGGTGGATGGGATGCAGTACGGCTTCCGCGTCATCGTGCCGCGCGAATGCGTCGGCGACCGCCGCCCCGAGCCGCACGAGGCCAACCTGTTCGACATCAACAGCAAGTACGGCGACGTTGTATCCAAAGCGGAAGTAATGGAGTACCTGAAGCAAGCGTCGTAGTGTCGAAGTTTCGAGTGTCCCCCACCTGGGCCAGCATGCTGGTCTGCCCGGCAGGACACCTGACATCCGACACTTGACGCTCGACAACATGAAAGCCCTGACCGGTATCCGCCTCCTCGACCTGACGCATATGCTCAGCGGCCCGTACGCGGGGATGATGCTGGCCGACCTGGGCGCGGAGACGATCAAGATCGAACCGCCGGGCACCGGTGAGGGCACGCGCAAGCTGCTGGCCGGCGACCCAAAGAACAGCTATCACGGCATGGGCGCGTACTTCCTCACCCTCAACCGCAACAAGAAGAGCGTGACGCTCAACTTGAAAACGGAGGCGGGCCTGACGCTGTTTTACGAATTGATCAGGCACGCCGACATCGTGCTCGACAACTTCAGCGCCGGCGTCACCGAGCGGCTCAAGATCGATCACGCGCGGCTCGCCGCGATCAACCCTCGCCTCATCACCGCCACCATCACCGGCTTCGGCGAGACCGGCCCCGGCAAGGACTGGCCCGCCTTCGATATGGTCGCGCAGGCCATGGGCGGCGGCATGTCCATCACCGGGCAGCCCGGCGACCCGCCGACGCGCTCGGGCATCCCCATCGGCGACCTGGCCGGCGGGATGATGGGCGTCATCGGCGTGCTCGGCGCGCTGGTCGCGCGGGCGCAGACGGGTCGCGGCCAGCATGTGGATGTCTCAATGCTCGACGCGCAGATCAGCCTGCTCAATTACATGGCAACGATGTACTTCCTCTCGGGTGAGGCGCCGTTCGCCATCGGCAACAGCCACTTTGTGCACGTGCCCTATGACACATTCCCGACCAGCGATGGCTTCATCATCATCGCCGTGATCGTGGATGAGTTCTGGAAAAACCTGATGCAGATTGTGGAGCTGCCGGAGCTGGACACCGAGGAGAATCTGCGCCAGCCGGGCCGCTGGAAGAATCGCGCTCTCATCAACCAGCGTCTGTCCGACCGATTGCGAACGAACACGCAGGCGCACTGGCTCGCCAAGCTGCGCGCGGCCCGCATCCCGTGCGCGCCCGTCAACGACCTCGCGCAGGCGCTGAGCAACGAGCAGGTGCTGGCGCGTCAGATGGTCGTCGAGGTCGAGCATCCGCAGGGCGGGTGCGTGAAGATGCCGGGCAACCCGGTAAAACTCTCCGAGCAAACCGACGCCTACAGCCCGCCGCCGCTGCTCGGCCAGCACACGGAAGAAGTGCTGATGTCGTTGCTGGGCAAGAGTGCGAACGAGATTGAGATGCTGAGAAGCGAAGGTGTGATTTGAACCGCGAAGACGCAAAGCACGCGAAGGCTGCGCGGAGTTTCTTTGTGCTCTTCGCGCCTGCGCGGTGAATCCAAATGGCTGAAACGGTTACGGTCTGCGAAGTTGGCCCGCGCGACGGGCTGCAGAACGAAAAGGCCCACCTCAGCGCGGCGCAGAAGTGCGCGCTGGTGGATGGGCTGGTGCGCGCCGGGGCGCGATACATCGAATTGGGCAGCTTCGTGAATCCCAAGGCCGTGCCGCAGATGGCAGATACCGAGACGGTCTTCGCGCACGCGCTGGCTCGCTATCCCGAGGTGCGCTTCACCGGCCTCGTGATCAATGAGCGCGGCTACGAGCGCGCGCTGGCCGCCGGCTGTCGCGCCGTCGCCCTCGTCGTCATCGCCAGCGAGACGTGGAGCCGGCGCAACAGCCACATGAGCACGGTTGAATCGGTGGCGTTGTGCCGCAGGCTGCTGGCCCGCGCCCGAGCCGATGGCGTGTGGGCGCGGGTGTACCTTTCCGCCGCCTGGCATTGCCCGTACGAGGGGCCGACTCCGAGCGAGCGCGTCATCGCCCTGGCCGATGAAATCCGGGCCGAAGGTGTGGCTGAACTGGCGGTCGCGGACTCAATCGGGCACGCACACCCGCTCGAGGTGGGGCGGCTGATGGAGCGCCTGGGTGCGCGCTTTGAGATGGGTAAGCTCGCCGTGCATTTGCATGACACGCAGGCGCTGGGGAGTGCCAATGCCTATGCCGCGCTCTCGGCGGGCGTGCGGATTGTGGACGCGAGTGTGGGTGGCCTGGGCGGTTGCCCGTTCGCGCCGGGCACGGCGGGCAACCTCGCCACCGAGGATTTTGTGTTCATGGCCCACAAGATGGGCTACGACACCGGCCTCAACCTCGACGCGTTGTGGCCGGTTGTGAGCGACGCCGATGGGATGCTGGGCCGCCGCGCGGGCGGGCGAATACGGGACTGGCATGAAAGGCAGGTCGCAAGTTTGCCGGTCGCAAGTTGAAACTCCAACCGGCGACCTTCAACCGAAATGACCACGACACTTCAGCACGTCAACCCCGCCGGCACGCGCGCCTTCATGGGCACGCTGACCGATAATGCCGATGTGCATATCTCGCTGTGCGAGGTAGCGCGCGCATTGAAGATTCAGGCGGGCACGTTCGAGTTGCTCGGCGGGCTGAGCGCGGCGGAGTTCACCGATTACGATTTCGTCAGCCGGCAGCGCAAGCCGCCGCTCAAGTTCGAGCGCGCGCTCGAAATCGTCTCGGGTCACGGAACGCTGAGTGAACTGGACGGGGAGCCGTTTGTGCATCTGCACCTGGTATGCTCCTTTCGGGATGAGGCGGCCCCGCACGGCATCGCCGTGGTCGGCGGGCATGCGGCGCGGGCGACGGCCTTCGCGGTGGAGTTCACGCTGACGGCGTTCGACGGCGCGCCGGTGCAGCGCGCACTCCATGCTGGAACGGGATTGAAGCTGTGGAGCCTCTCCCCTCTCCCGCAGGGAGAGGGGCCGGGGATGACGGATTTGTGATCCGCGAAAACAAGACCAGGGCCAGGCTCAAGCGCGGCGAGCCGGTGTTCGGCGTGATCTCCAACAGCGCCGACCCGATGCTGGCCGAACTCATCGGGCTGGCCGGTTTCGACTATTGCATGCTCGACGCCGAGCACGGCGGCGTCAGCCCGAGCGACGCCGCGAACTTCGTGCGCGCCTGCGAGTTGACGGGCATGACGCCGCTGGTGCGCGTGGGCCAGCGCGACGCGAAGCTGGTGCTGCAATACATGGATTCGGGCATGCTGGGCGTGATGATGCCGGGGCTGGAGACGGCCGACGACGTGCGCGCGCTGGTCGCGGCGGTGAAGTATCCGCCGCTCGGCCGGCGCGGCCTCGGCATGGTGCGGGCCGCCGATTACATGCTCGGCGATTTTCGGCAGGCCGACTACGTGGCCTTCGCCAACGAGCAGACGCTGGTGTGGCCTCAATTCGAGGACCCGAAGCTGCTGCCGGTGCTGCCCGCGTGGGCCGCCGTGCCCGGAGTGGATGGCATCGTCATCGGCCCACGCGACCTCTCCATGGCGATGGGCCATTACGATGGGCCGGAGCACGCGGAGGTGCAGCGCGTGATTGATGAGGTGATTGTGGCGTTGAACCGCGCGGGCGTGCCCGCCGGGATCACCGCGGCCACCGGCGAAGCGGCGCGCAAACAACTTCAACGCGGCGCGCGCATCCTCCTCAACGCCGTGCCGAGCCTGATCCAGTCCGGCGCGCGCGAGTTTCGCGAGGGAGCGAGTCAGTAGCAGCGGTTCGTAGTTGCGGTGGCTCGTAGTAACGGCTTCCGCCGCGACCGCCACAGCGGCCACGAGCAACCGGCCCTACCAGCAGTTCGTAGTTGCGGTGGCTCGTAGTAACGGCGGTGGCTCGTAGTAACGGCTTCCGCCGCGACCGCCACAGCGGCCACGAGCAACCGGCCCTACCAGCAGTTCGTAGTTGCGGTGGCTCGTAGTAACGGCTTCAGCCGCAACCGCTAAAGCGGCCACTACGAACCGTCGCTACAACCGGAACATCAATGACTATTCGAGTAACGGATGTGATAGACCGCAACTCACCAATGCCGCTGCATTATCAATTGCGGCAGGTGCTGCTGGCGCGGATCGAAAGCGGTGATTGGAAGCCGGGCGATTTGATCCCCAGCGAGCAGGAACTGCAGGACATGTACGGTATCAGCCGCACCACGATCCGGCAGACGCTGAGCGAGTTGGTGTTCGAGGGCCGGCTGACGCGCCATCGCGGCAAGGGCACGTTTGTCGCCGGCGACAAATTCGCTCACAACCCGAACCGGCAGGGGTTGACGCACAAGCTCGAGGAGCAGGGGATCAGGCCCGGCTGGCGCGTCCTGGATGAGAAGCACATCGCCGCGCCCGCCGCCGTGCGCGAAGCGTTGCGGCTCAACGGCAAGTCGCAGGTCGTCCGCATCCGCCGGCTGCGCCTCGCCGACGCCGAACCGATCGGGATTCACAGCGTGTACCTGCCCGAGGCCGTCGCCGCACAGATCAACCGGGCGGCGTTGCAGGAGGGCGAGTCTTTGCGCTATCTCGCCCACCTGCCGCAGTTGCAGGAAAGCCGCGCCCATCGCACCATCGAGGCGGTGGCCGCCACCGGGGCCGATGCGAAGCTGCTCGATGTGGAACCCGGCTCGCCGATTTTGCAGATTGAGCGCCTGGTGGTCGCCGCCGATGGCACGCCGCTCGAGTATTTGCAGGCGCGCTATCGCGGGGATCGGTTCAAATATCAGATTACGTTGTAGAGTTACCGGCTGAGTTCACACCACACCGGCCAACGACAGGAACGCTGAAAAAAAGAGGCAACATGACGAAAGACTATGGCGCCTCCCGCCATCCCAATTCGCCCTACCAATGCTTCATGGGCCGCTGGGAGGGGCTGTGCAAGACGTTCAGCCCCGAAGGCGCGTTCCTCGAAGCGGCGGCGGTGCACATGGATGTGTATTGGATCAATGAGCGCACCTGGCACCTGCACGAGGAGTTCGAGAATTTCTACGGCCTCGGCAAACCGGTGACGTTTCACACCGACATCTCCGTGCGCGGCAAGTTCTGCTACGGCGAGGCCGAGGTGGTGAGGCTGGAGGGCAGCGAGCTGACGCCGTTTAACTACGTGTTCACGATTTGGAGCGCCGTCTCGCAGACGACGGTGTACAACAATCACTACTTCCTCGACCCGAACAACCGCCGCATCCTGACCCACAAAGTGCGCGACGGGAAGACGAACATTTTTCAGGTGCAGGATTTTGTGAGGGTGGTGACACCATAGAGGTTGCCGGCTCCAGGTTGAAGGTTGTGCGTCACACCACCTGCAACCGTCAACCTGCAACCCGGAACATTTCAACATGATTGTCCAATCCGCACCCGAAGGTCAACCGCGTTTTGTGATCGAGCAGATCGACCATGCCCGCATGTCCGGGCAGTTGGCCGAGGCGTTTGGCAACGCGCGTTTCGCCGGCCTCGACCCGCGCGAACCGATGGAGTATGTCGCCGGCCACCACGACGAGGGCTGGGCGGAAGT
Organism: uncultured Anaerolineales bacterium; assembly: GCA_964608265.1. Lineage (GTDB taxonomy): Bacteria > Chloroflexota > Anaerolineae > Anaerolineales > UBA6663 > JANWXR01. The sequence continues at coordinate 97,715 of CAZSNP010000005.1, read as the reverse complement.
GGACGCCCATGCCAAACGCGACCCGAACACCGGTTTGCCGTACCACCTCACGCAAACGCCGCTCGCCGATCTGATCTTCACCGGCCCGCGCTCGCCGGATTTCAACGAACGGCATCACCCGCTCTCGGGCCTGATCTCTTCGATGCACACCTGGGGCCTGTATCACGGGCGCTACGGGCTGTCGGATTTTCTGTTCATCGACCGCATCACGCCCGAGCTGCGGCCACAGGTGGACGGGATGCTGAAAGCCGAACTGGCCCGGCAGGAGCGGCTCAAACAGCAACTGTCGCATGATCCGGCTACGGCGCGGCACACCGATGAGATGCGCATCTTCATCAATTACAAGCTGCTCCAGTTTTTCGATACGCTGTCGCTGTACTTCCACACCACGCACGCCGAGGCGCGCAAGGAAGGGCAGTTCAAAAATGTGCCCCGCGCCGCCGGCGAGGAGGTGACGGTGAACATCAAACCGGTCGGAGCCAATCGCTACCGGCTCGAACCGTACCCGTTCGCCGATGACGGGCTGACGGTGTGGGTGGAGGGCCGTTACCTCACGTCGCAACCGGGCGGCGCCGATTTCGCTGAGATGATGCGGGCGATGCCGAAGGTGAGGCAGGAGTTCGTTCTGGTCAGTTGACCGTTGCTGGTCGCAGGTTGAACTTCCCAACATGCAACCCGCAACGCTTGAACCCTATGGCACAGTTTGTTCAGGGATTTGGTCGCTGGGCCGGCACCGCGGAAGTGTTCTCCGGAGAGGGGCGCTTCCTCGGCAACGGCGCCGATCAGCGCCACGTGCAGGATGTGGGCGATGGGCGCACGCGCATTGACGTCTCGTTCGTCGGGCCGTTCAAGCACGCCGGGCATTACTTCATCCAGGACAACGGCGACCACCGGCTGTATCAAGGCCCGGCCAACGTGGGCTACGCCGAGGTGCTGAGCGAGTCGCTGGTGGATGCGAATGCGTACTGGCCGGCGCTCGGGCTGAGCCAGCGGTTTTTTTTGATGGTCATCGGCGATCTGCAACTCTCGCTGGCGTTGATGTCGCGCGGCGAGCAACTGCTGTATGCCGTCGTCGGGCAGAACGACCGCGTGCCCGAGGGCGCGGCCAACCCGCTGCCCTCGCTCGTCAGCGGCACGAGCTACGACCTGGGCGACGATCCGCACGCCGGGCGGGGCCGGTCGCTGCTGCATCGCGAGGGCCGGTGGACGGGTGACATCAACCTGTCGAACGCGGCCCGCCAGCCGGTGGGCGCGCTGCGCTACAGCGAACGCTGCGAGCGATTGGATGCGAAGAACATCCGTCTGACGTATGAGGGCGACCATGCGCCGCACTCTTACAGCGCGCAGTTCGTCTGCAACGAGTGGCAGGCGTGGAGCGTGCCCGAACAGCCGATGGCCGGAAGCTACAGCCTTTTTGGAGGGCGCGCTGCGGTCAGTCACCTGCATGTACTCGATGCAGGTCTGCGCGCCTGGTGCCGCGACGTCGTCTCGCACGACGGTGAGCGCAGGGCATTTGTGCGTCACTGGTATCGCGGCGGCGAGCGAGTGAGTATTGAGCACGGCGTGTTGCAGTTCGTGGCCTCGTAAACGGTGAAGGTCGCCGCCGTGCAGAGTCGCTGTTCACTGTCCACTGATGACGGATGACTTCAGCATTTCTCGGCGCGTGGCTGGTCAGTGAGTACGTTTACGACCCGGATGGCGCGTTCGCCGGCGTGGTGCGGCAGCGGCGCACGTTGACCCGGCTGGAGAACGGCGACCTGCGCGTCTGGCAATCCTGCGAGCCATGCGACTTCGAACATCCGCTTGCGCGACGCGTGGGCGAGTATGTGTTTGATCTGCGGATCGAGGGCCGCGCCCGCCGCTACCTCGGGCCGGACGTGGTGGGCAGCGGGTTGACGTGGGGCGAAGGGGTGCTCACCGGACGCGGTCTGTGGCCGCGCTTCGGGCACAACTTCACCTCGTTCTCGGTGCAGACGAGCGCCGAGCGGCAGGTGACGGGCGGGAAGTTTTTCAGCGCGGGGGAGATGGTAGCGAGTATCGTTGGGTTGGCGGAGCTGAAGCGTGAAGGTGTGAAACGCGAAGCGTGGCCGGAACTCAAAGGCCCACTCTGGCCGGGCGAGGTGAGCGCGGTGTGGCGCGGGACGGTGAGGACGCTCTCCGCCGAGGGAACGGTGATCGCGGAGCGGGTGGCCGAACGGAGGTACAGCGGCTCAGGGTGGGCGGACGCTCACGATGCCGACTCGGTGCGACTTCAGGAAAACGGCGGCCCGTTCCTTTCCTTCTCCAAAGACATGCAGGGCCTGGCGCGACGCTATGGCTGGATAGTGGAGGGTGAAATGTTCGGCGCAGGTGGTGTGAGGCTGGAGTGGATGGACGTGCTCGACGGCGCCGAGCTGATCGGCCTGCGCCGCTGGCAGAGGGATGAGGCGATGACTCGGGTGGAAGTTCTGCGACTGACGCCCACATAGGAGGCAAGGATGTTCAAGAACTTTTGGTGGCCGTTGGATTTTTCGCCGGAGGTCACGAAGAAGCCGAAGCGCGTGACGGCGCTCGGGCAGGAGTTCGTGCTCTTCCGCACCTCGGATGGGGCGGCGCATGTGATGAGCGATTTGTGCGTGCATCGCGGCGGCGCGCTCTCCGATGGCTGGGTGGATGAAAAGAACTGCATCGTCTGCCCGTATCATGGCTGGGAGTACAAGCCCGACGGCGAGTGCGTTAAGATCCCGGCCAACCTGCCCGGCAATCCGGTGCCGAAGAAGGCGCGCGTGGATTCGTACCCGACCGTCGAGAAGTTCGGCTGGGTGTGGGCCTTCCTCGGCGACACGCCCGAGGCCGAGCGGCCGGCGATTCCGAATCTGCCGTACTTCGATCAGGCCGACCAATACAAGCTGACGTACGGCGAGTTCAGGTGGAACGCGCACTACGATCGCACGCTCGAGAACAGCCTCGACATCGCCCACGCGCCGTTCGTCCACGGCGGCTCGTTTGGCAACCGCGAGGAGCCGCAGGTGGAGGAATATGCCGTCGAGGAGTTGGGCGAGTGGGCGCGGCGCGCGACGGTGACGCTCAAGCCGCCCAGACGCAACATCACCGGGCTGTGGCGCTTCCTCTACAACCAGCAAACCGAGCAGAAGGGCGTGGTCACCAGCTCATGGGTCTTCATGCCGTGCGTCACCGTGCTCGATGTCAACATCCCGCTCGGCAAGCTGTTGCTCTTCAACGCCCATATCCCCGTTGACGACTACACCACCGTAACGAAATGGATCAGCCTACGCGCCTTCTTCAAAGGGGATTGGGCGGACGGCGACGCGCGCAAACGCGTGTTCAAGATCTTCAACCAGGACAAGCCGGTGGTCGAAGCCCAGCGGCCCGAGTTGTTGCCCTACGACCTCGGCGCGGAGTTGAGTGTGAAATCGGACTCAATCCAGATCGCCTACCGCCGCATGCGGCAAAGAGCGATTGACCTGGGCCTGCAGATTGACACGCACCGCATCGAGTCCGAATACTCGCGGCACCAGGCCGTCGTCATCCCCTCGCCCGCGCGCAAGGAGGTGCCCGAGCTGGCGCACGCCTGGGTGCTGAAGGAAGTGCCGGTGAAACAGGTAGCAAGTAGCAAGTAGCAAGTAGCAAGTAGCAAGTAGCAGGTAGCAAGTAGCAGGTAGCAGGTTCCCACTTTCTACTCACTACTTTCTAAACGAGGCTTTCATGTCCCTCGCCAAAACTCTTTCTATCGGTACGCTCGAGAAAATCGTGGCCCGCTTCGCGCTGCGCGAAGTGGGTGCGCCGTATCAGACGTTGAGCAGCCCGGCCTTCCCGCAGCCGCTGGGCGCGTGCCGGATTTTCACCGGTGAGCGCGTGCGGAAGATCGTCTACATCGGGCTGACGTTTCCGCCGGCCGGCCTCGACTCGCACATGATCTTTGCCTTCACGCCGCCGGCCAGCGCCGTGCCGCACTTCACGCTCGATTCCGTGCTGGCCGGCCCGCCGGGAGGCGGCGCACACTTCGCCTTCCACCTCGACCTGATCCCGCGCGTGGATTTGGGCGCCAACCTGGCGTACATGAACGCCGCGCTCCAGCCCCTCACCGCCGAGTTCGACGCAGCGAAGAAGATCGACGGCCTCACCGCCGCGTACCTCTCGCCGCGCCAGTACGCGATCATGTCGCCGTGGATGCTGGCGTACCGCGCCACCGAGGCCGCCTTCGCGCTGGTCGAGCCGCACGTCCACCACTACCTCGAGCACTGGTTCAGGCTGGTCGAGGACGGAGTCTCCGCCGAGATCGCTTCGGGCGGCGACGGCGCCGCGCTCGCTGCGCGCGATCAACTCAACCGCAACGCCATCTTCAACCCCGAGGTTGACCCGGTCTGGGCGCAGATTGACCGGATGCTGGGGGCGGAGGTGAGCGAGCGACTGCAGGGGATACTGCGAAATCAGGAGGTAGAAAGTAATGAGTAGAAAGTAGGCGCACTCTACTTTCCACTTTCTACTTTCTCTGTCGGTCGAACCATGTCCACCCAACCATCCACCTGGCAACAACGCATCGAGGGCGAGTGGCACGGGCTGCCGTCCATCTTCGACGCCGAGGGCAATCACGTCGGCTACAACAAGGTCTATCGCGCCAGCGTGTTTGCCGACGGCCAGACGACGTACACGATGAACACGCACCTGGCCGAGATGAGCGGGCCGCTGACCGCGCGGCTGGAGGTCTGCGACACGTTTGCCTTTGGCGTGATTGACAGCGACGCCGACCGCATCTACCTCGGGCCGGACTTCATCGGCGCGGGGCACCCGTATGGCGCGCTGGTGGACGCCCACTACTACTCGCCCGGCTGGACGGCGGACCTGCGCACGATGGTTCACATCCTGCCCGACGGGCAGACGCAATGCTACTCTTCATTGCTGTACGACGGGCCGACGATCTGCTCCGTGTTCAACGGGCTGTACAAGGTCGCCTTCGACTACCACACCAACCTCGAGACGAAAGCGCGCATAGATGCTTTTTGCGAGAGTGAACGGGTGAACGGTCGCCAGCCGCACATCCTGCCGCAGAAGAAGCGCGGCGCGTGGACGGGCGAGCTGGCCGTGTACGGCGCGGATCAAAAGCCACTGGGCGTCAACGCTGTGCGGATCGAGTACACGCCGATCAATTTGCTGCGCGCCGAGATGGCGGTTGAGATGGACGGTGTAGAAAGTCGAAAGTATAGGTTCGTGCGGCACCGCAACGGGCCGCGCCACACCTTCGAGGGGCCGGACGTGTACGGCAACAGCATGGGCTATGGCCGTGCGCTGTACACCAGCCAGCACTTCTACGGCCAGGCGCTCAAGGTCAAAGGCCGCGAGTTTCTGATTGACGACGCCTTCACCCTCAGCGCGGTATGGCAGTGGTTCAAGTCGGACAAGCTGCGGTACACGATGTTCGGGGTTTTGGAATGGAACGAGCGTTGAAGGTTGGCGGGTTGACCGCTCAACCTGCGACCAGTCGCTGAAAGTGATGCATGAAGACCATCGTTATCACCGGTTCAACGCGCGGCATTGGGTTTGGCCTGGCGCGCGAGTTTCTCAAACGTGACTGTTCGGTCGTGGTCAACGGCCGATCGCAGGCGGCCGTGGAGAGGGCGGCGAATGAACTGGCCGCAACGCACAGCGGCGGGCGCGTGCTCGGCCACGCCGCCGACGTCTCGATCTACGAGCAAGTGCAGGGATTGTGGGGGGCGGCCCAGGCAAGGTTCGGGCGCGTGGATATCTGGATCAACAACGCCGGTGTCGCTCATCCCGACAACGAGCCGCTGTGGGATCAGGCGCCCGAGTTGATGCGCGCGGTCGTCAACCTCAACCTGCTCGGTTCGCTGTACGGCCTGCGGGTCGCAGCGCAGGGGATGAAGGCGCAGGGCGGGGGGACGATCTACGACGTCGAGGGCTTTGGCAGCAATGGCCGCACACGCAAGGGCCTGGGGCTGTACGGCGCGACCAAGGCGGCGGTGCGTTTCATCGCCCGGTCGCTCGAAGCTGATGCGGCGCAGTGGCCGGCCCCGCTGAAGTTCGGCACCATCAGCCCCGGCATCGTAACCACCGATTTGCTCACCGGCCAATACGCGGGCCGGCCCGAGGAGTTTGAGCGCGCCAAACGCATCTTCAACCTCCTCGGCGACAAAGTCGAAACGGTCACGCCCTTCATCGCCGAGAAGGTGCTGGCCGGCGAGCTGACAATCGCCTGGCTCACTCAAGGCAAGGTGATGTGGCGCTTTCTCACGGCGAACTTCAGCAAACGTGATCTTTTCAGTGAAGGTGCCAACGTGTCGTAGTGTCGAGTATCCTCCGCCAATGACAGCGCGCTGAGCATCGCGGCGGACACTTGACACCCGACACTCGACACGTCTTCTATGCCCATCTCGCCTCAATCCTTCAAGCAATCGCTCAGCCAGTGGGCCAGCGGCGTCACGGTGGTGACCACGCTCTTCAACGGCCAGCGGCTCGGCCTCACGGTGAGTTCATTCAGCAGCGTCAGCCTCAACCCGCCGCTCGTCTCGGTGTGCATTGACAACAAGCTGTACAACCGCACCGCCATCGAACACAGCGGCGTGTTCGCCGTCAACCTGCTCGACATGCGCCAGATGGATTTCGGGTTGGTCTTCGCCGGCATGAAGCCCGGCGTGGAAGATCGTTTCACCGGAATCGAGACGGCGACGGCCGTCACCGGCAGCCCGCTGCTGCCCGGCGTGCTCGGTTGGCTCGATTGCCGTGTGTGGCGGGCGTACGACGGCGGCGATCACACCATCTTCGTCGGCGAGGTCGTCGCCACCGATTCGAGCGGCGCGGACACGCCGCTGCTCTATCACAACCGCCTCTGGCGGCGCAGCGAGTCGCTCGACGTGCCCACCCTCTCGCCGCACGCGGAGATCGTCGAGGTCGGCCCGCGCGACGGCTGGCAGGCCGAAGCCACCCCCATCCCCACCGCCGCCAAGGTCGAACTCGTCAACGCGCTCTCGGCCACGGGCCTGCGGCGCATCCAAGTCGCCTCGTTCGTGCATCCGCAGAAAGTGCCGCAGATGGCCGACGCCGAGGAAGTCTGCGCCCGCATCCAGCGCGCGCCGGGCGTGAGGTACAGCGGGCTGGCCCTCAACGTGAGGGGCGTGGAGCGCGCCGCGGCGGCGGGCGTGCAACAAGTGGATATCTCCGTCTCGGCGAGTGAGGGGCACAATCAAAAGAACGCCGGGATGTCGGTGGAGGAGGGACTGCTGCAAATGGAAGCGATGGTGCGCGTGGCGCGCGCCACGGGGCTGAGCGTGCGCGCGGGCGTGCAGTGCGCGTTCGGCTACACCGAGGAGGCCGTTGATCCGCGCCGCGTGGTGGGGATGGTGCGGCGGATCGTCGGCCTCGGCGTGGATGAGCTGGCGATTGCGGATAGCGCCGGCCTGGCCAACCCGCAGGCCGTGCGGCGTCTGGTGCAGGAGCTGCGGCCAATGGTGAACCCGGTGCCGATGGTGCTGCATCTGCACGATACGCGCGGCATGGGGCTGGCGAACGTGCTGTCGGCGCTGCGCTCGGGCGTCAGCCATTTCGATACCGCGTTCGGCGGCCTGGGCGGCTGCCCCTTCATCCCCGGCGCCACCGGCAACATCGCCACCGAAGATGCCGTGAACATGCTCGAGGCCATGGGCGTGAAGACGGGCGTGGATGTGGCCAGGGTCGCCGAGGTGTCGCGGAAAATGGAAGGGGTGCTGGGGAGGCGGCTGGAGGGGAAGTTGTACCGGCTGGAAAGTAGAAAGTAGAAAGTGGGGCTACCGTGAACTATGGCGATTGGGAAAAGACTGTGCCCGAGGCCATTACCACCGACCCGCTCTGGCGGATGAAGGTGTTCCGTGTCGCGGAATTTGTGGAGGATTTGAGTTGGTACGACGTGACCAAACTGGCCGGCGATCCGCGCACCATCCGTGTGTCCGGACAATTGTATGCCTCGATGGGTTCCATCAGCGCCAATCTTGCGGAGGGCTACTCGCGCAGCACCGGCAAAGACCGGGCACGCTATCTTGAGTATTCACTGGGCGAGGCGCGCGAGAGCCGCGAGTGGTATCGGCGCGGGCGGCATGTGTTGGGCGAGGCCGTCTATCTTCATCGCATCAACCTTCTCACCGAGATCTGCAAAATGCTGAATGCCCTTATCCCCGATCAGCGTAGACACGGCCTTCGCGAAGAACGGGCCGAATACGATACCGGCTTCAGCCCGGAATTCCTGGGCTTGCTCAACAACCTGCCCATGCCGTGATACTCGGCCATCTACTTTCTACTTTCTACTTTCCACTCTCATGCCCCAAACCCTCGCCGAGAAAATCATCTCCGCCCACGCCGGGCGCGCAGTGACTGCCAACGAAATCGCGATCGTGCGCGTGGACGGCGCGCTGGCGACCGATGCCACCGCGCCGTTTGCCATCAGGGCCTTTCGCGAGATGGGCGGCGTGCGGCTGTGGGAGGCGGCGTGTCGCGAAGCGAAACGCTTCGCGCTGGTCATTGACCACGCCGCGCCCGCGCCGAACGAGCGCATCGCCAATCTGCATAAGCTCATGCGCGAGTTCGCGCGCGAGACGGGTTGCGTGCTGTACGACATCGGCGAGGGCATCTGCCATCAATTGATGATGGAGCACGGCCACGCCAGCCCGGGCGATATCTTCGCCGGCGCGGATTCGCACACGCCGACGCTGGGCGCGCTGGGCGCGTTCGCCATCGGCGTCGGCTCGACCGACCTGGCCGGCATCATGCTCACCGGCAGGACGTGGCTCAAGGTGCCGCCGAGCATCCGCATCGAGTTGGGCGGCGCGCTGCCGGCGGGCGTGACGGCCAAAGACCTGGTGCTCGAACTCGTGCGGCAGGTGGGCGCGGACGGCGCGAACTATCAATCGGTGGAGTTCGCCGGTGAAGCGGTGGAGGCGATGACGCTGGCGAGCCGGACGGTGCTGGCCAACATGGCCGCCGAGATGGGCGCGAAGGCGGGGATGGTGGAGGCGTCGGGCAACCCGCTGCGCGCCGATCCCGGCGCGGTCTACGCCAAACGCATTGCCTGTGACGTATCGCGTCTGCGCCCGATGATCAGCCTCCCGCACGCGCCCGGCAACGTGCAGCCGATCGAGGCGGTGGCCGGGCGCAAGATCCACTACGCCTTTATCGGCTCATGCACCAACGCCCGCCTCGAGGACTTGCAGGCCGCGGCCCGCGTGCTGCGCGGCCAGCGGGTCGCGCCGGGCGTGCGGCTCGTCATCGCGCCGGCGTCGAAGCGCGTGTTCAACGACGCGCTGCGCGACGGCACGATCGAGACGCTCTCCGAGGCCGGGGCCACGTTCATCACCTCGGGCTGCGGGCCGTGCGTGGGGTCGCACCTCGGCGTGCCGGGCGATGGCGAGGTCGTCATCTCCAGCACCAACCGCAACTTCAAAGGCCGCATGGGCAACCCGAACGCCGAAATCTACCTGGCCTCCCCGGCGGTGGTGGCGGCCAGCGCGGTGGCGGGCGAGATTGCGGAACCCGAAAGGCCTTGACCGCAGAGACGCGGAGAACGCAGAGAATTGCAGGTGGGGTTATGGAGATCAATCAAATCACGGAGAAGATTATCGGTGCTGCAATCGAAGTGCACCGAGCGTTGGGGCCGGGTCTTCTAGAGTCCGCATACCTTGAATGCTTGTGCCGCGAGCTGACATTGCAGCATGTGCCCATCGAACGGCAACTTCACTTGCCGGTGGCGTACAAAGGTTTGCGGCTCGATGTCGGCTATCGGATTGATTTGCTCGTGGCAAAACTCGTTGTGGTGGAAACAAAGGTTGTCGAGACAGTTCTGCCGGTTCACAAAGCACAACTGCTGACTTACATGCGGCTTGGTGGTTGGAAGGCCGGCTTGCTTATCAACTTCAATGTGTCCCTGCTGAAAAATGGTATTTACCGAATGGTCTTGGGCTTGGAGGAATAGGGACTATTTCTCCGCGCACTCTGCGTCTCGGCGGTGAACGACTACATGCTAATCGGAACAGCGCATTCTTACGGTGACGACATTGACACCGACCGCATCATCCCCGGCAAGTACACCAAGACGCTGGAACCGGGCGAGCTGGCGCGGCACGTGCTCGAAGACCTCGACCCGGGCTTTGCCGCGCGCGTGCAGCGCGGCGATCTGCTTGTGGCCGGGCACAACTTCGGCTGCGGCTCGTCGCGCGAGCAGGCGCCGCTGGCACTCAAGGCCGCCGGGGTGGCGTGCGTCGTCGCGCGCTCGTTCGCCCGCATCTTCTATCGCAACGCCATCAACATCGGCCTGCCGGTGGTGGAAGCGCCGGGACACGTCATCGAAACCGGCCAGCGCGTGCGGGTGGATTTGGAAGCCGGCACGGTGACGAACGAGGCCACCGGTCAAATTTTCAATGCGACGAAGATGCCCGATGTGATGGCGCGTATCTTGAGTGAAGGTGGGTTAGTCAACTATCTTGTGAAGTATGGCAATTACCAATAACCAATTACCACTCACCGGCGTGCGCGTCCTCGAATTCACCCACGCCGTGCTCGGCCCGGCCTGCGGGCTGGTGCTGGCCGACCTCGGCGCGGACGTCATCAAGATCGAGAAGCCGGAGGGCGACGACACGCGCCGCCTCAAAGGCTTCGGCATGGGCTACTTCCCGTTCTTCAATCGCAACAAGCGCAGCCTGGCAGTGGATGTGAAGACAGAAGCGGGCCGCGACCTCGTCTGCAAGCTCATCGCCACCGCCGACGTCGTCATCGAGAACTTCGCCCCCGGCACCATGGAGCGCCTCGGCTTCGGTTATCCTGCGCTCTCCGCCCTCCACCCTCCACTCATTTACTGCTCCCTCAAAGGCTTCCTCCCCGGCCCGTATGAACATCGCCACGCACTCGATGAAGTCGTCCAGATGATGAGCGGGCTGGCGTACATGACCGGCCCGGTCGGCCAGCCGCTGCGGGCGGGCGCGTCGGTGATTGATGTGATGGGTGGGACGTACGCCGCGCTCGGCGTGCTCGTGGCACTGCGCGAGCGTGACCACACGGGCCGCGGGCAACTGGTGCAGAGCGGCTTGTTCGAAAACGCCGCCTTCATGATGGGCCATCACATGGCCTACGCTGCGGCGAGCCGCCAGCCGGTTCCGCCCATGCCCGCCCGCGTCAGCGCGTGGTCGGTCTATCGCACCTTCAAAACCTCCGACGGCGAACTTGTCTTCATCGGCGTGACGAGCGACAAGGCCTGGCAACGTTTCTGCGAGGCGTTCGAGCGGCCCGACCTGCTGAGTGATGAACGACTGAAGACGAACAACGACCGGATCGCGGCGCGCGAGTGGCTGCTGCCCGCCCTCGAGGCGATGTGCGCCGGGATGCCCACGGCCGAAGTGATCCGCCGCTGCGAGGCCGCCGGCATCCCGTTCGCGCCCATCGCCCGGCCCGAGGATTTGTTCAGCGACCCGCACCTGGCCGCGAACGGCGCGCTGCTCGCAACCGCCTTCCCCGATGGAACCGTCACGCACCTGCCGCGCCTGCCCATCGCGGTGGACGGTTACGACTTCGGCCTGCGCGCCGACCCGCCGCGCATCGGCCAGCACTCCGCAGAGATACTGAGCGAGCTGGGCCTGGATCAGGCTGCGCAATCGGCGTTAATGCAATCAGGCGTCGTCTCCATGCACACCGGCGGAGCAACCTGACATGCACCCGCGTGCCCGGCCTCGCAAATTCATCGCCCTCGCTGTCGTGCTCATGCCGCTGCTGCTCGGACCCCGCGACACAAGCGCGCAGCGCTCCGAGACCCAACCACCGCTCGCCGTGTATCGCGTCGCCGTCGCCTCCCCCGCCGACGTGAGGCGATTGACCTCCGGCGGCTGGGATGTGCTGGAAGCGCGCGGCCCGGACTATCTGCTCGTGCTGGGGGATGAGGGAGTCGCGGCGCGACTGCGAGCCGAGGGCTTCACCGTCACGCTCGATCGCCATCTGCCCGCGCCGTCCGCCATCTCGCCGCTGACGTACTACGGCGGCTACCGCACCGTGGCCGAGCACGCGCAGCACCTCAGCGACGTCGTCGCCACGCACCCCGATCTCGCGCAGGTGATTGACTACGGCGACTCGTGGGGCAAAGTCAACGCCGGGCCGATTCAGAATGACCTGCGCGCCGTCTGCCTCACCCGGCTGCGCCCCGGCGATTGCGTCCTCAACCCGAACACCGACAAGCCGCGTTTTCTGCTCATGGCCGCCATCCACGCGCGCGAGTTGACGACGGCCGAGGTGGCGTGGCGCTGGATTGACCACCTCGTCAACAACTATGGCGCCGATGCGGAAGTCACTGCGCTGCTCGACCACAACGAGCTGTGGGTCATCCCGCTGGCCAACCCCGATGGCCGCGTGAAGGCCGAGCACGGCGGGAGCAATCCGTACACGCAACGCAAGAATCTCAACACCTCGGCCGGCGCGTGCAGCGAGCCTCCGTCTGACTTCAGTCAATTCGGCGTTGACCTCAATCGCAATGCGAGCTTTCAATGGGGCGGGGCGGGCACGAGCAGCAGCCCGTGCTCGCTCACCTATCGCGGCGTGAGCGCGGCCTCCGAGCCGGAGGAGACTGCGCTCGAAGGGTTGATGTCCGCGCTCTTCCGCGACCAGCGCGGCCCGGCGCTGACCGACACGGCCCCGATCACGGCCACCGGCGCCTTCATCTCGCTGCACAGTTACAGCGAGCTGGTGCTGTTGCCGTGGGGCTGGACGGATTGCTTCCTCCTGCCTTGCCCGGCCAACAAGCAAGCGCCCAACGATGCGGGCCTGCGGTCGCTGGCGTTTCGCATGAGCTACTTCAACGGGTACGACACCGGGCAGGCCTCGGAGCTGTTGTACGCGGCCAGCGGCACGACCGACGATTGGGCCTATGGCGCGCTCGGCGCAGCGGGCTTCACCTACGAGATCGGGCCGCAGAGCGGGACGTGCGGCGGTTTCTTCCCCGCCTACGCCTGCGTGGATAGCACGTTCTGGCCGGAGAACAAAGGCGCGCTGTTGTATGCGGCCAAAGCCGCGCGGCAGCCGTACGCCGAGTCGCTCGGGCCGACGCCGATCTCAACCACCGTGAGCGTAGCGGTGATCGAGGCCGGACTCCCCGTCACGGTCACGGCGAGCTTCAACGACGACGCCTTCGGCAACAACGGCGTCGCTCGCCCCTCGGCGCAGAACGTCAACGCCGCTGAACTGTACGTGGCTGGGCCGTGGTGGGCGGGCGGCACGCCGCTGGCGATGAGCGCGCAGGACGGCGCGTTCGACAGCCCCGGCGAAACCGCCGTGGCCGGATTGTCAACCCTCGGGTGGAGTGCGGGCCGGCATACGCTCTTCGTCCGCGCGCGCGATGCGGCCGGGAACTGGGGCGTGTTCGGCGCGGCCTTTGTCACCGTTTTCCCCTCCGGCGCGTTCAAAATCCACCTGCCCTTGATCATGCGATAACGCCATGACCCAATACGACCTCGTCATCAAGAACGTCCGCGTCGTCCGGCCCAACAAGCAATCGGTGGATTTGCTCGACATCGGGATCGCCGATGGAAAGTTCGCGCGGCTCGCCCCGGACATCCGGCCCGACGAGGCGAAGGCGGTGATGGATGGGAAGAATCGCCTTGCCTTCCCCGGCTGCGTGGACGCGCACATGCACATCGGCATCTATCAGCCGCTGGCGGGGGACGCCGCCACCGAGAGCCGGGCGGCGGCGATGGGCGGGGTGACGACGAGCCTCAACTACATCCGCACCGGTCAGTATTACCTCAATCGCGGCGGGTCGTACGCCGAGTTCATGCCGCAGGTGCTGCAACTCAGCGCCGGCAACTTCTGGGTGGATTACGCCTATCACGTCGCGCCTATCGCCGCGAGCCACATCGAGGAGATGGATTTACTGATTACGAGTTACGGCATCCCATCTTTCAAGATATTCATGTTTTACGGCGGCTACGGCCTGCACGGGAAGAGCGACAGGCAAAACGAGTTTTTGATGATCGGGCCGGAGGAACGCTACGACCTCGCCCACTTCGAGTTCGTCATGCGCGGCGCGCAACGGATGAGGCAACAGCACCCCGAGGTTGCCGAGCACATCAGCGTCAGCCTGCACTGCGAGCTGGCCGATATCCTCAACGCCTACACGAAGATAGTGGAGCGCGACGGGAAACTGACGGGTCTGCGAGCGTACAGCGCCGCGCGGCCCCCGCATTCCGAGGGGCTGGCCATCTGGATCGCCTCGTATCTCGCCTACGAAACCGAATGCCTCAACATCAACCTGCTGCACCTCAGCTCGCGCAAGGCGGTCGAGGCGGCGTTGATGATGGCCGAAGTTTTCCCGCACCTCAACTTCCGCCGCGAGGTCACCGTCGGCCACTTGCTGCTGGATGTGGACTCGCCGGCGGGCGCGCACGCCAAGGTGAACCCGCCCATCCGCCCGCGCGCCGATGTGGAGTTCTTGTGGGAGGCGGTGCTCGAACGCGAGATTGATTGGATCGTCAGCGATCACGCCTGCTGTGCGGCGGAGCAGAAGACGGGGCAGGGCGATCCGGGCAACATCTGGCTGGCCAAGTCGGGCTTCGGCGGCACGGAGTATTTGCTCTCGGGCGTGCTGAGCGAGGGGAGCAAACGTGGGATGAGCTACAACCACATGGCCGAGCTGTTGAGCTGGAACCCGGCGCAGCGTTTCGGCCTGTTGACCAAGGGCGACATCGCGCCGGGTTACGACGCCGACCTGGTGCTCGTGGACCCGCACGAACGCTTTGTCGTGCGCGCCGCCGAGTCCGAATCGCAACAGGGCTATACGCCGTTCGAGGGGCAGGAGCTGACGGGCCGCGTGAAGACCACGCTGCTGCGCGGACAGGTCGTGTACGACAACGGGCAGGTCACCGGCCCCGCGCGTGGGCAGTATCTCAAGCGGCCAACGCGCTGACCGA
>CAZSNP010000005.1:32090-82694 GCA_964608265.1 uncultured Anaerolineales bacterium | reverse complement strand
AGACTCTTCGCCGCGCGAATGCGGCGCGGCTCAGAGCGACACAGGTCTGTCATGCTGAGCGGCGTGCGTGCCGTTCGCGCGCCAGCGAAGCATCTCGACTGTGCAATGGGCCAGGCCGGTCATGACCCGGTCGAGACTCTTCGCCGCGCAAATGCGGCGCGGCTCAGAGCGACATGAGAAGGTCCATGGATCAAGTCTGTGCCTCTATGAAACAATACTACGTCTACATCGCCACGAATCGTTCACGGACCCTTTACGTAGGCGTGACCAACGATCTTCAGCGTCGAGTGTATCAGCACAAACACAAGCTCATCCCCGGATTTACCGCGCGATACAACATCAATCAACTGGTCTATTTTGAAACCACCTCCGATGTGAAGTCAGCCATCGCGCGTGAGAAGCAGATCAAAGGCTGGCTGCGTGAAAGAAAAATTGAGTTGATCGAGAAGACCAACCCAACGTGGCAAGACTTGAGTGCAGAATGGTTTGAAAGGAAAGCCGATGAGCAATGATTTGACCGGAGCTGTGCTGATTGAGGACATGACCGACCGCGAGCGCGAATTGGCGCAGCGCGTCGAGAGCGTGCTGCCGGCGTTGCGCGAACGCGCGGAGCAAGCGGATGCCAAGGGCGAATTCCCCATGGAAAACATCGCCGCGCTGCGCGAGGCCGGGCTGTTGGGCCTCATCGTGCCGGAGGCGTATGGCGGGCTGGGCGGCGGCCTGCGCGATTTGACGGCGGCGGCCTTCGCGCTCGGCACGGCCTGCCCATCCACGGCGCTGGCGTACTTCTTCCATTGCAGCAGCGCCTCGCGCGGGCTGCTGCCGCTCGAAGCCCTCGAGGCCGGGCTGTTCAGCGCCGATGAAGCGCCGGTGGTCAAAGCCTTCGCCGAGAAGCTGCTCGCCAGGATGGGCCGCGACGGGCTGTGGCTGGCCAACTTCGCCAGCGAGCAAGTGAAGACCACCGCCAGCGCCATCACCATCTCCACCGAAGCGAAACCGGTCGAGGGCGGCTGGCGACTCACGGGCACAAAGTCCTTCGGCTGCTCCACCGGCGTGGCGGATGAGTACCTCGTCACCGCCAGGCTCGCCGGCACGACGACGGCGGAAGGATTGTGCGTCTTCTTCGTGAAGCGCGACGCGCCCGGCGTGCGCGAGCGCTCGAAGTGGGATTCGGTCGGGATGCGGGCAACGGCCACCCACGGCATCATCCTCGAAGATGTCTTTGTGCCCGAAGAGGAAGCGCTTGCCCTCCCCGGCGCCTTCGTCAAGATGATGCAGATGAGCCGGGGCAGCTTCGTCGGCAATCAGGTTGCGGTGGCCGCCATCTATCTCGGCGTGGCGTACAACGTCTATCAGTACGCCCTCAACTTCGTCACCGGATTGAAGTTCGAGGATACCGGCAAATCGATCGCCGCTGACAGCCCGTTTCATCAGGAGTTGATCGGCAAGATGACGGTGGAGCTGGAGACCGCAACGCTCTGGCTGCGGCGGCAACTCGAACTCGAAACCGCCGAGCCGCCGATCCTCCCCAAGCCGCGCGTCGTGGCGCAGTGGCGGCTGTGCAAGGGCGTAGTGTGTGATGCCGCCTTCAATCTCGCCACCCTCGCCCTCAAGGCCTGCGGCACGAGCAACACCGGCGACCACGGCGTCATCGCTCGCGGGCTGCGCGATCTGAGCATGGGCCTGGTGCAGGCCTTCCCCGCCGAGCGTGGCCGCCTCGAAGCGGCGAAGATGATCGTCACCGGGGCAGAGCAGGCCAGCTTCAGTTCTCGAAAATAGTGCCGAGTGCCGGGTGTCAAATGTCCTCCGCATAGACATACACCCGACACTTCGACACACGACACAATGCTTTCAGGTACCGTTGCCCACACCCTCACCCTGATGTCCGGCGTGTGGCACGATCACGTTGAAGTGTTTGATCTGGCCGGCAACCCACTGGCGGAGGATGTGCACAGCGGCACGCCGGGGGCCGCGCCGTGGGACAACCTGGTGTACATCGAGTTCGATGGCGAACACTACCGGCAGACGAACGTGACGTTCAAAGGCCGGCCACTGCACGTGCGCAGCTTCGCTGGCCAATTGATTGACGGCGTTCTGATTTTCAATAAGCTCGGGCCGGAAGCTCCGGAGCACATCGGCGTGTCGGGCGGGGCGGGGGTCTTGTTCTTCTGCCCGCGCGCGGTGGATGAGGCCTGGCAGCGCTACAGTGAGCCGGACTGCATCCGATTGATCGGCCCCGGCCAGCGCACGCGCACAACGGTGCTCTATCGCAACGGAGTCGCCGTACGCACGCTGACTGCGTATGGCACGAAGGTCGCCCCGCTTGCGGACCGCCGGGTGTCATGGGACCCGCGTGGCCCCGATGGCCCGGTACACAATTTGTCGAGCGAGACGCAGGTGTTTCGGAGCCTTGTTGACAATGCTATGTCACCAGATACAATGTAGTCACATTGGGGACTACTTTGGAAGGTGAGCGATGACTGAGATTGGCATTCGCGAATTGAAAGCGCGGGCGTCGGAGTTTGTGCAGAACGTTCGGAAGAAGCGCTCGCGCTACATCATCACGTATCGCGGTCGTCCGGTGGGACTGCTTTCGCCGCTGGAGTCAACGGCCCCAACGCCGGCTGAGTCGCATCAGGCCGCGGGTGAGGCCTGGGCAGAGTTGGAGCGGCTGGGGGCTGAGAATGGGCGTAAGTGGCAATCAAAAAGGACCTCCGCGGAGCTTCTTTCTGAAATGCGGTGTATTGCCGACAAGTGAGGAGAGGAGCCATGTTTGTATTGCGAATTCGATTGGGCCGTACTGGCATGCTCCTGACTTTTATCGGTTTTTCAGTTCTTACAGCCTGTGCACCGATGGCAAACACTTTTGTGCCAGCAACTACCTCCCCGGCTTATCCTGTACCATCTCAAATCGGTTTTCCTTCGACAGGAACACCGTTACCTTATCCACCTCCACCAGTGGCTACGGCAACTCCTGTAAAAACCTCATCCATCTTCATACCGCCGACGCCGACACCTCAACCATCAGGTTTTGTCCCTCCGTCACCTGTTATTTCGACGGTGACCATTTACGCTATCCGAGCAACATATGACCTCTCGCCCACATTACCGCTTGAGCAGAAAAGCGAGATTATAGTTCGCCGTGCCGATGGGTCCTACGACAAGTATCTTGCTCCCCCCGAGTTGTTGATAGCTGACCTTCCACTTGAGGAGGGAGATGCAATTGTGCAAATCTCCTCGCCGCCGGCTAATTTTGGTAAACATCCGGAAGCCGCGCCCACAGCGGCGATTGGCACGAGCCTACCGTAAGGGCAAGGTTCTCATGTGGACTGTCAAGCGTTTCTTCACAGCCATCGTAATCACGGTAACGCTCTTGTTAACCACACAAAGTGCGTTTGCCAACAATGACTATGTGATTGGCGATCTTAGGGTTGACTTGCCGCAGGTTAGGAATGCCGGAGCATATGACCTTCTGTTGTATACCCCTTTGGATACAAGACCAAGTGGCTCAGGAGATTTCACTACTGCTTGGCTTGGACTCTATCTTGCTAATGGTCCCAACCCGGGTGGAAAACAGTTCTCTCAAGTTGGTCTCATCGTGCGGCCAGACGGATTGCGGTGGTTTGTGTTTGCAGAGCCTGGGGTGACGTGTCACCGTGGAACCGCAAACTATGGCACGTTGGGATGCCAAGGCTCGGTTGGGGACATTGTTGCAACGGGCAACTACTATCGTGTCGAGTTGAGACGAGTATCATCTGGCTGGCATGCCATGATTTACGACACGTATTCCAACCCGTATGTTCTGGCTACGATAAATTCAACCAGCGGAGAAATCTTCCGTGCGCAGGCAACTACGGAACAAGGGTATTCATCCAGCCCAAATCCCTACACTCCAGCTTACTATTACCACTATCATCCACGTTACTATGTTTCGGCACCCTACAATTATGCACAATGGCCCCAAAGTGAAACAGGGATTACAGGTGTTGCGCCCAAAAGATATAGTGAGATATGGACTTGGGCATCCAGTCAGGTTAATATCTGCCCCACGCATTATGGTGCAAACCCCAACGTGGCAGGAGATGAACGATTCTGGTTCGCGGGTACTGGGGGAATCGTCTGTAATCACCTGCTTTTTCCGCCCAAAGTATTTCTTCCTCTGATTCAGCGTTGAATTAGTTATCAGACGGATTGGGAATACACCGCACACCTACCAGCTAAGCCTCAATCCTCAACGTCCACCCATACGGGTCGGGCGCGCGGCCAAATTGGATGTCGGTGAGGGCGGTGTGCAGGCGCTGCGCCACCGGGCCGACCTCGCCGCCGTTCACGATGTACTCGCGCTCGCGATAGCCGAAGCGGCCCACCGGCGCCACCACTGCCGCCGTGCCGATGCCGAAGACCTCCGTCACCTCCCCGCGCTCGAGGTCACGCAGCATCTCATTCACCTCAATTCGGTCTTCGCTGATGGTGTAACCGAGGTCGGGCGCGAGCCGCAGCACTGAGTCGCGCGTGACGCCGGGCAGGATGCTACCGGTGAGCGCCGGCGTGCGGATGTGTGCCCCGTTGTACACAAAGGCGATGTTCATCGCGCCCACTTCCTCGACGTAGCTCCGTTCCACACCATCCAGCCATAGCACTTGTTGATAGCCCAACCCGCGCGCGTTCTCGGAGGCGATGAGGCTGGCGGCGTAGTTGCCGGCGGTCTTGGCCTCGCCGGTGCCGCCGCGCACCGCGCGCACGTGCTCGGCCTCGATGTACACCGACACCGGCTTCGAGCCGCCCGCGAAGTACGGCCCGACCGGGCTGAGGACGATGTAGTGCAGATATTCGCCCGCAGCGCGCACTTCGAGCGTGGTCTCGGTCGCAATCATCACCGGGCGGATGTAGAGCGTGGCGCCGGGCTGGCTGGGCACCCAGCGCTGTTCGAGCCGCACCAGTTCCGTTATCGCCTCGACATGGGTTTCGATATCAACCTGCGGCATGACCAGCCGCGCCGCCGAACGGTTGAAACGTTTGGCGTTTTCCCACGGACGGAAGAGATTGACATCACCATCGGGCCGGCGGTAGGCTTTGGTGCCTTCGAAGATCTCCTGACTGTAGTGCAGCACGACGGCGCCGGGGTCGAGCGACAGCGGGCGGTGCGGGCCGATAACGGCGTCGTGCCAGCCGCGCTCGCGCGTCCAGCGTTGGGTGAACATATGGTCGGCGAAGGTGCGGCCAAAGCCCAGTTCGACCGGCATCGGCTTTCGATCACTATCGGCCAGTGGCTCAATGCGGAAACTGTTTTGGGTCACGAGGGATTCCTGCCAAGAATTACACGAAAGGAGTCGTGCCGATTCGTGTTCATACGTGGCGAAAGCACTTCAACTGGTGATTGAGTCCATCACCGCGCCGAGGGTCTT
Organism: uncultured Anaerolineales bacterium; assembly: GCA_964608265.1. Classification (GTDB taxonomy): domain Bacteria; phylum Chloroflexota; class Anaerolineae; order Anaerolineales; family UBA6663; genus JANWXR01. The sequence goes on along the minus strand of CAZSNP010000005.1, from coordinate 77,289 downwards.
CACAATGAGGTCAATCTCGTCGTCGTTGATGGTGAGCGGCGGCGAAAAGGCCAGCGTGCTCGCGCCGACCGGCCGCGAGCGCACGCCGCGCTGGAGCAGGGCGCTGTAGATCTTTCCGGCCAGCCCATCGTCGGGCGTCTTACTCGCACGATCCTTCACGATCTCCACCCCGCACAGCAGCCCGAGGCCGCGCACCTCGCCGACAAACGGGAACTCCAGCAACGTCCGCAATCCGGCCAGTAACTTTTCGCCCTGTAACCGCGACTGTTGAGCGAGGTTCTCGCGCTCGATGATGGCGAGGTTCGCCAGCCCGACCGCGCAGGCCGCCGCATGGCCCGAATAGGTGTAGCCGGTTAACCACGAGTCCGCCTCCGGCGCGGAGTTGATCGCATCCATGATCGCCTCCGACACCATCATCCCTCCCAGCGGGAAGTAGCCGCTGGTGATGCCCTTGGCAAAGGTGAGGATATCGGGCCGCAGAGTCCACTGCTGGATGCCGAACAGCGTGCCGGTGCGCCCGAAGCCGGTGATGACTTCATCCGCGATCAGGAGCACCTCATACTTATCGCAGATGGCGCGGATGAGGGGGAAGTAATCGTCGGGCGGGACGATGACGCCGCCCACGCCCTGCACCGGTTCGGCGATGAAGGCGGCGACCGTCTCCGGCCCTTCGCGGAGGATGGCCTCCTCAAGCGCGCGGGCCGCCGCCTGGCCCACCGTCTCCCCGTCGCGCCGGTCGCCGTCGAAACGATATGGGTTGGGGGCAGGGATGTGGCTGAACCCGGGAAGCGGCGGGCCAAACATCTTATGGTAGCGCTCGATGCCGGTGGCAAACGTAGCCGCCAGCGTGATGCCGTGATAGGCCAGCCGCCGGCTGATGACTTTGGCCTTGTCAGGCTTCCCCTGCCGTTTCCAAAAATAGCGCGCCGTTTTGAAGGCAGCCTCGTTCGATTCCGAACCGCCGGAGGTGAAATGCACATAGGTGAGGGAGGGATGGGCGAAACCGGACAGCTTATGCGCCAATTCGGAGGCCGGCACGTTGGTCATGCCGGCGAAATTGGAGGTGAAGGCCATGCGCGCCATTTGATCGCGGGCCGCCTCGGCCAGTTCGGTGCGCCCGTAGCCGATATTCACATTCCACAGACCGGCCATGCCGTCCAGAATTCGGCGTCCATCGGTCGTATACAGCCACACGCCCTCGGCCCGCTCGACCATGAGCGGATCCTTGTGCCGGTTGGGGTGATGGATGGGATGGATTTGGCGGCGGTCGCGCTCAAGCAGAACGGCATGATCGATTGGGGCGGCCATGTCTCTTGCGTCCTATGTTTGAGAATCGTTGGCGGGATGGGCGGCAGTGTAGCAGAAAGTCACAGGCTGAGCCACTCAGCAGAAATACCGACAGCGTATCGGTACGTTAGGGCTATTCACAGGTTAGGCGCACGATTGTATGGTTAGCTCAACTCAGGGTGTCCCATCAACTAAGTTGGGTGGGTTCGCTTTCGCGTAACAACGCCCCCTGGGTCATCGCGGCCGCGCGAGATAAATCGGTATCCGACAGGGCGTCAGGCTTGCGCATCCGCATTGCCCAATCGGTGTGTAGATATTCTTCCACAAGAGAACAATGAAGCGGATTCGTTTGCCGGTCTCTGGGTTGATTGTTTGGCTGTTTGCGTTCTACAACATTGAGCGCCTCAGCAGCTTTATCAATCTCTCGCAGGTGGCCTATGTGTTGGTCCCGGTGGCCGCCGTCGCTCTCCTTCTTTCCCCGCAGTTGCGTAAGATCAATTTATGGATCTATGCTGCCCTGGCAACCGGCGTCTTCCTGAGTTGCGAGTTGTGGCTCGGCTACGGTCTGGCGGATATTCCGATCCTGCTGACCGAGGTCTTCATCCTGCTGGTCACCATCGTGCTCGCGCGGATGGTGAGCGACGGTGTGACCGAATTCGAGTTGTCCGTCATCAACATCACCCTCGGGCAACTGGGCGAACGCCGCTCCCGGCAGGGCGAGATGTATCGCGAGGTCAAGCGCGCCCGTGTGCATCAGCGCCCGCTGGCAGTCATGGCCGTCCGGGCCGATGACACGTCGGTCGAGATGTCACTTGACCGCATGGTGCGCGAGGCGCAGCAGGCGATGGTGCGACAATATGTGCTGGCGAGCGTGAGCAAGGCGCTTTACGATGAATTGGAAGAGTACAACATCATCGCCAAGCGTAACGACCACTTTCTGGTCTTACTGCCGGAAACCGCGCCCGAGAAGCTGCCCGAGCTGATCAAGCGCGTGCGGCGCGCCGTCACCGACAGGGTCGGTGTCTCGGTTCACATCGGTACGGCGACACTCTCGAAAGACTTGACGACCTTTGATGCGCTCGTGGACAAGGCGTCGGAGGAGATCAGGGTCGAGCGCGGCCAATTGTTGCCCTGGAACGCCGCCGGGACGATTGGCCTGGCCGCCGATACCCAGCCATTGACGGAGTCGCCCAATGGAAGGGCTGATCATTAGGCCAAAGTCCACCGCCGGCCAACCCGAAGGCTACCCCGGGGTGGAGGTCATTGGGCGTCCGCGCCTCTTTCGCGACCGCCCCCACTTGCTGCTGGCGAAACGCGTCATTGACCTGGTCATTTGTGTTTTGGCGGCCCCGGTGATTGTGCCGGTGATGATGCTTTGCGCGTTGCTGGTCAGGTGTGATTCTCCCGGGCCGATCATCTTCGTGCAGGAGCGCATCGGCAAGGGCGGTAAACGCTTCAAGATGTTCAAGTTCCGCACGATGCCGCACAAGCAGGATGATCAGCCGCAGAAAGAATTCATGAAAAAGTACGTCACCGGCGAGCTCAAATCCGACGCGGGCGGAAAGCCGGTGTTCAAGCCCCAGGCGCGCGTCACGCGCATCGGAGGGCTGCTGCGGAAGACAAGCCTCGACGAACTGCCTCAACTGATCAACGTCGTCAGGGGCGAGATGAGTATCGTCGGGCCCCGGCCCAACATGTCGGCGGAGGTCGAGCACTATAAACTCTGGCAGCACGAACGGCTGGAGGTGCTGCCCGGCCTGACCGGGCTGGCCCAGATCCATGGCCGCAGCAGCCTGGAGTGGGAGCAGATCGTCCAATACGACATCCAGTACATTGAGAATATGAGCCTGGCGCTTGACTTTGAGATCATTCTCAAAACATTCGTTGTCGTGTTGAAGGGCCTCGGCGCGCGCTAGCTCGCCTGAACATCGTCGGACGCCATGAAAGTCGTCATACTCGCGGGAGGGTTAGGCACCCGGATCAGCGAAGAAAGTTCCGTTCGCCCGAAGCCGATGGTTGACATCGGCGATAAGCCGATCCTCTGGCACATCATGAAGATGTACTCGGCACACGGCCTGAATGACTTCATCGTGTGCTGTGGCTACAAGGGGCATGTCATCAAAGAGTACTTCGCGCACTACGAGTTGAATCACACCGATATCACTTTCGATTTTCGCACCGGCCGGACCGTCGTGCAGCAGAACGGTGTGGAGCCATGGTGCGTCACGCTGGTCGACACCGGTTTGGCTACGATGACGGGCGGGCGAATCAAACGCATCGCCCGCTATGTGGGCCAGGAAACGTTTTGCTGCACCTACGGCGATGGCGTGGCGGACATTGACATCACGGCGCTGATCGAATTCCATCGCTCACAAAAGGCAGTGGCGACTCTTACGGCAGTTCAGCCACCGGGTCGCTTTGGGGCCTTCAACCTGGCGCATGATCAGGCGCGCGTCCCCAGCTTTGTTGAAAAACCTCAGGGTGATGGCGCCTGGATCAACGGCGGCTTCTTTGTGCTGGAGCCGGAGGCATTCGACTACATCGAGGGTGACTCGACCGTTTGGGAGCGAGAACCCATGGAGCGTTTGGCCCAGGCGGGCCAGCTGGTCGCCTACCGCCATCGCGGCTTCTGGCAGCCCATGGACACGCTCCGCGACAAGAACTACCTGGAAGGACTATGGGAGAATCGCACAGCGCCGTGGAAAGTCTGGTAGTGGTTTGGGATAAATCCTGCTGAGAAAGGTCGGTGTTTCTTGAAAGTACTAGTGACAGGCACAGACGGATACATTGGTACCTGGCTCGGGCCCACGCTGCTAGACCGAGGTCATTCGGTGGTGGGACTGGATACCGGGTTCTATCGGGCGGGCTGGCTGTACAACGATGGCATTGCTCAGCACCCCGCGACGATCACCAAGGACATACGGCGTATTACGGCGGACGATCTCATCGGCTATGATGCTGTTGTACACCTGGCAGAACTCTCCAATGATCCCCTGGCGCAGCACAACCCGGCGCTGACGCATCAAATCAATCATCGAGGGTCAGTGGCGTTGGCCCAGCTCTGCAGGCAGGTGGGGATACAGCGCTTTGTCTACACCTCTTCCTGCAGCGTCTATGGCGTTGGTCAGGGTGATGAACCTATGACCGAAGAGTCGCCCACCAAGCCGCAGACCGCCTATGCAGAGTGCAAAGTGCTGGTAGAACGGGATGTGCGAGCCCTGGCGCATTCTGACTTTTCCCCCACCTTCCTGCGCAACGCCACGGCCTATGGCCCCTCGCCCCGCATGCGATTTGATATTGTGCTCAACAACCTGGCCGGGCTGGCGTGGACCACCCGTGAGCTCAAGCTGACCAGCGATGGCACTCCCTGGCGCCCACTGGTGCATGTCCGCGATATCTGTGACGCCATTGCGTGCGTGCTCGAAGCGCCGCGCGAAATCGTTCACAACCAGATTCTGAACGTGGGTGACACCCGGGAGAATTACCGGGTGCGTGAGATTGCGCAAATTGTCTCTGAGACTTTTCCGGGCTGCCGGCTGACTCTGGGAAAGAACGACGGCGACAACCGCAGTTACCGCGTATCGTTCGACAAGATTCGCGAGGTGCTGCCCACCTTCCAGTGCCGCCGCACCGCCCGCATCGGCGCCCAGGAATTGCACGCCGTCTTCCAGAAGATCGGGTTGACAGACGAGACGTTCAATTTCCGTGCCTACACCCGGCTCAAACAGCTACAATACCTGGTGGATACGGCGCAGGTCGACGCCGCTCTCTACTGGCAGTAGTTCACATGCACGTCCCAAAGAAGCTTCCCCTCGCGGCGCTGTTCTGCGCCGTGGTCTTCAGCGCGGCACGCGCGGCCCCGGTCGCCTCACAAAACAACGACTTTGACTGGCGAAGTGAATGGGCGGTGGCCGATGGCTTCACGATCACGCTGGATTCGGAGGGCTATCAATTTCCCACCGCTCTGGCCTTCGTGCCCAATCCCGGCCGCAACCCCAAGGACCCGCTGTACTTTGTCACCGAAGTCCGCGGCCGCGTGAGGGTGGTCACCAACGACCGCACGGTTCATACCTTTGCCGAAGGCTTCCTGCAGACGCCATTCACCACCGAGAACCCGAGCCGGGAGGCCGAGTATGGTTCGGCCGGCATTTGCCTCGCGCCCGCGCATGGATACGTGTTCGTCACGTTTGCCTACGCCGGCGACAACGGCGTGCTGCACAACAACATTGTCCGCTTTCAGAGCCAGCCGGGCACGTTCTCAATTCAGCCCTCGGCGCAACTCGCCTTTACGGATGTGTTCAGCCGCGAAAGCACCGGCCCCTCGCATCAGATAGGTGGATGCCAGGTGCAGGGCGACTATCTATACGTGGGCGTCGGTGATGGCTTCAATTCGCCGCGCGGCAGTCAGGATCTCAGTAGGCTGCAAGGCAAACTGCTACGGATGACACTCGACGGGAAGCCGGTGCCGGATAACCCGTTCTATCAAGACAACGATATCCAGAAACCCGAGAACTTCGTTTGGGCTTACGGACTGCGCAATCCATTTAGCCTCAAGGTCATTGATGGCCGAGTGTTTGTGGCGGACAACGGCCCGGAAGTGGATCGGTTTGTGGAGATTCAACCCGGGGTGAACTACCTGTGGGATGGCACAGATCAAAGCGTCGCCGCCATTGCCCACGCCATCATCGTGCCCAGCCGGAGCCCGGTGCAAATGGATTACTACCCCACCGGAACACCGCTCTTCCCAGAGGCATTTCGGGATAAGTTCTACATCTCGCTGGCCAGTTTCAATCCCGAACAGCGGAAATTGCCCGGCATCCTTATCATGGACTACAGCTTGCCGGCACGCCGCACCCTGAGCGCGCCCAGGACTCTGCTTCAATTCCTCGGCGCGAACGAGCAGGGGGTGGTAGGGCTGGCCTTCGGGCCGGATGGGCTGTACTTCGCGCCTATCATGCCCAACGCAGCCGGACAGAGTGCCATCTACAAAATCACTTATGCACCCGAAGCGGCGTATCCCTACCGCCTGACCTCCACGCGCAAGCCGGTGGAGCTGTTATACGAGAAGGGTTGTCTGGGATGTCACAGCATCGCCGGGCAATTGAAAGGCGGCACCGCGGCGCCCCCCCTCGATCAGGCCGCGCTCATCGAACGCCTGCAGTTGCGCCTCGACTCCGAGGCCTATCTGAAGCAGGTCGCTGACATTGACGCCCTGGACCAAGACCCTCAGCGGCAATTCGCCGCGGCGCGCCGCGAGGTATTGGCCGCCAACGGCCTCGATCGCATTCGCACATGGATCAAATACCGTGTACAGGAACCGCGCTTCGATAACACCTATACGCAGATGCCAAACCTGGGGGTGACGCCGGCCGAAGCCGACATCCTGGCCGATTACCTCACAACGGTGCCCGCCCAGCCGGACGGGTTGGCGGCGCTGTTTCCGGAGCAACCACGTTATCGCCACGTCGCCCTGGCATTTGGCGTCGGTCTGGGGCTGGGCGTTGCCGGTTGGTTGAGCGTTCAATGGGTCTGGCGGCGCCTCGGACGCAAGCCACAACCTGACAGGTCACGAGGCTAACAACGTGATTTTTACTGAAACCAAATTGCCCGGAGCTTATGTGATCGAGCTGGAGAAACGCGGCGATGCTCGCGGCTTTTTCGCACGCGCCTTCTGCCAGCACGAGTTTGCCGCGAATGGTTTGATGACTGTCGTTGCACAAACCAACCTCTCGTTCAGTCAGTCCGCGGGGACGCTGCGCGGGATGCACTATCAGTCGGCGCCGTATGCCGAAGCGAAACTCGTGCGCTGCACGCGCGGCTCACTCTACGATGTGATCATCGATCTGCGGCCCGCTTCGGCCACCTATCGGTCGTGGCTGGGGGTAGAACTCAACACGGACAATCGGCGCATGTTGTATGTGCCCGAGGGCTTCGCCCACGGCTTCATCACGCTCGAGGACGCCGTGGAGGTGACCTATCAGGTCTCGCAGTTCTACACGCCGGAAGCCGAACGAGGCGTGCGCTGGGATGACCCCGCGTTTGGAATTGAGTGGCCGCTCACCCCAAAGGTGATCTCCGACAAAGATAAGCGCTGGCCCGATTACGCGGGCTGAGGAGCAGTAACGATGATCATTGTAGACAGCGCGCTGGAGAAGCGACAAGCGGAAGGCAACCCCATCCGCGTAGCCATGATCGGCGCCGGCTTCATGGGTCGAGGCATTGCGCTGGAGATGGTGAATGCAGTTCCCGGCCTGCGGCTGGTGGCCATAGCCAACCGGCATCTTGAGGGCGCCCGCCGCGCCTACATCGAGGCCGGTGTCGAGTCGGTTGAGACAGTTGAGACCGTGGCGCAGCTCGAATCGGCAGTTGCGCGCGGCCGCCACGCCATCACTGAAGACGCCAGGCTGGTGTGCCGCGCCGCCAATGTCGAAGCCATCATCGAGGTGACGGGCGCCGTGGAATTCGGCGCCCACATCGCCCTGGAGGCGATCGCGCACGGCAAGCACGTCGTCCTCATGAACGCTGAACTGGATGGCACCGTCGGCCCGATCCTGAAAACGTACGCCGACCGGGCCGGGGTCGTCATCACCAACGCCGACGGCGATCAACCCGGCGTGCAGATGAATCTCTTCCGATTCGTCAAGGGTCTCGGCGTGCGGCCCGTGCTGTGCGGCAATGTCAAGGGCCTGCACGACCCGTATCGCAATCCGACGACGCAGGAACACTTCGCGCGCACCTGGGGGCAGCGGCCATCGATGGTGACGTCGTTTGCCGACGGCACCAAGATTTCGTTCGAGCAGGCAATCGTTGCCAACGCCACCGGGATGCGGGTGGCTCGACGTGGCATGTTCGGGCCAACGGTGCCGGGCGGCACTTCCGTTCAGGAAGCGGTCAACTGGTACCCCATTGACGAGCTACTCAACGGACCCGGCATCGTAGATTACGTTGTGGGCGCGGTTCCAGGCCCGGGTGTGTTCGTGCTCGGTACGCACGATCATCCGCAGCAGAAACACTACCTCAACTTGTACAAGCTGGGCACGGGGCCGTTGTATTGCTTTTACACGCCCTATCACCTGTGTCACTTTGAGGTCCACAACACCGTCGCGCGCGCCGTGCTCTTTGGCGATGCCACCATTGCGCCGCGCGGCGCACCCTATGTGGATGTGGTCACCACGGCAAAGATCGACTTGCCGGCCGGGCAGATGTTGGACGGGCTGGGGTGTTACATGACCTACGGGCTGGCCGAGAATTCCACCATCACCCGCGCTCAGAACCTGCTGCCCATCGGGCTGGCCGAAGGTTGCCGGCTCAAGCGCGATGTCGCCAGAGATCACGTGCTGACCTTCGCCGATGTGGAACTGCCGCCGAGTCGTCTGTGCGACCGGTTGTGGGCGGAACAGAACGCGCACTTCGCCCGAGAGCTGAGCGCAGTGTCGGCGATGGCGCCGGTTGTTGAGTCATGATGTCACGGCCCGGCCGTTCGTGCAATGCCGGTCGGGCAGACAGCCCTCTGCTCGGGCAAGCGTGTGTTCAACCCTCTCGGCCTTTTGGGCGGCAGGGCAAGCAACTGGACTCTAATACTAGCCCGGGCGCTGGCGTTTGTCGGTATGATTTGACCACTGAGCCGGCTGATCTGCTCCGGCATCGAGCGTTTACCCATGAGTACTGACATTCTGCCAGCCGAGGTGCGGCGCGAACTGGCGCCCGGCGTTGAAGTCCCCGTCGTCCGTATCCGCCCCAGCCGGGGTTGGGCTGCACTCAACCTCCGCGAGCTATGGGACTACCGCGAGTTGTTGTATTTTTTCGTCTGGCGCGATGTGAAGGTGCGCTACAAGCAGACCGTCCTGGGCGCCGCCTGGGCCGTGCTGCAACCGTTCCTCACCATGGTGGTCTTCAGCCTGTTCTTTGGCCTGCTCATCGGCGTGGAGTCTGACCAGATTCCGTACCCGATCTTCAGCTATGCCGCGCTGGTGCCGTGGACGTTCTTCGCCAACTCCATCACCCAGGCCACCACCGGCATGGTCAGCAACGCCAATCTGCTGAAGAAGATTTATTTCCCCCGGCTGGCGCTGCCGCTGGCGCGCGTGCTGGCCGGGCTGATTGATTTCGTCATCGCCTTCGTCGTCCTCATCGGCATGTTGTTGTACTACGGCATCACCCCCAGCCTCAATATGCTCTGGCTGCCGCTATTCGTGTTGCTCGCGATCGTCACCTCGCTGGGCGTCGGGCTATGGTTTGCCGCCATGAACGTGCAATTCCGCGATGTGGGCTTCGTCGTCCCCTTCGTCACGCAGTTCTGGATGTATGCCACGCCGATCGTGTATTCGAGCACCCTCATCCCGGGGCAATGGCGGCCACTTTACGCGCTCAACCCGATGGTGGGGGTGATCGAGGGCTTCCGTTGGGCCCTGCTCGGCACGGAAACCGCCCCCGGCCCGATGGTGGCCGTCTCGGCGGTGGTGGCCGTGGGTTTGCTGGTGAGCGGGGCCTTTTACTTCAAGCGGCTGGAGCGCACCTTCGCCGATGTGGTGTGAGCATGAGTAACGTCGCCATTCACGTCGAGAATCTCGGCAAGCAGTATTTCATCGGTGGGCCGGGCGAGCGCACGGACTCAATCCGCGAGTTGATTGTGGGGGCGGTCACCGCACCCTTCATCCGCGCGGCCAGGCTGCTGCGCGGTCAGGCCTCGGCTGCCTCTGAACTGCACCAATCATTTTGGGCGCTGAACGAGGTGTCCTTCGATGTGCCGTATGGCGAGGTGATCGGCATCGTGGGCCGCAACGGCGCGGGAAAGAGCACACTGCTCAAAATCCTCTCGCGCATCACCGAACCGGACCGCGGTCTGGCCGACATCCACGGCCGCGTCGGCTCACTGCTCGAAGTCGGCACCGGCTTCCATCCCGAACTCACCGGTCGCGAGAACATCTTCCTCAACGGCGCGGTGATGGGCATGCGACGCGTCGAGATCGCCCGCAAATTCGACGAGATCGCGGCCTTCTCCGAGGTGGAGAAGTTCATTGACATGCCGGTGAAACACTATTCCAGCGGGATGTATTTGCGTCTGGCCTTTGCGGTGGCCGCGCATCTGGAGCCGGAGATTCTGCTGGTGGATGAAGTGCTGGCGGTGGGCGATGCAGCCTTTCAAAGGAAGTGCCTGGGCAAGATGGATAGCGTGGCGCGCCAGGGCCGGACGGTGCTGTTCGTCAGCCACAACATGGCGGCCGTCACCCAGTTGTGTCACCGCGCGGTGTGGCTGGTGGATGGGCGCGTCCAGCAACTTGGCGCGGCGGGGGAAGTGGTCGCAGCGTACCTCTCCGCCGGCACCACCGGCCACGCGCACTGGCATAACCACACGCCGCCGGCGCCGGGGCAGGAAGTTCATTTCGCGACCGCCAGCTTGCTCGGGCCGGACGGCCAGCCCACGCCGATGACGGACTTCGACCGCCCGTATCACATCGAGGTTGGCTACGACATTCTGCGGCCCGCGCGTGACCTCTCGCTCTGCTGTCAGGTCTTCGACACACAGGGCAATCTGGTGTTCGAGACGATTGACACCGATATGCCCGAACTGAAGGGGCAGGTGCGCGAACCCGGTCACTACGGCGCACGGGTGGAGGTGGCCGCGCCGCTGCTCAAGCCGGGGCGCTATCACGTCACCCTGGTGTCGTTCATCGAGCACGTCAAGATCATTCAGCGCCACGAAGGCGTGCTGACGTTCGACGTGACCGAGGTCGGCTACCGGCTGAACCCGGGGCGGATGGGGATTGTGGCGCCGGTGCTGGCGTGGGAAATCCGCGCCAACGGGGTCGCGCACCCATGATCCGAATGGAGCGCTTGCGCCGGTGGGCGACGATCAACTCGGTCGCCGCAGGCCTCAATCAACGCACGTTGACGTGGGCGTTGCTGACCTCGGCGATTGTGCTCGGTGCGTTTCAATCACTTGATCCCGCGCACGTCATTGATCCGGATGGCATCTCGTATCTCGATATGGGCGATGCGCTGCTGCGCGGCGATTGGTTCTCGGCCGTCAACAGCCTGTGGTCGCCGTTGTATGCGTGGCTGCAAGGCCTGGCGCAGGGGCTGCTGCGGCCGTCAATGTATTGGGCGTTCACGGTCGTTCAACTGGTCAACTTTGTCATCTATCTCGCGGCGCTGGCGGCCTTTCACTTCTGCCTGACCGAATTGCTGGCCCTGCACCGCGCGCGCGCTACCCAGGCCCCCCTCACCGGCGCGCGATTGCCGGAGTGGGTGTGGGTGACCCTGGGCTACACGCTCTTTCTATGGTCCGCGCTCACCCTCACCGAGGTGACACGCGAGACGCCGGATATGCTGGTGACGGCCTGCGCCTATCTGGCCGCCGGGCTCAGCCTGCGCATTCAACGCGGGCAGCCCGGTTGGCTCAGCTTCGCTTTGCTCGGCGCAGCCCTCGGCCTCGGGTATATGGCGAAGGCGTTCATGTTTGCCATCGCCCTTGTGGTCATCGCCGTCAGCGCGGCGACGGTGGGCCGCCGGCGCCGCGCTCTCGCCCGGGGCGCGCTGAGCGTGGCGGTGTTTCTGCTGGTGGGCAGCCCGCTGATCGTCGCGCTCTCGCTCAAGCATGGCCGGCCCACCTTCAGCGATCAGGGCTCCATCACCTACCTCATGCACATCAACCAGGTGCCCTTTGTTCATTGGCAGGGCGAGGATCTGGGGAGGGGGGTGATGATCGGCCAGCCGCTCCATCCCACCCGAAAGATTTTTGAAAACCCACCTGTCTTTGAGTTCGGTTCGCCGGTAGGCGGGACCTATCCGCCCTGGTTCGATGTGGGCTATTGGTTTGAGGGGGCCAACCCTACTTTCGATCTCAGCGCACATCTGCGCATCCTCGAGGTCAGCGCCGGTGTGTACCTTGGTATTTTCGTGCTGGGGGCAGGCAGCCTGCTGGCCGCTTTGGTAGCTCTGTGGAGTATGGGCGGACGTGGGCAGACCTGGCAGAGCCGGCTGGAGGGGTGGGTGATTTCCCTCCCGGCCGTAACCGCGTTGGGTCTGTTTGCGACTGTTCATGTGGAGCCGCGCTACACGCCGGCCTTCGTCACGTTGCTGCTGCTGGGACTTCTGTGCGGAGTGCGTTTTCCGGCCACTGAGGCCACCCGGCGAATTGTGACCGGATTAACGCTGGGCGTAGCGGCCGTCATGCTCACACTGGGCGCCGCGCACCCGTTGAGCATTGCGTTCAACGTCGCGCGTGATCTGGCGCGGGGGCGTGACCCATGGCCGCGCGCAAATTACCATGTGGCCGCGGGGCTGGCGCAGCTCGGGTTGCAGCCCGGCGATAAGGTGGCCGTTATCGGCAGCGGCTTTCACGCCTCCGGCTGGGCGTGGCTGGGCCGCTGGCAGATTGTGGCGGAGCTGCCTCTGAACCAGGCGCCCTCGTTCTGGGCGCTGGAGGGCGCCGGTCAGGCGGCGGTGATGCAGGCGCTGGCGGGCACCGGCGCCCAGGTAGCCGTGGCCGAGGGGAAGCCCGCCTCGGTGCAGCAGGCGGCCTGGCAACGCATCGGTAACACCAGCCACTTCGTTTTCGTTCTCACCCCGTAGAGGCCCGATGCCTGCGTGGAGCGTGCGTCGTTTGTGGGATGCCGTGGGTCGCCGAGTGTTCGGCACGCTGACGCATGTGGCCACGGCACAACCCCTCATCGCCCTCACGTTCGACGACGGGCCTCATCCCGAATACACCCCGCGCCTGCTCGATACTCTGGAGCGGCATGACGCGCGCGCGACGTTCTTCATGCTGGGTGAGATGGCTCAACGTTATCCTGAGATCGTGCGCCGCGCGGCGCGGGCCGGGCACGACCTGGGCAATCACACCTGGGATCATCCCTCGCTGCCGTATCTGCCGGCCGGCGAGCGTCGCGCCCAATTGCAGCGCACCGACGCGGCGCTGAATCCGTACGGGAAGCGCTTCTTTCGCCCGCCATATGGGCATCAGAATCTGGCCTCGCGAGTGCAGGCCGGGCAGCTTGGCTACGCCGTGGTCACCTGGTCGTGCCATGCCTTTGATTGGTTCGATCATCCCGCTGAGTGGATGGCGAAGGAGCTGATCCGGCAACTAGCGCCGGGCAGCATCGCGCTGCTGCACGATGCGCTGTATCACACGGTTGAGGAACGCTACGCCGATCGCGGCCCGACCCTCGCAGCGGTGGATCAGACGCTGGCACAGTTGACGGGCCGCTATCGGTTTGTGCCCGTGAGCGAGCTGCTCCGGCACGGGCAACCGGTGTACGCGAACTGGTATCGGCAGGGCGATCTGGCGTGGCTGAACACCCTAAACGGGTCAGCGCGCCGCTATGCGCCGGGACGAAGTTGAAGGCAGAGACGGTATGAAGCTGAGCGTCGTCATCCCCTGTTACAACGCGGCGGAAACGCTGGCCGTGCAATTGGAGGCGCTGTCCGGGCAGCAGTGGACGGAGCCGTGGGAAGTCATCCTCGCCAACAACCGCAGCACGGATGACTCGCTCAGGATCGCCCGCACCTATCAGGCGCGGATGCCGAACCTGCGCCTTGTGGAGGCTTCGGCCCGGCAGGGCCAGCCCTATGCGATGAACAATGGGGCGGCGGCGGCCGCCGGCGAATCACTCGCGTTCTGTGACGCGGATGATGAAGTCGCGCCGGGCTGGGTGGCGGCGCTCGGCGAGGCGCTTCAACAACACACCATTGTGGCGTGCCGGTTCGATACGGCGAAGCTCAACGTGCCGTGGCTCTATCGCTCCCGGGCCAATCCGCAGCAGAGCCACCTCATCCCGTATCGCTATCCGCCCTACCTGCCGCACGCCGGCGGCGGTGGGCTGGGCGTGCGGCGCGAGTTGTTCCGCGAACTCAACGGGTTTGATGAGACGCTGCCCTACCTGCATGACACGGATTTTTGTTGGCGCGCCCAACTGCGCGGGCAGGCGATTGCTTTCGTGCCGGAGGCGGTGCTGCATGTACGCTTTCGGGAAAGCCTGAGCAGCATCTACCGGCAGGCACGCGCCTACGCGGAGTACAACGTGCTGCTGTATAAACGCTACCGCGCGCACGGCATGCCCCGGCTGGGCGTCACGGCCAGCCTGCCCGGCTGGCGCGACGTGCTGTGGGGCGCGCTGTGGCTGCGAAGCAAGGAAGACGCGGCGCGCTGGTTATGGGATTTCGGCTGGCGGGTCGGGCGGATACACGGCAGCCTCAAGCATCGCACCTTTGCGTTGTGAGTATGGTGAGCGGCATGGCTTCGGCAAACGCCCCGTTGGTCAGCGTCATCATCCCGGTCTACAACGGCCAGGCTTTTCTGGCCGAGTGTATTGAAAGCGTGCTGGCTCAGACCTACGCGCGCTGGGAACTGGTGCTGGTGGATAACTGCAGCTCCGACCAAACGCGCGCCATCGCTGAAGGCTACGCCCAGCAGGATGCGCGGCTGCGCGTGGTGACCAATCCTCGGTTCCTGACTCAATTCCAAAACTGGAATGCGGCCATGCGGCAGATGTCGCCGGAGGCCCGCTACTGCAAAGTCCTGCATGCCGATGATTGGCTTTTCCCCGAGTGTTTGGAGCGGATGGTGGCGCTGGCGGAGGCGAACCCGAACGTGGGCGTCGTCAGCGCGTACCGGCTGGAGGAGAATCGCGTCAGCCTCGACGGGCTGCCTCCGGCCCGGACGGTCATCCCCGGCTGTGAGATTGGCCGCCTGAGTCTGCTCGGTCAACTGTCTGTGTTCGGCTCGCCGACCGCGCTGTTGTTGCGCGCCGATCTGGTGCGCGCGCGCGATCCGTTCTATGCCGAGGACCGCCTGCACGCCGATAGCGATGTGATATACCGTTTGCTGAGGAAGTGTGATTTCGGCTTTGTGCATCAGGTGCTGACTTTCACACGGCGGCACAACGAATCATTGACCTCCATGACACGGCGGCTCTCGACTCACTATCTCGCGGACTTTCGCGCCCTTGTGGAGCACGGCCCGAATTATCTTTCAGCCGCCGAATATCGGCAGCGGCTGGCTGAATTTCAGGAACACTACTATCGCTTCCTCGCGCATAGCGTGTTTGAACTCAAAGAGGATGAATTCTGGAATTACCAGCGCACCGAGCTGGCGCGGCTGGGTTTCCCCGTTCGGCGCTGGCGTTTACTGAAGGCGACGGTGCAGGAACTGGCCGACCTGCGCTGGGCGGCTTTTCTTTTCCGGCGTGGGATACAGCGGCGCTTGAAACCATCGGCCGGTGGCCAAAGCGCCGAGGCCGTATTGAATTCAATGCTCACTCGCCCGGCCTCGGACTCATTGGCGAAATGAACGACTCGCGCGCGGTACACGATCGTCCCTATCGCTTCGGGCCGGTGAGGTTGCGCCAGCCGCTCGCTCAAACGCTGCGCGCTGCGGCCGTCAACCTGTGGGTGCGCGGCTGGCTCAGCCTCGCGCCGCTCTCCTCACTGTTCACCCGTCTGGCCGTCTGGCCGCTGGGAACATACAAAGATCGGCGGGCCGTCCTCAGCTATCTGGGCAACCGCCCCTTCATCTCACCTGATGCCGACGTTCACTGCCCGCGCCTGCACCTCGGGCCGCAGTGTTTTGTGGATGACGATGTGACGATCTATGCACACCCCGATTGGCGGGGCGAGGTGGTGTGCGGGCCGAACGTCCATCTCTATCGTTTCACAATGGTGGAATTGGGCGGCCCCGGCTCGCTCCGCATCGGCGCGAACACCTACATCCAGGCCGGCGGCGTGCTCAACGCCTTCGAAGGCGACATCGAGATCGGGGCCAATTGCATGATCGGCCCACGGTGCGTGTTCATGCCGTATCAACACGGGTACCGCGATGCCCGCCGCCCCATGCGGGAGCAGCCGCTTTCCAGCCGGGGCGCTATTGTCCTGGAAGAGGATGTCTGGCTGGGGGCCAATGTCTGCGTTCTCGAAAACGTCACCATTGGCCGCGGCGCGATTGTCGGCGCCGGGGCGGTGGTGACGAGTGATCTGCCACCCTACGCGATTGCGGTCGGTGTGCCGGCGCGGGTCGTCCGTTCCCGCGAACGGGAGAACGACCATGCCTGATCGTTTCGCGCGGCGATTGCGACGCCAAAACTTTGTGGGCAGCCTCTGGGCGGTGCTGATTGCGCTGGCGTGCGCCTCGGGCGGCGCGACACGCGTAAGCGCTGAGGCGTCAGCGCCAATGCCCCCTCGCCTCGCCGGTGTCGCTTCGGATTCCACTGGCTGTCTTCAGGTTCCGGCTGGCCGCGAACGAACCGCGAGCGGCAGGGTGACGTTGCGCTGGCAGGGCCAGGCCGATCGCGCGCGACTGGTGATTACGGTGGCGGGCAGCGAGGCCGCGCACACGATTCAACTTAACGGTCAGAAGGTTGCCACCGCGCCAATCTTCCCATATGGCACGCCCTGCGGCGAGGGTCGTGCCTTTGTGCTAGATGTGCCCATTGAGCTGGTGAAGCAGGGCCCCAATGAAGTTACGATCAGCAATGACCGCCGGCCGGATGATGCCTGGAGCGCGCTAGGGGTGCGGCTGGAGGTGTGGGGCGTGGTTAGCCCGCCGCCCGTGACCGCCGGGGTCGAACCGCAACTGGTCAGCACGCTGGCCGTGTCCGCGACGATCAGTTTCACAAATCCCTATGACGGCTCCTCGCAGCCGGCCATCATCCAAATCCCCGATGGCTACAACAACACGCCAACACCGCTGGTGATCTTTGCGCACGGGCGCTACGGCACGCAGCTCGACGGTTACCTTGAATTTGGTGGAGCGGCCAACGCAAAGAACTGGCTGCTGGCCTCGCCGGAGTTGCACGGACGCTGGCAGGGCAATCCACCGCCGCCCACGCCCGGTGCGTTCGCCTATGCCTCGCTCGAAAGCCAGTACGATATCCTGGGCACGTTGATCTACATGGCTGCAAATTACAACGTGGATCCAAGCCGGGTATACCTCGTCGGCTATTCAATGGGTGGGCAGACTGCGGTGGTGACGGCGGGCAAGTACCCGCATCTGTTTGCGGCAGTCTACGACAACAAGGGCCCAACTGACTTCGCCGCCTGGTACGACGAGCAGGTGGCCTTCTATGGCGACGAAAACGTAGCGCAGGTGCTGGCCATGCGGCAAGAGTGCCATCTCGCGGGCGCCCCGCTGCCCCCATCGGGGAATCCATTTTGTTACCAGCGACGTTCCGGGCTGAACTTCGCGCGCAATCTGATCCACGTCCCCATTTCGATCACCCATCACATCAGCGACACGTTGGTGCCAGTGACCCATTCCACTCGCTTGCGAGACGCCATCAACGGTTTTGGTCCCGATCAGACGGTAACGATTGGGTTTGACACGAGCAGTAGTGGTTGTGGCACTGCCTTCCACAGTTGCGTGCCATCACCGACAGCCGTGCTCGACTTCTTCGCGCCGCGCACGCTCAACAACCTTCCCTACACCCTCAATATTTCTTCGGATGAGTCGAAGCCCTACTACTGGCTAAACATCAACCAGCTCACGGGCGACCGCTGGACACAGATTCAGGCCACCTATGCCCCGGCTACCAGCACCATAACGGCCGTGGTATCGGACACGCAATCCGTACAGATCGGCCTCAACGTCGGCACCACCCCAATTACCGGCCCAGCCGGGTTCAGCCAGCCGGGCCTGGGTTTTTCTGCCAGGCTCTATCGCATTACTGTGGGTGGCAACCCCCCTTATCTGGCGCCGTATGTCTCAGGCTACCTAACGATGACAGTGCCGTCGGGGCAGACGTCGCTGACCGTCACGCCCGTCTATCCGGTCTACCTCCCGGTCGTCAGCAAAGGGCCCTAACCAGTCTCAGACCAATAAGGGATGATCAGGCATACCATAGTCCCATATTCAGTCGAGGGCTTTGTTGCTTTAATCACGCTAAACCGTCTCAGACGAAAGTTTTTTCGCATTCACATATTCTGATTCGGCGCGGCGACAGGAAGCCCAAAGTCAGGTGAGCGCCCGCGGACATGGCATGTTGCAAGGGCATGATCTGATTTACTTTGGCCCCGGTCAATGGACAGGGTTGTGGCGTAATCGGCATCACTTGTTATCGCGCTTCGCGTGCCACAATCGCGTCTTATACGTTGAGCCCAAGATTGATTTGTTGACTTTGCGCCAGCGCTGGCGCAATGGCGAGTGGCGCTTCACCCATTTGCGGCGGGAACTCCAGCGCGGCCGAGTGAGTCAGGCGCAGCAGAACCTTTACATCTATCATAGTCCGACGTTTGCCCCGGTCTCCGGGCGCTTTCCATTCAGTCACCTAACCGGGATCTGGTGGCGGGCATGCTTGCGGTCTTCCTTGCGCCGGCTGAATTTCCGGCGGCCCATCGTATGGCTCTCGCAGCCCGAGATGGTGGCTCAACTCGGGCACTGGGATGAGGCGCTCACGATCTACCATGTGGTGGACGAATATACGGCCTATCAGGGAGTGTCGGCTGAGTTGGCGGAGTGGTTACGGGCGTGTGAGCGCCAACTGCTTGGCCGGGTGGATATGGTGCTGGTGGTCTCGCCGAAATTGCTGGAGGCCAAACGCACCCTCAACTCGCAGACTTATCTCGTTCCGAACGGGGTGGATGTTCAGGCGTACCGAGGCCCGGCCCATGTGCCGGATGATGTGCAGTCAATTCCGCCTCCGCGCCTCATTTATGCCGGTCTGATCGGTGCGCGGTTGGACTTGAAGTTGCTGGCGGATCTGGCCGAGCGACGCCCGCAATGGTCTCTCGTGCTGGTAGGCGAGGCAAACAGTCGTGGAGTCGAAGAGGACATAGCGCGGTTGCGGCATTTGCCCAATGTTCACTTTCTGGGCCTGAAGCCACCGGGCGCCGTGCCCGACTACATTCGAGCCTGTCAGGTCTGTCTCCTGCCATATCGGTTGGTCTCTGAGACTGAGTATATGGATCCGCTGAAGTTGTATGAAGGACTCGCAGCGGGCAAGCCGATTGTCGCGACACCGGTGGCAGCCCTTAAGGCGGCAGGCGATGTAGTGACGTTGGTTCACACGGTGGCGGAGGCCGAACAGGCCGTACACAACGCGCTGAGTGACAAGTGTGAAGCGATGGTTGAGAAACGCACGGCCCTGGCCGAACAGAACAGTTGGGATACTCGTGTCAGTCGAATATCTGAGTTGATTACGAAGCAAATGTCCCTCAAATTGTCGAAGGCTGGGCGATGAGCCACCAGCGTGTGCGCGTGCTGTATGTAGAAAACGCGAACGGGGTCGGCGGCTCTGTCATCAGCCTGCATCGCCTTCTCAGCGCCATCAACCGAGATCAGTACGAGGCGACGGTGGTCTTTCATCGCCACAACGACTATCGCGCGCGCTTTCAGGAAATCGGGGTAGACACAATCCTTCTGGCGTCGTCGAAGCCGGGAACGGACTCGACGGGATCGGTCAACACCCCAACCCGGGACATCGCCGCTGCCCTGGGGCATTACAGCACTCGGCTGAAGCGCTGGTATCGGGAAGCGCGAGCCGTTTGGCACTTCCTTCGAACCGAATTGCCTGAGGCGGTGCGCCTCAGCCGGATCATTCGCGAACGACAGATTGATCTGGTGCACCTGAACAATCAACCCAATAGCAACGCCAGTGGCATTGTGGCCGCATGGCTGAGTCGCGTCCCGTGTGTCTGTCACGTAAGGGACTATGACCCGCCGGCGGCCATCGGGCGCTGGTTGACACGTCGGATTACGTTTCTGGTTTATATCTCGCGTGAGATCGAGAACCGGTTGACGCAAGCGATTACGGGCGTCGCCGGCGACATCGTGTACGACGGCCTGGATTTGGTGCATTACTCGCCAAAAACCGAATCCGACAGTGTGCGTCAGCGGTTTGGCTTGAACGGAGCGGATTTTGTGCTGGGAAACGTTGGGCGGCTGACACCGTGGAAGGGTCAGGAGGTCTTCTTGCACGCGCTGGCTGAAGCCCGGCCGCAGGTGCCAAACCTGAAAGCGCTGATCGTGGGTGAGCCTGACCCACCCAGCGACCTCACATATCAACGGCAGTTGCACACTCTTGCTCAGCAGTTGGGTTTGGACGATGTTGTTCAGTTCACGGGTTTTCAAGCGGATATTCCAGCGCTGATCCCGGCTCTCGACGTCCTGGTCCACAGCGCATCGCGGGCGGAGCCCTTTGGGTTGGTGATCATTGAAGGGCTGGCCTGTGGCAAGCCGGTGATCGCCACGGCCGCGGGCGGGGTAGTGGAGGTAGTTGAGGATGGGCGCAACGGCTTGTTGGTGCCCATGAATGATGGGCCAGCCATGGCTCGAGCAATTGTGAAGCTGGCGACCGACCCCGCCTTGAGGGCTCGATTAGGGATACAGGCCCGCCAACAGGTTGAAATGCGCTTTACGTCGTATCATTTTGCTCGTGCCGTAGAGGCTGTTTATCGGCGGGTTCTGCCACCCATGCCATTCGAGGCACAACAACGAGCGGCGACGCTCTCGTCGTGAACCCATGGGCTTCCAGTGGCGCGTAATGCAGTGCGAAGTCCCGGCGCTTGCCGGTTGAACTGCGAAGGAGAATCAAAATGAGTATGCAAGAATTCCTGGAGTACGTGAATGTGCTGCGCAAGCGCTTATGGCTTTTCGTCGTCGTAAGCGGGACGGCGCTTCTGGTCATGTTGGCCAGCGCCTGGAGCAGCGCCGCCCAGTATGAGTCGTCGGTGCGTTTTCTCGTCAACGTGCCGCCCTCGGCGGACGTATCGCTATACCCCGGCTTCGACCGCCCTACTCAGAATCAGCAAGTGCGTGCGACCCAAACGGCCTTTCTGGAGGTGATCAAGAGCCCGACCGTGTTGAGCCGCACCAAGGACCGGCTTGGCCTGTCGCTTAGCCTCTCCGAGTTGTCGGAGCGGATTACGACCGACAAGCCAACCGAGTCGACTTTTGTCTGGGTGGCCGTGCGATCGGATGATCCTCAGTCCGCGGCGGATATCGCCAATGTTTTGGTGGACGAGGCGCGCCAGTATTTCGGCGAATTACAGGCTGAACCGGCCGCGTCGGCGCGCGAGTTCATCTCGGCTCAGGTAGCGGACGCCGAGGCCAAGATGATCGCCGCCAAGCAATCGCTGGCGGACTTCAAATCCGCCAATGCAATCAGCGATCTATCCGCACAAATCGAGGCCGAACGCACCATCATATGGAACCTGACGCTGTACAGCAGCGATGCTGCCGTCAATGGTGATCCCACTAAGGCTAACGCGTACAACCGACTCGTCGCGCAGCATCAGGCCGAAATTGTAAAGTTGTCGGCCTTGATCAACGACCTTGACGCGCGCTCTGCCCGCGTTCGACAAACTGAAGACTACTACTCCTTTCTCGTCAACAAGGAAACCGAAGCCAAGTTGAAGGAGAATGAGATTCTACAGGCCCGGTTTATTCAGATCGTTGAGCCTGCCTACCCGGCTCGCGAACCCATGTCGCCCTTTGATGCGCGCATTCTGGTCCTCGGGTTGTTGATGAGCGTGGCGGTCAGCTTTGTGCTCATCTTCGGGTTGGAATACGTGGAGTCACACCGGCCGAAAGTGCGGCCCCTCGCAACTGCATCTCAGGCTACCGATTAAGCCATGGCAGGTTTGAATCGTAGCACGATACCCGCTGGCCCGTTTGACCTGCTGCGTGGGCCAGCGGGTAAATCCATCCTGTACTTCGCGCTGGCCTCCGCGCTGGGGAGCGGGGTGGGCGTAGCCTTCAGTCAGAATGCGGCCGAAGTTGTTGTGACTGCTGTTTTAATGGGGATCTTTGTCCTCGGCACGTTGCGCTTCCCTCTGGATGGCCTGCTTCTCAGCCTAATCCTTCACCCGTTTGTCAACTTTATCTTCCTGAACTTTCGCATGGGGGCTGGTATTCCAGATCTAACTCTGGGTCGCGGCATAACGGGGTTGCTCTTTATCTTGGTATTAGCCCGCGGCGCCCTGGGTCACCATGCTTTTCGCCGTGTCACACGGGTTGACGTGGCCCTGGGTCTGACCGGCGTGGCACTTGCTCTATCGGCGCTTCGCAGCCAGGACATTACCTATAACCTGCAATGGGTGTTTGACGTCTACCTGACTCCATTCTTGTTGTATTACATTGCGAAATACTTTGTCACCGATGAAAACAGTGTCCGGCGGGTATTGTGGGCCGTTGCCATCATTGGCGCCTACAACGGGTTGTATGGCACATACACGCAAGTGACAGGCAATATTCTGTTCGTAGATGGGCAGATTTCCGGCCTGGTGTATTACACGGAAAGTGAAAGCCTGCGCATCATGCGGGGGCTACTCGACTCCCCGCATGTATTCGGTTTGATCTTCTCCCTGGCCATTCCGATTGACTTCTATTTGTTGCTCAAGAGCCGCCGGCCAGCCTCGCGCTTTGCGCTGGTACTCTTCCTCGTGCTAACGATTTGCGGCTTATTCTTCACTTACAAGCGCACCGCCTGGATTGCGACGTTGGCCAGCCTCGTCATCGTCCCACTCTTTTTTCCGCGCTTCCGAGTGCTTTTCACGGTGTTGCTGGTGAGCGCGGCGTTTGCCGGCTGGCTCTTTGCCGCGCAAATTGTGGACAGCCCAGTGGCCACCGAACGGGTGGGGGAGGGAGCGGATACGCTCAATGGCCGCCTTGGCATCTGGACGACTGCGCTGCAATACATCGGTCAGGCCCCAATTCTGGGTTATGGTGTCGAGGCCTTCATGGCCCGCTCTGAGTTGCAGGCCATTGAAAGCCACTACCTATCGATTCTGCTGGATGCGGGTCTGTTTGGCTTCTTGCCCTACGTGCTCGCGTTATTCATCCTGCTTCACGAAAGCATTCGCCTTTATCGGTCCCGCCGTCGGGGCAGTTTCATAGAACGCGACTTGATTGCTGTCTTCTGGGGTGTTTGGATCGCTTACGTCATTAGCCTCACCACTGTTGTGATGAATCACGAATATCCGCATCAACTCTTTTTCTTCTTGGCAGGCGCAATCGTTGGCTCACACGAGATGTTGACGCGACTGCCAGAGATAGAAGAATCGGCGCATTCAAAACCCGCCACGGGATAGACTCATTTTCCCCATCGGCCTCACTGGTGCGCACGCCGTGAGGAACTCGGATAAGGTTTGCAATGGCGGAGTGTTCTTGACACTCCGCCATCGATATCTGCTCGTCAGCGTGAATTGTCAGGTGTTTCGGAGAAATCGAAATTGAGCGGATGGGATAGAGCGACTCAAGATTGGCGATGACGTAGGATGATAGTGCCCGCTGATCCTCCCACTTTGAATGGCGCTGCTCGTTTGCAGCCGGCGCGCCTGCGGGTTGCGATGCTCGGCGATTACCCGCTCGATTCAGCTCGGATTGCGGGCGGGGTCGAAGCTGTTGTCAGTAATCTGGTCGCCGAACTCAGCCGGTTTGATGATCTCGAGATCCATGTGATCGCCCTTCGGGAAGATATCGCCGCTCGCCGCGTGGTCTGGCAACCCCGATTAACCCTTCACTACCTGCCGGCCTTCTATCGGTTGGGCAACCTCACCTTTTTTTTGATCAACCGCCTGCGCCTGCGACGTGAGCTTGTGCGCATTCAGCCGGATCTAATTCATGCGCATGTTGCCGGCACCTATGCCGAGGCGGCGTTTGCGACGGGCCGGCCCACAGTGCTCACCCAGCATGGGATGCGGTATCGCGCCGAATGGATGGATCATGGGTGGCTCAATCGCTGGGTGCGCCGGCCGTTGATTAAGCGTGAGGAATTGCACAGCCTTAAGCAGGCCCGCCACCTCATCGCCATCAGTCCGTTTCTGTCTCAAGATTACGGCCACCTCCTGCGCGGACAGGTGCATTCCATCGAGAATCCCATTCCAGAGAGATTCTTCAACTTGAATAACCGTGAAGTCCAGGGTCGTATCCTGTTTGCCGGACGCGTGGATGGCAACAAATCTGTTCATCATGTCATACAAGCGTTGGCGTTGGTTCGCCGCCTGAACCCCCATGCCCACCTCCATGTTGCCGGCGCGAAAGATGAGCCGGGCTATTGGGACTATGTTCAACACCTAATCACAACCCTGGGATTGGGCGCTCATGTCCAATTCCTCGGTCAGCTCTCCGAAAAGCGATTGCTGGAAGAGTACGCGCGCTGCGCGGTCTTTGTCCTGCCGTCTCGATTGGAGATGTCACCCATGGTTATCCAACAGGCGATGGCAGCCGGCAAACCCGTTATCGGCTCACGGGTGGGCGGGATTCCATACCTTGTGGCTCAGGCTGAGACCGGGTTTGTGGTGGACTATGGGGACGTAGCCGCAATCGCGGATGCGCTCCAAAAAATACTGGGAGATGAGACCCTGCGGGCCGCCCTTGGTCAGCGGGCCTACCAGGAAGCGTCGCACCGCTTTCGAGCATCGGTTGTGGCCCAGCGGACATATGAGGTCTATCATCAAATGCTGGCCGAGCGGGGAGACGCTTAAGGGATGCCGGGGCTATTTGGAGTCTACGATCGCAGCCTGGATACCGTACAGTTGACTACGCTTGCCTCACAGATGCAGGCAGCCCTCGTACACGAGCCGTGGTATCAAACCACCCGGTCTAGCCATGCGCCCTTTGCCGCCGGGCGGGTGAGTCTCGGGATCACGAACCGCCAACCCCAACCGGTCTGCAATGAAGATCAGTCCATCTGGGTCTGGATGGACGGGGAAATCTACGAGTTTCAGCGCCGCCAACTGCTGGCTGAGTTGCGCCAGCGCGGGCATCACCTTAGGGGTGAAAGCGATGCGGATATTCTGGTGCATCTCTTTGAGGATCGCGGCGAGACTTGTATGCGTGTTCTTGACGGCAACTTCGCTATAGCGATTTATGATCAACGGCACGACAGCGTCATCCTGGCCGTTGATCGGGATTGCAATCGGCCACTATACTTTTCCGCTCAAGGCGAACGTTTTCTCTTCGGCTCGGAAATCAAAGCCATCCTTCAAGATCATCGCGTCCCTCGTCAGGTTGATGAGTTGGGCCTGGCTGAGTTATTCACCTTTCGGCACGTCATGGCCGACCGCACCCTGTTGCGCGATGTTCACTTTCTACCGGCAGGCTGTGTGGCGGTATTTGCCCATGGCGCCTGCCGGGTCAAGGCCTACTGGGATCCGGAAGTCGCTCAGGATCAACCGGAACGCAGCCGACATGACTACGTTGACACGTTAGCCGAGATGATGCGCGTGGCGGTCGAGCGGCAGACCCAAGGTGACTTCAATTTCGGCGCGTATGTCAGCGGCGGATTAGACTCACGCCTGGTCGCTGGCGTAATCCCGGATCGGATCAAGCCGCGCTTCCACACCTTCACATTTGGGCCGGCTGGATCGTGGGATGTGAAGTACGGCGGTGAGGTGGCGGCACGTCTGGGTGGGCAGCCTCACCCGCTGGATCTGCAACCTGAATTCCTCGTTCAAACGGCCCGCCAGGGCGTATGGTACACCGATGGCCTGATGACGGTTATAGATATCTACATGCTCAACGGCATTCGGCAGGCGAAGTCCTTTGCGGATGTCGTGTTCTACGGCACCGGGCGGTCGGACGGAATCGTTGGCGGGATTGAGCTAAATCCCGCATTGATGCGGGCCCGCACGCTCGACGAGGCGGCCCGGAATTTCTACGATCATCAGGGCGTCTACATCGACGACACATTGAAGGCGCAGGTCCTGAGTCCTGCCCTGAACAAAACCACGGCGGGAGCGCCATTTGAGTCACTCCGGCAGGAGTTGGCCTTGTGCCGGGGAGATTCATTTGCCACCCAGGTCGAGGCCTTTTGTCTCAAGAGCCGCTGGCCGCGTTCCTCGGGCAATGGGCCTGTGCTCACTCGCACCCAAATCGAAACCCGCTTCCCGTACAGCGACAACGAGTTCTCCGACCTCGCCTGCCGTGTGCCAGCCCGCTGGCGGATCAATCGCCTGCTGCAAATTGCGCTCATCAAACGCACCCGGCCGGACCTCGCGCGTATTCCGTATGACTACACCGGCGTGGCCGCGGAATGGAGCGGCCCGCAGGTCACCTTCCTTTCACGAGGCTTGTTCTATGTCCAACGCCGGCTGAGTCAATTAACCGGCGGCCTTGTCCCGCTTGGCTCAGAACGCGAGCGCGCCAACTGGCCGTTGTGGTTCCGCACCACTCTGCGCCCGTGGCTGGAAAGTATCCTGCTGGACAAGCGCACCAGTGAGCGTGGTTACTACAATCCAGGCTTCCTGCGCCAGATGATTGCCGATCACATGGCCGGGCGAAGAAACTACGCGGTCGAGTTCGGACTGCTGCTGACCTTTGAAATCTGGAGCCGGCTGGTTTTGGATCGTGAGCCGGTGTAGGGATGGAAGCCGAGTCCTGGCGCTATCGATGGTGGCGCTTGCAAGCCGTATGGGCCAAGGGAGCCCGGCACTGGCTCAACCTCGCGCGCAGCTATGGCTCACAGTTCGCGCAGCACGCGTTTGGACAATGGCGCCCCGCATCACTCTCGTGGGCTGCATGCTTGGCCGCGCTGAATCTGCCTTCAGATTTGCACCGCGTTGCCGAGCACTTCAGACACCGCACCACGCCCCACTTTGCCTGCTCCGCCGATGAGGCGGCTGAGCGAGTTGCCGGGGTGGACGCCGCCTGCCGCGCCGCCACGGTCTTCGCGGCGGACGCCGTTTGCCGCCGCACCTTCCAGTTTCGCGGCGAGCCGCCCATCACCTTCCCTGAAGCGATCAACTGGCAGCATCGCCCGCATGATAATACCGATTGGATGTGGGAGCTAAATCGGCACGCGTATTTCGTCACGTTGGGACGAGCCTTTGCCTACACAGGTGACACGCGCTACGTTGCCGCATTCGTGGAGTTGGTGCGGGACTGGATGCAACACAATGCCCCGGCGATCGCGGCGCCCAACTGGGCCAGCCCGCTGGAGGTGGCCTTTCGCCTCAATGTATGGACGTGGGCCTATTATCATTTCCGTGCGGCGCTGGATGACGCGGCGCTGTCGGAGGTGGTGCGCGGATTGTGGTGGCATGCGCGCTTCCTCGCAGCCAACCTCGAATACACCTCGCCCAACAATCACCTGTTGCTGCAGGCCAAGGCCCTGGCCCAGGCCGGTGTGCTTTTCCCGGAATTCAAGGCGGCTGGCCGTTGGAAGCAACTTGGGCTCGAGGTGCTGTGGGCCGAAGTCCGCCGCCAGGTGCATGCCGATGGCGTCCACGCCGAACAATCCATGCTCTACCATCAAATTATCACCAGCGAATTGCTGGAGGCGCTTGTGCTGCTGCAGAGCAATTCCGTGGTGGTGCCGCGGGAGGTGCTTGAGCGCTACGACCGCATGCTCAACGCAGAGCGGGCGCTTCTCAAGCCGAATGGGGAGCCGCCTTTGCTGGGGGACTCGGCGCTGGGCGACAGCTACGTGCGCTTCCACGCGCTCAACGGCGCGGCGGTCTGGCGGCAACGACCCGAACTGGCTGTCGGTGAAATGGATGAAGCGACTCAGTGGCTGGTTGGCCGTACGGAACCACCGCGCCCCGGTGCTGAACCTGGCTCTCAGGCCCTTACGGATGGTGGCTACTTCATCATGCGTGAGGCCGGCATGTACCTCGTGTTTGACTGTGGCCCGTTCAGTTATCCACCCGCGCCCGGACATGGGCAGGCCGATGCGTTGAATTTCGAACTCTATGCACAGGGCCAAACTCTCATCGTTGACCCCGGTGTATACAGCTATCATCTGGGCACCGCCTGGCGGCAGTTCTTCCGCGGCACTCGCGCCCACAATACCCTGAGCATAAACGGGTTGGATCAGTCGGTCATGTTGGACAACTGGCGGGTGCTCCGGCCGGCCCGCGCCCGGCTGTATCAGTGGCTTAGCCGGCCCGGCTTCGATTTTGTGGACGGCGCGCATGATGGCTACCAACGCCTGCCCGGCGCTATCACACATCGGCGACAGATTTTCTTCTTCAAGCCCCACTACTTTATCGTGCTGGATCAAGTGACCGGCTCGGGCGCGCCGCGCTGTGATGTGTACTTTCACCTGCCTGCGGAGGCAGAGACGGAACTGGAGGCGGCCACCGGCCTGGTGCGCGTACGGGCGCAGGGCGGGCGCGGCCTGCTCATCTGTCCGGCCTGGCCTTTCACGGCGGAGATCGTGTCCGGGCAGGAGCAACCCATCCAGGGCTGGGTCTCGCGCTATTCCGGCGTGAAGCAGGCCGCGCCGGCGGTGATCTACTCGCAGACACGACCGCTGCCCGCGTTATTCATCACCGTGCTGTATCCGACCCCCAACCCCGCTGAGGCCAATGTGTCGGTGACGGCGCTGGATTTGGGCCTGGACATTCAGGCGTTGCGGTTGAGTATAGAGTCGGATACCGATTACTTTGTGCTCGATCAACGCCCGCAGTCGGTGCTGAAGGTTTTCGATGACTTCGCCAGCGACGCAGCCTTGACTCATCTTCGCGTTGATTCAGCCGGCCACGTCACCAGTCGTATCCTGCACGACGGCCGCACATTACGGCGCAACGGGGTGGCCATCGGTGAAGCGCCGGCGACAGCCCGAGTTGATTGACGACCGTGACCACCATCGCCTATCTCTCCCAACAGTTTCCCAGCCTCACGACCACCTTTGTATATCGTGAGGTGTTGGCGCTGCGCCGGCAGGGCTTGAACATTCACGTGATCTCGACCTGGAAACCCAAGCGGGCAGCACTCTCGGCGGAAGCGCAACCGCTGGTGGATGAGACGTTTTACATTTTTCCGGCTTCGGGGTGGCGATTACTTGGGTTGCACCTGCGCTACGCTCTGTCGCGACCAGCTCGCTATTTGGGCGCGTTGTGGCGGGTGGTGATCGGGAACCGCGAGCGGCCCGGCAATCGCCTGCGGTCGTTGGGACATTTCGTCTATGCGGTCCGGGCCGCGGCGGAGGTGGAGCGTTGCGGCGCGCAACATCTCCACGCCGACTACGCGTTGAACGCCGCGACAGTGGCACTGGTAGCCGCCCGGCTGACCGGCTGCACCTTCAGCTTTGCCGCCCACGCCGCTGATCTCTTTATCAATCCGGTGCTGCTCAAAGAAAAGATCGCGGATGCTGCGTTCGTCACGCCGATTTCGGAATACAACCGGCGCTTTCTTCTGCAGGCCGCCGGCACCGACGCCTGCGCCCGCAAGCTACATGTCGTTCACTGCGGCTTGCAACTCGATCAGTTCACGCCGGAACGCGATTGCCCATCCAATGCCCGACCACTCATCCTCAGCGTCGGGCGGCTCGTTGAGAAGAAAGGCTTTCGCTATTTGATTGAGGCGTGTCGCCTGTTGGTGGCGCGTGGTCTGCAATTCGAATGCCAGATTGTGGGGGGCGGGCCCGACGAGACCGCGTTGCGCGCCCAGATTGAACACCAGGAGCTGATCGCGTATGTTCGCTTAACAGGTCCGCTGCCGCAGGAGCAGGTGCGTGCGTTGATGCAGCGTGCAGATGTCTTTGCCTTGCCCTGCGTGCAGGCCCGTGACCAGGATCAAGACGGCATCCCGGTTGTGTTGATGGAAGCCATGGCGCTCCAGCGGCCCGTCATCTCCACCACGCTCTCCGGCATCCCGGAGTTGATTAAGACCGGCGTCAATGGGTGTCTGGTGCCGCCGGGTGATAGTGGCGCGTTGGCCGAGGCGTTAGCGCGCTTGCTGACCGACCGGGATACGGCGCGGGCTCTCGCGCAGGCGGGCCGCGTCACTGTGGAGCGCGAGTTCAACATCGCGGTCAGTGCCGGCCGGTTGGCGGCCCTGTTTCGGCAGCCGTAATCGACACCCACGTCCCTGTCCCTCAGGAGCCGTGCATGGCATCTTTGGTAACTCTGTTGCTGCAGGGGCCGGCGGGCTGGCGGCAACTCTATCGAGACGTACGCGATCGCCGTCGGTTTGAGGCCCTGCCGCGGGCGGTGTGCGATACTGCGGCGTTGGGCGCCATTACGCGGGTGAACCTGAGCGAGATTCTCAATGCGCCGGAATGTCACGCCGATTGGCCGGCTGTGGAACGGCAATTGACGGAGGTCGGCATCAGCAACCGGGGCGGCTCCAATTCCGGCGACAGCCGAGCTGTGTATTATCTTGTCCGTTATCTGCGGCCCCAATTTATCCTCGAAATCGGCACACGGCTGGGGGCGACGACGGCGCGTATGGCTCTGGCACTTCAGGCAGTCACCGTCGGCGGTCAGGGCCGCCTCATCACCGTGGATATTGATGATGTGAACGCCGACGCCCAATGGTCGAGCGCCAATCGGTACTCCCCGCGCGAGAGCATCGAGCGACTTGGAATGGGCCGATACGTGAGCTTCGTTACCCGGGACTCGCTGAACTATCTGGCCCGCGTCACGGAGAAGTTTGACTTGATTTTTCTCGATGGCTCGCATGATGCCTGGGTGGTCTATCAGGAGCTGCCCCTGGCGCTGAAGGCGCTGCGGCCGGGCGGTTTCATTCTGTTGCACGATTACTATCCCATGTTACGCCCGCTGTGGGAGGAGGCCGAACCTATCGCCGGGCCTTATCTCGCTATCCGACGTCTGCAGCACGAGGGCGTCCCGATTCAAGTGCTGCCGTTTGGCAACCTGCCGTGGTGGGCGCGTACCAACTCCTCGGCGACGAGCCTGGCTTTGGTGGGAGCGAAATAGGTGAACGGCCTCAACAGAGCAGGCTGCATGAGTGCGCTGCTGGCGGCGGTGATGATTGGGACGGCTTGCGCCGTTCCGCCGGCCGCAACCTTACCCGCGCCGGATAGTACGCCTGCGCCTCCCTCCCCCGGCTGGACGCGGCGCACCATCGGTGGGGGCGGGGGGCAGGCCGGCATCGCCATTGATCCCACTAATCCGCAAATCATTTATGTGACCACCGATAACGGCGGGGTCATCAAATCCACCGATGGTGGTGAGCAGTGGTTTCCCATCAATCAAAACCTCGCCAACCCGAGGGTCGGCGATAGTGAACTCGACCCGCTCAACCCGCAGGTGTTGTATGTGTTGGCTGAAGTGTATTCCCAAACGCCGGCCTGGAATGCCGACCCGCCGAATGGTGAACTCTATCGCACGCGCGATGGCGGGCAGACATGGGAGATTGTCTACGCGGAAGGCCTGGGCGCGGGGCGCGCTTTCAGCGTCACGCATTGGCCCAGTACGCGCAGCCTCCTCATCCCGTTTGATCCCATTGATCCACGCCGCTACGACGGTGACGACGATGGATTGAGCGATGTGATTTACGTGGGCGGCTGGGACCGAAATCCACCGGGACCGGATAAACGCGCCGGGATATGGAAGAGCATGGATGAGGGCACGACTTTTGCTCAACTCGCGCTCAACGATAAAAACATCTGGGCGTTGCGGGCTGATCCGCGCGATCCAGAGACGTTGTACGCGGCCACTTTTGGTGATGGTGTGTTCGTGAGCCGGGACGGTGGCGTGAGCTGGGAGAGTTGGCGCGAGCGCATCGCGCTGCCCATGACCAGTGACATTGCAGTGGACGCGGCGCGCAATACGATCTACGTGGCGACCAACGTCTACTTTGGGGAATACGGCGCCGAGGAATATCGAGGCCAGCGGGGGTTATACAAGAGCACCGATGGCGGGCAGACGTTTGTGGCCATCAACACCGGGCTTGATTCTTCGGCGCTGGGCTATGAGCGCATTCTGCTGGACGCCACCGATGCAACGGGCCAAACGCTCTACACCGGCACGTTCTACGGGGATGATCCGGGCATATATAAAACGAGCAACGGCGGTCAAAGCTGGTCGCGGATGGCGCTGGAGGCTCCCGGTTCCCCGGCCTGGTTCGATGACTTTCAGAATCTGTGGGATATCGCCCAGGCGACCGATGGCACCCTGATTGCCACCTCGTGGCGCGGCGTCTATCGCCTGCGGCCCGGTGCGACCCGGTGGGAGTTGATTGTGAATGGAGTCGGCAACATCGTGGTGCGGGCAGCGGCCTTCGAGCCTCGTAATCCCGCCGTCATCTATCTTGGGATTTTGGACGCGACGCCGTGGAAGAGCATAGACTATGGCCAGACCTGGCAGAGCATCGGTGCAGGCTTCACCACGCCAGACGGCCGCCGCCCGGCAGGCGCGGCACACTTCGCCATTTCACCGAAGCAGCCTCAGGTCGTCTACGCGGCGGGGGTTGGCCCAAGCGGCCAGTATCTGAGCGCCGTCAACAAAACGGAGGATGGCGGTGGCTCCTGGCGACCGATTGTCACCGGGCTGCCGGCCACCACGGCCGATGATCCACAATGGCAGGCCAACGCCATTGCAGTGAGTGCGGATGATGCCAATACCGCCTATGTGGCCCTGGAGTTGAAGGCGGGTGGTGGGCGTCTTTACAAGACTGAAGACGGCGGGCAGCAGTGGCGCGAAATCCTGGTCAGCGATGAGCGGTTGTATGCTCTGGCCATCTCCGCCACAACACCGGAGATACTTGTGGCCGCAACGATGCGTGGCACACTCCACATCAGTGATGACGCTGGTCAACGATGGCGGTCGGCGAGCCTGGGAGAGTTGCTCCTCTATTCGGTGGCCATTGCACCCTCTAATCCCGACTTCATTTTGGTCGGGGCGAACATCGAAGGCGCATATTTGAGCCGCGATCGTGGCTATACCTGGGAGCATGTGTTTGACTCTGCCAGGCTACAACCGCTGATCGGGGATCTGGCACTCAGCCCATTCGCGCGTGAACGCTATCACGCCACCATTGCTGCCGTGAAGTTTGATCCCACCGATCCGGAAATCCTCTACCTTGGTCATGACCCCTATGTTTGGATGGGTGCGGGTGTGCTGCGGTCTTTGGATGCGGGCCGGTCATGGGCCGCGCTGACCGACCACAATTTTCAAATGAAATCCGTCAATACTTTTGACCTGGACGCACTCCACAAAAATCTGGTGGTCGGGACCGCGGACGTGTACTACTATCAGCCCCGTTCGGCTCCATAAACAAACCCTCCCGGGAGTCTGACAAGGAGCAAGACGGATGCGTACTTCTCGAGGAATCCGATTCCTAGCATGGCTGAGCCTGAGCGTGATGTGGGTATTCAGCGGCCTCAGTGTTCAAGCCCAAACGAATGAACCGGCGGCCACCGACTCGAAGATTTATCTGCCGCTTGTGGCGCGGATGAACTGGCGACCGTTCAACAACAACAGCCCGTGGAATACCCCTATCTCCAGCAACCCAGCCATTGATCCCAACTCCGGCGCGATGATGCAGTTGTTCCACGACCGCAATTATCAGGACCCGCGTCCATGGATCAACCTCAACCGCTACGGCGCGCCCATGTGGGTGGCCGAGGCGAATGCCCCGCGCTACAACGTGGACTGTGGCAGTCCCAACTGCACGTTTTTTCAGAACGTCCCTATCCCGACCAATGCGGTGCCCGACCCGGAGAGCGACGGGCACATGATCATCGTGGATGCGGCTCGCCAAAAAGAATGGGACTTCTATCGCGCTCGCAAACTCGCCAATGGCTCATGGGCCGCTGACTGGGGCGCGTACTTTGACCTGACCGGGAACGGCGTGCTGGCCCCCGGAACCTCCTCAGCGCGGGCTTCCGGCTTCCCACTGTCCGCCGGCCTGATCTACGCGGATGAGATTCAGGCCGGGCACATCCCTCACGCCCTGGTGATGGTGGTCGCGGGGACACGGAACGGCTGCCGCGTCTGGCCGGCGACGGCCACGCACGGCTGGAGTTACGACTCACGCGCGCTGCCGATGGGATCTCGCATTCAGCTGGATCCCACGCTTAACATCAACACCCTCGGCCTCTCGCCGGGCGCGAAGGTCATCGCCCGAGCCTTGCAGGAATACGGCGCTTACGTTGGGGATGAGGGCAGCTCAGGGGTTGCCTTCATCGCTGAGTCGTTCTATGGCAAGCCGGTCAATCGCTGGACGGGCCTGCTCAAGGAAAACGACCTGGTCAATTTGCCGACCGACCGTTTTCGCGTGTTGCAACTTGGATCAATGACCTGCACGTAGCACGCAAGCGATTCTCTTTCGCTTGACTACGGCGAAACGACGAGGCTTTTGACCGGGATAACCGCGGCGAAAGCCTCGTTGACGTTATGAATAGGCATTAAGTCCTCTCACCTCGAAACTCACCGCCGAATTACTTAGAATGTAGGCGCAATTTCCGCCAATGAGTCCGAGTTGGAGCACATGCTGACGAAACTCGTTCGGATAATTCGACGCGAGGCGTATTACCCGCTCAAACGGCTGGCGAAATCGCTGCTCAAGAATCATGTTTACGTCGCCCGGCACGGTCTGGCGCGCGGCTTCAAAGTCACTGGTGATTTGGGGTTTCTGGCCAAGCCGGCCGTGGAGTATGAGGATGACTTCATCGCCCGGCTGGATCTCGCCGGGCACACGGTCTACGACATCGGCGGCCACATCGGCCTGATCACGCTGTACTTCTCGCGAGCAGTTGGGCCGACGGGTCGGGTCATCACCTTCGAACCGAACCCGGAGACCTATGCCATCCTGAACAAGAATATCGCCGTGAACCGCTTGACCAATGTCCAAACTATCAATTTCGGCCTGGGAGCGCAGCCTCAGACTCTGGAGCTGCTCTATGGCGACTATGATGGCGGTCTGGGGACGCTGGACAAGACCCGACAACAACAAATCGTAAATTCGCACAGGGGGATGACGGTGAAGACCTCGCGCGTTCCGGTCTACCCGTTGGATGACCTCATCGCCCAACAGGCTTTACCCGATCCCACCTTTGTCAAAATTGATGTTGAGGAATTTGAATACCCCGTCCTGTTGGGGATGCGGGCCACGCTGGAGCGTGCGCACCCTGCGGTACTGGTGGAATTGCATGGCGCCACGCATCCGCTGCTCCTGGAGAACACCCGGCGCATCGTAGACTATCTCAGCGGGCTGGGCTATCACTTGAGTGAGATCACGCACGGAGAAACGATCACGTTGCACAATCTGAATGCGGCGCTGGCCGGCATGGCGTTGTATGGCCGGTGGGGGCATCATGACTGAAGCCACCTTTCCCGCTCCGGAGGCGGAGCAGACTGTCGAGAGCCAGGCCCGCTTTCAGGGGCGTTCGGCGATGTTCCTGGCCTGGGCCAAACCCAGCCATTCCCGGCGCAGTGAGCTGATGGCGCGCCGACTGGGGATACCGCTGCGGCGGGTGCATGTGCTCAAAATGAAACCCTACCTGGCGCCCATTCGCTACATGGCGCAGGCCGCGCTCACGCTTTGGAGTCTGTTCCGCGAGCGGCCTCGCGTCGTCTTTATCCAGGCCCCGCCTGTCTTCGCGCCACTCTTCGTGTGGGTGTATTGCACACTGACCCGGAGCCAGTTCATCATCGACTCGCATACCGATGCGCTTCAAGGCCCGTTGTGGCAATGGTCGTGGGGACTGCATCGCTTCCTGTCTCGGCGCGCGCTTACGACACTGGTGACCAACGCCCACCTGCAACGAATTGTGGAAGGCTGGGGCGCACCCAGCAGCGTGCTGACCGATGTCCCCAGCGACCTGCCCGCGGGTGAGCGGTATCCGTTCAGGCACTCGTTCAATGTGGTGATGGTCAGCTCGTTTGCCCCCGATGAACCGCTCGACGCCGTAGTGGCCGCAGCCCGGTCGCTACCGGAAGTGGGCGTTTACGTCACCGGGGACCCGGTACAGGGTTTCAAACGTCTGCCGCGGGAACTGCCGCCCAATCTGCGCCTCACCGGCTTCCTGCCGGACGCTCAATACTATGGCTTGCTCCGCTCTGCGCAGGCGGTGATGGCGCTGACAACTGAAGACCACACCAATCAGCGCGGGGCCTGCGAGGCCGTGTGGGTCAACCGCCCGGTCATCACCTCCGACTGGCCGTTTCTGCGCGAGACCTTCCACCGAGGCACGGTACATGTGGATAACAGCCCGGATGGAATCGCAAACGGGGTGCGGCGAATGCAAGCGGAACATCAGCGTTTCAGTGATGAAATCGCCGGTCTTCAATTGGAACGGCGCCGGCAATGGGAGGCCGCCGTGCAACATCTGAATGAGCTGATAAACGGAAAATGACTGCGACGACATCGCGCCGCGCCGCCGTGGTGCGCTTGCTTTACTATCCCGACGACATGCTGGTGCGGCGTGAAGCCGAGGCATTGCGCGATGCCGGGCTGGCCGTCACCGTTTTCTGCCTGCGCAATACGCATGAGCTTCCCACGGAGTTCATCCATGGGGTCGAGGTGCGGCGTCTGCCATTGGCGCGCCAGAAGCGCGGCGCAGCGCGCAATTTGCTGGAATACCTGGCCTTCTTCGGTCTGGCCGCCTGGTACTTGACCGTTGACCACTTCCGGCGGCCGTTTCGAGTCATCCAGGTCAACACCATGCCGGATTTCCTGGTCTTCGCCACACTGATCCCCAAATTGTTGGGCGCCAGGGTCACGTTGCAGATGTATGAGCCGATGCCCGAATTATGGGCCACCAAGTTCAGCTCACCCTGGCCCAGTGCTATTTTGCGCTGGATCGCGCAGTGGAGCATCGCGTATGCCGATGCGGTGATTACGGTGACGCAGCCTCTCAAAGAAAGTCTGGTCGCTCACGGAGCTGACCCCGGCAAAATCACCGTCGTGCTCAATGTGCCGGACCCGGCGCTGTTCGGGCCGCCGCCAGCGCCTAACGGAACGGCTGTCCGGCCCGGCGAACTGACCCTCATCTGTCATGGCGCAATCGAGGAGCGCTATGGGCATGATACGATGGTGCAGGCAGTGCAGCTTCTGCGCGATCGTTGGCCCGGTCTGCGCCTCATCATCACCGGCGACGGGGGTTTCCGCGAAGAGTTGGAGGCGTTGATCGCGCGGGCCGGGTTGCAAGATCGCGTGCAATACCTGGGGTATTTGCCGCTGGCCGCTTTAGTGGAGCAATTGCACCATGCCGATGTGGGCCTCGTGGCGCAGAAGGCGTCACCGTATTCGCATTTGGTGCATACGGGCAAGATGTATGACTTCCTGGCCTTTGGCAAACCGGTCCTGGCGTCACGGCTCAATGCAGTGCGGGCCTACTTTGATGACGCCAGCCTGGCCTACTTCGAGCCGGGCAATGCACAGGATCTGGCCCGGGCCATCAGCGAACTCCTGGAGTGCCCGGACAAACTTCGAACGCTGGTGGAAAACTCGCAAAAGCTCTACGCCCAATATCGCTGGGAATGCCAGAGGGAAACCTACCTCGCCGTGTATCGCCGCTGGCTGAGTTGAAGATTTAGACGCGCATGCAAAACCCATTGATGATTGCCCTGAAGGGCAAAGGCGTCTTCAACGCGATGCGCCGGGGGGCCAGCATTGCCAGCCGCTATGGCCTGACCGCCGGCCTGTTGAATCGAGAGTTGGGGCGGCTGGCACGCTTGACGCAAGAGTACAACTGCCGGGCCACCCTGCCCGTCACCTCCGTCGTGCTGCAACGGAACCCACGCCTCTTCCAGCATCATCAGGCTGAGGGGATCGAGTTTGCCATGCACGGCTACCGGCATGTAGATTACTCGGCGCTGGGCCGGGCCGACCAGCGGCAACACCTGGGTGCGGCGCAAGAGATTTTTCAGCGCTCGCAGATTCACCTGAGCGGCTTTCGCGCGCCCTACCTGCGCCGGAATCCTCACACACTGACCGTGCTGCGCGAATTGGGCCTGCAATACGATGCCAGCCCCGCTTATGCTTGGGATGTGTTGACCCAATCCCCGCCGCCGGCATACGAACGCGTGTTGGATTTTTTCGGCGCGTTGCCCGCAACACAGTATCCCGTCGTTCCTCGGCTGGAAGATGAGATCGTCCACATCCCCTACAGTTTGCCGGACGATGAATCGCTCGTGGAGCGCCTCGCGCTCACCGAGCCGGAGCCGATGGCCGCTCCCTGGGTCGCCTGCTTGCGGGCCGCACATGCCCGCGGTGAGATGTTCACGCTGGGCCTCCACCCTGAACGCACGACCGTGTGCTATGAACCGCTGCGGGCCGTCCTATCCGAAGCGCGGCGGCTGACCCCGACGGTTTGGATCGCTCGATTGGATGAGGTGGCGCAGTGGTGGCGTTCCCGGCTGGCTACACAGGTTGAGGTGACCGAGCAGAAGCCGGGACACTATCGGATCGCGGTTGCCGGCCCGCGGACGGTAACCATCCTGGTGCGGGCTGCTTCACAACGCGCCGATGCCACCCCGTGGGCCAATGGCTATCAGCGCTTGTCGGCTGCCGTTTTTGAATTGCAATCCCCAACGCGCCCTGTCATCGGTGTGTCGGCGCAGAGCGATCCGGCGCTGCCCGATTTCCTCCGGCAACAGGGTTATCTTGTGGAAGTCGGTGATGACCCGTCACTCTACAGCGTCTTTCTCCATCAGCCGACGTTTGCCGCCCTTGATCAGCTTGCCACCCTTGTGACCGTTGAAGGCAATGCGCAACCATTGGTGCGGCTGGGCCGCTGGCCGGACGGAGCGCAGAGCGCTTTGGCCATCACCGGAGATATTGATGCGCTGACGCTATGGGATTACGGGCTGCGTTTTGTGGAGTGAGACTATGTGGGATCGGTTGCAGCGGGTGTGGATGCGGCTGAATGGTGAACTCACCCTCACGGGCGAATTGAGCGTGCGCGCGCTGGTGAAGCGCGGCTTGACCATTGGCCGGAATTGCCACATCGGGCAGGGGGTCATCATTGATCCCGCTCACTGTTGGCACATCGTCATCGGCGATGAAGTCACGATTGCGCCCAACGTCCACATCCTGGCGCACGATGCCAGCACCAAACGTCATCTCGGGTACACACGCATTGGCAAGGTCCGCCTCGGCCATCGTGTCTTTCTCGGCACGGGTGTGATCGTGTTGCCCAACGTCACCATTGGCGATAATGCGATTGTTGGCGCGGGCAGCGTGGTGAGTCAGGATATCCCCGCGAACG
This sequence comes from uncultured Anaerolineales bacterium, assembly GCA_964608265.1. Lineage (GTDB taxonomy): Bacteria > Chloroflexota > Anaerolineae > Anaerolineales > UBA6663 > JANWXR01. Next base: position 38,167 of record CAZSNP010000005.1, on the reverse strand, counting down.
TCGTGGCGGCTGGGAACCCGGCACGCGTCATCACTGCGCTGGAAACGTACCTGCAGCGCCAACGCGAACTGCTGGAACGGCTGCCGCGCTTCGACGCGCGCTACACCCTGGCGCACTCCCTCACGGATGAGATGAAAGCGGAGATGAATCGGCTAATGGTCGAGGACGAGGGCTTTGTGGTGTAGAGATTATGAGCGTTTCAATCGTAAACAGTCTGCCGGAGGCAAGCTGGCGCGCCTTTGTTGAGACGCACCCGGACAGCAACATCTATCACACCCCGGAGATGTTTGCGACATTCGCGCAGGCAAAAGGCCATCAACCGACCCTGTGGGCGGCTGTGGAGAGTGACCGGCCCTTAGCCCTGATGCTCCCGGTCAACGTAACGCTGCTCAACGGCCTTCTGCGGCCATTGACTACCCGGGCGGTGGCTTATGGAAGTATCTTGTGCGCGCCCAAAGAAGAAGAGCAGGGCGCACTGAGACATTTGCTCAACGCGTACACCCATGCGGCTGGTAAAGGAGTGCTATTTACGGAGCTGCGGAACGTGTCAGAATTAGGTTACACCCAGCTCATCCTCCAATCCGGAGGCTTTGCCTATGAAAAACATCTGAATTTCCTGCTCGACTTGCGCCAGCCGGAAGAGGCCCTGTGGCACAAAATCACTAAGAGCGGGCAACAGAGTATTCGCACGGCGCGCAACAAGGGGGTGGTGGTGGAGGCCATTGCCGGCCGTGCGCAGTTAGCCGAGGCCTACAAGCTGCTGCAATTGGTATACGCGCGCTCTCAAGTGCCACTGGCTTCACTGGACTTGTTTGAATCGGCATGGGATACGCTCCGCGCGCGCGAGATGTTGCAGGCCTGGGTGGCGCGCGCGGAGGGGCACGCCCTCGGCGTAGCGATGTTCCTGACCTGGCGTGACCGCGTCATTTATTGGTATGGGGGGCTGGATCGTCAGTTTGCCGCGTATGCGCCCATGGAAACGCTGCTCTGGCACGCCATTCGTTGGGCACGGGAGAACGATTTCAGTCGTTTCGATTTTGGAGGCGCGGGCCGGCCCGACGAGGACTATGGGCCACGGAAGTTCAAGGCGAAGTTTGGCGGTGAATTGATGGAGTTGGGGCGGAACGTGCATGTTCCGTCTCCCTGGCGTTTAAGGGTGAGTGAGTGGGGTTATCGGATATTGCGGCGGTTCCTCTGAGATAGGATGCAGGAGAAGTTTTGTGAACATCAGTGTCTTTGGTTTAGGCTATGTCGGATCGGTATCAGCCGCTTGTTTCGCGTCACTGGGGCATACCGTCATCGGAGTGGATGTCAGTTCGATGAAGGTGGACCTTATCAATTCCGGCAAGAGCCCGGTCATTGAATCGGACCTGGAGGCTCTCGTCGAAGCAATGGCGAGTCAGGGGCGGTTGAAAGCGACCACTTGCGCCAAAGATGCCGTGGCCCAAAGTGATCTCTCACTGGTTTGCGTCGGGACGCCCAGCAGTAGCAACGGCAATCTTGAGCTAAAGTACGTAGAACGAGTCTGTCAGGATATTGGTAAAGCACTGGCGAGCAAGACCGGCTTTCACGTGGTCGTGATTCGGAGCACCGTCCTGCCCGGAAGCACAGAGACAACCCTTATTCCGCTATTGGAGGCTGCTTCCGGGAAGAAGGCTGGTATTGATTTCGGCGTGGCCTTCAACCCCGAGTTCCTGCGAGAGAGCACCGCACTCCACGACTTTCACCACCCGCCCTTCACCGTCATCGGCCAGTTCGACGAGCGCGGCGCACAGCGGGCAGCCGAGCTGTACGCTGGCGTGGACGCGCCGCTGCGCGTGGCGCCGCTGCGCGTGGCGGAGATGGTGAAATATGCGAGCAACGCTTTTCACGCCCTGAAGGTGACATTTGCCAACGAGATCGGCAACATCTGCAAACGGTCCGGCATTGATAGCCACCAGGTCATGGACTTGTTCTGCCTGGATGAGAAACTCAACCTGTCGTCTTACTATCTGAGGCCCGGCTTTGCGTTCGGCGGGTCGTGCCTGCCCAAAGATCTGCGGGCGCTGCTCTATCACGCGCAACACCTTGATGTACATGTGCCCGTGTTGGAGGCCGTGCTGCCCAGCAACGATTTGCAGATTCGTCAGGGCTTTGAACTGGTGCGGCGAACCGGGTTGAAGCGCATCGGCATCCTGGGGTTCAGCTTCAAAGCCGGCACCGATGATTTGCGCGAAAGCCCACTGGTCGAGTTGATTGAGATGTTGTTGGGCAAAGGCTATCACGTCAGGATTTATGATCGGAACGTGTCACTGGCCCGGCTGACGGGCGCGAATCGCGCCTTTATCGAGCGGGAGATTCCTCATCTGGCTACGTTGATGTGTGCTTCTATTGAGGAAGTGTTAGCGGCGAGCGATGTTATCGTCGTCGGTAACGCGGCGGCCGAATTCCACGAGGCCATTGTGAAGGCGCGGGCCGATCAGATTGTAATTGACCTGGTTCGCCTTACCCCCTCAGCCGAGCATATCCTGGCCCAGTATGAAGGCCTGGGTTGGTAATGGGAGAAAACGCAATGAACACCGCTCGACTCTTTGCCCGTCGCCTTGTGTCGGCTGTGGTCACAGCCTCGATGATACTGGCGATCGTCGCTGGCCCCACGGTGGTTCCAACCGCACTGGCCGCGAATACCGGTTTCGTCAGCCCGACGGCTGACGCGGTCGAGACTGGCACCGGCTTTGAGTTATCGCCTGCCAACGCCTATGCCGATGCGGGCGGCTTCGCCTCCAATATCAACGGTTATTTTGATCGGCACGCCTATTTCAACTATGGTCTGAACCTGCCGTCGGGTGTCGTGATCACCGGCATCGAGGTTCGATTGGACGGCTGGGTTGATGCCTCCGCCGACAACGCCGTTTACGATGTTGAGTTGTCCTTTGACGACGGCGGCACATGGACCGTGTATCGAACGACGCCCGTTCTCACTGCGGCCGAAACCACCTATAGTCTTGGGGGTGCCGGTGACCTGTGGGGTCGCACCTGGTCGGCGCGCGACTTTGACAATGGCAACTTCATCGTGCGGGTGACGTCGTATGGCGAAGGCCCAACGGTTACCCAACGCGATTGGTTCCTCGATTGGATAGCCGTTCGCGTCTACTACTCTGCCCGGCTCACCGGCACGGTCTTTTCAGACGACAACGCGAACGGCGTACAGAACGCTGGCGAGTCGGGTTTGAACAACATCGTGCTGACCTTTTTTCGAGATGACGGCGACGGAGCGTTTGAAGGCGGCGGGCAGGATATTCAGGTTGGCACAGCGACCACCAACGCCAGCGGCGTTTACAGCAGCGCGGCCATTCAAGAGGGCTTCAACTACTGGATTGATGTAGCCGCGCCGTTGGGCCGCACACTCACCACACCACCGGAGCCACGATTGGTGAACGTTCCCACGGCGGTTCAGTTGACCACAAACTTCGGCTATGCACCCGGCGGCGGAGCCAACCCGGGACTGGATATCGCCAAAGCGCCCGATCTTCAAACCGTGCTGACCGGTTCCACCGTCACCTTCACCATCGCCCTGACGAATACCGGTAACGTCACGCTTTCGTCGGTGCTCGTTACCGATACACTGGCGCCCAATTGCAACCGTAACGTCGGCTTGCTCACCTCGGGTCAGTCGCAGACGTATACGTGCGCCCGCACCAATGTCACTGGGGATTTCACGAATACGGCCCAAACGACCGGTGTATACACCGCCACCAGTACCACCGTCAGTGACTCCGATACCGCGCTGGTGGATGTGGTCAATCCCGGTATCGCTCTGTCCAAATCGCCTGACGCTCAATCCCTGCTGAGCGGCGCCACCGCCAACTTCACCATCTCCGTCACCAATACGGGTGACGTGAATTTGGCCAACGTCACCGTCAATGATGCCCTGGCTGCCAACTGCAACCGCAACTTTGCGACGCTCAACAGCGGACAAAGCCAGAGCTACGGTTGTGCGTTGGCCAATGTGACGGGCGATTTCATCAACACGGCGGTTGTGGCGGGCTCGACACCGCTGAACACGACGGTCGTGGCAACAGATACCGCGGCAGTGGACGTGATCGGCCCGGCCGTGACTCTCGAGAAGACGCCGGATACGCAGATCGTTGTCAGCGGCACAACCGCCGCCTTCACGCTGGCGGTGACCAACACGGGCGATGTCGTCCTGACCAACGTCATCATCACCGACCCGGCATCTCCCAACTGCAACACCACTTTTCCGTCGCTGGCTGTGGGGCAGAGCCAAAGCTTCGCGTGTAACTCGCCTGCCGTCACAGCGGATTTCACCAATACGGCCTCGGTGGTTTGTTCCTACACTGGCGGAGGCACAACTGGCGACTCAGACTCGGCGGTGGTCAAGGTGGCAAATGTCAGCGGTTGCCCCGCCAACATGTTGGCTTACCTGAAGTTCGATGAAGCGACCTCCGGCCCTGGCTTTGCCGACCAGTATCGCCTGCACGACGGTATATGCTCCGGCCAATGCCCGCTGCCCGTTCCGGGCCGGGCCGGCGGCGGCCTGGATTTCAACGGTGACACCACCGGCGTGGACATCCCGGCGACGGTGGCGACCGACTTCAACTGGCCGGCTGCTGGCAGCTTTGCTATCGAGGTCTGGATGAAAGCCGATAGTGTCAATGCCTGCAACGACAGCAACGAGGTCATCGTCGGCCGCACCGATGGCACAACGTTGCTGCAGTGGTGGCTCGGGATTGACTGTACGACGCGGACCGCGGGATTTGTGCTCAAAGACAAAGTCGGTACAATGGGTGGCCTCACCGGCAGCACGATCCTCACGGATGGCAACTGGCACCATTTGGTGGGTGTGCGCGATGGGGCGCTCAATCGGAATCGCCTGTTTGTTGACGGACGGGAAGAGGCGTTTGCTTCGGTGACCTATGGTGCCGCGTTCGACTCAACGGTGGCCGCGCTGAACGTTGGTTGGTTCAACCGATTCATCCGCTACGCGTTTGATGGTGTTATTGACGAGCTGGCACTCTACAATCGGGCGATCTCCTCCACTGAGATACAGCAGCACTTTCTGGCTGGCTCATTGGGGCGTGGCTATTGTGAGGCCAGTCTTCCGCTGATCAAGGTCTTTCTCCCCAGCCTCTTCCGGTGAACGCTGATGGGTGCTGTACCCACTGAGATTGGCCGTGACTGACGCTGACCATCCGGTTTCCTCGGAGCAACTGATCGCCTACGCGATGGGCCGGCTGCCCGCCGAAGCTGCGCGCATCACCGCCGCGCATCTCGCCGAGTGCTCGCTGTGCCATTCACGCGTACGCCTGTTGCGCCGCATCCGCGACCGGGTGCATGCCCAGCGCCTCATCCCGGTTACGGCCGGGCAGGCCGTTCACCCGAGCAGCCCCTCGTGGCGCGAGCGCTTCGACGCCTGGCGCAACGGCCTGACTCCACTCACGTTCCGGGTGGGCCTGGTCGCCGCCATGTTCGTCGTCATGTGGGGAGTCGGCAGCGCGTATGCGATGGCCGGCGTAACCCGCAGCGCCCTGCCCGGTGATGCGCTTTATCCGGTCAAGACCACGGCCGAACAGGTGCAGTTAGCCATCACCGTCAGCCCGAGCCGCCGCGCCGAACTCCACGCCGAGTTCACCCAAACACGGATGCAGGAGATCGTAACGCTGGCTGAGTTGCAGCGCTATGAGGCGCTCCCCGAGGCGCTGGAAGCGCTTGAAGCCCAGGCCGCCGTGACCGCCCAGTCGCTTCCGGGGCTGGCGCAGAGCGACCCGGGTTTGGGTATCCAGGTTGCGCAGCAGGTTCATCAAAGCCTCACCAACGGCGCGGAAGCCCTGACGCGTTTGCGCGATGACGGCGCTGAGGCAGCCGCCCAGCCGATCCTCGAACGCGCAGTTGCCGTCAGCGTCAATGAAACCGCCCTCGTGTTATCGCAGCTCCCGGCGGCGGTAATCCTCGAAGTCGTGCCGACCGCTACCCTGGCGCCGCCCACCGTAACGGCGACCGCCACACCGACGAAGACGGCGACGCAGACCGCGACCGCCACCCACACCTCCACCGCGACGCACACCGCAACGGCGACC